>CAJUJM010000019.1 GCA_910586755.1 uncultured Lachnospiraceae bacterium
ATAGAACACAAACCCGGATTAGAGATTGAAGTTGACTGGTCCGGCCCTGCAATGAGCTATACGGAGCCGGATACCGGGGAACGTATAACAGCATACCTGTTTGTTGCAACTATGCCCTACAGCCGGATAAGCTATGTGGAAGCCGCAGCCAGTATGGATGAAAAAGCATGGCTTTCCTGTCATGTAAACATGTTCCGGTTTTTTGGCGGGACACCGGTAAAAGTTGTCTGTGATAACTTAAAAACCGGAGTGACCTCACATCCTAAAAGAGGTGAGATCATACTAAATGAGGCGTATCTTTCTCTTGGCGAGTATTATTCCGTAGCTATCATGCCAACAGGCGTCAAAAAGCCAAAGCAGAAAGCAAGTGTGGAAGGGAGTGTGGGTAAGATTGCCACGGCTGTTATCGCAAAACTCAGAAATGATACCTTCCCATCATTAGCCGCATTAAATGCCGGAATCCGAAAAGCGGTAAAAGAATTCAATGACAAGCCTTTCCAGAAGCGTCCCGGAAGCCGCCGGAGCATCTTTGAAACGGAAGAAAAACCATACTTGAGAGCCCTGCCGCTTATTCCCTATGAAGTCTGTGAATGGTCTTATGGGCATAAAGTCGGCAGCAACTCTCATATATGGTGGAACAAAGGTCAGTATTCCGTTCCATACAGGTATATCGGATACAAGGTGGATATCAAATTTAACAGCCATCTTGTATTTATCTATTATAACAGAACAGAGATAGCAAAGCATCCGATACTTTCCAAACATATGACAAACGGTATGCGGACAGAGCAAGCCCATCTTCCTTTGCCGCTCAAAAAAAATCTGTCAGTGGAAGCTCTCTGTGACAAAGCAAGGGAAACAGGCCCCAAAACATTTGAGGTAATCCGCAGGATGTTTGACGAGGCAAAAGTGAAAGAACAACCCATGCAGACAGCAAGAGCCATACTTTCCATAGCGGATATCTATACACCGGAAGTCCTTGAAAAAGCATGTGATAAAGCGCTCAGGCAATCCCATATGCCTTATTATAAGACTATCTATTCCCATGCCAGGAGCATAAACAGTGTAAAAGAACTCACAGAGTTCAAGGAAAACAATCAGAAATTCGGAATTGTCAGAGGCGCAGATTATTACAAAAAAAGGAGAGACGACAAATGAACATTGAAATAAAAAAGAGTTTATCGGTATTAGAATTAAGCGACCTTGCAAGAATCATAGAAATGCAGGAAAAAGATATAAAACTTGTGGATCTAAGCTACGAAAAGCGTTTGGAACTGCTTCTGGAAACACTGATACAGGAACGGGAGAACAGGCTCATAAACAGACTGATCAGGAATGCTTACTTTAAATATCCTAGCGCAAGCTTGGAATCATTGGATTACGATTCCAGACAGATAAAAAAGTCCACGATCCTGAATCTGGCCACAATGGGATTTGTTTCCAATGCAACAAATCTTGTCATCACAGGACCGACCGGCGCTGGAAAGACTTACCTTGCATGCGCCCTTGGCGTGGAAGCGTGCAGACAAACTTACAGGGTTTTGTATATCAGGATGCCTGACCTGATGCGTAACTTTGAGAATCAGAACGACAACCTCAGGGAGCTTACAAAATACAGGAAAAGGATCGGCAACTATCAGATCCTTATCCTTGATGAGTGGCTTAATTACAAAATTTCCGAAAAAGACGCCAAGAACCTCTATGAGCTGTTTGAACAGCGCAGCGGGAATCATTCCACCGTCTTTGTCGGACAGTATCCTGTCGATGAATGGCATGGCAGGCTCGGCGGCGGAACGCAGGCAGATTCCATCATGGACAGGATTATCCATAATGCCTATGAAATCCCTACAAATGAAACAAACCTGAGAAAGCTGTATGATTCAAAGAAACTGAAAAAGCTTGTTGACGAAATAGAATCATGATCGTCTGAATAAGCTATACATGTTATTGCCTCTGTTGTATTTTTAAGCAACAGAGGCAGTACTACTATATCTTGTGTCCAGGGTGGCTCTCAAGGTGGAAACTTCCAGGTGGCTCTCAAGCGGGAAACTGGTGGCTCCCAAGGAGGATAATATTCAGAATTCCTTGATCTCGGTAAAAACAGACAAGCTCTACCCCTGCCTGCGGGAAAAGGACATCCGCCCTCTTCCCAAGGAGACTCTGGATGAGATTAGCCGCAATGTGCGCGCCTTGCTCATCCACCGTATCGGAAGCGTGGCAGTATTTAATACGGACAATCTGCTGATTTCAAAATTTGTAGGAATTGCGACAGCCGGCCTGTACTCCAACTATATGATGATACGGCGTTTCTTGAATATCATGACTGGCGCGCTTTTTGACGCCATAACCCCTGTGTTGGGGAATATGGCTGCCACAGAAACAGAGAAGCGCAAACAGAATGCTTTTTCCCAGCTTGATTTTTTTTCGGCCTGGCTTTTTGGCTGGATGAGTATTTGCCTGTTTTGCCTCTATGATCCTTTTATTGACATTTGGCTGGGCAGAGGGTATTTATTGTCCGGACCAGCGGTTATGCTGATTGTAGTAAACTTTTATGTAACCAATATGCGTACTCCTGTGCTTAATATGAAAAGTGTTTTGGGCTTGTTCTGGGATGACCGGTATAAAGCAATACTGGAGGCCGTCTTTAATCTGGTTATCTCTATAATTCTGGCCCGGAAATGGGGAATTGAGGGGATTATGACCGGGACACTCATCAGCACGCTGGCGCTCCCGTTTTGGTTTGAACCCTGGATTCTTTACCGCCGCGGATTGAATATGGTGCTCAGAAAATATTTCATACGCTATATGAAGTATCTGGCAGTCACCGTAGCTGTAGGGATAATTACATGGCTGCTGTGCCGCATGACAAGGGGGGACATTGGCGGTTTCCTGTTGAAAGCCGTGATTTGCGGGGTGGTTCCTAATATAGGCTATCTGATAGCGTACCGGCGGACAGAGGAATTTCGGTTTTTTAGTTTCCTCTTTACATCACTGCTTTAGTATGCTACTATAGTAATATGCCAAAGAAACCGAGAAAGAAATTTGGCTGATGAGGAGGAATAAATTATGAAAAAAAGATTGGTAAGTATGATGACCGTTGCCGCTATGGCAATGTCCTTAGCCGCATGCGGAACTGGAGCAGCTCCGGCAGAGACCACAGCAGCTCCGGCAGAAACCACAGCAGCCCCCGCGGAGACTACAACAGCAGCTGAGTCAGAAGCCGAAGAGACAGAGGCTGTGGAAAGCAAAGCAGAAGGCGGAACCTTTATCGTTGGATTTGATCAGGATTTCCCGCCCATGGGATTTTTGGGTGATGACGGTGAATATACGGGATTTGATTTGGAGCTGGCACAGGAGGTTGCCAACCGCTTAGGTTTGACCTATCAGCCTCAGCCCATTGCCTGGGATGCCAAGGACATGGAGCTGGAGACCGGCAATATTGACTGTATCTGGAACGGTTTTACCATGAACGGCCGTGAAGAAAATTATACCTGGTCTGAGCCCTACATGGATAATACACAGATTTTCGTAGTAGCGCCGGATTCCGGCATTGCCACTCTGGCAGATTTGGCAGGGAAAGTAGTGGAAGTTCAGGTAGATTCCTCTGCACAGGCAGCCCTGGCCGATATGCCTGAGCTTGCCGGGACCTTTAAGGAACTGGTGGTAACCCCGGATTACAACACGGCGTTTATGGATCTGGAGCAGGGCGCAGTAGATGCCATTGCCATGGATGTTACCGTAGCCGGTTACATGATCCAGGAGAGAAATTCAGATTTTGTGATCCTGGAAGAGTCTATTTCTTCTGAGGTTTACGGAATTGGCTTCCAGTTAGGGAATACAGAGCTGCGGGACAAGGTTCAGGGCGCTTTGGAAGAGATGGCCGCAGACGGCACATTAAAGACAATCTCTGAGAAGTGGTTCGGTACTGACGTAACCACGGTTGGCAAGTAAACCTTCATGGGCCCGGCGGCGGACGCGCTGCCGGCAAAAAATTTTTAATGTAACAGGAGTAGAGTATGAGCATCAGCCAGATGATGAAACAATTAATGGGAGGAATGGGAGTCAGTATCCAGATCTTTGTAGTGACTCTGGTATTTTCTCTGCCTCTGGGGCTGCTGATATCTTTTGGAAGGATGTCAAAAAACCCGGTGATCCGCAATGTGACCAAGGGCTACATATCGATTATGAGGGGAACCCCGCTGATGCTCCAGCTTATGGTAGTTTATTTTGGTCCGTTCTATCTGTTTGGAATCCGTATCGGCAACAGCTACCGGCTTTGGGCGGTGTTTATCGGCTTTGTTATCAACTATGCCGCATATTTTGCGGAGATATACCGTAGCGGCATCCAGTCCATGCCCATGGGCCAGTATGAGGCGGCCCGGATTTTGGGCTACAGCCGTACCCAGACCTTTTTTAAGATTATCCTGCCCCAGGTGATCAAGAGGATTCTTCCGTCAGTAACCAATGAGATTATTACGCTGGTAAAAGATACCTCTCTGGCATTTACCTTAAGCGTCATGGAGATGTTTACGGTAGCCAAGGCCCTGGCGGCAAAGGGAACCATGATCCCCTTTGTGGCTGCCGGTATTTTCTATTATATCTTTAACCTGATTGTGGCTCTGGCTATGGAGATGCTGGAAAAGAAACTGGATTACTATCGCTAGGGAGGCATTATGAGCATATTAACGATGAACCACATTGAAAAGTCCTTTGGAAAAGTCCAGGTGCTAAAAGACATTTCTCTGTCGGTAAAAGACGGCGAAATCCTCTCCATTATCGGGCCGTCGGGATCTGGAAAATCCACCTTGCTCCGTTGTGCAACTATGTTGGAAACTATGGACAGGGGCGAGATTTTATATCGGGGAACCAAAGCAGTCTGGTCCGATGAAAACGGCACTATTTATTACGCGCCCAAAAAAGAATTAAAGGAAATTCAGAGGCTGTATGGCCTGGTATTTCAAAATTTCAACCTGTTTCCTCATTATTCGGTTATGAAAAACATCATTGACGCCCCCATACATGTTCAGAAGCGGGACAGGGATCAGGTGATGTCTGAGGCAAAAAATCTATTGAAGAAGATGGGCCTGGAGGACAAAGCAGACGCCTATCCCTGCCAGCTTTCCGGGGGACAGTGCCAGCGGGTTGCCATTGCCAGAGCCCTTGCTTTAAATCCGCAGATCCTGTTCTTCGACGAACCAACGTCTGCTTTGGATCCGGAACTTACAGGCGAGGTATTGAAGGTTATCCGCTCCCTGGCGGATCTGAACATTGCTATGGTAATTGTCACCCACGAAATGGCTTTTGCCCGGGATATTTCTGACCGGGTTATCTTCATGGCTGACGGAGTAATCGTAGAGGAAGGCGCTCCTGAAGAGGTATTTGCCTCTGATAATGAACGGACTCAAAGCTTCTTAGGAAGGTATGGAGAAATGTTGAAGTAAAGAATGTAACATTCTATTATGTATCTGATAAATCTTTAGAAAATCTTTCATTTTTTCTATAGCCCCTCTTCCAAAACAGGCGGTATATTATAGCCATCAAAGGAAGGGGGGATTCTAAAATGTACCAGGAACTATTACGCTATGCTGCCTACGGAACCATGACAGTAACCATCTTTATCATTTCTATGATGTTTGCGGATGCCTGCATGGACACGTTTCGTCAGTGGAAACAAAAAAACGTGCACAGGGGACAGCTTCCATGCTATACTAACCCGAAGAGATCAGAGACAGAACACTAGGAACGGGCGAAAGGAAGACAGAGATGGAAGCAAACCGCATATTATTGGTGGAAGATGATAAAGAGATCCGGGAAGGAATTGAAATCTTTTTAAAAAGCCAGAACTATACGGTATTTCAGGCGGCGGACGGTATAGAAGGGCTGGAAATACTGGAAAAGGAAGAAATTCATCTGGCCATTGTGGATATTATGATGCCCAGAATGGACGGTATTACTATGGTAATCCGCCTCCGGGAAAAATGGGATATTCCGGTGATCTTCCTGTCAGCCAAATCCGAGGAAGTAGACAAAATCATGGGCCTGAATATGGGAGCAGATGATTATGTTACCAAGCCTTTTACCCCCATGGAGCTGCTGGCAAGAGTCGGTTCTCAGCTCCGCCGGTACAAACGTTTTATGGAACGGTTAGAAAGGCAGGAGCCTGAGACCGGAAAGATACACCGGATCGGAGGGCTGGAAGTTAACGAGGAGACCATTGAGGTTGTGGCAGATAATGGTCCGGTTCGGCTTACTCCTATGGAATTTAAAATTTTATTGCTGCTGATTAAAAATCCCGGACGAGTGTTTTCGGCGGACGAAATTTATGAGCGGGTCTGGAATGAAAGGGCAGTAAACACGGATACGGTCATGGTCCACGTCCGCAACATCCGGGAGAAAATAGAGGTAAATCCGAAAGAGCCAAAATATTTAAAGGTGGTGTGGGGAGTTGGATACAAAATTGAAAAACAAGCATAGATTAGGAATCTTTATTACATGGCTGCTGATTATAGGGGCAGCGGCATGGATGGTCAGCGCCTACCCCTATATCTGGCAGAGGGCGGCATACTGGAAAGAGCAGCGCCAGGAAAGTGAGATGGAATATACCCGCCAGAATATGGTGGAAAATTTAGCTGTGCAGGCTCAGTTTGCCGGATATGCCATGTGGCTGGAGGAGGCCCAGGAACAGCAGGGCAGGAAGCTTCGGCCGTCCCAGGTATTTGTACCGGAGCTGGAGGACCTTTTGGAGAATACGATTATTGTCCAAATTAGAGACGAAAGCTCAGATAGTCAGGAGGCAGTCTGTGAGGAAGGAAGCTTTTATATGGACACAGGCCTTTTGGAAGAGATTCGCGGATACATTGACGCGAGAGGCGATTCCTGGAAGGAAGCTCTGGGAACCATGGGAGGAGTCCAAAACACCCGGGTATCAGATGAAAACGGCCGGGTTATCTCAGGGGAAAATCCGCCTTTAAATGAAGAAAATCAGGTGCGGGTCAGAATCTTCTTTGACCAGATGGGAAGGTGTACCTATGATGGCGCAGAAGGAAATCCGGAAGGTGTCCGCTCTCTGGAAGAAAATAAGGGAATCTTCAATCAGGTTTTGGAAGGAGAGGATCCAATCGCTTCTCAGTATGGAAGTGATTATGTATACTATGGGATTTTATTTTCCGGCCCTCAATACCGCAAATATGAGTTTACTATAGATAAGGAAAAAGTATTGGGGTATACTCCGGAAGGAAGAGAGGCCATTAATTTTTACACTTTGAGAAACAGCGGGATGTTTCTCCTGATTTGGACGGGGCTGGCGTTGCTCCTGGGGCTGGCTGCATTACTTCTGCCCCTGCTTCCCGTAATCTCTTTAGGAACCGGAAAAGTCAGCCGGGCGTCTCTCGGAGTTGTAGGGCTGGCGCTGTTTGCAGATGCTTTTGTAGTACTGTATGGCGGAGAATTAATTGTGGAAACAGTAAACGGCAACCTGGAGAGAGTGCTGGCTGAGGCCTTTGGCTTTGGCAGGTGGCCGGAAATTTTGAGGATTGTAAACGGCATTTACTGGGCCATAACTTTTGGAGTTGTATTCTGGGCTGCTTTGTGCCTGAGGGCAGTGTTTACCCTGGGACCATGGAGATACTTCAAAGAAAGGACTATTACGGGATGGTTCTGCCGGATTCTGGCGAGAGGCTGCCGCTTTGCCAGGAGAAAGGGGATACGGTTTTGGAATTCTGTCTGCAGGATAGACTGGCAGGAACAGTCAGTGAAGACGATTTTAAAGCTCGTTATGGTGAATTTTGCGATTCTGACCATAATTTGTATGCTGTGGTTCTGGGGGATTTTTGTTCTTATTCCATACTCTGTAGCCCTGTTTATAGTTTTAAAACGCTACAGCGACAATTTTAATAAAAAATATCAGGTGCTCCTGGGGGCAATTGGCGATATGGCCGATGGCAACCTGGATGTGGAGGTGGAAGAGGATCTGGGAATTTTCGCCCCCTTTTATCACCAGCTTACCCGTATCCGGAATGGATTTAAAAAGGCAGTTCAGGAAGAGGTAAAAAGCCAGCGGATGAAAACAGAGCTGGTGACCAATGTGTCCCATGATTTAAAAACTCCGCTGACAGCAATTATAACATATATAAACCTGCTGAAAAAGGAGGATATTACGGAGGAAGAACGCCATAGCTATATTCAGGTTCTGGAAGCCAAATCTATGCGGCTGAAAGCACTGATTGAGGATTTGTTTGAGGTCAGCAAAGCCACAAGCGGCAATACCCCATTAGAACTGGTGGATGTGGATATCGTCAGCCTATTAAAACAGGTACATCTGGAATTAGGAGACCGTATGGAGACATCCGGTATTGACTTCCGATGGAATCTGCCGGAGGAAAAGGTGATTTTAAAGCTGGACAGCCAGAAAACCTACCGGGTATTTGAAAATCTGTTGGTAAATATTCTAAAATACGCTATGCCGGGCACCCGGGCCTATATAGATGTCCTGGCGGAGGGGAAGGCCGTTACCATATCCATGAAGAATATTTCTGCCGCGGAACTAACTGTAAATCCCTCTGAGCTGACAGAGCGCTTTGTCCGGGGTGATGCCGCAAGAAACACCGAAGGCTCCGGTCTTGGCCTTGCAATTGCCAAAAGTTTTGTTGAACTTCAGGGAGGACGGATGGAGATTGATGTGGAAGCGGATCTGTTTCGCGTAGTGATTCACTGGTGACAGCCCGGACGGCGGGGGACCTGGCAGGGATTTCCATGGCCTGCACAGTTCCCCCGTTTACTTTCCAGGAAAAGTATAGTACAATCATAAAGTACAATTATGAATGATTATCTTAAAACAGAGGAGGTATGCCGTATGAAACCTTATGATTACGTCTTGGTTGGAAGCGGCCTCTATTCTGCTGTATTTGCTTACCTGGCAAAGCAGAAAGGGAAAAAGTGCCTGGTAATTGAAAAACGGAATCACACCGGCGGCAATGTATACTGCGAGAATATAGAAGGGATCCATGTCCATAAATACGGCGCTCATATTTTCCATACCAGCAATAAAAAGGTGTGGGAATTTGTCAACAGTCTGGCAGAATTTAATCGTTACACCAACAGCCCGGTGGCCAATTATAAGGGCGAGATGTACAACATGCCTTTTAATATGAATACCTTCAGCAAGATGTGGGGAGTGTGTACTCCGGCACAAGCCAGGGCAAAGATTGAAGAGCAGCGATCCAGCGTTACCGGGGAGCCAAAGAACCTGGAAGAACAGGCCATCAGCCTGGTAGGAAGGGATATCTACCAGAAGCTGATTAAAGGCTACACGGAAAAGCAGTGGGGCCGGGATTGCAAAGACTTACCGGCTTTCATTATCAAAAGGCTTCCGGTCCGATACACCTATGACAACAACTATTTCAATGATTTATACCAGGGAATCCCCATAGGCGGTTATAATGTAATCATTGATAAGCTGTTAGAGGGCTGTGATGTGGAAACCGGCGTGGATTATCTGGAAAATAAGGATCATTACGATTCCCTGGGAGAAAAGATCGTCTATACCGGCCCGATTGATGTCTATTATAACTACCGGTTCGGTAAACTGGAATACCGCAGCTTAAGATTCGAGACAGAACTTTTAGACCAGGAGAACTATCAGGGAGTGGCTGTGGTGAACTACACAGACCGGGAAACTCCCTATACCCGTATTATTGAACATAAACACTTCGAGTTTGGCGTCCAGCCAAAGACAGTGATTACCAGGGAATATCCGGAGACGTGGAGCCAGGGTATGGAGCCCTATTACCCGGTAAATGATGAGAAAAACCAGGAGCTGTATCAAAGATATGCTGCCCTGGCTGAAAAAGAAGCCGGCGTGATTTTTGGCGGCCGCCTGGGAGAGTACAAATATTATGATATGGACAAGGTGATTGAGTCCGCCATGAAGAAGGCAGAGGAAGAGCTTGTATGAATGTAATTTACGCATCTAATGACGGCTATGCCCGCCATTTGGGGACGTCCCTCTATTCCCTGTTAGACCGGAACCAGCTGGAAGAAACCATAACCATTTACCTTCTCTCTGTGGGAATGTCTCAGGAAAATCAGAGCAGGCTAAAGCAGATTGCCGGGTACTTTGACCGCAGCCTGAAGGTAATAGAGCTGGGGGATTTAAAGGAACGGTTTCCCTATGAGGTAGATACCGGGGGATTTGATATCACCGCCATGGGCCGTCTGTTTGTGGGAGCCGTTTTGCCGGAAACGGTAGAGAGAGCTTTGTATTTGGACTGTGATACGGTAGTGCTGGGCTCTTTAAAGAAGCTTTGGGCCGCTGATCTGGGGAAATGCGTTCTGGGGGCTGTGATGGAGCCCACCATTTACCCTTCTGTGAAGGAGCAGATAGGGCTGGGGCCGGAAGATCCTTACTTTAATTCCGGCGTCCTTTTAATAGATGTGAAGGCATGGCGGGATCAGGCCGTGGAAAAGAAGCTGTTAGACTTTTACCAATCCCTGGGAGGCCGTACTTTTGCCTGCGATCAGGATACTTTAAACGGTGCTTTAAAGGGCCGGATTAAGCCGCTGTCCCCCAGGTATAATTTTTTTACCAATTACCGATATTTTCATTACCGGGATCTGGTAAAACAGTCTCCGGCCTATGAGGCAGTTCCGGAAACTGTTTTTAAGAGGGCCAAAGTCCATCCTGCAATTATTCATTTTATGGGAGATGAGCGCCCCTGGAAGGCTGGAAACCGGAATCATTACCGGATGGCTTATGAAAGGTATTTAGAGAAAACACCCTGGAGAGGGACTCCCAGGGAGAAGGGGCAAGAACTTTATATGGCGGCTTACCACCTGATGGATTATGCTACCTTCTTATGTCCTCCTGTCCGCCGGTATATCAGTAAAAAGTACGGGATGAAAGCCGTGGAGAGCCGGGGAAAATGAAGATAAGCTGTGTCATACTAAATTATAATGACTGGGAAACGACCAGGAACCAGGCAAGGCGGATCTGCGGCTATGAAAGTCTGGATTACGTGGTGGTGGTGGACAATCATTCTACGGATAATTCCTGGGAAGAGCTGCAGAAATTAAGGGAGGAATCCCCTAAAGTGTTTCTGATTAAGGCGGCAGGAAACGGCGGATATGGAGCAGGAAATAACCTGGGGATTCGTTATTCCCATGAGGAGTTAAAGGCGGATTATGTGTTGATAGCCAATCCGGATACAGTCTTTACAAATACATGTGTAAAAAATTTGACTTCTGTATTGGCAGGCCATAAAGATGTGGCTGCTGTAGCGCCCAGGATGATAGATCCTGTGTTTGGGGAGCAGATAAACGGCTGGAAATTAACCGGATTTTGGGGAAGCCTGATAAAAACCGGGCCAGTGTCACGAAGGACTTTGGGGCGGCTTTTTGCCGGTGTTTTCAACTATCCGAAAGGGTATTTTAAAGGGCAAAAAGCAGTTTATGCAGATGCGGTCCATGGCTCTCTTTTAATGGTAGATGGAGCAAAGATGCTGGAGTGCGGCGGTTATGATGAGAATGTATTTCTTTACAATGAAGAAGATATTCTGGCATGGAGATTTAAAAAGGCAGGCTATGGGACGGTATTGCTTTTGTGTCAGACCTACCGCCATGAACATTCAGCATCCATTTCTAAAAGCGTTAAAAGCGCTGTCAGCCGCCAAAAACTGCGCCATGAAAGCGCCTTGTATTATTATAGAAATTATCTGAAAATCGGCTGGGCCCGTACCTTGTTTGCCCGAATGTTTTTTACGGTAATTTTAATGGAAATCTACCTGGATGACGCAGTAAATGCCCAATGGGGCAGGGTCTGCGCCGGAAAGAGGAAACATCCTGCGGGTATCCCTGTATGCCCGGAAAGCAGGGCCATAAGGAGAAAGCATGAATGAGTTAATTTCAGTGATTGTTCCGGTATATAATGCAGAAAAATACCTGGACAGAAGCATCCAGTCTATTATGAATCAAAGCTATAGGGAGCTGGAAATTCTGTTGATAGATGACGGTTCTACTGACAGCTCTCTTCAAATCTGTCAGGACTATGCAAGCCAGGATCCCCGTATCCAGGTATTTCAAAAGGAAAACGGAGGCGTTTCCAGCGCCAGGAATTTTGGCCTTGCCCGGATGAAAGGCCAGTGGTTTATGACCATGGACTCAGATGATTATATGGCAAAAGACGGGATCCTTACGCTATATGAAGCTGTGAAAGAGAATCAGGCAGATATGGCCATAGGCGGTTTCGAAATGGTTTATGAGGATGGCAGCCCCAGGGACAGAAGGGTATGGAAAAATGCCTGGTCCGGCAGCTTGAAAGAGTTTGGGGAAGAGCTGCTGGTTCCCTGCTTCGATTTACACCTGATTCATAACTGCAATAATAAGCTGTACCGCGCCAAAACCTTTTGGGGCAGACGGGCCGGATGGGAATTTGAAAGCCCTGCAGAGCAGCAGGCCCAAATCCTTTTCTTTGACGATGCCATGCTGATTAATGAGGACATTTGGTTTTCTACCAGGATGATTACCCGCACAAAAAAGATCTGTCTGGTTCCCCAGGTGATTTTCTATTATGCACAGCATCAGGCCGGCGACAGCCTCATAAGCCGGTTTAATCCCAATGGGGTGGAAACCTGTTTCCGGCTGTTAAAGGCCGTTCAGGGTCTTTTAAGGCGTTCCCACGCCCCAAAAGATGTGGTAAATGAGATGAATAACCGGATGATATTTCATATCTGCGGTTTTGCGGGGCTGGCATATTACCGTTCCGGATACAGCCGCCGCCAGTGCTATGAGGAGATTAAAAAGATGGCTGCCCGGCCGGAATTTCGCCGCCTGCTGGTTTCAGTAAAACCAGAGGGACTGAAAAATTGTCTGGCGGTTTTGGTGCTGCGCTGCCGTCTGATACGGATTTACCATTGGATGTGTTTAGCCTTATATGGCCGTCAGAGACGGGCATATTTTAAGAGTCAGAAGGGACAAAAATAACTATGAGAGATCAATCAGAGCCCATACTGGTGACCAGATCCTCTATGCCGCCGCTAGAGGAATATGTGGAGAAGCTGCGCCATATCTGGGATACTGCCTGGCTGACCAATATGGGAGAATATCACGAGGAATTGAAGGCAGAATTAAAAAAATATTTAAAAGTGGAAGGGCTGGAGCTGTTTGTTAACGGCCATATTGCATTGGAAATGTCCCTTCAGGCTTTTCAGCTGGAAGGAGAGGTAATTACCACTCCTTTCAGCTTTGCATCCACTACCCACGCCATTGTGCGAAACCATCTGACGCCGGTATTCTGCGACATCAATCCCAATGATTTTACCATGGATACAGGCAAGCTGGAAGGGCTGATTACAGAAAAAACCTGCGCTATCGTGCCAGTTCACGTATATGGAAATTTCTGCGATGTGGAAAGAATTGAAGAGATTGCCCGCCGCCATAATTTAAAGGTGATCTATGATGCTGCCCATACATTTGGAGAAGAATTTGACGGCCGTGGAGCCGGAGATTTCGGGGACGTGTCTATGTTCAGCCTTCATGCCACCAAGGTCTATAACAGCATTGAAGGCGGAATTGCTACCTTTAAGGAGCCGTGGCTGGCAGACCGGCTTTATAAGCTGAAAAACTTTGGCATTACCGGAAAAGAATCTGTAGAATATGTAGGCGGAAACGGCAAAATGAACGAATTTCAGGCTGCTATGGGCTTGTGCAATTTAAAATATATAGACAGGGAAATCGCAAAACGGAAGGCAGTGGCAGAGCGCTACAGAAGCCATCTGGAAGGAATTCCCGGCATTGGCCTGTCCTGGCAGAATCCAAAAGTTACTTATAATTATGCCTACATGCCGGTGGTTTTTGAAGGCGGCAGGTGGAACCGGGATCAGGTCTATAACCAACTGGCGGAAAAAAATATTTTTGCAAGAAAGTATTTTTATCCCTGCATTAATGCTTATGATTGCTATAAAAGTCAGTTTAATCCAAAGGATACGCCTGTTGCGGATCGCATATCAAAGCAGATTTTAACTCTGCCTATGTATGCAGATTTGCCTCTGGATGTGGTGGATGAGATCTGCCGGATTATTTTAGGAGAGTGAGCCTTATGAAGCAAAAACCACTGGTAACGGTCAGCTGTATCGCTTATAACCATGAAAAATATATTGCCAGAGCCCTGGACAGTTTTCTTATGCAAAAGACGGACTTCCCTTTTGAAATTGTTATTCACGATGATGCCTCTACGGACAGAACTCCGGAAATTATCCGGGAATATGCAGAAAAATACCCGGAAATTATCCGCCCCATGTACCAGGAGGAAAACCAATATTCCAAAGGGATTTCCAACATCAGCGGGGCCTTTAATTTTCCCAGGGCAGAAGGAAAATATATTGCCATGTGCGAAGGAGACGATTACTGGATTGATGATTCTAAGCTTCAGCGCCAGGCAGATTATATGGAAGCTCACCCGGACTGTACCTTGTGTTTTCACAGCGCAAAAATAGAGTCTGAGGACAAGGCGCTGCGGGCAAGGGAGATTCGCCCTTATAAGCGCAGCAAACTATGTACTCCGGAGGAAGTGATTGATAAGCGGGCCAATTATCCCACGGCATCTTTAATGTTTCCCACTAAGTTAGCCAGGGCGCTGCCTCAGTGGTATCACGATTGTCCGGTAGGAGATGTCCCTATCCATATTTTTATGGCCAGCAAAGGGACCGTTTATTATATGGATCGAAAGATGTCAGCATACAGACAGGGAGTCAGCGTTTCCTGGTCCAGCCAGATGGAGAAGGGAAATTACAAGGAAAACCTGATTCGCCATCATAATGCCATGAAGAAAATGTTCCGGGCATTTGCAAAGGATACGGATCACAAGTATGATAAGGCCATTAAAAGCGCCTTTTACCGGATGGACTTTTTGACCTTTTTAAATACAAAGGAGTATCGTCAGGCGCTGCAAAAAGGCTATCGGCGCTACTATAAAGAGCTGGATTTCCGCACCCGGTTTTTCTTAAAATTAGACGTATACTGTCCCTGGCTGTATAGTGGATTACAGATAATGTGGTACAAGGTAAGAGGTAAAAGATGACAGAAAATCCCACAAGTTTAAAAGGAAAAATCCTGTCCGGCCTGTTCTGGAAAGTTTTGGAGAACGGCGGAGTTCAAATAGTCCAGTTTGTGATTTCCCTGATTTTAGCAAGACTTCTGGGGCCGGAACGATACGGAACCATTGCGATTCTGCTGGTCTTTATCGCCATTGCCAATGTGTTTATTCAGTCCGGTTTTCAAACATCCCTGATCCAGAAACGCCAGGTAGATGAGCTGGACTATTCGTCTGTTTTTTATTTGAGCCTGGGGGTTGCAGCACTGCTTTATGCTGTGATTTTTGTGGGAGCGCCTGCAGTGGCATCCTTCTATCATGATCCGGAGCTGAAGCCTATGCTGCGGGTGCTGGCACTGATGATATTTTTTGGCGCTGTGGTATCGGTTCAGACTGCCATGGTATCCAGGAAAATGGAGTTTCGCAAGATGTGCATTGCCAGCCTGCTTGCCACCTGCCTGTCGGGAATCGCCGGAGTGATAGGCGCATACCGGGGACTTGGAACCTGGGCGCTGGTAGTGCAGCAGTTGGGAACCCAGTTTTTGCTGATGGTATTTTTGTGGGTGTTGGTAGGCTGGAGGCCTGCAAAGGTATTTTCCTTTAGCCGGGTGAAAACGCTGTTTTCTTATGGTTGGAAACTTCTGTGCTCTTCTCTTTTAGATACCTTATATAACAACTTATATACCATGGTTATCGGCAGGATTTACCAGAAGGATGTGGTGGGCTATTACAACCGGGGAAATCAGTTTCCCCAGCTTATTGTCAATAATCTGGCCGCATCCATTCAGGCGGTGATGCTGCCTGCTTTTTCTGCCAGTCAGGAAGAGAAAGAGCGGATGAAGGCTATGGTCCGCCGCTCTATTGTCACCAGTGCTTTTGTAATATTCCCTATGATGGCGGGACTGATTGCGGTGGCAAAGCCTCTGATTTCCATTATCCTTACAGAAAAGTGGCTGCCCTGCGTGCCCTTTTTGCAGATTATGTGCGTTGGCTACGCCATGTGGCCCATTCATATTGCCAACCTTCAGGCCATCAATGCCCTGGGAAGAAGCGATATTTTCTTAAAACTGGAGATTATAAAAAAGGCGTTGGGGCTGGCGGTTTTAGCTGTCAGCATTCCTTTTGGCATTTATGCCATGGTATGGCTAAAGGCAGCCACTGATTTTGTGGGAACGATTATCAATGCATATCCCAATCAAAAGCTTTTAAACTATAGTTTTTTAGAGCAGTGGAAGGATGTGTTTCCTGCTCTGATATTGTCTGTACTTATGGGGGCGGCGGTGTATGGCCTGCAGCTTTTTATTCATAATAACTGGATACTTTTGATTGCCCAGATTTGTGGGGGCGTGTTGATTTATGGGGGACTGGCCTGGCTGTTTAAGGTAGAGAGTTTCCGGTATCTGGCAGGGATTGTGAAGGGGCTGCGGAAAAGACAGACAAATATAGTCTGAAGAGATTTTTTGAAAAGCTGCAGAGAGGAGCAAAAAAGCATGAGTATAAGAAAAAGATTGCCAATCGGAATTGAAGATTTTGGAGAAATCCGTAGAGAAAATTTTTACTATGTGGATAAGACAGGCCTTATCGCAGAACTGCTTCAAAATTGGGGAAAAGTGAATCTTTTTACCCGCCCCAGACGGTTTGGGAAATCTTTAAACATGAGTATGTTTAAGACGTTTTTTGAATACGGCTGCGACATACAGCTTTTTCAGGGGCTGGACATCACAGGGGAGCCGGAGCTTTGCGATAAGTATATGGGGAAGTTTCCAGTAGTGTCATTGACCCTAAAAGGTGTGGAAGCCAGGGACTATGAAGGGGCCCGGGCCATGCTGGCTTCTATCATAGGAAGGGAGGCTCTGAGGTTTTCTTTCCTGAAGGAAAGCGGCAGGCTTTTGGAAGAGGAGCAGGAACAGTATTGCCAGCTGGTTAAAGTGGATCGAAAGGGAGAATCCGCGTTTATTATGCCGGAGGTGGTCTTAAAAGACAGCCTTCTGACGTTAACCCATCTTCTTAAAAAGCATTATGGACGAAAAGTGATCCTGCTGATTGATGAATATGACGTGCCATTGGATAAGGCCCAGCAGTTTGGCTACTATGAAGAAATGGTTGGCCTGGTCAGGAGTATGCTGGGGCAGGCATTAAAGAGCAATGACAGCTTACAGTTCGCAATACTGACCGGGTGCCTGCGGATTGCCAGGGAAAGCATTTTTACAGGGCTCAATAATTTCAACGTATTGTCTATAACCGATGTCCGGTTTGATGAATATTTTGGATTTTCCGACAGGGAAGTCAAAGCCATGCTTCAATATTATAGCCTGGAAGGACACTACGAGCAGATTAAGGAGTGGTATGATGGCTACCGCTTCGGAAAGGCAGATGTATATTGCCCGTGGGATGTGATCAATTATGTAAATTTCCTGCGGTCAGAACCGGATGCAATGCCAAAGGCGTTCTGGATGAATACCAGCGGAAACTATATTATCCGCCGCTTTTTACAGATGGCAACTCCTAAAACCCGGCGGGAAATCGAAAGCCTGCTTGCCGGGGAAAGTGTGAAGAAGAAAGTCAATGAGGAATTGACCTATGGAGAGCTATATAAGAATCTTGATAATCTTTGGAGCATGTTGTTCATTACAGGTTATCTGACTTACAGAGAGAAAGAGGAGGACGATGTTTATTCTCTGGTAATTCCCAATCTGGAAATCCGGAAGATTTTTAAGGAACAGGTGATGGAGTGGTTCCAGGAAGAGGCAAAGAAAAACGGGCCGATGCTGGATGAATTCTGCAGGGCATTTGTCGCAGGGGACGGAGAGACGGTGGAAAGGCTGTTTACGGCTTATCTAAAGAAAACCATCAGCATCCGGGATACCAGTGTGCAAAAAGGCAAAAAAGAGAACTTTTATCATGGTATCCTGTTAGGCTTGCTGAGTCACCGGGAGGATTGGGATGTGGATTCCAATATAGAATCCGGGGAAGGATTCAGTGATATTCAGGTGGAGATAGAAGATAAGAGCCTGGGGATCGTGATAGAACTTAAATATCCAGACGGAGGGAATCTGGAAGAAGGCTGTGCAGAGGCATTGAATCAGATTGAGGAGAAAGGCTATGAGGAGAGGCTGAGAGAAGACGGGATGTCTAAAATTATCAAATATGGGATTGCCTGCTGGAAAAAAAGATGTATGGTAAGGGTGAAACAGAACTGATAAAGCAGCGAGCCGGAAGCTGACAACAGCTCCCGGCTCTATCTGTATATTTTTCGTAGCAAAACCAGCCATTTTATGGTATGATACCTTCAGTGCCCCAAAAGGGCAAAGGCATGAAAACGGTTTTACAGGGCAAGATACGGCGGCTTTCAGAATCGAGGACAATATGGAAACAGAGATCAATATCCTTCTGACCAGCGCAGGCAGGAGAACTTATCTGGTAGAATATTTCAAAGAAGCAATTGCAGGGGAGGGAAAGGTCCATGTGGCCAACAGCCAGACATGCCCGGCTTTTGCAGCGGCGGATCAGTGGGTGGTCACCCCGTTGATTTATGACAAAAATTATATTCCCTTTTTGCTGGACTACTGCAGAGAAAATCGGATTACTATGCTGATTTCCCTGTTTGATATTGATTTGCCGGTGCTGGCAAATCACCGGAATGATTTCTTCCAAATCGGGGTGGATGTGGTGGTTTCGGATCCGGAGGTGGTTGAACTCTGCAATGATAAGTGGAAAACATTTCAGTTTTTAAGCAGGAATGACTTGTTAACCCCTAAAAGTTTTTTAAATCCCAAGGAAGCAAAAGCTGCTGTCCGAAGAGGCATTCTCTCTTATCCGCTTATCGTAAAGCCACGCTGGGGAATGGGTTCTCTATCCGTTTTTCAGGCAGATAATGAAGAAGAACTGGACATTTTCTATAAAAAAATTGTCCGGGAAATCCAAAAGAGCTACCTTCGGTTTGAGGCGGAAAAAGATCCGTCGGCCTGCGTTCTGATTCAGGAAAAAATAGATGGTCAGGAATACGGATTGGACATTATCAATGATCTGGATTGCCGCTATCAAAACACGATTCCGAAACGAAAAGGGGCTATGCGATCCGGTGAAACAGACTTTGCCGAGACGGTTGACAATGAGGAATTGAAGAGCCTGGGGGAGAAGATAAGCAGGCTTTTAAACCATCGGGGCAACCTGGATATGGATGTATTTGAAGCAGACGGGAAATACTATATTCTGGAGATGAATCCCAGATTTGGCGGGGGCTACCCTTTCAGCCATGCCGCCGGGGCAAACCTTCCAAAGGCCCTGGTAAGCTGGGAAAGGGGGATTTCCCCCAAAGAGGAATGGCTTACTGTCAGGCCCGGTATCAAGGCGTGTAAGGATATTAAAATCCTGGTTATGGAGGAATAGACAGGAATGAAGGATATACTTTTAGTCATCCCGTCTTATAATGAAGAGAAGAATATTGAAACCGTGGTAGGAGAGCTGGTTGAGAAATTTCCTCAGCTGGATTATATTGTAGTCAATGACGGATCCACCGACAACACGGCGAAGATCTGCCAGGAAAAAGGCTATCATCTTTTAAATCTTCCGGTGAACCTGGGGTTGGCCGGATGCTTTCAGGCAGGGATGAAATATGCCTGTGAAAAAGGCTATTCTTGTGCAATTCAGTTTGACGGAGACGGGCAGCACAGACCAGAATATATCGGAAAAATGCGGGAAAAGATGGATGAGGGCTATGATATTGTCATTGGCTCCCGTTTTGTGGACAAGCAAAAGGATTTTTCTATGAGAATGATTGGAAGCCGGTTGATTGGAGCGGCAATCCGCATGACTACCGGGGTTAAAGTAGCAGATCCTACATCTGGTATGAGGATGTTTAACAAAGAGATGATCCGGACTTTCGCGTTGAGTTTAAATTATGGGCCGGAGCCGGACACCATTTCTTTTCTGATTAAACAGGGGGCCAGAGTGGCCGAAGTGCCGGTAGAGATCGAAAACCGTCTTGCAGGAGAAAGCTATTTAAAACCCTTGGTAGCGGCAAAATATATGCTGCGGATGTTGATCTCCATCCTGTTGATTCAGAACTTCCGGAAGAAATAAGCGAGGGTTTCTATGCTGAATAAGATGGCAGGACTTCTCCTGGAGACAGAGGGAAATATAGAAAAAAAGAATATGATCTGGAATATGGCAGGAAGCTTTTTCTATGCTTTTGCCAGTATCTTTCTTTCATTTCTGGTAATGAGAATTGCCGGGGACAGCGCTGGCGGTATCTTTGCGTTTGGTTTCAGTACCTTTGGCCAGCAGATGTTCACTGTGGCATATTTTGGGATTCGTCCATTTCAGATAACGGATGGAAGCGGGGAATACTCCTTTGGAGACTACCTGGGACATCGCGTGGTTACCAGCGGTTTGGCGGTACTAATTGCTGCTCTATATCTGGCATGGATGAGGGTAAGCGGAACCTATTCGACGGCTAAGGCCATAGCAGTATTTTTGCTGGCAATGTACAAGATAATAGATGGCTTTGCCGATGTATATGAGTCAGAATTTCAGCGCCAGGGCTGCCTGTACCTGACGGGGAAATCTAATACATTCCGGACTATCCTGTCAGTGGCCATCTTTCTTTTAGCACTCTTATCCACCAAAAACATGCTTTCTCCGGAAAGCTGCCTTCTGGCCGCCTGCTGCGGCGCTGTGGCGGCACAGATTCTGGGAGTGGCGCTGTTTGATTTGTCGGTAATCGGGAAACTGCAGGGGATAGATTGGAAAAAATATCAGGGAAAAATAAAAAAGATTTTTTCCCAGACAAGCCTTTTATTCCTGTCTGTCTTTCTGGATTTTTATATTTTTTCTGCAGCAAAATATGCCATAGACAGGAACTTAAATGACGCTGCCAGTGGATATTTTAACTTGATTTTTATGCCCACATCTGTCATATATCTGATAGCAAACTTTGTCATTCGTCCCTTCCTTACCAGGCTGACCCAGATGTGGACGGATGGCGACTTAGAGGGATTCCGAAAACTGCTGGTACGGATTGGAGCTATGATAAGCGGTCTGACAATAGTAGCAGTGGGAGGAACCTTAATTCTGGGGAAATGGGTCCTTGGCATTATGGAAATGCTGTTGGGATCCGGCTATGAAGGGGCGTTGACTACTTATCATATGAGTTTTGTCGTGATTGTATTAGGCGGGGGCTTTTATGCATTGGGAAATCTGATGTACTATGCCCTGGTAATTATGCGGCAACAAAAGAGGATTTTTCTTGTTTATGCGGCAGTGACAGTGGGAGCCCTGATATTGGCTCCGGCCTTAGTAAGAAGGTTTCTTATTTTTGGGGCGGCAGGGGCTTATACCTGTTTTATGACTCTTTTAATGATTGGATTCACAGCAAATACGATTTGGGTTTATTCCCGCAGGCAATGAGCCAGGCGCCGTGCTTGCGTCAGGAGTGTTGACTTACGTCAGAAAAGATGAAAGTAAGGAGCGGTTATGGAAGAAAAAAAGCCTCTGGTGGATGTAATTATCCCAGTTTATAAGCCGGGAAAAAGGTTCGGGCATCTGTTAAAGATGCTGGCAGTCCAGACCTGGCCTGTTCACCAGGTGATTATCATCAATACAGAAAAAAAGTATTGGAATCAGGATGAAATAGATAGAATGATGCCGGAGAATCTTTCGGTTATGGTGCGGCATATTTCCAAAGAAGAATTTGATCATGGAGCTACCAGACATATGGCTATGGAACTGTCGGAAAGTGATATTGCAGTATGCATGACCCATGATGCAGTGCCTGCCGGCAAGCATCTTATCGAGAATCTAATCAGGGCTTTCGGCCAGACCGGCCCTGCCGGAGAAGAGGTGATTCAGGTCTATGCCAGACAGCTCCCCAACAAGGATTGTGGTTTTATTGAGCGCTATACCCGTTCTTTTAACTATCCGGCCAGCAACCGGGTAAAGACGAAAAAGGACCTGGAGAGTCTTGGGATTAAGACCTACTTTGCCTCTGATGTATGCTGCGCTTACCGCCGGGATTTGTATTTTTCCCAGGGAGGATTTATACGGAGAACGATTTTTAATGAAGACATGATCTTTGCCGGAAAGGCCATTCAGTCTGGCTATGCAGTTGTTTATGCAGCGGATGCAAAGGTAATTCATTCTCATAATTATACTTGCATAGAACAGTTTAAGCGCAACTTTGATTTGGCAGTTTCCCAGGCGGATCACCCGGAAATATTTGCCGGAATCCCATCAGAGAGCGAAGGAATACGACTGGTAAAAACTACAGCTCTGTATTTGCTGAAGAAGGGGAGAATCTGGCTGCTTCCGGATTTGATATTAAAAAGCGGATTCAAATATCTGGGATACTGTATGGGAAAGAAATATCGCAGGCTTCCAAAGGCTCTGATACTGCGGTGCACCATGAATCCCAGGTATTGGAATGCGTTCTGACGAAGCGGCGCGTGCCAGTACCACTGAATGGAGGGAAATATTATGATGACCACAATGCTCCGCGTCCTTTTGATATTAGTATCTGTTGCCACAATGGGGATGATGCTCCGCAAAATCCGCCAGGCTAAAGTACAGATAGAAGATTCCATTTTCTGGATTCTTTTGGCCATGCTGCTGGTGGTATTCAGCATTTTTCCCACGGTGGCGGACAATTTGGCGTGGCTGTTTGGGATCTATTCTACTGCCAATTTTCTGTTCTTGTTTACGATATTTTTGTTGATTGTAAAGCTGTTTACCATGACGCTAAGGATATCACAACTGGAAACCAGGCTGAAGGAACTGGTTCAGAAGATAGCGCTGGATGAACTGGAACGGGAAGAGGAAAAACAGAGCGCTGGGGAAAAGGAGAGCTAGAAAAATGGGAAAACGAAAGAAACAGCTATCTGCTGGATTTTCCTTTGACAGAAAACAGCTTTTGCCTTATCTGGCAGCGATTGTCTTGGTTCTGGCCGCCGGAGTTATCTGCGAGTATCTTTGCAATATGAAAGTTTTATCCCTTAACAGGACCGAGCGGGGGATTATTCCGGTAGGGGAAGAAAATGTGGCGGCAGAAGGTTTTACAAAGACGGCCAAGGGATGGGAGCTGACAGAAGATAAAGGGATTTTAACCGTTTCGCTGGACGGTCAGTACATTCATAAAATTGCATATTCCTATGAATATGATCATCTGTTAAATGCCAGGGCATATGTGTGCTATTACAATGAATATGGGGAAGCAGATCCGGAGCAAGATTTAATCCTGGAAGATCGAAACAGCTATCTTCTATCAACTTCCTACCTGAATATTGGCCGGGAGACCGATCACATTCAGCTGGTATTTGAAAAGAATCAATTGGGAGAGAATGGCTCTCGGGAAGAAGCAGCGAAGAAGCCGCTTGTAATTACCGGATTTGAGATCTATAACACAGCAGTGTTTAACTGGATCCGCCTGGGTTTTTTCTGGGTGCTCTTTGGCCTGGCAACCTTCTTTTATTTGTTTAGAAAAGCTATCGGAAGACATTTAGAGATAGGTTTTACGGTGGCCTGTCTGTCCACAGGGATCCTGATGATAGTAGCGCTTCCGGTAAGCAAGGTGGGGTATGATGAGGAGACCCATCTGCTGCGATCTATGGAGATTGCTAGTATGCCATGGGGAATGAATGTGAGCCCCGGGGCATGGGTTAAGATGATTCCCAGCCTTAGCGACTGGCCGGAAAATCAGCCGGGGAGCAGGGAGGAAAAAGCCCTGATTGAAGAGTTTTTTAACAGAGAGGGGGACTACAAAAACGGGAATATTCATCCTGATTTCACAACCCCGGTAATTTCTGTTCCTGCGTATGCAGGCCCGGCTCTTGTCCTTAAGGTCTGTAAAGGATTGGGGATTCCATTTGGAATTATGATCCGTCTGGGACGATTGGGAAATCTGTTAGTCTATGCGGCGGTAATGTTTTTTGCCATCAAAAAGACCCCGGTGGGAAAGGCGGTAATGGCGGTGATTGGGCTATTCCCCACCTCCATTTTTATGGCCTGCGTGTACTCTTATGATCCGGCGGTAACTGCCTGGATTTATCTGTCCATGGCCTGCCTGCTTAAGGAGATTCTGACCCCGGAGACAAAGATTTCATGGAAGTCCTACGGGCTGATTTTAGCTGCATTTGTTTTGGGATGCAGCGCCAAAGCCGTATATGCCCCTATGATTTTAATCGGCCTGCTGCTTCCGGCATCTAAATTCCAGGATAAACGGCAGGAGGCTGCCATGCGCCTGGGATTTATTCTGGTCCTTTTGGGGCTTTTGTCTACCTTTGTCCTGCCGGTACTTTTTGCCCCTAAGGCAACGGGAGATTTAAGAGGGGGAGACACCAGCGAGGTAGGACAGATGTCCTATGTTTTAGGAAATTTCATTGCTTATATCCGGATCCTGTTTCGCAATATTTTCCATCAGCTGCCGGATTTTGTTCTGGGAAAAGATATCTTTTCGGTCCAGGGCCATCTGGCGGCAGGCGGTTTTACCTGGCTGACAAGCGCGCTGGTGGTCTATACAGTGACGACAGACACGAAAACTACGGCGCCGGAAAGACTGTCCATCTGGCAGAAGCTTTGGATTTTCCTGATGCTTGGCGGTGCAGTTCTTTTGGTGTGGACCTCCATGTACATTTCTTACACGGTGCCGGGAATGGTAACCATTGCCGGAGTACAGGGACGGTATTATATGCCAATTCTGTTTTTGTTTTATATGCTGTTTAATTCCCGCGCCATCATTGCGCGAATAGAAAATATGTGGTATCATACGGGAGTGCTGGCAGTTTCTTCATTTATTCTGCTGGCCACTATGTGGCAGACGGTCATCGCGGCCTGCTGTCTGTAAAAGTAAAGGAGAGTACAACCATGGGAAAGATAAAAGTAACTTCCTGCCCTATTGAAGGGCTGTATGTAATTGAACCCACCGTTTTTAAGGATGAAAGAGGCTACTTTGTAGAAACCTATAATCAAAATGACTTTCAGGAAGCCGGACTGAACCTGGTTTTTGTTCAGGACAACCAGTCTATGTCTGTAAAAGGCGTCTTAAGAGGACTTCATTATCAGAAAGAATTTCCCCAGGGCAAGCTGGTGAGAGTGCTTCGGGGCAAAGTCTTTGATGTGGCAGTAGATTTGAGAGCGAATTCGGATACCTATGGAAAGTGGTTCGGCGTGGAATTGTCTGCAGAAAATAAAAAGCAGTTTTATATTCCGGAAGGCTTTGCCCATGGATTTTTAGTGCTTTCAGACGAGGCAGAATTTGCCTATAAATGTACCGATTTTTATCACCCCGGCGATGAGGGCGGACTGGCCTGGAATGACCCGGAGATCGGGGTAGAGTGGCCTGTGGAAGAAGGAATGGAGCTGATCATTTCTGAAAAGGATCAGAAGTGGGGCGGCTTTAAGGATACCTTTAAATTCTAATCTGCAGGGCAGCTTGGAAAAGGAAAGGAAAAGGATTATGAACTATGTCCTTTCTCTCATAAAAGAGATTATTAAGAAACGAAAATTAATTTGGGATCTGTCTAAGGCGGACTTTCGCAAGAGGTTTGTAGGTTCCTATTTCGGCGTGGTATGGATGCTGATCCAGCCCATTGTGACGGTGCTGATATACTGGTTCCTTTTTGGTCCCATCGGATTCAGAAGTACGCCGCCAGTGCCAAACTCTTCCTATATTGAGTGGCTGGTTCCGGGAATTGCACCCTGGTTTTTCTTCAGCGAGGCCCTGAATACAGGAACCAACTGTTTACAGGAGTACCACTATTTAGTAAAAAAGGTGGTGTTTCAGGTAGAAATCCTGCCAATATTAAAAGTAATTTCCAGCATGTTTGTTCATGGATTTTTTGTCTTTATCATGTTTGGAATGTTTTTAATCGGAGGAAATATGCCTAGACCTACCTGGCTTCAGGTGGTGTATTACGGGTTTGCGGCGTCCGTGCTGGCTCTGGCGATTTCTTATTTTACCAGCGCAGTGACTGTGTTTTTCAAGGACATGGCCCAGATTGTGGGGATCTGTCTTCAGTTTGGTATGTGGCTGGCGCCGATTATGTGGTCAGCATCTATGTTCCCCAGCGCTCCGGCATGGCTGGAACAGGTTCTGAAAATCAATCCGGTTTACTATATTGTAATAGGATATCGGGACTGTATGCTTACAGGAAACTGGTTTTGGGAAAGGCCTGCCCTTACCCTGTATTTTTGGGGGGTGACAGCAGTCCTTATGCTGGCGGGGCTTAAGGTGTTTAAGCGGTTGAGACCGCATTTTTCAGATGTGTTATAGAAATATGGGATGTTGCAAAATGAAGCTGCTTTACTTTGTTTTGTAACATCCCTTTTTCTGATTCCATGCAGAGATTTGTAAGCCATCTGGGACAGTTCGATTTTATCTCCTGCATTATCTGATAAATTTAGGCAGAGCAATATTAAACCGCATAGAAAATCCGGAAAGAATCCACCAATAAAAGGATTTTCTCCGGATTTTTACACATAGAGTAAGTGTACTGCAGATTCATCGGATTTGGCAATGTTGCGAACTTATGCCCTTCCGTTTAATTATCATCCGACTTGCTGCACATCTGAAGCCGGTGCTGATATTTTTCCCTTGTAGCCAGACCGCCCCGGATGTGCCGCTCAGATTTGTTGATGTCCAATACTTTACGGGCCTGTTCTGCCAGATGAGGATTAATGGAATTTAGACGTTCCGTACAGTCTTTATGTACAGTCGATTTGCTAATCCCAAACTTTTTCGCCGTCTGCCTTACGGTAGCATTGTGGTCTATAATGTAATTGGCGATAGCGACTGCACGCTCTTCAATATATTCTTTCATGGGATTACCCCTGAGAATGTTTTTTACATCATATGCCAAGGGGGAGGGGAATATGTTTATTCCCACGAGCAACGAGCCAAATGTACATGTTTGCACGCACATTTGGCGACTGCCGCGAGGAAATACCCCGCAGCTTTCGGCAACATTCACAAAATATCCATGTATTTTTTGTGAATCAAGTAAATTGAAGCGATGTGAAAAGTGTGATATAGTTAATTTGCTTATGAAGAATACGTATTCAATGGTGTGATTTATGATTACAATGACAGAAATCGCAAGATTAACCAGAGTTTCCCAACCAACGGTTTCCCGTGTGCTTAACGGAAATATGAATGTAGCGCCGGATATTCGTGAACGTGTTCTGGCCTGTGCGAAAGAACATAATTATCAGCCTAATGTTCTGGCAAAAGGCCTGCAGGGCAGTAAGACCCACCTGCTGGGCGTAATACTGACCGACATTTCCAACGGATTTTTTGCAGATGTGGCAAAAGCAATCGAAACAGAGGCAAGGAAACATGGCTACAGCATCATCCTTTTTAACAGCAATTACAATACGGACAATGAACTGGAATACCTGGATATTGTTCGCCGCTATCGGGTCGACGGTGTTCTGGCCGTTCCAATCCGTGAAACCAGCCAGGTGTGGCGGGGATATGCAGAAAAACTTGAAGTACCTGTTGTGGCGGTAACACGTCAGGCCAAAGGCCTGGATTCTGTATATGTAGATCATGCAGAAGCAGGAAAAATGGTGGCCAAACACATGATTGATCAGGGGTATAAACAGTTTTTGTTTATCGGAAAAGACTATGATCGCAAATATGGGGGCTTTCGCCAGGCGCTGTCCGAATGGGGGCAGGCAGAGCGTGTCACCAATGTTGTATATCAAGATGATACCCAGATGAAAGAGGTATTGAGAGCGTATCTGCCCTATAGAAAACAGCGCCTGGGCGTCTTTGCCGGGAATGATATTTATGCTCTGCGGATTCTTTGTTTTCTTCAGGAGCTGCAGTTTATGATTCCCGCAGAAGCCGGAGTGGTCGGCTTTGATGACACGATGATGGCCCGGTATTTGAGACCTGGTCTCACCAGTGTTTCCCAGCCCATTGAACGGATGGCGCAGGAAGCAGTCTCACGTTTATTATACCGTATTGAACATGCCTGCGAACATCCCCTTTGGAATTGTCCCCTCCATGCCGTGCTTGTTCCAAGGCAGAGTTCCTAAAAAAGAGCCCTCCAACAAGGTTCTTTTTAGGGAATTGTGAATACGTATTCTGAGGGCGGCGTTAACGGATCTGATTAAGGATTATTAATTTTTTGCCCTTTTGTGAATACGTATTCAATTACTTGTGTACCTTACCCTCTTATGAGGGATAAAATAACTCAACAGAAAGGAAAAGATTATGGATTACGCAAAAACAGCACAACAAATTTATGAAAAAGTAGGGAAAAAGGAAAACCTCATCTCTGCTGCCCATTGCGCCACACGCCTGCGTCTGGTATTGGCGGACAACGCGAAGTGTGATGCTAAGGCTGTGGAGGACATTGATGGTGTAAAGGGCGTGTTCAGTGCCTCCGGCCAGCTGCAGATTATATTGGGAACCGGGGTAGTGAATAAAGTCTATGATGAGTTTATTGCAATTTCCGGCCTTACCGCTGCATCAAAGGAAGAGGTTAAAGCAGCTGCAGCGGCTAAGCAAAACATATTTAAGCGGGCAATTAAAACCCTGGGTGATGTTTTTGTCCCCATTATTCCGGCTATCGTGGCCAGTGGTTTTCTTATGGGAATTATGGAGGCTCTGGCCTTTATGGTCAACAATGGCTTTTTAAATATCGATACCTCTGGTTCCATCTATGTTTTCGCAAATTTGTTTGCCAACACGGCATACACTTTCCTGCCCATTTTAATTGCTTTTAGCGCTGCCAGAGCCTTTGGGGGGAATCCTTTCCTGGGCGCAGTTATTGGTATGATTATGATCCATCCCAACTTGCAGAATGCCTGGACAGTAGCAACGGAAGGCGTACTCCAGACACAAAAAGTGTGGTTTGGACTATACAGTGTAGATATGGTCGGCTATCAGGGGCACGTTATCCCGGTAATTATCGCCGTCTGGGTTCTGTGCTTTATTGAGAAACGCCTGCACAAAGTAGTTCCTGCCATGCTGGATTTGTTTGTAACACCATTAGTAAGTGTATTTGCTACTGGCTATCTGACACTTTCCATTATCGGTCCTATTTTTGTTGCTGTGGAAAATGGTATTATCAACGGGATTCTGACCCTGCTTACCTTGCCCTTTGGTCTGGGAAGTATGGTAATGGGAGGTCTGTACTCCCTGACGGTAGTGGGCGGTATCCATCACATGTATACCGTAATTGATGTGGGACAGATTGCCCAATACGGATTTACCTACTGGCTGCCTTTGGCTTCTGCCGCCAATCTTGCTCAGGGCGCGGCAACATTAGCAGTTGCCCTGAAAACCAGAAATACAAAAATTAAATCCGTAGCTCTTCCGTCTTCTCTTTCCTGTTTTATGGGTATTACGGAACCAGCCATTTTCGGCGTGAACTTACGCTATTTTAAACCCTTTGTTTGCGGCGCTATCGGCGGTGCGGCAGGCGCTATGTATGCTTCTCTGGTTGGCTTGGGAGCCAGCGGTACAGGGGTTACCGGAATCTTTGGACTTCTGTTGTGCCTGCATGACTCCGTTAATTACATAATTATGATGGCGATTTCTGTAGGAGTGGCTTTTGTATTAACCTGGTTCTTTGGCTTTAAAGATGAAGAATCTGTTCTACAGAAGGCTTCTGAGCCTCAGCCGCGCCCTATCACGGTAGAGTGCCAGCCTGGTATTGTTTATGCACCTGTTTCCGGCACAGTTTTCCCTTCCGAAGAGATTCCAGACGCAACCTTTGCTGCAGGTGTTCTGGGACGCGGTATTGGAATTAACCCTGTGGAAGGAGTTATTGTAGCGCCTTATGACGGGGAAATTTCCTTTACTACAGATACAAAGCACGCCGTAGGCATTACCTCTGCTGACGGTATGGAATTGCTTATTCATGTGGGCGTGGATACTGTAGCTATGGCAGGAGATGGCTTTGAGTGTTTCGTAGAGATGGGGCAGAAAGTTAAAATGGGAGAAAGGCTTATTACATTTGATCGGGAAAAGATTAAACAAGCGGGACACCCTGACTGTGTGGCCGTGCTGCTTTCCAATTCTGCCAATTATCCTGATTTATCCGTTCAAAGTGGAGATTGCCATGCCCTGGACAAAGTAATCCAGGTTTGAGAAAATAAAAAAACTGTAAGTTTTAAATTGAGAAAGGAACGGGATATTATGAAGATATTATACATGGGAACAGCTGCGGCGGAAGGATGGCCAGGATTATTCTGTTCCTGTCCAATCTGCACCCATGCCCGAAAAGCGGGCGGCAGGAACCTGCGTACCCGGACACAAGCCCTTCTGGACAACAGCCTGCTGATTGACTTCCCGCCGGATACCTATACCCATGCATTACAATACAGGCTGAATCTTGGCACTGTCCACACGCTGCTGGTTACACACAGCCATATGGATCACTGGTTTCCTACTGACCTGATCCATCGCCATGAACACTTCGGGCATGGCGCAGAAGGAGTATTGGATATTTACGGCAATGAAGCGGTCAGAAAAGCTTTTTATGAACATATCCTGATTGACCGTTTCAAGCCGCATCCCATTGATGATACCGTCCATTTCCATACGACCCACGGCGGAGACCTTATTCGCTCCCATGGCTGGGAAATCACGGCAGTCCCTGCTGACCATGATAAACGGGAAGAATGTCTGGTCTATATCTGTAAAAAAGACGGAAAAACCGTATTTTACGGACATGACACAGGCTGCAACCTGTCTCCGGAGGCGTGGAAATTGATAACAAAAGAAAGATTCGATCTGGTCAGCCTGGATGCAACTATGGGAATCAAATCCGTGAAAGAGTATCACATGGGACTGCCTGATGCAGAAAATATGTTTAAAAAGCTGGCTGAACTGGGATGTACCGGCAGCCAAACTGTAAAAGTCGTCAACCATTTTAGCCATAATGGAGAAATGACCTATGATCAGCTTGCCCAGTGGGGAAGGGAACGAGGGATACTGGCAGCTTATGACGGAATGGAAGTGGAGTTTTAATTGACCATTTGTAAAAGGGCCTGTGGCCCGGCAGAAATGTCAGCCACAGACCCTTTTACTATTTTCTCATAATTTTTTCCAAAGCCTTCCCCTTGGCCAGTTCATCAATAAGCTTATCAAGATAACGGATTTCCCGCATAAGGGGTTCCTCAATGGTTTCTACTCTGACCCCGCATACGACGCCGGTTATCAGAGATCTTTTTTCATTGAGACAGGGAGCGTTTTGAAAAAACTGGGAGTAGGGTACGGACTGACTTGATAACGCTTCTAAATCTTCCTGGGTATAGCCGGTAAGCCAACGGATAATTTCATCCACTTCTGCCTTTGAGCGGCCTTTTTTCAAGGCTTTGTTGACAAGCAGGGGATAGATTTTGGAAAAATCCATCCTATATACTTTTTCATTATTCATAGAAGCCTCCCGTAAAATTTTGAAAGTACCTGGACCAGATGCCAGGGGGATTCTGTGTTTACCTGGTGCCCGCAGCCGGGAACCTGCCGGAAACGGGCCCGGGGAAGGAGCTGAGCTAAATCCCGGGAGGCATTACGGTTAGCCTTGTCCCGCTCCCCACAGAGAACCAGCGCCGGACAGGAAACGTTTTCCAGATCATGAGAAAAATCCAGATCCATCATACTTGCAGTCAGACTTAATAACTCTCTTTTTTCAAACCCCATATTTCGAAACGCGGCCTGGGGCAGAAGAGAAAACACCGCATTTTGAAAGGACAACAACCTTTTTGGCATACGGTACTGAGCGCCTATGAGGGTCAGGGAGCGAACTTCATCAGGATGTTCTATGGTATAATGAAGAGCCAGAACTGCCCCCAGGGACAATCCGCAGATATGGAGAGGGCGGGGGAGAAAATGGCAATACTGGCAAAGGGCCTGATACAGGTTCTGGTAGGTCGCTTCCTGCCCTATGAGAAAATCCGATAATCTGGGCGTTAAAACTGTTCCCACAGGGGAGGAAGGAAAAAGGTGATCCACAGCAGGCCCCCAGCTTTCCGGGCCTTGTCCTAAACCATGAAGAAATAAGTAAGGCATATTATGAAACCTCCTGACAGCAAGGATTTTGTTTATTTCGATACTTCTTGTCTGAACTGTTAAAATTTTTTCAAATACTCTTCTGATTCTTCTCTGGACTTAAATATAATGACATGTTTATCCTCTCTATATTTTTCAATCAACGCATAAATTTGAGGTAAACTTTCTTTGGGGAAATCCAGGATAAATTGCTTGAATTCTGTGTCGAATTCTGTCTCATACCACGGCAGGTCCTCCCGCTCTTTTCCAATTCTGGACTCAGCGCCTGAAAGACAAATATCCAATGGAAAATCCAGAAGAAAAATGGTATCACAGTAGTTTACACGCATTTCAAGTGTCCGGTTATAATTTCCATCTATAATCCACTTGTCTTTTATAAGGATGTCCTTTAGCTTCCTGTCAAATTCTTGTTTTGGAATGGTGGTCTTATCCGGCCGGTGCCACAGCATATCAAGGTAGTACAGGGGGAGACCTGTCACATCCCGAAGCTTCCTGGAAAATGTACTTTTGCCAGCGCCGGGGCTTCCGATAACAATTGCTTTTTTAAACATGACCCCACCTCCACAGATTTTGATTCCAACATCTTTTTACTAGTGTACCATATAATAAAGAAAAAAGCCATGCATACCTTTGGGGCGGCCGGAATACAATGGTAATAAACCGTTACAGTTTACAGGGCGGGGAGAACCGGACGAAAACAGTAACGAATGATCAACTGGGGAGGCAGAAGGATGAGAAGAACACTAAATGGCAAGCTATTTGCAGTCATGGGATTGTTCCTGTGGGTTGCGGTGGTGCGGCTCTTAAGCGGATGCAGCATGGCAGGACTGGGAAATGAAACCTCCGATAAAGTAAGGGATTTGGAATTTACAGTAGTAGGAGATAACGATGTGCCTCAGGAACTCTTGGACCTGATTCAGGAAAAGAAAAACGATGCTTTTAAACTTACTTACAGCAATGATCAGGGATTATACATAGTAAATGGTTACGGGACCCAGGAAAGCGGCGGATACAGCATTACAGTAGAGCAGCTTTATCTCACGGAAAATGCCATAATATTTGATACAGAGCTGATGGGGCCGGGAAAAGACGAAGAAGTCAGTAAGGAGCCGTCCTGTCCTTACATTGTAATAAAAACAGAATTTTTAGAGGAGCCGGTGATTTTTCAGTAAGCCGGCTTTCGGGAAGACTGAGAGAGTATCCGTTTACTCCTTTTGGTCTTCCTTTTTACTCTCGCGGGCAATGGGCCAGGTGTCATGTTTGCAGAGAGGTGTTAACTTTCAACTCTATTGCCCTGAAAATTTCTCGTTGACATAAGCCGCGTATAATGCTTCATCCAGAGCAAAGTTGCAGCAACGGCTGGCAAGGCTATCCCATGCCTTTCCGTCTACAATAAGCCGATAAAGTTTCTCTGCCTTTGATCTTGAGAAAGTCTATCTGACTTTTCATGTGCCGGTGCTTGGGCTTTGGAGAAGTCAGGGTCGCAAAGTAGTGAATATAATTGATAGAAAGAATAATACCAACAAAAGGCCGGATCGCTTTTCGATCCATGGTATAAGGCACAGAAGGATCGCTTTTCCGCAGATAATCGCAGTAGTCAGAGTCTACCATATAAAAAGAAAAATTCATTTAACCTCCCTACCCTCGCTCATTGAGGGTATTCTAACAAATACTCGTACAAGCATGAGTTTGGCACATTGCTTGCGGGAATAAAAGAGGCTGAACCTTGCGATTCAGCCCCGCTTTTTTAGCTCCCACTTGCTGGTAGGGTACACCGCTTTTTTAGCTCCCACTTACTGGTAGGGTACACCGCTTTTTTAGCTCCCACTTACTGGTAGGGTACACCGCTTTTTGAGTATTTCTACCCGTTGTTAATATTATACGCGGCAGAAAGAAATATGTCAACAAAATAAGGATTGCCATTCTTCCCCTAAAACGGACAAAAACAAGCGCCAAAAGCCTACCGGGTCTCCGTCATACGCCCGTTAAAGATCTGAGCCAGATAATTTTTTTGAATATCTGCCTCTACAAAGTACTGAATGTCAAAATAGCATACAGGAACATTTTCTCCGGCAATGAGGGTATAAGGCTGATTTACCGGGATAAACCGGAAAGATCCGGCGGTCTCATCCGATGCCTGTTCCTTGTTAACAGAAAGCTGATACCGGGAATCTCCTACCGCATACAGCCACTGATTTTGCAGAGGATTGCCCTGGGATTCTGCCTTGCCGCCTCTGCCGCATACAACAGACAGAGACAGATGGCCTAACTGGAAGGGCTGGATCAGACTCCAGGATCCAAGACTTTTGCTCCTTCCCATATAATTGAACCGAACACCGTCGCTGTACTTTGAGAAGAACGGAAGATGCAGATTCCATCCCTTAAAGAAAGTCTTATCCCACTCATTCATAGTAAATACACACATGAGAAACTCCAAATCCTCAATAGCCTGGATGGTGTATGGAGAATGGTCAAAATCCGGGATAAAAACAGAAGGCTCGGTAATATTGAAAATGTCTTCTCGGATCTGTACAAAAGCAGAGCCGCCATCAAACAAAAGGACAATCAGCTCTTCGGCATCCAGCTTTGGGGTAACGGATTCTCCTGCCTTCATAGTGCGGCGGAAGAAAGAGATCCCTTCTAAACCGGTATCAATAGCAATGCAGTTATCTAAGTATTTGTTTTCCATAGCGACCTCCATTAATATACGCCATGTGCGCTGGTGTAAATTTCAACCCAAACATAGCAAACGGCTTTCCCCGGGCTTGCCACCAGGCTGTGATCCGGCCCTGCAGTCACAAAACTCCAGTCGCCTTCTACATGCCGGAAAATATGTTTGCTGTCTGCCTCGGTAGTTAAGGTGAAATCGCAGTCCCCGCCTACAGCATAGTTAAACTGATGTACCTCACGATGGCCTTTTTCCACAGTTCCGCAGTCAATACCGCGGCAATAACCTACGGTAATCTTGCCTAAACGCCCGCAATCCCCGAAAAGAACGGAACGGGATTCCAAGCCTTCCGATTTACAGTATTGGTCATAGCGGTAGCACTGGGAAATGGTGCGGAAATAGGGAAGATAAACACTACATTCCTTCTCACGTTCAAAATCATAATCATCCATATCGCATACGCACATAATAAATTCTAAATCTGTAGCAGCAGTTACAGTATACTGAGAGCGATCATAATCCGGCGCGTAAAAGCTTAATTCGTCAATATGGAAAGCTCCGTCTTTTCCGGCGACAAAACCTTTTCCTTTGCCGAAGATTAATACAACGGCTTTGTCTGGATACTGTTTGGGAGAAACAGAGCTGCCGGCTTTTAGATAGTATTTATAGGCAGACATGGGGCCGTCATAAACGCCGGGCAGCAGTTCTGTAAAAAATACACCAGATGAATCATAATTGCGGATAATATCCGCATCTTTAATCATACTTACTTTCATCACAACCTCCTAAAATTCTGGTAGTCATGGTTTTGGCCAAACCGAAGACAGAGATGTTCCTTTCAAGAAACTACTTTCATCAATTTTCAGTATAGGTGTAAAAAGGCAAGTTGTCAAGCTGAAAAAATAAATATGCAAAAAGCACAAAATAAAAAGCTGAAAGTAGTCTAAATTATACAAAACATCTGTACAATGCCAAAAAAATATTGACACCTTTTCATGAGGGTGATATTCTAAGAGCGAAAACAACATGTTTTGTGAAACTGGTTTCTTAATGCAAAGGCACATATTACCGAGGTTGGCAAAACAGGAAGAAAGAGGAAAAGGAGGTAGAGAGAATGGCGGAAATCAGACACGTAAAACGTGCTGAGATTGAAGCGATAATGAGGGAAACCCAGCCGGGATTTTATCAGGCAGAAATGCTGCCGGGATCCATGGAAGGGGTTGAAACTTACAAATGCCGGTTGCTAAAAGGAGCAGACTGCAAGCTGGAGTCCTATGAGAAAAAAGGAGTTTCTCTTTTCTTTATAGGGGGAAAAGGCAAGGTTTTACAGGGGAACGCATCCTTTGATGTTACCGAGAGGGCAGTATTCTGCCCTGACATCAACAGTGTTGATTATCAGGTTCAGGCAGAAAGCGATATGGAATTCCTTCTTTTGATTCAGGAGATGAGCCATGAGGATTTGAAACATTATGAGATGTATCACATTGTGCTTCCATGGTTTAATACTGCAAAGCAGTGGCATTTGTATACAGAAGGGTTCCGGAACGAAGATCTGAAATCTTTTGCATGCCTGCATCAGTACTACGTAAGCCGTATGAGTCTGGGTGAGGTAGTGGGACCTGGAAATGCAAAACTGGAACCTCATAAACATCCGGAGCTGTTCCAGTGGTTTTACGGACTGCCGGGAACGGATCCATTCCTTTTCCATGCAGGAGATGAGACTGTGGATGTAGAGGAGGGGGATTGGATTTGTATTCCAAATGAGACCTATCATATCGTTTCCCCTAAAAAGGACAATGATTACGTTGACTATGTTTGGTTTGAAGTGGTAGTTCCGGGGCTTGAAATGTGCCCGTATTTTTACTAAAATAGAATTCATAAAAAACCTGCGGGAAGGTAAGGGGATATTATGAATATCTATGAAATTGCCAAAGAAGCGAATGTATCCGTATCAACCGTTTCAAGAGTAATAAACGGCAATGAACATGTTCGTGAGGAATCAAGAAGACGTGTGACAGAGGTTATTGAGAAATCAGGCTTTGTTCCAAATTTTTTCGCAAGAAGCCTGAATCGGAAACAGACGAAAATGGTTGGAATTTTGTGTCCGGTTATTTCGGACATTAACCATGCAAAACAGGTATCCGTGCTGGAAAGCCGCTTAAGAAAAAGCGGATTTGATATTATTCTGTGCAGTTTGGAGCAGAATTATGACGATAAACAGTCCTATCTGGAGCTGCTGATTCAAAAGCAGGTAGACGCAATTTTCATTATCGGAGTGGGAAATGACGATAATCTGAGTGATGCATTGCTGGGGGACATTTCAACGAAAGTACCGATTATCATTATTAACGGGAAAGTAGATGTGCCCAATGTATATAGTGTTGTATCCAATGAACGCCAGATGGCTTCGAGTCTGGTGCAGGATTTGTGCCTCATGGGCTGCTCCAGAATTGCCTACATTTATGATAGTGAGACTTATAGCGGAAATGAAAAGCGGGGGGGATATCTGGAAGGGATGAAAAATTGTAATCTGGATACACTAGGTCTGGTATGCCAGGTAAAAGAGCATATCAGTATGAATGATGTGGAAGGGTCGGCGGATGTGATCAGAAAATTTCTTGAATCTATGGAGGAATTGCCGGATGCGATTATCACTGCGGACGATGTGTTGGCGGTGCCGGCTCAGAAGGTAATCACGTCAATGGGGAAAAAGATGCCGGTTATCGGATGGAACAATTCTATGTATTCCCAGATTGCTTCTCCTGCCATTAGCAGCGTGGATATTAATATGGACCGCATGAGCGAGGTGGCGGTTATGATCCTGATGAAGGTATTAGAGCAAAAGATAACGCCAAAATATATTGAGGTCCAGTCCAGTCTGATTGAAAGGGAATCCTTTGTCTCCGCCTGCTTGTAAAACTTGGTTTTACCAAAGTGGAGGAGGTCACTATGACAAAAAGATTATGTAGAAACCTGGCAGTTGCAATGAGTACGGTAATGGTGCTTTCCGGCCTGACCGGATGTAATTCTTCCGGAGGAAATGATACCGCAACCGCAGCACCTGCTGCGACAACGGCACCTGCTGCCGCAGACTTGCCGGCAGATGAAGCGCCCCAAGGCACAGGGGATTCTATTATCAAAGAGAAACGTGATATTGTAATCATTGACGCAGGCGGCGAGCAGGATATGTTCGGCGAAATTGTGGAGATGTTTAAGGCAGAGTATCCGGACTATGTTAAGGATGTTGTCTGGATCCCGGCATCCACCGGCGAGCAGGTTTCCAAGCTGGCTGCGGAAAGGGATGCAAAGAAGCCTTATACTACACTCTGCACCAATGGGTATGATACGGTAGCAGCCGGAATTGATGGCGGGGTTTATATCAATATTTTGGAAAAGTATCCGGATCGTTTTGCAGATGCCATTGCAAATTTTAACGACGACTCAAAGGTTCAGCTGGACAAAGGCTTGGGCTACGGGATTCCTCATTTAAACTCCATCGGCGGTCCTATGATCACTTATTGGCCGGATAAGGTTCCAAATCCTCCCAAGAATTTGGATGAATTATTAGCTTTTTGCAAGGAGAACCCGGGTAAATTCGCATATCCCCGTCCCAGCAATTCCGGCGCAGGCTATGCATTCCTTCAGGGTATGCCCTACCTTGCAAAGGAAGAAAATCCGGATGACCCGGAAAGCTGGACCAAGGTTTGGGATTATTTAAAGGAAATGGATCAGTACATTGACTACTATACTACCGGCTCCGCGCTGCTGTACCGCGACTTTAACGAGGGAACCCGCTGGATGATCACCACTGCTGTTGGATATGAGACCAATCAGAGAGTTCTGGGGGCAATGGATCCTTCCTGTAAGCAGCTTTTCCTGGATGATCTCCACTGGGTAACCGACTCCAACTTCTGGACCATCCCCACCGGATTGGATCCTCAGGATGAAGAGCTCAGTTTATTATTTATAGAATTTACACTCCGCCCGGAGATCCAGGCAATGCTGTATGACCACGGATTTATGTATCCTGGTCCGGTTTTGAAAGGCGTTACCTTAGAGCAGGCTCCCCAGGAGTCCCAGGATGCCTTAAATGCAGTTATTACAGAGGATCTTTTAGGCGGTATTGAGAACTATCCCCATGTTGGCCCTATGACCATGTCCCAGTTGGTAAAGGCAATGGAAATGTGGGATAATAAGATCGGCGCCAATAAGTTAAAATAATACGATTATAAGCTTCAAGAGCATTTAGGCCGAGGGTCCGAAACAGATAAATCGGTTCCTCGGCCTTTTGATATTTAAAAATATCTGTAATTAAATAAAATCCAATGATTTAACAGAGAATATTACTTTGGAGGTATAATGTGAAAGACTTTAATCAGCTAATCATGAAAGATATGTGTAAGTCATTTGGAAACCTGCATGTATTAAAAGATTTTAACCTGACGATTAACCGCGGCGAATTTGTCACCTTTTTAGGCCCTTCCGGCTGTGGAAAAAGTACGGCTTTAAACTGTATTTCCGGCTTATTAAATATTACAGGCGGCTCCATTAAAGTGGATGATGAAATTATCGACGACGGCGGAAAGACTTTTGTTTCCCCGGAAAAGAGGGGATTCGGGATTATTTTCCAGAACTATGCCCTGTTTCCTCATATGACAGTTTTTGATAACATTGCATTTAGCTTGTCGGTGGCTCACCGTCCGAAAGATGAAATTCGGAGAAAGGTGGAAGAGGGGATCCGCATGGTACATTTGGAAGGACAGGAGCATAAGTTTCCGTCGCAGCTTTCCGGCGGTCAGCAGCAGCGGGTAGCCATCGCCCGAAGCGTTGTGATGGAACCGAGATTGCTGCTGCTTGATGAACCTTTATCCAATCTGGACACCAAGCTTCGAACTGAAATGCGGTATGAACTGAAGCAGATCCACAACCGGTTGGAACGGGCATCTGTCTATGTCACCCATGATCAGTCAGAGGCCCTGGCCCTTTCCGATAAAATTGTCATTATGAAACTGGGAAAGGTTCAGCAGATCGGAACCCCTAAACAGGTATTTTTATATCCTGCCAATCGTTTTGTAGCAGACTTTATGGGGTATAAAAATATTTGGGATGCCAAAATTCTGGCCATTGAGGAATCCGATGGTATCAGGAGATTCCAGATAGAGTCCTGTGGGATTCCCTTTGCCGTTCACAGTTGCCCGGGTGAGAACGAAGAAGTGGAAAAGACTTTGATCCAGGCATATCAGAAAGGAGAAGAAGTGCTTCTGGCAAGCCGTCCGGATGATATTTTAGCAGGCACAGCCGGGAAAAATGACATGAAGATCAAGGTGGAAGGCACCGAATATCTGGGAACTACAGTTCAGGTAACCGGAAGCATTAAAGAAGGGATGGAAGTTCAGGCCCGTATTGAACCCAATACATTTGTGAAAGAAGGAACCTCTCTTTCTCTTACCATTCAGCCGGACAAACTTCTGGTGCTTCCAAAAGATAAGGAGGAATAAAATTATGCTGAAAAAGAAAGGTTGGACGCTGGAAACGGCTGCCTTGATTCTTCCGGCAGTTGTCTTCCTGCTTGCTGTATTTATCTATCCCTTTGTTTATGCGGTAAAGCTGAGCTTTACGGACGGAGGCAGCGGTGGGCTGACTCTGGCAAATTACATCAGCTTTTTTTCAGATTCCGTAGAGCTTAAAACAGTTTGGAATACGATTATTATCTCTGTACCTGTAACCATTCTCACCATTGTTCTGGCAGTACCCATTGCCTACTATATGAGAAATGGGATTAAGCACGAAAAGCTGGTTACCTTCTTTCTGATGATCCCCATGACGTTGGGCGTAGTGTTGATTGCAGAAGGAATGATTACCTATTTTGGACGGAACGGCTGGCTGATGCTGCTTTTGGAAAAGCTGGGGCTGATAAAAGAGAGAACAGGCCTGATCCACAACTACTGGGGGGTGGTGATTTCCCTGTTTATTCAGAGCTTCCCCATGGGGCTTACCATATTAATTGGTTACACCCGGGGGATCCACCCCAGCCTGGAGCGGGCTTCCAGAATGTTGGGGGCATCCAAAACCCAGACGTTCTGGAGAGTGGTTTTCCCCCTGATGATGCCTGGGATTCTCATTGCGTTCTGCCTGAACTTTACTTCGGCTTTTTCGGTGTTTACCTCTGCCATTATGCTGGGACAGGCCACCAGCACCACCCGCGTAATGGCTTACTCTGCCTATATTACGGCTTATGAGTATTTTGATTACAATTTCAGCTCGACGATCTGCGTTATGATGGTAATTATTCAGTTTATATTAATCGGTGTTGTGTTTGCCCTGAGGAACAAGCTGTATAAGGGCGCATCATCCGTTGGAAAAGGCTAAGGAGGATTGACCATGGGAAATCAAAAAAAGTTAACGTTTTCCGGCATAATGTTTTACGTTGTCAATATTGTTTACATGATGAATGTTTTTGGTATCCTGTTGTCGGTTGTGGTCAATTCCTTTGGCGTAAAGTGGCCCAATGGAGCCTGGCTGCCGGATGAATTCGGACTGAAATGGTGGGAATACTGCGGAGCTCATCACCAACTGGGCCAGTTATTGTTTATGACCATGCTGGTAACGGTTATAACCGTTTTGCTCTCGGTGGTTCTGGCATATCCGGCGGCCTTTATTATGGCAAAGCGCCAGTTTGCCGGAAAGAAACTGATTAACGGCCTGTTCCTGCTTCCGGTTATTATCCCGCCTATCTGCTATGGCCTTCCATTAGCCACCGTACTTTATAAGGTGAACCTGGCCACCACTCTGGCAGGCGTTGTAATTGCCAATATGATCCCCACTGTCTCCTATATGATTCTGGTGATTCTGCCCTTTATTGAGCAGGTGGGAGATAACGTGGAATTTGCATCCAGGATGCTTGGGGCAAGCCGCCTGCAGTATTTTACCCGAATCCTGATTCCCCTTACCTTCCCGGGGCTTATGTCTGCAATTATGCTGTCGATTGTAAGGGTAATCTCTATGTTTGAGTTGACATTCCTGGTTTCCGGAGCTAAAACCCAGACCCTCGTTGTGGCGCTGTTTGCAGATGTCAATGCTCCCGGATACCGGCCCATTCAGATGATAGACGCCCTTGCGGTGATTTTCTTCGTGGTAACGGTAATCCTGTTTATTATCTCTATGAAATTTGGAAGTCCTACCTCTGTTTATTCACAGATTGGCAGCGAAAAATAAACTTTTAGCGGAGTGAGACATGAAGAGAAAACAAATTGCCGGAATGAATCAGAACTACCGTCAGTACAGCTATGAGTATTTTCTGGAGAGCATGCAGATTGCCGGGTATGAGAGTGTGGAGCTCTGGCTGGGAGCGCCTCATGTCTGGGTAGATTCAAAGGGGTGGAACCAGGCTAAGGAAATCGCCGGAAAAACCCGAAGAGCCGGACTTGAGATTGTATCTGTAACAACTCCCAGCGGAGGAGCATTTCAATACCAATATAGCGCCCAGGAGTCCTTTCACCGGAAAAGAAGCATTGCCTATTTTCAGAATGGAGTCCGCATGACTGCAGAGGTTGGCGCGCCGGTGATGACGGTAAACAGCGGCTGGGGTTACTGGACGGATAAAGAAGGACAAGCCTTTGAAAAATCAGTTGAGATTTTGGGAGCAGTATGCCGCACAGCAGAGCAGGAGGGGATAACTATTGCCCTGGAATCCCTGACGGGAAAAGAATCTCTTATCGGATACCGGATTGATCAGATTGACCGCCTGATAAAGGCAGTAAACAGCCCGGCATTAAAGGTGATGGTAGATTTGGATGCCATTTGGTATTCCGGGGAACCGGCCCAGAAGTGGTTTGACTGCTTCGGGGAGGATTTGGTGCATTACCACTTTCAGGATGGGGACCGGACTGTGCCATCGGATGGACATTATGTCTGGGGCGACGGAGAATTTTGTCTGGAAAAGGAAGTTCAGTGCCTGGAACGAAATGGCTATAGGGGGATTCTTACCCAGGAGATCTGTAACAGTATGGATCCCAGAGCAGATGAAATCCGTAATATGCAGGTGTTAGAAAGCTTTTTGGAGGATTAAGAGATGAGGGACGCTGATTTTGAGATTGTAAATACCAATGAGCATTATTTCCGGTTCCCTCTGGACGCTTTTGTGGAAAAACAGAAGGAGCTGGGAGAGTCCCGGATTGTATTTTGGGCCAGTGTACCCCATCTCTGGGCAGATCAGTACGGTGTGGAGCCTCATGAAGAGATATTTACAAAATTTTCGGAAGCAGGTATTATTATAGAAGCAATGGCGGCAAGGCCCTACAATTATACGTTGTTTATGGACAGCAATTCTCTTGTTGGAATACATAGTATGGCATATTACCAGGGACTGATTGACCTGGCGGCAGAGCAGGCTGTTTCTCTGGTGGCAATAGAGTTGTGGGGAGCGCTGCGGGATAAAGATCGGGGTGAGCAGTACCGAAACTGCTGCCGGGCCCTTAAGGAGCTGTGTGAATATGCAGGACAAAAAGGAATAAGTCTGGCAGTGGGAAATGTGTCTTACAGCCACTCTGCTATGATGAATACCCTGCCGGAAATTAAAGGCCTGCTGGACGAAGTGAACTGTGAAAACCTGCTGGCAGTCATGGATTATGGGACAGCCTGGCAGAGGCGGGAGACGGTTGAAAAGTGGATAGAGACATTGGGACACAAGCTGTGTCTGATTTATTTGTCAAACGCCCGCAGCAGCGGCGGCGGTTATCCTCTGGGCCAGGGCTGCTGCGCTATTAAAAGGGATTTGGAGAAGCTGAGAAAGGCGGGCTTTTCCGGGGTGATTGCCCTGCGGATGAGTCAGGATTTCTGCCAGCAGGCTCCGGCTTCTGTTGATGAAGAGAACTGGGATTATTTAAAAGGCAAATGAGGAGATAGAGGAGACAAGTAATATGGCTTTGGGCAGGCGCGCTTCTGATTCCGTAACAGATATGACTATAGGGAACGCCAGGGGGCTGATCCTTAAGTTTTCGCTTCCCCTGGTATTTGGGAATTTGTTTCAGCAGCTGTATTCCATTGTGGATGCAGTTGTGGTGGGGCGGTTTGTAGGAGTGGATGCCCTGGCTTCCATCGGCTGTATCAGCTGGGTATGCTGGCTGATCAATGCATTTTTAAGAGACACGGCCAACGCCTTCAGCATAGCGGCCTCTGTCCGGGCGGGAAACCATAATAATAAAGAGTTCCTTCAGATTGTGGGAACTGGTGTGGTTGTATGTGTCATTCTGGGAATTCCGGTGACAGGCCTTTTGCTGCTTGCGGTTCCGGTTATACTGAATGTGTTGAGTGTGCAGCCCAATGTAGCAGGAATGACCAGGCAATACTTGACGGTATTTATCCTGACCATTCCTGCAGGCCTTATATACAACATTGCCGCCAGCCTTCTCAGAGCTTATGGAAACAGCCGCATTACTTTTTTATCCATGACCGTTTCTACGATAGTCAATATTGTGCTGGATCTGGTGTTTGTCCTGGTATTTCACTGGGGAGTTTTGGGGGCGGCGGCCGCTACCTGGATCGCCCAGGTTATGGCCATGGCAACTGCTTTGCAGGCAGCGTTTAGGGAACCGGACTTTCGGATTGAAAAAGCGGATCTGCGGCTGCAGCCAGATCTTTTAAGAGAGCTGTTCAGGCTGTGGCTTCCTATGTTTTTCAACAGCTTGATTATCTCCTTTGGAGGATTGTTTGTGGAGAAACATACCAACCAGATAGGATCGGCATTTACTGCCGGGATCGCAGCATGTATGAAGGTATTCAGCCTGTTGGAAGCCATTATCATGGCGGTTCAGACAGGGGTAAGCGTATATGTGGGACAAAATCTGGGCGCAGGGCAATACCGGAGAATTAGAACCGGACTGGTGGAAATCGTAAAATTTGGATTTGTGCTGATAACGGTTATGATTTTACTGGTATTTGCCACTCAGCAGTGGATTCTTCCACTGTTTCTTTCAGCGGAAAATCCGGAAAGCTACCGAAGGGCCTATGAAGTAGCCAGCGCCAACACCCGCATTATCCTTTTGTCCATGCTGATTATGACGCCCATGTATCTCCACAGAGTTACGATTCAGACGCTGGGATTTCCCGGATATGCGGCTGCGGCGGGAGTGATGCAGCTTATTATGCGGGTAGCCACAGTGGCCATAGGACCGGCCGTGATAGGGGAATATGCTTATTTTATTCAAGACGGGATGGCATGGCTGGTCTCTCTGCCTATTGTGGCCATTCCCTGTTACCGGTTTCTGAAAAGGAAAATCGGGGATTGAGGTTAGAGGCTAGAACCGCTTCCTCCGGGACAGATACACATCTTTATTAAATGGAATAATGTAGGTACACTCGTAATGGATGGCCTTGATACGGCTGTAAATAAAAATGGTTCCGTCTTTTAGCAGCCCGCGGGAGACAATATCCATGGCGGGCGCACCTTTTTCCGGTAAATCAGTTTGGATTCCATATCTTCATAGGGAACCTCGGTGAGAGAATTGGAAATCAGAGGATTGCCCAAAGCCCGTTCCCGGATATAGATGCCGTCGCCCTGAATGGACTCAATGAGCCCGATGGCTTCCAAGCGCTTTAACGCTTTCTGTATGGTAAAACGGGATACCTGGTAGGCGGCAGCCAGATCTCTCTGAGTTGGCAATTTATTATGCCAGAATTTCTGCTGAAAAATCTTGCTGATTAAATCGGTTACAATAAACTCTGTTTTCTTTGAACTCATTTTTTCCCTCAGCTGTACTGGCATGCACGGCTGCCCGTCACTTGCCAGTTGGTCGAATTAATTTATGGATACCTTCAGTGGACAAGGCGTGTGTGCTCTTGTTCACTGAAGATATGTTTACGGAGTTACAAGAGTACCGTCAGGAATCCGGCTCTGAGTCCACTCATGGGGCCGATAGATAACCGGGTATTTTACAATCTCTTCTTCATTGATATCAACGCCGATACCGGGGCGGTCAATGGGGTAGAAATATCCGTTTTCTGCCTCGTTGTAACCGGGGAACACGGCCTTGATCTTGTCTTTTAATTCAATGTTTTCCTGAATTGCAGCATTGTGAAGGTGGATATTTAAATGGGTGTTGACTGCCAATCCGACAGGAGTGATGTCGGAAGGAGTGTGCCATGCAATCCGAATACCGAAAGCATCACAGAAAGCCGCAATTTTTAAGGCCGGAGTGATGCCGCCAAGCTGGGAAACATGACAGCGCAGAAAGTCGATCCTGCGGTTGACAATGAGATGCTTCCATTCCATCGGATTGTTAAACAGCTCCCCTGTAGCCACAGGAACTGAGCATTGACTGCGGAGCTGATCCAGCCATTCGTTTTGATCAGGGGATAATAGATCTTCTACAAAATAAGGCTTATAGCGTTCCAAATCTTTGGCAAACTGAATGGCCTGGTTGGGGAAGAGGCGCTCGTGTACATCGTGAAGGATGTGAAAGGAGCTGCCGTACTTCTCCCTTAGCTTGGCAAACATATGAACCGTGTTACGCATATAATCATCCTGATCAAAATAAGTACCGGAAATGGGGTGAGCCGGGGTTTTCAGACTGTCCGGAATTCCGCCGTAAAATCCCAGCTGGCAGCGGATGTGCTCATAACCTGCCTGGCGGATTCGGTCGATTTCCGTATACAGGTCTTCCATGGTGTCTGCCACTGCATGGGTGTATGCCGGGATGGCAGTGCGGGCCTTCCCACCCCAGAGTTGGTACAAGGGCATATCGGCCAGCTTTCCTTTAATATCCCACAGAGCCATGTCAATGCCGGAAACGGCATTATTGACAACCGGGCCATTTCTCCAGTAGGAATTAACCATCATCAGATTCCATAAATCTTCGATGTCATTGGCATCTCTTCCCATTAGAATGGGTTTTAAATATTCATCTACCATGGCCTTCACCGCCAGGGGGCGCTGCTGGAAGGTGGCGCAGCCTACGCCATATACTCCTTTATCTGTAAGGACTTTTACTGCCACCAGGTTGTGCCGCTCCGGATTGGTAATATAACATTGGATATCAGTAATAATCGTTGGTTTCATAGTGTTGTTTAACTCCTTTCTGACTCCATTTAAGCATAGCGGGAGGCAGATGTCAACGCGGCTTTTGAATTTGGAAATATGGGCAAAAAACCAGTCCAATTTTGAAAAAAATTCTCAAGAAATCCTTTAAAATAAAGGAATTTTAAGAAAACCAGTCCAAAATTGTTCCGTTTACAAACCTGAGGGCTTATGCTATATTCAAGCTACAAAGCACGTGCAGAAACTCAGTGATTCAAACTTAAAAAGGAGGAGCCATCTGAAAATGGAAAGGCAGGAAATCGTAACAAAAATTATAAAATATGTTGGCGGGAAAGACAATATTTCCAATGCATGGCATTGTATGACAAGACTTCGGTTTGACTTAAAGGACAGAACCTTAATTAATGAAGAAGGAATCAAAGGGCTGGAAGGCATTATGGGAATCCAGTACGCCAAGGAGCAGCTTCAGATTATTATCGGAACCAGTGTTCATAAATACTATGAAATCCTGATGCAGAAACTGGATCTGCAGGAAGACGTTCCGGATACTTCCTCAGAAGAAGGAAAGAAGAAAGACTTTGTCACCTGGTTTATGGATATGGTTTCCGGCGTATTCGGGCCCATTGTGCCTGCTATCGCCGGGGCGGGTATGATAAAGGGACTTATGGGCGGATTGGTAGTCCTGGGAGTCATTACCAATACCACCGATACCTATAAGATTATAGACATGCTGGCCAGCGGCGTTTTTACTTTCCTTCCCTTCTTTATAGCGGCATCTGCGGCAAAGAAGTTTAAGACCAACCAATATATCGCCATTGCCGTGGCATCTATTATTATGTATCCCACCATGGTAGATGCGGCAAAAGCCGGGGAAATCGGAATTTGCAGATGAATTTCTTGAACTTTCCTTATTTTTCAAGGCTTTTAGAGCCTTATATAGTGAATTGATATGTATTTTCCCTTGTTTTTGCCCTTATGGG
>CAJUJM010000020.1 GCA_910586755.1 uncultured Lachnospiraceae bacterium
GAGTCAGCTCAGGTGAAGGCAGTTCGTGATAAGGTAGGCGCATTGACGGTAGGCCTTCATGTAGGTGCAGACGCTACCAGCAACAACCAGATCACCATGAACATTGAGTCCATGAGCTCCAAGGGCTTAGGAATCAACGGCCTGAAGATGGATGGCACCAATGACAGCAAGGCACTGGATGCTATTGAGAAGATCAAGGCAGCTATCACCAAGGTATCCGCACAGCGTTCTACCCTGGGTGCAGTTCAGAATCGTCTGGAGCACACCATCAACAACCTGGACAACGTTGTAGAGAACACTACCAGTGCAGAATCCGCTATCCGCGATACGGATATGGCTTCCGAGATGGTGAAGTACTCGAACCAGAACATTCTGTCACAGGCTGGCCAGTCCATGCTGGCACAGGCAAACCAGAGCAATCAGGGCGTTCTTTCCCTGCTTGGCTAAGGTTTCAGCATAGTTTGGTAAGGTAGTATTCAAGGCTGCCCGGCCCTTGCGGCTGGGCAGCCTTTTAAGCTAATTTTTTTTAGACAACCGGAAAGGAATCCGAAACGATGAAGGGAAAAAAAGTATTACTGTCTATATCCATGCTGGTCTCCGGGCGGGAAGAGATGAAAAAAAGTCTGGAATCACTTCGTTATTTTAAGGAGGCGCTTTCCTGTGAGATCATCCTGGTGGATACCGGCTGTAATACCGCGCAGCGGGCTTTGGCGGAGCAGTATGCAGATAAGATTGTTGATTTTACCTGGTGCAATGATTTTGCTGCTGCTCGAAATGCAGGTTTAAAGGAGGCCAGAGGTGAATGGTTTCTGTATCTGGATGATGATGAGTGGTTTGAGGATCCAAAAGAAATCATAGCTTTTTTTACTTCAGGTGAGTATAAAAATTATAACAGCGCTTCCTATGTGGTGCGAAGCTATATAGATCTGGCAGGCCGCTTTTATAATGACTCTTATCCCTCCCGAATGTGCAGGATAGAGCCGGAAACCATGTTTATCGGAAAGGTTCATGAATATTTAACTACTTATGAGCCGCCGCGAAAAGAATTTTCTGATTTTGTCCATCATTACGGTTATGCATGGAAGGATGATGAAGATAGGAAAAAACATACGGAGCGCAATGTTGCGCCTCTTCTGGAGATGATTGAGCAGTATCCGGCCGATTCTCGATGGACGATGCAGCTTGTTCAGGAATATTTAGGCAACAAGCAGTTTGAGGAAGCCTTTCAAAGTTCCAGGGAATGGCTGGAAGAAAAGCGCTATAAGATCAATGAAGTTTTGGTGCTGCCGCGATATGTAGGGTGCATCTATGCTTATGCGCTGGTTGCCCTTCATACGATGGAACGATATGAGGAAACAGAAATTTGGCTAAAGAAGGCCTTGGCGGAGCCTGTGCTGCAGACGGACATCATGGAGCCTACAAGAGGTTTTTTCTATATGGCAGGGGCCAGACTTTATGGTACCATAAAAAAAGATTCCCTCTGCCGGAAATATATGAGAAAGTATTTGGATTGTTACCGGCGGCTAAAGGATAACCGCAAGGCCCTGGAAATGGGAGCGGATTTGATTACGGCTACGGTGTTCCAGGAGAATCTTCTTTGGGGTACCGTACTGTTGACGATTGGTTCCTTGATCCGCACGGAGGATTATGAGCTGGTGGAAGAGGCATTTTATATTCCAAACTGGCAGGATGAGAGACTGCGAAATCAGCAGGAGGCGGAGCGGGATATTGTGGAATCCGTAAGCTGCGTATCATGGCACTCGCTTTGGGGGAGGATTCTTCAGACGCTGGTGTCCAGAGAGCAGGGCATACAGGAAATGATGGCGGTATTTTTAGAGACGGAGATCCAATACGAGGAGGACGGCGAAAAGGAAAAGCTTTGCCGTATGATGCGGGTTGTCTCAGATTTGAAATGGGACCATTGTTATACTTTATGTGCCGGAATTTTGTGGGCGGAACGGGATCCGGGAATTGCTTCAGAGGCGGAACGTGCGGAGAAAATAGAAGAGTTGTTTCGACAGATATTTAAGAGATTTCCCCAGGAGATTTTGAGGATCAGAAGTGGAGTCTGGGCGGTGGCGGAGAGGCAGAGGCTTTCGCTGCAAAGCTTGTTTGCCGATATGGATTACCCTGTCTGGAAGCATAGCTTGGAAGACTGGTGTCTGAAGGCCTCTCTTAATGAAATTCAGGAATGGGGGAAAAGAGCCGGATCCTGGATTACAGGAGAAGACAGCAGATCAGGGCTTCTTAGAATAAAATGTCTGGAAGGTCTTTTGTATCGTTGCGAGGAAGCCGGGTATGAATTGGAGGAACTGGATGAGAGGCTTTGGGAGTATGCAGACCAAATTATAGGTTTTTACGGTCCGCTTTACAAGGAAGAGTCACTTGCTGAGAGGTCGGAGGTTTTGCAGGAGGAATTGCAGCTTGCATTGAGATTAAAGGTTTTGCAAGGATACCGGAAACAGGGAGATGACCTGAAAACACTGGAAGCCGTAAGAAACTGTCTGGGAATTTATCCGCTTCTGGGTGGGACGGTGGAACATTATGCCGGTTTGCTTCGGGATGAGGTACAGCAGCGAAACAGGGAGGCGGAGGAGGCCGGAAGAGAGCTGAGCCGGATGATTGAATCTCTGAAAGGCATCGTCAAGCAGAAAATGGCAGCGGGAGCTTATCGGGAAGCAAGAGACATTTTACTTCAGATATATAGATGCGTACCTGAGGATCGGGAAACAGAGATTCTTTTGGAACAGGTAGAAGAAAATTTGAAATAAATACTTTTCGGACTAAAGTCCGGAGAAAATCTTCCGATATATTTAACAGGTAAGACAATAACGTCTTACATGCTACCGCCCATAAAAGCATCGCACACTTTAATGGGGCGGAAGGACAGGGCAGTGGACGTGACAGGAAGTGCGAGCCCGGAACTGACATTGCCGTGGAACAAAATGACCGCAGGGAAGCGGTAAAACATATTCAAGGAGGAATGAATTATGGTAGTACAACACAATTTAACTGCAATGAACTCTAACAGAATGCTTGGCTTAACTTCTGCAGCACAGGCAAAATCCACTGAGAAGCTTTCATCCGGTTATAAGATCAACCGTGCAGCAGATGATGCAGCAGGTCTGGCTATTTCCGAGAAGATGAGA
>CAJUJM010000021.1 GCA_910586755.1 uncultured Lachnospiraceae bacterium
AAAGAAGTGGAAGAGAAAGAAAACAAAGCCCTGGAAGAGTACGGCCAGATGACCTTAGACCACAACAAAAACCGCCATAACATTCATCTGTTGTCCATTATCGGGGAGGTAGAAGGCCATGAAAACCTGTCGGGAAGCAGTAAAGCCACCAAATATGATCACGTTCTCCCAAAACTTGCGGAGATCGAGGACAACAAGGAGGTGGAAGGCCTTCTGGTTCTGCTAAATACTTCAGGAGGAGATGTAGATGCCGGGCTTGCCATTGCGGAGATGATAGCCTCTTTAAGTATTCCCACCGTATCCCTGGTCCTGGGAGGAAGCCACTCCATTGGGGTGCCGTTGGCGGTAGCTTCTGACTATTCTTTTATTGTGCCTACAGGAACCATGATGATTCATCCGGTGAGGATGAGCGGTATGGTCATCGGCGCTTCCCAGACCTATGAATATTTTGAAATGATTCAGGATCGGATCTTAAGCTTTGTATCCCGCCATTCCAGGATAAGCTACGAAGAATTGCTGCGGCTGATGCACAATACAGAGATGCTTACCAGGGATTTGGGAACGGTTCTGGTAGGCTCCGAAACCGTAGAAGCAGGACTGATTGATGAAGTAGGAGGGATTCGGGAAGCTCTTGGAAAGCTCCACCACATGATCGATTCCCTGTAATAGTCAAGCCTTGAAATTTCCTGGAAACTTTTGTATACTATCAACAATGGGTGTCTTTGCCCACGAAGCAGGGCTTTGGATTTCCCATGAAGGAAGATAGTAGGAGGCGTAATTTCGTGTCAGAAACGAAAAAAAGAAAAACAGCACAGACCAGTACGAAAAAGCCGGGACGCCCAAAAAAGCCGCCGGAACCTGAGTATGATGAGGGCGCAGAGGTAATCCGGGCGGAGGTACTAATTGTAAGCTCTTTTGTAGTGGCTGTTCTGTTATTTTTAAGTAATTTTAATTTATGCGGCATCATCGGCCGTGTTCTGAAAAACGCCCAGCTGGGCCTGTTTGGCTCTATCGGGTATGTGGTTCCGATTTTTGTATTTATCGGCACCTGCTTTGCCCTGTCGAACCGGGGTAATGTGCGGGCGGCCCTGAAACTGGGAGCCGCAATCGGTACGGCCCTGATCCTGTGCGGCTTATGCCAGTTGATTTTCGGAAGTAAGGAACTAGAAGGAGCCGGATTTTTAGAATATTATCAGGCTTCTGCTGCAACCGGAGCAGGAGGAGGCCTTATGGGCGGTATTTTGGCAGGAGGCCTGTCCTCGGTGGCAGGGACTGTGGGAGCCTATGTGGTGCTGATTGCGGCTCTGGTGATCTGCATTGTGTGCATTACAGAAAAATCGGTAGTAAAAGCGGTGAAAAATGGCGGAGATAAGGCCTATCACTATGCCAGAGAGGATATGGACAGACGCCGGGAGATCCGGGCGGAACGCCAGGAAGAGCGGCGGAGGATGCGGGATGAGCAGAAGGTGCGGGGCGTGGATCTGGGCGCCACCAAGATTGAAGATTCCTCGAACCTGCCCTTGAGAACCGACGCCCCTGTGGAGTCTATGTTTGGTCCTGCGCCTAAATTGTCCGGCCTTCCGGGGGAGGACATTTTAGAGAGAGAAACAAAAGGAAAAACGGTTCATCCGGCAGACGTCTTTACCGGAAGCATTGCCCGCCCCGGGGATTCCCAGCCTTACATAGAAGAACCCCAGAAAGTTTCCCAAGATAAAATTTTGGAAGAGTCCCCCCTGGAAGAAGAGTTTTCCAGATCTTTTGCAGCGCCTAAGAACACCCGGACTCTCCGGGAAATGGACGTGGTGGAGATGGCAAAGTCCCCTGCCTATCCGGGAGAAGATGAAATTATTTTTCCGGAAGAGATGGAAGATCCAGAGGAAGCTTCATATTCGGAGGAGCCTCCTTTTGAGGAAGATCCCATTCCCGGAACGGTTGTCTTAGATGAAATCTGGGATAAGACAGACAGAAAAGAGCTTTCCATGGCTTTTCAGGAGGATGAGGAAAGCTATTATGACAGTTGGGAAGAAGAGGAAGCTGCTCCGGATATTATGGAGGCCCCCATTTCGGATACTATTTATGTCCCGGAGGGAGAAAAGCGGGTGGTGACGGCTTCTGGTAAAATTATTGAGACAGAAACAGAGCTTCTTGAGAAAAAACTGGAGAGACGGAAACAGGAAGTTAAAACAGAAGAAGAATCCCTTTCATCAGTAATGATGGCGGTTAAAGAAGCAGAGGAAAAGGAACTGCAAAAAGAATACAAATTCCCTTCAGTCAATCTTTTAAAGAAAGAAAACAAAAGCAGCACCTTCTCGGAACAGGAGTACAAAAATACGGCTATTAAGCTGCAGCAGACCTTAAGGGACTTTGGAGTAGGGGTGACGGTAACCAACATTAGCTGCGGTCCTTCTGTAACCCGCTATGAGCTTCACCCGGAACAGGGAGTGAAGGTAAGTAAGATTGTAGGCCTGGCAGACGATATTAAGCTGAGTCTGGCTGCGGCGGATATCCGGATTGAAGCGCCTATTCCCGGAAAATCCGCAGTGGGAATTGAGGTGCCGAATAAAGAAAACAATATTGTATACTTAAGAGAGCTTTTGGAATCAGAGGAATTCCGCAGGCATCCCTCCAGGCTGGCTTTTGCCGTGGGAAAGGACATCGGAGGCCAGACCGTGGTGACAGACATTGCCAAGATGCCCCACCTGTTAATTGCAGGCGCCACCGGTTCCGGAAAGTCTGTGTGTATTAATACCCTGATTATGAGTATTCTCTATAAAGCAAATCCCAATGATGTAAAGCTGATTATGGTGGATCCCAAGGTGGTGGAGTTAAGCGTTTACAACGGGATTCCCCATCTGCTGATTCCGGTTGTAACCGATCCCAAGAAGGCGTCGGGGGCCTTAAACTGGGCCGTGGCGGAGATGACGGACCGGTATAAAAAGTTTGCCGAGTACGGCGTCCGGGATTTGAAGGGCTATAATGAGAGAGTAGAAAATATCCAGGACATTGAAGATGAGAATAAGCCCAAAAAGATGCCTCAGATTGTGATTATCGTAGATGAGCTGGCGGATCTGATGATGGTGGCTCCGGGGGAGGTGGAGGATTCCATCTGCCGTCTGGCCCAGCTGGCCCGTGCGGCAGGCATCCATCTGGTAATTGCCACCCAGAGGCCGTCGGTAAATGTTATTACCGGCCTGATTAAAGCCAATGTGCCTTCCCGAATTGCCTTTGCCGTTTCCTCCGGCGTGGATTCCCGTACCATTATTGATATGAACGGGGCGGAAAAGCTGTTGGGAAAAGGAGACATGCTGTTTTATCCTTCCGGAATACCAAAGCCTCAACGTGTTCAGGGAGCTTTTGTGTCTGACCATGAGGTGGCTCAGGTGGTGGAATTTTTAACCAAACAGGAGGTGGCAAATTCCTACAACCCGGATGTGGAGCAGCAGATTGTCAAAGGATCCCAGGATGTGGCAAAAGGCGGAAGCGAGAGGGATGAGTATTTTGCCCATGCAGCTAAGTTTATCATAGAAAAAGACAAGGCGTCTATCGGTATGCTTCAGCGGGTGTTTAAGATCGGTTTTAACCGGGCGGCCCGTATTATGGATCAGCTGGCGGAGGCCGGAGTAGTAGGAGAGGAAGAGGGAACAAAACCGCGTAAAGTTCTTATGTCCATGGAGCAGTTTGAAGAGCTTATGGAAATGGGCGGTTGAAACACCATAAAACAAAAACAGGAGGATAAAGGATGAAAACAGATATTCAGATTGCTCAGGAAGCCCAGATGCAGCCCATTAAAGAGGTGGCGGCAAACTATGGCATTGGGGAGGACGAGCTGGAGCTTTACGGAAAGTATAAGGCAAAGCTTGGGGACCAGGTTTGGGAGAGGGTAAAAGATCGCCCGGATGGAAAGCTGGTATTGGTAACCGCCATCAATCCCACCCCCGCAGGAGAGGGAAAGACTACCACCTCCATAGGCCTGGGACAGGCTTTTGCCAAGGTGGGAAAAAATGCCATTATTGCTTTGCGTGAGCCCTCTTTAGGCCCTTGTTTTGGTATAAAAGGAGGGGCCGCCGGAGGCGGATATGCTCAGGTTGTCCCCATGGAAGACTTAAACCTGCATTTTACCGGAGATTTCCATGCCATTACCTCTGCCAATAATCTTTTGGCAGCCCTTTTAGATAACCACATTCAGCAGGGAAATGCCCTGGGGATCGATCCCAGACAGGTGCTGTGGAAACGCTGCCTGGATATGAACGACAGAGTCCTCCGCAATGTGATCGTAGGCCTGGGGGCAAAAGGGGACGGAATGGTGAGAGAAGATCACTTTGTCATCACTGTGGCGTCAGAGATAATGGCAATTCTGTGCCTGTCTGAAGATATGAAGGATCTGAAGGAACGTCTTGGAAAGATTGTTGTTGCATATAATTTTGCTGGAGAGCCGGTTACGGCAGCCCAGTTAAATGCAGTGGGCTCTATGGCAGCTCTTTTAAAGGATGCATTAAAGCCAAACCTGATTCAGACCTTAGAGCACACCGGCGCCATTGTCCACGGCGGGCCTTTTGCCAACATTGCCCACGGCTGCAACAGCGTAAGGGCTACCAGAACCGCTTTAAAGCTTGCGGACATCGTAGTAACCGAGGCCGGATTCGGAGCAGATTTGGGCGCTGAGAAATTCTTTGATATTAAGTGCCGCAAGGCTGGATTAAAGCCGGACGCAGTGGTTTTGGTTGCTACCGTCCGGGCGCTGAAATATAACGGCGGCGTGGCTAAGGCCGATTTGGCAAATGAGAATCTGCCTGCTTTGGAAAGGGGAATTGTGAACCTGGAAAAGCACATTGAGAATCTTCAGAAATACGGAGTTCCCGTTGTGGTAACCTTAAATTCCTTTATTACCGATACCAAAGCAGAGTACGAATACGTGAAAAAATTCTGTGAGGACAGAGGATGTGAGTTTGCTCTCTCAGAGGTTTGGGAAAAAGGCGGAGAAGGCGGCGTAGAACTGGCAAATAAGGTCCTTCACACTCTGGAAACCAAAGAAAGCGGTTTCCATGTGCTCTATCCGGATGAAATGAGCTTAAAAGATAAAATTAGTACCGTGGCGTCTGAGATTTACGGAGCGGACGGCGTTTCCTATGCGCCCGCTGCAGATAAGGCATTAAAGAGAATCGAGGAGATGGGCTTTGGAAATCTTCCGGTATGTATGGCAAAAACCCAGTATTCCTTATCCGACGATCAGACAAAGCTGGGCCGCCCAACCGGATTTACCGTCAATGTGCGGGATGCCTACGTGTCCGCCGGAGCCGGTTTTGTAGTGGTTCTTACGGGAGCGATTATGACGATGCCCGGCCTTCCCAAAAAGCCGGCTGCAGACAGTATTGATGTAGATGAAAACGGAGCAATCACAGGATTGTTCTAAAGGGGAATTAGGAGGATTTATGGCAGTTAGAGAGTGGCTAAAGGAGATTTCGTACACGCTTCTTCAGGGAAGTCTTGAGGAAGAGGTGACAGAAGTTATTTACGATTCCAGAAAAGCGGCGGAAAAAACCGTGTTTGTGTGTATGAAGGGGGCAAAGGTGGATTCCCACCAGTTTATCCCCCAGGTTCTGGCGGCAGGCTGCCGCGTGCTGGTGGTGGAGCATCCGGTGGAAGTCCCTCAGGATGTTACGGTGCTCCAGGTAGAAAACGGCCGTCAGGCGTTAGCCCTTCTCTCTGCCGCCAGATTTGGCTATCCGGCCAGGAAGATGGTAACCATCGGCGTTACAGGAACCAAGGGAAAGACCACCACCACCCATATGATTAAGGCGATTTTAGAGGCCTGTGGAAAAAAGGTGGGGATGATCGGAACCACGGGAGTGGTAATCGGGGATCAGGCGCGGCCCACAGTCAATACAACCCCGGAATCCTGGGCTCTTCATCAGGCTTTTGATGAGATGGTAAAGGCAGGCTGTGAGTATATGGTCATGGAGGTTTCCTCTCAGGGGCTAAAGATGCACCGGGTAGACGGAATTACCTTTGATTACGGCCTGTTTACCAACCTTTCCAGAGACCACATCGGCCCGGATGAGCACGAAAGCTTTGAAGAATATCTGTACTATAAATCCCGGATTTTTGCCTGTTCCCGGGTGGGATTTTTAAACCGGGATGACTCTCATTATGAAGAAATTAAGAAAAATGCCCGGTGCCCCATATATGACTTCAGTCTTCAGACACCCTGTGATTTTTATGCTTCCAACATCCGCTGTGTGGCGGAGGAAGGCTTTGTGGGAGTGGAGTTTGGCATAAATGGCAGATATGAGGCCAAAGTCCAGGTAGGCGTTCCGGGACGTTTTAATGTCTATAACGCCCTGGGAGCCTTTGCGGTGGCCAGCTTTTTAGAGCTTCCCGGCGAAAAGATGGAGAAAGCCTTAAAAACCCTTCGGATTAACGGCCGGATGGAGCTGGTTTACAGCTCCGAAAAGTGCTCGGTCATCGTAGACTATGCCCACAACGCGGTCAGTATGGAAAGCCTTCTTAAGACCTTGCGGGAATATAAGCCCAAACGTTTGGTCTGTGTTTTTGGATGCGGAGGAAACCGATCCAAAGACAGACGGTATTCTATGGGAGAGATGGGAGGAAAGATGGCGGATCTGTCCATCCTCACTGCCGACAATTCCAGATTTGAAAAGACAGAGGACATTATTGCGGATATTAAAAGCGCCCTGGTTCCCACCGGCGGGGCATACCTGGAAATTCCGGATCGAAGGGAAGCCATTACTTACGCCCTGAATCATGCAAAAGAGGGAGACATGATTGCAGTAATCGGAAAAGGCCATGAGGATTACCAGGAAGAAAACGGCGTCCGCCGTCCCTTCTTAGACAGGGCGGTTATTGAGGAGGTAATAGCATCATGGCAGAACTTGGCATAAAAGAAATTGTAAAGGCTACCGGCGGCCGTCTGGTTTGGGGAAGCGATGAACAAGGCATTACGTCCATAGAGACCGATTCCAGAAAAGCAGGGGCAGGTTCCCTGTTTGTTCCGGTGATCGGGGAACGGGTGGACGGACACCGGTTTCTTGTTTCTGCCTTAAAGGGAGGCGCGAAAGCGGTGCTTACCAGCCGCCATCCGGATAAAGAGGCAGTGGAACAGGAGCTGGGAGACGTCCGGGGTTTGGAGACGCCGGCCTGGATTTATGTGAAAGATACCGTAAAGGCCCTTCAGGATATGGGGGCCTTTTGCCGCAGGAATATAAAGGTTCCGGTAATCGGTGTTACGGGAAGCGTGGGGAAGACCACCACCAGAGAGATGATAGCCTGCGCTCTGTCCGGGGGCTATGAAAAGGTTTTTAAAACATCCGGCAATCATAACAGTCAGGTAGGGGTTCCCATTACTCTGTTTCAGGTGGAGCCGGAGGATGAGATTGCCGTTTTGGAGCTGGGGATGAGCCAGCCGGGGGAGATGGAAAAGATTGCTTCTATTGCCGGGGTGGACATGGCGGCCATTACCAATATCGGAATTGCCCATATTGGACAACTGAAAAGCCAGGAGAACATCTGTAAGGAAAAGCTGAATATCCAGGAAGGCATGAAAAAGGGCGGAATCCTGTTTTTAAACGGAGATGATGAAATTTTAAAACTTAAAACCGCCAGGGAAGGAATCCGTACCATTTATTACGGCACAGGGGAAAACTGTCATTACCGGGCAAAAGAGATAACTTCCCGGGATGGTTTTCCGGCATTTACCGCCGTCTGCCCGGATGGGGAAGAGGCCCGGGTCCATTTAAAGGTTTTGGGGCAGCACAACGTGTTAAACGCCATTCTTTCCATTGCCGTGGCTAGGGAAAATCAGGTCCCCCTTAAGGCGGCGGCAGAAGCTCTGGAAGGTTTTACCGGATATGAGGGCAGGCAGCAGATTTATGAAACCGGAAAGCTTACGGTGATTGACGATTCTTATAATGCAAGTCCGGCCTCTATGAAGGCCGGACTGGAGGCTTTAATGTCCGTCCATCCGGGAAGAAGAAAGATCGCGGTGCTGGCGGATATGAAAGAGCTGGGGCCGGATGAGGTTTCCTATCACCGGGAGATTGGAGCTTATATCGGAGCACATTTAGAAGAACATATGGCGGATGAAATCCTGCTTTTGGGAGATTTGGCGGCGGAAATCCGGACTGGGCTTTTAAAAGCACGGCCGGACTGGGAAGATTGTGGAAACGTCCAAACGTTTTCGGATAAGGAAAGCTTGTCAGATGCTCTGAACAATCTTTTAAAAGACGGGGACTGCATCCTCTTTAAAGGCTCCAACAGTATGGGGCTGGGGCCGGTGGCCGCCGCCTTTTGTAAATAGGAGGAATGTATTAACAGGTAACGTGAAGCGGCCTATGCCGGCCCCTGATCTGAAAGGAGGACTAGTTTCCCATGCCGGAATTGTTTGCCAGGGTCATTATTGACATTTCCCATGAAAAAGTGGATCGGCCCTTTTCCTACGCCATTCCGGAAAGCCTGAGAGAGCAGATAAAAGCAGGCTGCCGGGTGAGAATCCCCTTTGGCTCCGGAAATAAGGAGAGAACCGGATATGTGGTGGGAGTGTCCCGGGAAGCCGGTTATGACAGAGATAAGGTTAAACCGGTTTTAGGCCTGGTGGAGGGAAGCGTAACTGCAGAATCCCAGTTGATTGAGCTTGCCTGGTGGATGAAGGATCGATATGGATCTACCATGAATCAGGCGTTAAAAACCGTGCTTCCGGTGAAACAGAAAGTTAAGGGGGCAGAGAAAAAATACATTCGGTGTACTCTCTCCCCCCGGGAGTTTGAGGAAGCTCTGAAAGAAGCTGTGAAGAAAAAATACCGGGCCCGGATCCGGCTTTTTGAGGCGTTTTCTTCCATGCCTGTGATTCCCTATGAAGCGGCAGTCCATCAGCTTGGGTTGACGGCGGCTTCCTTAAAGCCTTTAGAAAACTCCGGGGCCATTGTCATTGAGAAGGAGAATGTTTACCGGGATCCGGCTGCCGGAATCAAAAAAAACAGTCTGAAAGCCCCTTCTGCCAAAGAGGAAACGGCCCAGGACGGCTCAGTAAAAGAGTTATCCCGGCCTCAGTTAAACTCAGAGCAGCAGTCCATTGTTCAGGACTTCTGCCATCGGTATGATGCCGGGGAGCGGGGAATTTCCCTGATTCACGGCATTACCGGAAGCGGGAAGACCGAAGTCTATATGGAGCTCATTGACCATGTAAGGAACCGGGGAAAAGAGGTAATTGTCCTGATCCCGGAGATCGCCCTTACCTACCAGACCGTGATGCGGTTTTATAAACGGTTTGGACAAGATGTGTCCTTTATCAATTCCAGACTGTCGGCGGGAGAGCGGTACGATCAGTTTGAGCGGGCAAAACAGAAAGAGATTTCCATTATGATTGGCCCCAGATCCGCCCTGTTTACCCCTTTTAGAGACTTGGGACTGATTATTATTGATGAGGAGCATGAGGGGGCTTATAAAAGCGATAGCTCCCCCAGATACCATGCCAGGGAGGCGGCAGTTTTCCGGGCAGCCCAGACCAAAGCCAGCCTGGTTTTAGGCTCCGCCACCCCTTCTGTGGACAGCTATGAAAAGGCTTTAAGAGGAGAGTACCGCCTCTACACCTTAAATCACCGGGCCAAAAAGGACAGCCATCTGGCAAAGGTCCATGTGGTGGATTTAAGGGAAGAATTAAGAGAAGGCAACAAGTCCATTTTCAGCCGCCTCCTTCAGGAGATGATGGAGGAGCGTTTGAGGAAGGGCCAGCAGATGATGCTGTTTATGAACCGGAGAGGATATTCCAACTTTATCTCCTGCAGAAGCTGCGGGGAGGCGGTGAAATGTCCCCACTGCGACGTGACATTGACTTTACACCGGGATGGACGTTTGATGTGCCATTATTGTGGATACACTACCAGAAAGCCGGTTGCCTGTCCTAACTGCGGCTCCCCATACATTGCAGGCTTTGGGACGGGGACTCAGAAAATACAGGCTATGGTGGAAGAACGGTTTCCCGGGGTTTCCACTCTTCGGATGGATTTGGATACTACCTCCAAAAAAGGAGGCCATGAGGAAATTCTTTCTGCCTTCGGGGCAGGGGAGGCCCAGATTCTCATCGGAACCCAGATGATAGTAAAGGGTCATGACTTTCCTAACGTCACTCTGGTAGGGGTACTGGCGGCGGATACCGCTCTCTACGCTCCGGATTTTAGGTGTGGGGAGAGGACCTTTCAGCTTCTTACCCAGGCGGCAGGCCGGGCAGGCCGGGCGGGGCTGCCCGGGGATGTGGTAATCCAGACCTATGCCCCGGATCATTACAGCATTCAGGCGGCTGCAAACCAGGATTATCAGATGTTTTTTGAGAGAGAGGCGTCATTTCGCAGGATGCTTCGGTATCCGCCTTTTTGCGGCCTTCTTACCATCCAGATTGCTTCCGGGAGGGAAGAGCTTCTGGATGCTTCCATGGGGGCTGTGAACAAGCAGGCAGCGCAGTTAAGCGCTGGAAGAAGGGATATCTGCGTCATTGGGCCGGTTCATGCGCCGGTATACAAAGTTAATGATATCTACAGAAAAATTTTATATCTGAAATCTGAAAATTATGATATACTAATACAGATACGAAACCGGCTGGAAGAGCTGTGGGACAAGGCGGGATTTTCGGAAGGCGCGTCTGTCCAGTACGATTTTACTTAAAGCCGGTCAGGAACCAACACGAGAAAGAGCGAGAGGATAGAGAGTATGGCGACCAGGCAGATTCGGATCATGGGGGATGAAATTTTACGCAGGGAGTGTAAGCCGGTAAAGGAAATGACCCCCCGGTTAAAACAATTGGTAGAAGATATGTTTGAGACAATGTATGAGACCGGAGGAGTGGGCCTTGCAGCTCCCCAGGTAGGGATTTTAAAGCAGATCGTGGTCATTGACGTGGAGGACGGCAACCAATATGTGCTGGTAAATCCGGAGATTTTAGAGACAGAAGGCAGCCAGACCGGACCGGAAGGGTGTCTGAGCGTTCCCGGTAAGTCCGGCACGGTTACCCGCCCCAATAAAGTAAAGGTCAGGGCCTTTGATGAAAATATGGAAGAATTTGAACTGGAGGGAGAAGAATTCTTAGCCAGGGCAATCTGCCATGAGTGCGATCACCTCCATGGCCGGCTCTATGTAGATCTGGTGGAAGGAGAGCTGGAGAACGTTGACGATATGGAGGACGAGGAATAATGCGGATTGTTTTTATGGGAACCCCTGATTTTTCTGTGGGAGCGTTAAACAGCTTGGTTGAGGCAGGACATGAGGTCTGCGCCTGCGTTACCCAGCCGGATAAGCCGAAGGGCAGAGGCAAGGCCGTTTTAATGACTCCGGTAAAAGAGAGGGCCATGGAACTTCAGATTCCGGTTTACCAGCCGGTAAAAGTGCGGGATCCGGAATTTCAGGAAATTTTAAAAAGCCTGGCCCCGGATGTGATCGTGGTGGTAGCCTTTGGCCAGCTGATTCCCCAGTCTGTCCTGGATCTGCCCCCTTACGGCTGTATCAATATCCACGCTTCCCTTCTGCCCAAATACCGGGGAGCCGCCCCGATTCAATGGGTAATTATAGATGGGGAGAAAGAGACCGGCATTACCACCATGATGATGGAGGCGGGGCTGGATACAGGAGATATGCTGGAAAAGACAGTGATCCCCATTGAAGAGGACGAGACCGGGGGAAGCCTTCACGACAAATTAAGGGCTGCCGGAGGGACACTCATTGTCTCCACATTAAAAAAGCTGGAGGAGGGGACTCTCACCCGGACGAAACAGACGGAGGAGGGAACCTGCTATGCTAAAAAGCTTACCAAGTCCCTGGGGGATATTGACTGGACCATGGAGGCGGCCGCCATTGAACGGCTGATCCGGGCATTGAATCCCTGGCCCAGCGCATATACAAGCTTAGAGGGCAGGACAATAAAGCTGTGGAAAGCTCAGGTTCTGAATGAAGAGTACGAGGGCGTCTGCGGCCAGGTGATAAAGGCGGAAAAGGATAACCTCATTGTAAAGGCCGGAAAAGGGGCTCTTAAGATAACAGAGCTTCAGGCAGAAGGAAAAAAACGGATGGATACAGGGGCCTTTTTGAGAGGATTTTCCATAAAAGAGGGAGCCCTGTTTGAAAGGAGAGCGCAGTAAGAATGGGATATTATTATGGATTTGACCCTACAATAATCTTGGTGTTGATAGGAGTGCTGCTGTCTGCCATGGCATCTGCCAAAGTAAACGGCACCTTTAACAAATATGCGGGAGTCAGAAGCGCCTGCGGTATGACCGGGGCGGAGGTGGCAAAGCGTCTTTTAAATTCTCAGGGAATTTATGATGTGACGGTCCATTCTGTGAAGGGAAACCTTACCGATCACTATGACCCCAGGACGAAAACGGTCAATCTGTCCCAGTCTGTATACGGCGCAACTTCCATTGCAGCCCTGGGAGTGGCGGCCCATGAATGTGGCCATGCCATTCAGGATGCAAAAAATTACGGACCTTTAAAGCTTCGGGGGGCATTTGTGCCCATCGCCAATTTTGGTTCCCAGCTTTCCTGGCCTATGATTTTAATCGGGCTGCTGATGGGAAGAGGAGGTTATTTTTTGATTCAGATCGGAATTCTGCTCTTCGTATGCGCGGTTTTGTTCCAGATTATCACCCTGCCTGTGGAGTTTAACGCATCCGCCAGGGCAGTTCGCCTTTTGGGGGATACGGGAATCCTGATGGACAGGGAGGTGGACGGAACCAAAAAGGTATTGGGCGCCGCCGCCTTAACTTATGTTGCCGCCGCCCTTTCCTCCATTTTACAGCTTTTGCGCCTGGTAATTCTGTTTGGTGGAAGAGGCCGCAGAGATGACTGACAAAGGGGCTTTGACGGCCAGGGAACTGGCCCTTGATATGTTAATAGAAATCCTGGAAAGGGGAAGCTTCTGCCACATTGTGGAGCGTCAGGCTCTCTCCAAATACCAGTACCTTCCAAAGAAAGACCGGGCCTTAGCCGCCCGGATTACAGAAGGGGTAGTGGAGCGGCTTTTATCGGTGGACTATGCCATTAACCGGGTTTCCAAGACAAAGACAGACAAGATGAAGCCGGTGATCCGAAATATTCTCCGGATGGGGGCTTACCAGATTCTATATATGGATCGGATTCCGGACTCTGCCGCCTGTAATGAGGCGGTAAAGCTGGCAGTAAAGCGCCGTTTTGCAGGTTTAAAAGGGTTTGTAAACGGAGTTCTCCGGTCAGTGGCAAGAGAGAAGGAGGAGCTTGTATTTCCCGATGAGGAAACCAGGCTTTCCATACCGCCCTGGCTGCTTTCCATGTGGCGGCAGGAGCTGGGGGAGGAAGAGGCCCTGGCTGTGGCAGAAGCCATGCTAAAAGAACGGCCTACCTGCGTTAGGTGTAATCAGGATAAGGAGAATGTGGGCGAGATCATAAAAAGCCTTGCCAGCCAGGGGGTTCAGATTACCCGCCTGCCGGATTTTGATGATATTTTATACATAAGAAATTATGACTATCTGGAGGCGCTGGATGCGTTTTCAAAAGGATGGATTCAGGTTCAGGATGTAAGTTCCTCTCTGGTTTGCCGGGCGGCAGCCCCCAAAAAAGGGGACTTTGTTCTGGATGTATGCGGAGCTCCGGGAGGGAAAAGCCTGCATATGGCGGATTTATTAAAGGGAACCGGAATGGTGGAGGCTAGGGATTTGACTTTTCAGAAAGTAGCCCTTATTGAAGAAAATATTTCCCGATCCGGTTTTTCCAACATTCGGGCAAAGGTCTGGGATGCTTTGGAGCCGGATGAAGAGATGAAGGGGCAGGCAGACATTGTCCTTGCAGATCTTCCATGTTCCGGCCTGGGGATTATCGGAAGAAAGCCGGATATTAAATACCGGATGACCAGAGAGGGATGCCAGGAGTTGTCTGATCTTCAAAAGGAGATCCTTTCTGTGGTGTGGGAATATGTAAAATCCGGCGGCACACTGGTTTACAGCACCTGTACTATCAGCAGGGCAGAAAACCAGGAGAATCTGGAGTGGTTTTTAAGGGAATTTCCTTTTGAAACCGTAGACATTTCCGGGCGTGTGGGAGGCGTATTTGAAGAGAAAACGGCGAAAATGGGATACCTTCAGCTTCTTCCCGGCCGCCATCCAAGCGACGGCTTTTTTCTGGCGGTATTAAAAAGAAAGCAGGAATAGAAAGCAGCAGATAATATGGAAAAATGTGATATTAAATCCCTTACATTTGATGAGCTTTCCAGTGAGATTGAAAAACAGGGAGAGAAAGCCTTTCGAAGCAGCCAGGTCTACCAATGGCTTCACCAGAAGCTGGCGGACAGCTTTGATGAGATGTCCAATCTCCCTCTGTCTTTCAGAGAACTGTTGAAACAGGAATATTCTTTTACCAGCCTGAAAAAGGCGGATGTGAGGATTTCCAGAATAGATGGAACCAGAAAATATTTATTTGCCCTGGAGGACGGCAATATCATTGAAAGTGTCTGGATGAAATATAAGCACGGCAATTCGGTGTGTATTTCCTCCCAGGTAGGCTGCCGCATGGGCTGCCGGTTCTGCGCCTCCACTCTGGACGGCTTAGAGAGAAATCTGACGGCTTCAGAAATGCTGGAGCAGATTTACCAGATACAAAAGGATACCGGGGAGCGGGTGTCCAATGTGGTGGTAATGGGCTCCGGGGAACCTTTGGACAATTATGACAATCTGATTCGCTTTATCCGTCTGATAACCCATGAGAAAGGGCTTCATATCAGCCAGAGAAATATTACGGTTTCTACCTGCGGGATCGTCCCGGGGATTTACCGGCTTGCAGAAGAAGGCCTTACGATCACCCTGGCATTGTCTCTTCATGCCCCCAATGATCAGGTGCGAAAAACATTAATGCCTGTTGCAAACCATTATAAGCTGGAAGATGTGCTGAAGGCCTGCCAAGCCTATTTTGAAAAGACAGGAAGGCGTGTGACCTTTGAATACAGCCTGGTAAAGGGCGTTAATGACAACTTAGATGAGGCAAAAGCTTTGGCCCGGTTAATCAAGGGCCATCACGGCCATGTAAATCTGATCCCGGTAAATCCCATTAAGGAACGGGAGTATGTTCAGTCAGATAAAAAAGCCATAGAAATTTTCCGCAGCTATTTAGAGCGTCAGGGCATTGCCGTTACGGTCCGCCGGGAGATGGGGCGGGATATTAACGGCGCCTGCGGCCAGCTTCGGAAAAGCTTTATGGATGAGAGAGAGCTGAGTTAAGTAAAAACTGGAAAGGAGGACGGCAGGATGCAGATTAGTGCATATACAGACACCGGAAAGGTCCGGTCTACCAACCAGGACTATATATACGCATCATCTCAGAAAACAGGCCCTTTAGAAAACCTTCTTCTGCTGGCAGACGGCATGGGAGGAGCCAATGCCGGAGATTATGCCTCCCGTTTTCTGGTGGAAAAGCTGGTGACTTATATCAACCGTCAGCCAGAGGGAGAATCGGAGATCTCCATTTTTAATAAAGGAATTACAGAGGTGAACCGCCGGCTTTACAACGAATCCCTCTCTAATGAGTCGTTAAAGGGAATGGGCACCACCATGGTGGCGGCTACTGTATCAAAAAATACCCTTTATGTGGCAAATGTAGGGGACAGCCGCCTGTATCTGATCCGGGGCGGAATTATCCAGGTAACCAAGGATCATTCTTATGTAGAAGAGATGGTATCTTTGGGCCTCTTAAACCGGGAGAGCCAGGATTACCGGGATAAAAAGAACTACATTACACGGGCAATCGGTGCGGACGGCCAGGTGGAAATCGATTTTTTTGAGGTTTCTCTTCATCCGGGAGATCAGATCCTCCTCTGTTCCGATGGTTTAAGCAATATGGTAAGCGATAAGGAGATTTACTCCATAGTATCCGGAAAGGGAAGTCTTTCTGAGAAGGCGTGGCAGCTTTTGCAGACTGCCAACGACAAGGGAGGAAAGGACAACATCTCCGTTATATTGGCAGAGCCTTTGGAAAGTGAGGGGATGTCATGCTGAAAAATGGGGATTTTTTACAGGAACGCTATGAGATTTTGGAACAAATCGGCTCTGGCGGCATGTCCGATGTGTATAAGGCAAAATGCCACAAGCTGAACCGTTTGGTGGCTATTAAGGTATTAAAAGATGAATTTTGCGCGGACGCCGGTTTTGTCGCCAGTTTTAAGATGGAAGCCCAGGCGGCAGCAGGCCTGTCCCATCCCAATATTGTCAATGTATTTGACGTTGTAGATCAGGATGAGCTTCATTATATTGTTATGGAGCTGATTGAAGGAATTACCCTGAAAAATTATATCGCCAAAAAAGGGAAACTGGACAACAAGGAAGCTATCGGGATAGCCATCCAGATTGCACAAGGTATGATGGCGGCCCACGAAAGCCATATTATCCATCGGGATATTAAACCTCAGAATATTATTATTTCCATGGATGGAAAGGCCAAGGTGGCGGATTTTGGCATTGCCAAAGCAATCAGCATGCAGGCTAAAAATTCTGATGCCATCGGCTCTGTTCAATATATCTCACCGGAACAGGCCAGCGGCAATATAAGCGATACCAGAAGCGATATCTATTCCTTTGGAATTACCCTGTATGAGATGGTTACGGGGACCGTTCCATTTGACGGGAATGATGCCACTACTGTGGCATTAGCCCATCTGGAAAAAGAGATCGCCCCTCCGTCCCGGTTTAACAGACAGATCGCTCCGGGGCTTGAGGCCATTATTTTAAAATGTACCGAGAAGCATCCCGACGACAGGTACGGATCTGCCGCTGAGGTGATTAATGAATTGCGCCACGTTCTTTTAAATCCGGAAGACAACGGAAACAGCCGGAAAGAAGAGGAACCGGATCCAGAGGAAATTTTAAATCCAAAGCAGGAGAAAGATATCACTCACAGCCTGGAAAAACTGTTTTCTATAGGCGGGATTGCCGGGGCTGTCCTGATTGTGGCGGTTTTGGTATTTTTCGTGGCCCAGGTGGCAGGGCTGTTTAATGTGGGGCCGGGAATTGCCCTGCCCACAAAGGAAAAGGAGTCAAGTCGGGCGGAAAATACCATTGTTCTCTCAGAAAGCCAGACCAACATTCCGGAGCTTTTGGGCATTTCAGAGGATGGGGCAAAGGCCCGTCTGGCAGAGGCGTCCCTGGTTCCGGAGCTTAAGTATGAATATTCGGAAACTGTGAGAGAGGGCTATGTAATCTCCCAGGACAACGCCGGAACTACAGTGGAAAAGGGATCCACAGTTCGGATTACCATCAGCAAGGGAAGCGGCAGGACAGAGGTGGCATCCCTGGAGCTTGAAGGAAAAACCGATGTGGAGGCCAAGGAGATTTTGGATGCAAATGAGATTTCTGTGGTAATGACAGGGGAAAACAGTGAAGAGGTAGAGGCCGGCCGGGTAATTCGCTGCCAGCCGGAAGATGTGGTCTATAAGGGGGGAGAGCCCATTGTCCTCTACATCAGTTCAGGACCCAAGGTGAAAACAGTGCCGGTTCCCAATCTGGGGGGACAGTCGGATGAGGATGCGGCTAAGCTTTTAGAGAGTATAGGACTTGTGCCTGGAGAGGTAGAAATAGAGCACAATGATGAGGTAGCGGAATGGAGTGTGATCCGCCAGAACATTCCACCGGGAACCCAGGTGCCGGTGGGAACTGCCGTAGGCTATGTGGTAAGCTACGGACCGGAAAAAATACCTGCCAATCCGTCAGGGCTGACCCATGGCCGGGATATCTATATTGGCTATATTGATGAGGAATTTGACTTAAATCCCGTAATCGGTCCCGGAAGCGGCAGTACCTATGTCCGGATCAAGATCCAATTAAAACAGTTTGTAAACGGCAGAACGATTTATAAGACTTTAATGCCGGAGCATAATGTAAACGGAAGCAGCAAGCTCTCCATCTATTTCCCTGAAATTATAGGAGAATACGGAGTGGAGGAAGGTACGGTCGAGGTAGTAAATGCCCAAACCGGAAAGGTTTTGGAAAGCTACGAAATATCCTTTGAGCTGGAAGAATAATAGAATGACAGGAAAGATTATTAAAGGAATTGCAGGATTTTATTACGTACATGACAAAAAAAGCAGGATATATGAGTGCCGGGCCAAAGGGATTTTCCGCAATCGGAAAGTAAAGCCCCTGGTTGGGGATGACGTGGAGTTTACCGTGCTGGACGACGGGACCGGAGAGGGAAACATTGATACCATCCTTCCCCGAAAAAACCAGTTAATCCGCCCGGCATCCGCCAATGTGGATCAGGCTCTGGTGGTTTTTGCCATTACCCACCCGGAGCCCAACCGGAATCTTTTAGATCGGTTTCTGGTAATGATGGGAACCGAGAAGATTCCGGTGATTATCTGTTTTAACAAGGTGGATCTGTGCGGCAGGGAGCTTTCCGATGTCTACCAGGCCATTTATGAGCCTGCCGGATACCAGACGGTTTTTGTCAGCACTTATGAAGGGACAGGTATGGAAAACTTAAGGCAGCTGCTAAGGGGAAAAACCACAGTTCTGGCAGGCCCTTCCGGGGTGGGAAAGTCCTCTTTGACAAATCTGCTTTTGCCGGAGGCCGCTATGGAGACCGGGGATATCAGCGAAAAAATTCAGAGAGGCCGGCATACCACCCGCCACTCTCAGCTATTTTGTGTGGAGGAAAATACCTATCTGATGGATACCCCGGGTTTCAGCTTTCTTACTCTGGACATGGAGCCCCAAAAACTGAAGGAGTATTTTGCCGAATTTACTCCCTATGAGGAGGACTGTAAATTTTTAGGCTGTGTCCATGTGGGGGAAAAGATTTGCGGGGTGAAAGAGGCGTTAAAATCCGGGAAAGTAAGCAAGAGCCGGTACGGCAATTACCTGCAGATTTATGAGGAACTGAAGGAAAAAGAACGGAGGAAATATTAGTGGAATACATTTTAGCGCCATCTATTCTTGGGGCGGATTTTACCAGATTAGGGGAGGAAATAAAAACCGTGGCAGAGGCAGGAGCAGAATACATCCATCTGGATGTTATGGACGGAGCCTTTGTTCCCAGCATTTCCTTTGGCATGCCGGTAATTCAGGCTGTGAGAAAGGCCACAGATAAGATTTTTGACGTCCACATGATGGTAGAGGAGCCAGGGCGTTATATTACAGATATGAAAAATGCCGGGGCGGATTTAATCTGTGTCCATGCAGAGGCCTGCTGCCATTTGGATCGCACTCTGCATCAGATTAAAGAGGCAGGCTTAAAGGCAGGGGCAGCTTTAAATCCCGCTACCCCGGTGGAAGTGCTAGAGTATGTGCTTCCTCTGACAGACATGGTGCTTGTGATGTCTGTCAATCCCGGTTTTGGGGGCCAGAAATTTATCCCTTATGCCACAGAAAAGGTTAAAAAGTTGCGGGCTATGATGGAGGACAGAGGTCTTTCTGCGGATATCCAGGTAGACGGCGGCGTAACACTAGAGAATGCCAAAGAGCTTCTGGAGGCAGGAGCCAACATTCTGGTGGCTGGATCTGCTGTATTTAAAAATGATGCCGCCGCCAACGTAGCAGAATTTTTGAAAATTTTTAGGGAGTTTCAGGGACGTTAGCCATGAGAACTTGTCTGGTAATTACCGGCGGGCCTATTGATCTGGACTTTGCCGGATCCTTTTTAAGAGAAAGAAGCTTTCACAAAATTATTGCGGCGGATGCAGGCCTTGAGGCTGCCAAAGCCCTGGGGCTTGTCCCGGATGTGATTGTAGGAGATTTTGATACGGTAGAACCTGAGGTTTTAGAAGAATTCAAAAAAGTGGAGTACATTGTTTGGGAGGTGCACCGGCCGGAAAAGGACGAGACCGATACGGAATTAGCCTTAAACCGGGCCATGGCGTCAGGCTGCGGTGAGATTGCAGTTCTGGGAGCCACAGGGGGGCGTCTGGATCATATGATGGGAAATGTCCACCTTTTGTATCCCTGCCTGCAAAAGGGGATTTTTGCTTATCTGCTGGATAAGCAGAATAAGGTATATTTGCTGGATGGGGGAAAAGACTTTTTTAAAGAGACTTTGTGGGGAAAATACATCTCGTTCCTGCCTCTGACTCAGGAGGTAAAGGGGATCACTCTGAGAGGGTTTCGATACCCTTTGACAAAAAAGGATATTGAGATCGGCACCAGTCTGTGCATCAGCAATGAGCTGACGGAGGAAGAAGGACGGATTGAGTTTGATGAGGGGGTTTTAATCTGCGTGGAGTCCCACGATTAGAAGGAGCAAGATTGCTATGAAGCATACACCACAGAAAAAAATCATGATGATAAACGATCTTTCCGGCTACGGGCGGTGTTCCCTAACCGTTGCCCTTCCGGTTTTGGCCGCCCTAAAGGTTCAGTGCTGTCCAGTACCCACTTCTGTTTTTTCCAATCATACCGGGTTTTCTACCTGGTTTTTTGATGATTACACGGAAAAGATGCCGGGATATTTGGAAAAGTGGCAGGAGTTAGGCCTGTCCTTTGATGGGATTGCCGTGGGCTTTTTAGGATCCGCAGAGCAGATCCATATTGTGGAAGACGCTATCCATAAGTTTAAAGGCCCCCATACCAGGGTCCTTGTGGATCCCATTATGGGAGATGACGGCCAGGCTTACGCCACCTATACAGAGGAAATGTGCCGCCAGCTTGGAAAACTGATTGCTTATGCAGATATTATCACCCCCAATCTGACAGAAGCCTGTATTTTAACCGGGGAACCTTACCGAAAAGAGGGATGGAAGCGCCGGGAGATAGAAGAACTTTTAAAACGCCTTCAGGCCATGGGGCCGGAAAAAGTGGTGATTACCGGGGTGAAGGAAGGACAGTTCCTCACCAACGGAGTTTTAGAAGGAAATCAGAAAGTCCGTTTTATCCGCACCAGAACCGCAGGGGCTCAGCGGCCCGGCACCGGGGACGTGTTTTCTTCTATTGTGGCAGGGGATATGGTAAATGAAGAAGACTTTGGAAAATCCGTAAAAAAGGCTGCCCGGTTTATCGGAGATTGTATCCGCCTGTCCGACGAGATGGAGATTCCGAAAGAAAATGGGGTGTGTTTTGAAATGCTTTTAAATAAGCTGATTTCCAGATAGAAGCTTTTATAAGATTGACGCAGAGATATATTTATGAAAAAATAAAATAGGCTTTATATTTTCATATGTGCTTATGATGAAGCGAAATTAACTTTGAAAAATAGAGAATGTTTTTAAATGGCGGAGGAAATTCTTCCGTCATTTTTACTTGTGTGCCGGCAGGCACACGTTCTAAGGAGTTCTTCCTGTTTTTATTAAAATCCCAATGCTTTTATAAAATGTTATTTTCAGAGATTATACTATTCTGCGAAAATCCGTAAAAGGCTTTGT
>CAJUJM010000022.1 GCA_910586755.1 uncultured Lachnospiraceae bacterium
AATTGGCAGGCGCCGCTTTGCGGCGCCTGCCGGTACCGCTAAGAGGAACAGGAGATAGAAGATGGATGGAAAAATCTTTCAATATGTAGATCACACCCTGCTGACCCAGCAGGCAGGATGGGAGGAAATCAGAAAAATTTGTGACGAGGCAGTAGCCTATGGAGTTGCATCTGTGTGCATTCCCCCAGCTTTTGTAAAAAGGGCCAAAGATTATGTGAAAGATACCATGAAGGTCTGCACGGTAATTGGCTTTCCCAATGGTTATAATACAAAGGCCGTAAAGCTTTTTGAGACAGAAGACGCAATCCAAAACGGAGCCGATGAGATTGACATGGTGATCAACCTGGGAGACGTAAAAGACAAAGAGTGGGAACGGATTGAAGAAGAGATCCGGGAAATAAAAGGGGTTTGTGGATCAAAAGTGTTAAAAGTAATCATTGAAACCTGCCTGCTGACGGAGGAAGAAAAAATCCGGATGTGCCAGATCGTTACAGAGGCCGGAGCGGATTTCATCAAAACCTCCACAGGATTTTCCACAAAAGGAGCTACCTTTGAAGACATCCGGTTATTTGCAGAACATATAGGCCCCGGCGTGAAAATAAAAGCAGCCGGAGGCATTAGCTCTATGGAGGATGCAGAAAAGTTTGTAGAGCTTGGCGCGTCACGTCTGGGAACCAGCCGGATTGTAAAGCTTGCTAAGGCAGAAGAGGCCGATCCGGGCAGCTATTAAAGAAAGCGGTTGCCATTAAAGAGAGATGTCCGCCAGGCAGAATGGGGAAAGGAAAAATGCTATGAGAATGTACGACCTGATTGAAAAGAAAAAGCAGGGAAAGAGGCTGGAGAAAGAGGAAATCCGGTTTATGATAAAAGGCTTTACAGACGGAAGCATACCGGATTACCAAATGTCGGCAATGCTGATGGCAATCTATTTCCAGGGGATGGAGGATCAGGAGATTACAGACTTGACTCTGGAGATCGCAGCATCCGGGGACCAGCTGGATTTATCCGCTATTCATGGATTTAAGGCAGATAAACACAGTACCGGAGGAGTAGGAGATAAAACGACTTTAATCATCGGCCCTATTGTTGCCTCCCTGGGAGTGAAGGTGGCAAAAATTTCCGGAAGAGGTTTGGGGCATACCGGAGGAACGGTTGACAAGATGGAAAGTGTTCCGGGAACCAGAACTTCCCTGACAGAGGAAGAATTTTTCCGTTTGGTAAATGAAAACGGAATTGCCGTTATGGGCCAGACCAGCAATCTGGTTCCGGCAGACAAAAAGCTGTATGCCCTGCGGGACGTAACCGCTACAGTTGACAGTGTTCCGCTGATTGCCTCATCCATTATGAGCAAAAAGCTTTCATCCGGAAGCGACGGGATCGTACTGGATGTGAAAACCGGAAGCGGCGCATTTATGAAAACTCTGGAGGATTCTGAGCTGCTGGCCAGGAAAATGGTGGCAATCGGTTCCATGGCAGGCCGCCGGTGCTGTGCATTGATTACAGATATGGATATTCCTCTGGGACATGCCATTGGAAATTCTATGGAGGTTATGGAAGCTATTGAGACGCTAAAGGGAAATGGCCCTGAGGATTTAACTCAGGTGTGCCTGCACCTGGCATCCAATATGCTTTATATGGCAGGAAAAGGAACGTTAGAGGAGTGCAGGAAAATGGCGGAAAAAGCCATCCGGGATCAAACAGCTTTGCAAACCCTAGCCAATATGTTTAAAGGCCAGGGAGGGGATCCAGCGTATATCCGAAATCCTGAGCTTTTCCCCAGGGCGCCCTATTCCTGCGAGGTAAAAGCGCCAAAAGCAGGATACATTCAGGGAATGGATGCGGAAAGCTGCGGATTGATTTCCGTTATGTTAGGCGCCGGGAGAACCAAAAAAGAAGACGTCATTGATATGAGCGCCGGAATTTATCTTCATAAAAAGTATGGGGACAGAGTAGAGGCAGGAGACACCCTGGCTGTTTTGTACGGGAGCGATGAGACTGTATTTGCAGAAGCAGCAAGAAAACTGACGGAAAGCTACCGGATTGAACCGGAAGTCCCGCCTGTAAAAAAGCTGGTATATGCCAGAGTGACAGAGGAAGGGACAGAGTGGTATTAATGGAGGCATAAGGGCTGCGAAAAGGCATTTGATGGTATCTAATATCATCAAATGCCTTCTTTATGCTTAATAGCCTTTAATATATTGATTAGCTTTGCTGTTTTGAATTGTTTTGGAATTTTGTCACCGTCTTTGTTCCAGAATGGACCATTTTACATGCTGCCTGGTTCCCTGGTTTTCAATTATGCTTTTTTTAACTAAAACTGCTATGCAACGCTGCACAGTTCTTGTAGAGAGTCTAATACTGTCGGCAATCATGCGTGTAGAGGCTTCCGGATTTGCTTTTACAAAATGGTACACAAGAAGCTCATTTTTAGAGATGTCCGTTTGGGCAGTGTTCCTGACGGTATTGGAGCCAAAAGTCGCGTCACTCGTGCCAGAAGTCGCGCCACTTGTGTCAGAAGTCGCGTCAATACAGTTCCGGATTGTCGCATTCAGCATAAAAGCGACATCCTTATATTCCGGCACCGGCAGCCCTGCCTTTTCCATTTCCCGGTACATCCGGTCAACACCTTCCCCAAATTCCTGCACATAATCATACTCATGTAAAAAGGCGGCGATTTTAGGATTACGGGAAAAGTGGACCTGGCGCATATTGTTCAGGCGGACGATGCCGGGCAGGTTGCCGGGGCTTTCCACAACAATCCGGTCATCGAACATTTTGACCTGGATGTCGGTGCCTTTGATGCTATAGTCGCGATGTGTGACGGCGTTTATGATAATTTCCTTCCAAACGAATTCTGGGAATTCGGGTGTTGTGACAAATTTTCCTTCTTTTCCGAGGTAAGTATGTTCCTTTATCTGATCCCGGACGAAGGAAAGCGTTTTTTCCAACATGTCGAGGATGCGCCCGGTAAATACTTTATCCTTTACCACGTTCATTTCAGCGCCGACTTTGGCTTCCGTGCCGTCATAGCGGATGAAGCGGATCCTTGCCCGCTGGAAGTACTGCTGTGGGTCTTTCCCAAACAGGAGGATGGCGGCGGCGCTCATTTCCCGACGGCCGCTTTTCGTGACAATAAAGGATTTGTTCTGGCGGATATATTCCTCCGGCGACCTGGCATAGCCTATCTTTTTACAGTAGGATGCCACGAAGTCCATATCAATATCCTCAATGGAGGAGTCTGCTACCGGTTCGTCTTCATAATAGCGTGAGCCTTTGGAATACATCAGCCGAAGCCGGTCGTCAAAGCTTAGCTTCTGGGATTTGTCGCCCATACGGTAGTATACGTCATCCTGCTGGTTCGCATGGAGTTCCGAACTCTGGGGGATTTCAATGACCAGAAGATGGTTGGGTTTCCCGTTTTTATCTATGCATTCCAAAGTTTCCGTTTCAATAAGGACAGAGGGCTTACAGAAATCAAAGGGGACTCGCAGGATTTCATTGACGTTTTCGGTATAGCCATCAATTCCTGTAATTTCACCGTTATCCTCAATACCGATGACTAATGTGCCGCCGTCAGCGTTGGCAAAGGCGGTGATATGGTTAGACAGTCCCTTTGGCTCCTTGCGGGCGCTTTTCCTATCGTAAGTCTGGTCTTCTTTTTTGGTTTTTAATTCTTCTACAGAATATTTCATAGAGAACCTCCATACTGTCAAGCATCTGTGCGTGCCGCTGGCTTTGCTTTTATATATTTGCCACTTTTGATTCTGGCATCTGATGGTTTTTCAGCGTTTTCCGGAATCAGCCAGGTGTTCCCGGTTTTCTGGACTTCTGGGATGCGGCCCTCTGCACACAGGACAGCAACTCGTCGTTTTGAAAGTCCCCACTTTTTTCCGGTTTCCTGCGTTGAAAGAAATTTCATGCTTCCTCTCCTCCTTGTGTATAGTGTTATTATATTCATTAAAATGAATAATATCAAGGAGATTCTAAAAATTCAGAATGGTATGTAACAGTTCAGACGGGTATCTTCTTGCCTGGCTGCGCCGGACAAGCAAACATTGCCCCGCCAAAGGTATAAATCATTTTTTCATAGTGGTCTTTAAAAATATTCTATAGTATGTTCATAAGTCTATTATGAATAAAAACCGATAACCATTAACATATTTTGGATTTTATGGGGAAAATGTTAATAAACCGGCTACATATAAATTGACGGTGCTATTGTAAAAATGTTAGGATAAGGGCATCAAATTGACAGATAAATCTGGGAAAAGGTGTTACAAATCTAACTTTTTAATTTCGAAATAATTCGAAACCGTAGGAGGTACAACATGAAAAAAACAAAGTGGAAGAACATAGTTTCTTTCGGATTATGTGCAGCAATGGCATTGAATATAGCCGCCTGCTCTTCTGGCGGCACTGCTCCGGCAGAAAGCGGCGGAGGCGCAGCCCCTGCCACTGCGGCAGCCGGGGAGCCGTCAGGTGAAGCTGGGGAGGTAACCTTTACATTTTCCACGAAGAAAGCATTTTCCATTTTACCGCTCCAACCCCCCGGTTCTTTATGGATTCCATCCGTTTTGTGGTAATTGATAAAGACGCTTATGAGGCGGATCCAGAGAACTTCTTTAAAAAGCCTGTAGGGACCGGCCCATATGTGGTAGACAGCTTTGACCCCAATACAGCGAATTTAAGCCTGACCAGAAATGATAATTGGTGGGCGTGGACAGAGGAAAATAAGAGCAATGTGGATGTGATTCGGTACACCTGTATTTCGGATGCCACCAGCCGTACTTCTGCGCTGCGTACCGGCGAAGTAGATCTGGTAGAAGATATTGCCCTGGACGATTTAGACGTAATTGCCAGCGAGGGGTTAAAGGGAGAGACCTTCTTCCAGCAGCGCCATTATTTCTTTGCAGTAAATTGTAATGAAGGAAGCCCCCTGGCAGACTTAAAGGCGCGTCAGGCACTGTCCATGTGTATTGATCGGGAACTTATCTGCACCTCTATTCTGGGCGGCGGCGAGGCTGCAGATTGGCCTTTCGCGTCTTTCATGGTAGCTTATGATGGGGAAAATGCCGGATATGAATATAACCCGGAGAAGGCTAAGGCATTATTAAAGGAATCCGGTTACAATGGAGAAGAGATTATCATTACTTACGGCAACGGCGTTATGCCCAGAGGCGACGAGGTTATGCAGGCAATCCAGGCAATGGCCGGAGAGATTGGATTTAACATTGGCATCGAAGTATTAGACAATGCAACGGTTGTAGAGATGCGGGAGTCCGGACAGTATGACCTGTGCGTAGGCGGGCAGACTGCTCAGGGCGGCGAACCATTTAACGAGTACATTCAGCTGCTGGGAAGAAGAGATAAATGTGTCACCGGGCTGGTTGACGAAGAACTGTTCTCCATCATCGACAAGGTTTCTACCGAGATGGATCCCAAAGTACGTGAGGAAGAGCTGAAGGTAGCTTATAAGAGGGTTATGGACAACTTAAACTTCCTGTATCTGGTAAATCCGGAAATCGGGGTAGGTATGGCAGGAGACATAGAAGGGGTTATTTTAAATACAGACGCGTTCCACGATTATCGCTTTATCAGGAGAAATTAATGGAATCAAGAGGAAAGGGAAGGAAACTATGCTAAACGAGAAATTCAGCTATGCCAATATGGAGCTGTGGAGTCCGGAGGCATGGAAAGAAAAATATTGCCAGGCCTTCCCACTGCTTTTCTGGATTGAGAAGAAAAACTATGAGAGAAACCGGCTGGCAGTGGAACCTGGTAAATATGAAGGAAGAACGGATGCGGTCAATGATCCTCACAGCTACAGTGAATATTATACAGAAATCACCGGAAAGTGGGAAGAAAAGGGACTTTTCTACCATGCATACCGCATGGGGGATCTGTGCTGGATGGTAATGATCCCAAAGGCCGTATTGGAGAAACGGGTGAAAGCGCCCAAGACTCTGATCGTACAGTGCAGCGTAGATTACCGTGACAAACGGTACGCTATGAATATGCTGGAACATTTTGAAGTCTATAATCAGATGGCTGCAGAGGAGGAAATGATTCTTCTCTATACCGCAGCCAATGTGCCGGACAAGGATAATTTACTTTCCGCAGCGCTGCTGGAGTTGGGCTCCATTTTCTATGTGGATTTAGACAACCTGTATCTGGACGTCACCACGGTTTATCAGACCGGAAACCAGTTAAAGGAGATTGAAGGGTTCCGGTACAAGGATGACTCCGGGATGCCTGCCGATCCGGACAGTCAGGTAGAGTATTGGAACGGGATTCCGGTATTAAGGATTGCCAACCGCTGGCAGAGCAAGGTCAGCAACTTATATGGCACTGCATCCGTCACCCGCTCCGGGGGAAGCGCATTTGATTTAAACCGCCATGTCCACAGTATTTGCGGGAAAAAGATGGCGGAGGCAATGGCGCTGGAACATCGCTACGAAGATGCTTCGGATCCGGAACTGCTTCAGTATTGGGAGAGCATTGGAACCAGATATGAGCAGCATGAGACGGCCGGACAGAGATGGATCTCTCTGGTCCCCGCCTGTGCATACGGCCAGACAAAAGAAAAGCTTCCGGCGCTCCTGGTATTTCGGGAGACCTCTCAGAATAACCCTTACCTGCCTTTAGTGGGATTTGGCGGATATTATGGATACTGCGATATAGTGGCTCAGGGCGATTTGATTATGCTGATGTTTGCCATGGAAACACCGGATGACAAGGAGGTTGCCGGAGTGGCGACCCAGGGGAACCGCAACGGCCTCTATGGCCCGGGATATTCGGGGCCGCCCAGAATGGTATCGGATGAAGCAATTGAGTTTATGGCCACTTTTGATATTCCGGTGATCAATTTTTGCGGGACCGCAGAAAATGACTATACCCAGCTGGATCCGGAATCCGGGGCCTATGCCAACATGATAGATGCATTTCAACGGAGACTAAAGTCGGCCAGATGTCCTGTGAAAACCGAAGAAGAAATCCGGGCCGCCAGAACCAGCAGCGACTATGCCACACGGAAAATCGGAGTTCCGGTTGATCGATCAGAAGTAGTTTACATGTTCGGATCTGAATGTTACTGCGGTTATCTGAAAAATTTTGAAGGCAAGGAGTATTTGAAACTGGTAGTGGTAGACAACCTGCCCCACATCACGATTCCTCAGATGAGCGAGCTTTCCTGGAGCTTCCTGCGAAGATTTGCCCGAAATTTAGAGACCGGTGAACTGGTAGAGCTGTATTAAGGGGCAGGAGGAATGGAAGATGGCAAATCTGGAAAAATTAAGAGAGAACCTGATAAAAAGGGGCTTTGATGTGACGATCCTGGATAGCAGTAAACAGGCGGCGGAGTACTTAAATGAAAAGATTCACCAACGCTCTGTGGGGATCAGCGGTTCCGTCACATTGCAGAATATGCAAACCAAGTACCATCTGGCTGAAAAGCTCAGCGCCCATAACACTTTGTTCTGGCATTGGTACAACCGGGTAAATGTACTCCAGGCCATGAGGACGGAGGTTTACATTACTTCTGTCAATGGGGTGGCGGAGACCGGAGAGCTGGTGAATATCGAGAGCCGGGGAAACCGGATTTCTTCTACCATCTGCGGCCATGACGAGTTGTACTTTGTCATTGGGGTTAACAAGATTGTTCCCACTTATAAGGAAGCGCTGTGGAGAGCCAAAAATGTAGCGGCGCCCAAAAAAGCCCAGAGCATGAAAAAGAAAACGCCCTGTGCGAAAGAAGGAGATAAGTGCTATGACTGCCAATGCCCGGATCGAATCTGTAAAGTGCAGGTGACCCATTGGATGAAATCGGATTTTATTGGCCGGGCAGAGGTTATAATTATAAAAGAAGAAATTGGATATTAATTGCCGGGAGGCCGATGCAAAAAGCAATGGCCTCTTTGGCGTATAGAAAAACGGGGAGGGTTTGTATGGAAAGACTGGTATCGAAAATGGTGAAACGATTTCGGTTTAAAAGTATTTTTGTGTCCCAGCTGGCAGTCATTTTATCCTGCTGCATTATTTTGTGCGCGGCATTTTCCGTATTTTTTGTAGAGATCTCTGTCCAGAGTGCGTCGGAGCACCAGAGTCAGTTAAATCAGGCTTATGTAGATACGCTGTCTAATAATATGGATTACCTGGTGGAAGGGCTGGAACAATCTTTGACCCAGCTTTCCTACTCCCGGAACATTTCATCGCTGATTTACGCCACAACCCTTCAGGATGACGCGGCCAACCGAGTCATGACAGATGTGGCTCAAACAGAGAATAATAACTCTTTGATTGATCATGTACTGCTTTATTTACCGGGAAAAGGGTATGTAATTGGGGGGAATTATAAGAAATATCAGCTGGACGATTCCCCTTACAGCCAGATGATCCGGAGCCACAGTTCGGGAGATGTAAACGGGACAGTAATCGAAAACAACACGAAGCGGAGCCTGCTGTTTGTATTTGATAATGAGGCGGTGATTGCCAGAGATTTTCCGCTGTTTGGAGAAAACCGCCTGGCAACCATTTACTATATTTTGGATATGCCGGAGCTGTACCGCCACTTGACGGAACAGGCCATTTCCGGAAGCCGGATCTGGGGATATGACGGCTTTGGGAATCATTTATTTGACGGTTTGGCAGAGTATCCAAAGCTGGGGGAGGAACCGGAAGAGCAACAGGAGAGAAACGGAGTATTTACCAGTATTTCCCATAAGCTGGGCTGGACTTTGGTCTATCAGATTGGAGAAGAAAGCGGACAGGCGTCCGGCTGGAATGTTTTTTGGAAAATCTGTCCGGCAATGCTTCTCATTCTGGCATGTGTTTCCCTGCTGTCCTTTTTCAGCGCAGCCCGGCTGTACCGGCCGTTTAACCAGTTGATGGCCACCATTGAGAGCAAAAAGGTGGCTTCTGATATTATCCCCTCTTTAAAAAATGAGCTGGATTATATTGACTGGGCGTTTTCAGAACTGATTAGCCATCAGGAAGAGCTGGATACTATTGTACAAGGCGTATCCAATGATATTATTACCCGGTTCTTTTCCGATTGTATCAACGGGACGCAGATTACCTATGCCAATTCCAAAAAGATTTTAAGCAGCGCCAACAGCTCATTTAAGACCAATGCGTATTATGTGGTCTGTATTGTGGGGATGGCGGAAAATCCGGCTGAAGGGATTCACACAAAAGAAAACAGGGAAAACCTGGGGCAGCTTTTAGAGATATTCCGAAGGAATCAGGGCGGGCTCTATCATATTTTGGAGATGAAAGACATCTTTACAATCATTTTATCCTTTGAAGAAGACCGGCAGCCTCTAAATGTCCGCAAAGATTTGGTAGAGCTGCGGAAAATGTTTGGGGAATCCGGCTATTTCCAGAAGAAGCAAACCGTAATGGGGACCGGCCGGCTGTACCGCTCAATTCTGGATGTGGGATTTTCTTATCAGGATGCCTTAAAGGAACTGTTAAAAGAGCGGCAGCACTTGAAAGAAAGCAGCCACATGGTTGAGGATATAGAAGAGGAAGATGTCAGGCAGGAGGAGCAGGTTTATGAAGAGAGGGCGCATCAGGTGTTTGGTCAGGTAGAAAATGGAGATTTGGTTGGCGCAGGAATATTGGCGGGACGCCTTCTGGAAGAGATTGAAATGACGTTCCATGAAGACGGGGCCAGGGAAGAGGCCTGCAAAATATTTGTGGGAACCCTTCTGGCAGACGCCACCAGTCTGGAATACGCGGATTTTTCCAGATTTTCCGGGGAATTGCAGCAGGATCCCATTAAGTACTTGGAAAGCCTGGAAAAGGCAGAAAAGATGGAATATGCCAGAAAGTGGTGCAAAGGTCTGTTGGAAGAACTGGACAAAATGTTTAAAAAGCAGCAGAACCATTATATATTGGCAGCTCAGGATTATATTAGAGATTACTGTTCTGATCCCAATCTTTCCCTCAATATGATTGCAGAGGCAATCCATGTAAATTCCAGCTATTTAAGTAAATTGTTTAAAAGCGGTCTGGGAATCTATTTTACGGATTATCTGAATAAATTCCGGGTCAATTACAGCATCCAATTTCTGGAGGATACAGATAAGACTATCAAGGAGATTGCGGGAGAGTGCGGATATGGATCGGTACAAAATTATATCCGGGTATTTAAAAAGTATATGAACCAGTCGCCAGGCCAATATCGCAGCGAAGTAAAGAGAAACCATTGAAATAAACAGAGGGCGGCAAAATGAAATCAGTCCTGTTTCATTTTGCCGCCCTCTGTCTGTTTTCGCAGCGAAAATTGAGAATGAAAAGATTTTGACATATGAAAAGATTTTGTCATTTATAAGGATTTTGATTCACAGGTTCA
>CAJUJM010000023.1 GCA_910586755.1 uncultured Lachnospiraceae bacterium
CATCGGAACACGGGCTTTGCGAGTACCTGCCATAATCTATCCTCCATAATTGTAGTGAAATAGTCTAAATATCTATCGACTACAATTATAGGTGATACTTGAGGATCAGGAAATCCGCAGGAATATTTGGCGCTTACTAATGTTCAGCTTTTCTGCCAACTGTGCTTGAGTTAGTTTTTTCTTTTTACGGCATTTGGCAATAAATTTTCCAATCTCGGTCTGATTCATCATTCTCTCCTTTCAGCTGTATCACCGCCTGGTTCAGCTGTATCATCGCCTGGTTTAGCTGTATCGCCACGTGCTGCTGTATGCCGCCTGCCAGTTGGCCGGAACGTATTTCTTCTTGATGATACACTTAATTGTATGCTTTTCACACGAACCAGCGGTTGGATTGGGGAGATTCAACCGTTGGTTGGAAAGTCTTTCGGTTATTATCTATATCATTTTAGCACATGATCGTAAATTTTTCTATCTTGCGATTTTGTTTTTCCGGCTTTTGGCGTTTCGAGAGCAGCATTATTTTTTACCCGGAGCGGAAAAACGGGGACGCATTGATTCTGGAATTGAAGGTGGACAGCACGCCAGAGGAGGCAATTAAGCAAGTTAAGGACAAGAATTATGCGTTACGATTCAAGGGAAAGATGGGAGAAAAGCCAAAGTATGCGGGAAGGATCTTAGCTGTAGGAATCACTTACAGCACAAAGACAAAAGAATATTCCTGCAAGGTGGAAGCGCTGTAGAAAATATGCAGATTATAAAAATATCAACCGATTGACACAAAAAGAGGAATCCCCTATAATAAAAACAGCCATTAGCAGAAATTATGGGGGGAAAGAAAATGAAAATCCTGGTTTTATCAGACATCCATGCCAACATTCAAGCATACCGGGCAGTTATGGAAAAGGAGAAGGAATATGATCTCCTGTGTTTTGCAGGGGATATGGTAGATTACGGAACAGAACCGTCTCAGGTTATAGAGAGCCTGCAGAGCGCGCCAAAGGCCCTGCTGGTGCAGGGAAATCACGATCTTCATGCAGTAAGAATTTCCCGGGAAGAGGATTTTCGGCATATGCCTGTAAAAAAATATAAATGGATTCACTATAATCTGGAGCGGATGAGCAAGGAGCAGGTGGATTATCTGAGAAATCTGTCCCTTCGCCGGTATTTTGAGGCAGATGGCTGGGTTTACTTGATGGAGCACCAGTATAAAACCGGCTCTTATGATGTCATCGAAAACCGCAGCCAGTTTGACAGGCATTGGAGAGAGCATATGCCTGAAGAATATTGGGATGCGCCAAACCGCCGCATGATTTTTGGCCACAGCCACAGGCAGTGTATCCATGTTCTGGGAGACGGGATGGAGTGGCTTAATCCGGGAAGTGTTTCTTACCGGAGGCCGGATGACCCGGATAAGACTGCCCATTATATGGTAATTAAAGGCGGCGTTATCATGATGAAGCAGGTTTCCTATGACCGGCGTCCTCTCTGTGAAGAGGCGTTTCGGCAGCTTAGAGAGGGCCGCATGATGGATACAGAAATACAGGATTTCATGTTCTTTTTTGGAGACGCGGCTTCCAGCAGGGATGAACTTCCTGCAATAGATAAATAGAGATACTCAGTAGGCAAGAGGACACACGGTAACGTTCTGAACCTGGCTGTGCGGCAGGGATTTTCCCATGGCATAAAGCAGGTTTGGGACGTTTTTTTATCTTGTCACCAACCGGCCAAAAGGAAATTGCTGCCAATCCATACAAAAATACCATGAAAATATATTAAGCGCTTGACATATATGGCAACATATATTATACTGTTGCCTATAAAGAAATGGTGAAAAAGCACAAAAAAGTTAGAAAATATCGAAAGAAATTGTGATATTAACCGATTGATTGATATTTTCGGAAAGGAGGAGAAGAATGTTTGAAAAGGTATTTTGGGGGACTGGTTCGGCAGAGGGAATTCCCAATCCCCTATGCAAATGTCCTGCCTGTGAGATGGCGAGAAAGCGGAAGGGAAAAAATATCCGCAGCAGAAGCTCTTTTCGGCTGTCAGAGGATATTTTACTGGATTTCGGTCCGGATTTGGTGAGCCAGGCACAAAAGAACGGCGGGGATTTGACGGGCCTTCGCCATGTTTTGATTACCCATACCCACTATGATCATTTCTCCGCATTTGCTTTATGCCAGTTTGCAGGAAGCTATGTTCTGCCAAAGGAGCCGGTTACCTTTTATTTTACGGAACAAGCCTATGAGATGACAGACTACATTTGCCATGATGAAATGCTGCTGCGTAACGGGTTTCGGGAAACACTGGAGAGCGGCGCCGTTCTGTTTGAAAAATTGAAATTCTTTGAAGAAAGAAAAATTGGGGATTATCTTGTGACCCCGCTGCCCGGGAGGCACCTGGGATCTACAGAAAGCAGGTCAGCCAATTATCTGTTTGAGGATGCAGAGGGAAAAACCCTTTATTACGGGACGGATACAGGATACTATTTTCCGGAGACCATTGACTTTCTAAAGGATCATCCGGTGAATACGCTGATTACAGAGTGTACCTGGGATGACAACTGGCCCTGGAACACGGAAAAAGATAAACATCTTTCCCTGGGGGCATTAAAGGAGCTTTTGAAGATCTTAACGGAAAAGGGAGCGTTAGGGAGCTTTTCTAAGGTGTATGTCACTCACATCAGCCACAATCACAGGAGGAGCCACGAAGAATTAGAGGACTTTATGACGGGCTGGACAGAGTTTCCATTTAAGATTCACATTGCCTATGACGGCATGGAGATAAACTAAGAATAAAGGAGAATGAGACTATGAAAAAGAATGTAAAATTGCTTCTTGGAACAGCTATGGCGGCCATGATTGGCATGGCTCTTACCGGCTGTGGAGGAAACACGGCAGAGACAAGCGCACAGACCGAGACTGGTACTACGGCAGGCGCTGAGGACCAGAAGGAAGAGGCCCCGGCAGCCAGCGCGGAAGGCGCTTCTGAAGAGGTAAAAAATGTCCGTATCTGGCTGGCAGACGGAGCAGAGGCGGAATTTTACAAAACAATGCTTTCCGATATTGACGAAAACCATCCGGAGCTTACGGTTGAGTACGAGATTTATCCCAATGACGAGCTGATAAACAAATTGCAGCTGGCTCCCTCAGTAGGGGACACGCCGGATCTGGTAGTGGTAGATGGCCTGAGAGTTCCGCTGTTTATGACCCAGGACATGATTGCGCCAATCGACAGTTATATCAGCGATGAACTGAAAAATGATCTGCTTCCTTCTGTGATTGCAGAGTGCACTTATGGGGAACAGCTCTACGGCGTGGCACAATTTGACGCCGGATTGTCACTGTGGGGCAACAAGTCAATGCTGGAAGAGGCAGGCGTGCGGATTCCTGCCAGCTATAAGGAAGCCTGGACAAAGGAAGAATTTGAGGACGCCCTGGCAAAATTGAAAGCAAATGGGCTTGAATATCCCCTGTATATTCGCCAGAATTCTCCAAGAACCTTGTATTACACTTATCTTCCCATAGTAAGAAGCTTTGGCGGCGATCTTATGAACCGTGAGACCATGCTGACAGAGGGTACATTAAACAGTCCGGAGACTGTAGAAGCATTTTCTTATATTACCTGGCTTGTGGATAACAAGTACATTGACCCGCTGTGCGATTACGAGGACGGATTCTTCAATAAGAAGGAAAACGCACTTTCCCTGGTTGGCCATTGGGCAACTACCAATATTACCGACGCTCTGGGCGAGGACGCGATTTTAGTTCCGATTCCGGATTTTGGAAACGGCGTATACACGGGATCCGGTTCTACAGTATGGACCATGACCACTGCAGCAGTAGACAACGGCAATGCGGAGGCAGCCTGGACGGTTATGGAAGAGGCAGTATCTGCAGAGAACGTTTCTGAGATAACCAAAGCAAACGGCGGAATTCCGGCCAGAAAGTCTGTTCTGGAAAAGGATGAGCGTTTTGTAGAGGGCGGACAGCTTTATCTGTACAGAGAGCAGTTAGAGGCAGGAATCAGCTATTTAAGACCTCTGACACCGGCTCACCAGACCAACTATGACGCAGTAGAGAGCGCGGTTTCCAACATTCTTTTAGGAGCAGATGCCAAGAGCGAGCTTGATAATGCGGCAGCATCTGTAGATTCCATTATTAAAGAAAATGGGTGGAATGAATGGCTAAGCGAGTAACAACCAAAAAAGGCAGCAAATCTATCCGAAGCCAGGGATTTGCTGCCCTGGTTTTAGGCGCGCCGGCTTTGATTTTAATCTCTGTGTTTATGCTTTTGCCCTTTATCATGTCTATTGGATATTCCTTTACCGACAAAATGCTGGTGTCAGGAAAAAACAATGCGGTAAATTTTGTAGGCATTAGCAACTATATCAAGCTGTTTACCTCAGAAGCCTTCCGGCAGGCCTGTGTAAATACGGTATTCTATACAGTTATGGTAGTGCCGTCTATTCTGATTCTGGCAGTGCTTTTGGCAGTGCTGATTAACCGGAAGGCAAAAGGGATTGCCCTGTTTCGTATGATTTATTTCAGCCCCCAGGTTATCACCATGACGGTTGTGGCGGTGGTGTGGGCATTTATCTATTCGCCGGGAGAAAACGGACTTCTCAACTCGTTTTTAGGCCTGTTTGGCATAGAACCTCAGCTATGGCTGAAAAGTCCGGATCAGGCAATGCCTTCCATCGCTTTTATGTCCATATGGCAGGCCCTGGGAATGCAGGCAGTGATTGTGCTGGGCGGTCTTCAGTATATTTCACCGGATTTGTATGAGGCGGGGAAAGTAGACGGATGCAGTTCTGTCCAGGAGTTTTTCTATATTACCCTGCCGCTCTTGAGAAATACCATTACTTACGTTATTGTAACCAATACCATCAGCTCTCTGAGACTTTTTACACAGGTGTATGTATTGACAAACGGAGGGCCCATGGGCGCAACCAATTCCATTGTATTCCAGATGTATAAGACTGGATTTAATAACAATCAGGTGGGATATGCATCTGCCATGGCGGTGGTATTCTGCGGCACAGTGCTGATTATTTCCATTTTGCAGAATAAATATCTGGGAGGTGAGGATTAAAATGGGAGATAAGACGTTAAAAAAATTTCTGTTTTACATCCTGTACACAGCGCTGGCTGTTTTGTTTATCTTTCCCCTGGTCTATATGGTGGTATCTTCTTTTAAGAACGATGATCAGATTGTCAGGGATATGTCCAGTATCGCGGCATTTATCCCATACGGAGAACTGTCAATTCAAAACTATCGGGATGTGTTTCAAAAATTAAATTTTCTTAAGTATTTTACCAACTCCATGACAATCTCCCTCTGTTCTGTAGCAATTGGAACCCTGGTAAATGCCATGATGGGGTATGTGCTGGGCATGCTGCAGTTTAAAGGAAAAAATCTGCTGTTTGCTGTGATCCTGGCCTTTATGATTGTTCCCAATGAGTCGATTATCATTAACCGGTTTCTGGTAGTCAATAACCTGAAAATGGTAAATACCCTGCCGGGCCTGATGGTTCCGTGGCTGGCAATGCCCATGTATATCTACCTGTTTTACAATCATTTCCGGAGAATGCCTTATGAGCTGGTTGACGCGGCGGTGGTAGACGGAGAGAGCTATGTGGGGATTTTCTGGAAAATTATGCTTCCGCTGTCAAAGCCGATTTGCGCTACAGTAGCCATTATGATCTATATCCACGCCTGGGGTGATCTGTTATGGCCCACCATGGTGACCAGAGACGATTCCTTAAGGACCCTTCCTCAGGCTCTTCGTTCTCTGTTCCAAAGCGATCAGACGCTGTGGGGACAGGTATTTGCCTTTGGCACGCTGGCGACAATTCCGGTATTCCTGCTGTTCCTTACATTCCAGAAACAATTTGTGGAATCTCTTGCATCTACGGGGATTAAGGGTTAAACTATAAGAAAAGTTTAACAGATTGTTTGGGAGTGAACCTATGGCGACAATTAGTGATGTGGCAAAAGAGGCAGGGTTGGCGGTGGCCACTGTTTCCAGAATTATGAATAACAGGGGCTATATCAGCGAGGATGCCCGGAAAAAGGTAGAGGAGGCAGCAAAAAAGCTGAATTACCGGCCTAATGAGCTGGCCCGTTCCCTGTCAAAGCAGAAGAATAATACAATAGGAATTATCGTTCCCCACATTGTACACCCATATTTTGCAAAACTAATCAGCAATATCGAAAAATCGGCTTCTGACAGAAAGTACAAGATTCTTCTCTGCAATACCAGGGAAGAGCACAAGAGAGAACAGGAATATCTGGATATGTGTGTCAGCAACCGGCTGATGGGAGTGATTTTAGGAAGCCCGGTAATAGAGCCGGAAAGCCTGGTAAAGCTGAATATTCCGATTATCACCATTGAACGGTATCTGGGACAGGGAACCGCATCCATTGTATGTGACAATTTCCAGGGCGGCGTGATAGCAGCCAGCCATCTGATTGACAAGGGATGCCGGTATCTGATTAATTTTGGCGGAGTAGAGAATAACTCCATGCCTGCCGATGAGAGAGAAGAGGGCTTTCTGCATACCTGCAAAGCGCGGGGGGTAGCCGGAATATCCGTAAAGAGCAAGGCGGACGAGTATTATATGATGGAATATCACGACTACATAGAAAAAATCCTAAAGGAGAATCCCGAAGCAGATGGGATTTTTGCCAGCAGCGACATTATTGCGGCCCAGGTCATACAAGTTTGCAACCGGATGGGAATCCGGATACCGGACAAGATGAAGCTGGTGGGATTTGACGATGTAAACGTGGCGGCGCTGACCACCCCATCTATTACCACTATCCGGCAGCCAGTAAAAGAAATCGCAGATATGGCGGTAGATCTTCTGATTCGAAGCGCCCAGGGAGAAGTGATTCCCACAAAGGTAGTGCTTCCTGTTAAGCTGGTGGTAAGAGAGAGTACAAATTAAGAAGGAGGATGCTGCACAAGCAGTCTGTGACTGCGGTGCAGCGTCCTCCTTTTGGTAAATCAGATGGTGTATTTCTGGTTCTTGATTGTGTTTTACGGCAAAGAGATTTTGACTGGAGAAGCATCTAAATTCATGAAAATATGATATTTATATGAAAATAGTACAAGAACGATTGTGCAATGTGCCGGAAAAAGACAAAAATAATAACATAAATCATAAAAATCATTAATTCTCTATAAAAAGAAAAATTGGTATTCTAAATGTATAAAATCTGTAAGGGAGGAATACCAAATGAAATTGAGAAAAATTACTGCATTGACATTGGCAGCAGGTATGGCAGTTTCCATGACAGCCTGCGGCGGCAATGAGGCTGCTACAACTACAGCAGCTCCGGCAGCCAAGGAAGAGACTACCACTGCAGCAGCAGGGGACGCAGCAGAGACTGAGGCTCCGGCAGCAGAGGCAGGAGGGGAGTTAAGCGGAGAGCTGACCGTTTCTGTATGGGATTATGATGCGAACCCGTCTATGTCCAGTATGGTAGACAGCTATATGGAAAAGAATCCGGGCGTAACCATTAACGTAATTGACACTTCCGCAGACGAGTACAACAACTCTTTAGGAATCAGCTTATCTGCAGCTCAGCCGGATCCGGACGTTATCTTTGTAAAGGATATGGGTTCTATGCTTCAGATGGCAGACAAGAACCAGATTCTGTGCCTGGATGATTTTATTAACAAAGAAGGTTTTGACTTAGGCGTTTATAAGGGCGTGGCAGAGGAGCTGCAGTACGATGGAAAGACCTATGGACTTCCCTGGCGTTCCGACTGGTACATCCTGTATTACAACAAGGATCTGTTTGACGCGGCAGGCGTTGAGTATCCGTCCAATGATATGACCTGGGATGAGTACTATGATCTGGCGGCAAAAATGACCTCCGGCGAGGGCAGCTCAAAGGTTTACGGTACTCACCACCATACCTGGGAAGCTCTTACCAGCGCTTTTGCAGTACAGGACGGCGAGCACACGGTAGTGGCAAAAGACTATTCTTTCTACAAACCCTGGTATGAGAAGACTCTGTGGCTTCAGGACAATGGTTATATGCAGAGCTATGCAAACTTAAAGACTGCAAACATTCATTATTCTTCTGTATTTAAGAATCAGCAGTGCGCTATGATGCCTATCGGCACCTACTTTATCGCTACTATGATTCAGTCTCAGAAAGATGGAGAGACCGACTTTAACTGGGGCATTGCAACCATTCCTCATCCGGAAGGAAAGAGCGGATACACCGTTGGCGCTACCACTCCTTTAGCTATCAGCGCTTACACCGATGTACCGGATCTGGCTTGGGACTTTATCAAGTATGCTACGTCTGCTGAGGCAGCCGGCCTGCTTGCAAGCTATGGCTCCTTCCCGGCAGTAATGACCGACGAGGCTTTAAATACCATTTCCAGTATCGAAGGTTTCCCGGAAGGCGACAGCAACAAGGAAGCTCTGAATTACGTAAACTTTGTATTTGACAGACCTCTTGATCCGGATATTGAAGCAGTCCGTGTACCTCTCAACGAAGTTCACGAGATGATCATGATCGGTGAGTACACTATTGACGAAGGTATTGAAGAGCTGAATACTCGTGTAGGCGAGATTAAAGGCTGGTAATCGATTAGACTGACAAAGGAGCGCTTCAGGAAATATTGTTGAAGCGCTCCTTTTATACAAAAAAATGGGAATAGGAGGTTATACCATGACAGCAAAACAAAAAAGAAAAATCCGTGATAATGCCATCGGATATTCTTTTATCCTTCCGAACCTTATCGGATATTCCATATTTGTTTTCTTGCCCGTATGTTTTTCATTTATATTAAGTATTATGAAATGGGATGCATCTCAGGCGCCCATGGAATTTGTGGGTCTTCAGAACTTTACCCAGATTTTTGGCGATAAGCTATTTAGAGGCGCATTTATGCACACGGTGTCCTATGCGCTTATGACGGTGCTTCCCACATTAGTGTTATCACTTTTACTGGCAGTGCTTTTAAATTCGAAAATTAAAGGAATCCCCTTTTACAGAGCTTCCTTTTTCTTCCCTTATATTACTTCAACCGTAGCCATTGGCGCTGTATGGAATATGCTGTTCCAGCCGGAGTTTGGTCCGATTAATGAGTTTTTGAAATTTATCGGAATTGCCGATCCGCCCAAGTGGGTAGTAGATGTGGACTGGGCTATGGTAGCGGTTGCCATTGTTACGGTTTGGAAATACATGGGCTATTATATGATCGTGTATCTGGCAGCGCTCCAGGGAATTTCCGGCGACCTTTACGAGGCAGCCAGTCTTGACGGCGCCGACAGTATTCAGAAGTTCCGTTATATTACGGTGCCTATGCTGACTCCTACCACATTCTTTGTATTGATTATGCTGACCATTCAGTGCTTTAAGGTATTTGACTTAGTTTACTGTATGACCGGCGGAGGTCCCGGCAATGCCACCAAGACCATTGTAAACTACATTTATGAGAAGGCATTTATTAACTGGGAGTTAGGCCCGGCAAGCGCTGGCGCTATTGTACTGTTTGCAGTTGTTCTTGTCATCACTCTGATCCAGTTCAGTGGTGAGAAGAAGTGGTCTAAGGATATGTAAAGGAGGAGAGGACATGGAAGAGAGAAAAAATATGCAGAAGGCAATCCTTACGGTTTGTTTAATTGCATTATCCATATTTATGCTGATTCCATTTTACTGGATGGTGATTTCCTCCTTCAAGATGAACAAGGACGTATTCTCCATTCCTATGAAATGGTGGCCGGATAAATTTGAATGGAACAACTATAAGATTATCTGGAAAAAGATCCCGCTGTTTACTTATTTTATGAATACAGCAAAGCTGACTATCATCACTACCGCCATTCAGCTTTTTACAAGCTGTTTTGCAGCATACGGCTTTACCAAGGCAAAATTTGTGGGAAGAGACCTGATCTTCCTGATGTATGTAACCACTATTGCCATTCCGTGGCAGGTATATATGATTCCCCAGTTTATCCTGGTTTCCAAAATGGGTCTTAATGATACCCACCTGGGACTGATTTTGATGCAGGCATTCTCCGCTTTTGGCGTATTCCTGATCCGACAGTTTTACATCAGTATTCCAAATGAGCTGTGTGAGGCGGCAAGAATCGACGGACTTAACGAGTACGGCATTTTTGCAAGAGTGGTATTCCCCTTAGGAAAGCCCGCTATGGCTACCCTGGTTATTTTCACCTTTACCAATGTGTGGAATGACTTTATGGGTCCCCTGATTTACTTAAAAACAAAAGAGTTAAAGACGGTTCAGCTGGGTATCCGTACCTTTATTTCCCAGTTTGGCGCAGACTACGCATGGATCATGGCGGAATCCGTATGTTCCCTGATTCCGATTCTTATCGTATTCTTAAGCTGTCAGAGATTCTTCGTAGAAGGCGTGGCATCCAGCGGTATTAAGGGGTAAAAATTATGTCAGAAAAGCGGCCGAATTTGTTATATATTTTTGCAGACCAGTGGAGGGCCCACGCCCTGGGCTATAAAAAAGAGGATCCGGTTGTAACTCCCTGGATGGATCAGTTTTGTGAGGAAAGCGTATGCTTTTCCAATGCTTATAGTACCTTCCCTCTGTGCACGCCCCATCGGGGTTCCTTAATGACCGGAAAATATCCTCTGTCCATAGGGCTTTGGACCAACTGTAAAATTGGCCTGGAGGAAAAGATTATGCTAAAGCCCCAGGAGACCTGCATTGCCAATGTGCTTAAAGAAAACGGCTATGATACCGGATACATCGGCAAATGGCACCTGGATGCATCAGAGCTTAATTTTACCTCTTCTCCCAAATCCGGGGCAAAAGAATGGGATGCATATACTCCGCCGGGAGAACGGCGTCAGGGGTTTGATTACTGGCTCTCCTATGGAGCTTGCGATGAGCATCTGGATCCTCATTACTGGCAGGATACCCCGGAGCAGATCCGCCCCGGCAAGTGGTCTCCGGAGTTTGAGACTGATAAGGCTTTGGAATATATGACTGCCCATAAGGATTCGGATAAGCCTTTTGCTCTGTTTGTCTCCTGGAATCCGCCTCACCTTCCCTATGAGCTGGTGCCGGAGGAATATTATGAGAAGTTTAAAGACACGGATGTATGCTGGCGTCCCAACGTACCCGAAGAGATGCGTACGCCGGAAATGGAAGTAAAAGCCCGGCAGTATTTTGCGGCGGTTTATGGGCTGGACATCCAGTTTGGCCGGATTTATGAGTATTTGAAGGAAAACGGCCTGGAGGAAAATACTCTGGTGGTACTGTCTGCCGACCATGGGGAGATGATGGGATCTCATGGGAAGATGAGCAAAAATATCTGGTATGAGGAATCCATACATATTCCTTTGATGATGCGGCAGAAGGGACGGCTGACTCCCGGGGAAAATACAGAATTGTTTGCCAGCCCGGATCACATGCCTACTCTGCTGCAACTTTTAGATGTTCCGGTTCCGGATACCTGCCAGGGATTTGGACACGGCAGGGCCATGGCAGGGCTGCCCTCAGAAGATGCGCCAAAAGATATGTTTTTGTGCTCCTATCCGGGAGGCGCGGACCTGGTAGCAACCTTTTCCAAATTGGGACTGAGCCATAAAGCTTACGGATGGCGCGGAATTAAAACAGACAGATACACATATGTGTGTTATAATGGGTATGAGCCCGGGGAAGAGCTTCATGAATGGCTTTATGACTGCAGGGAGGATTACTATGAGTTAAGCCCGAGAGAGATAGAGGCTGACTGCAGGGACGAAATGATCCTCCATTTCAGAAGGCGTTTAAGGGAATATTTAGATCAGATTGGAGATCCGTTTCTGTTTGAGCGTTAACGAAAAGGGGAAGAGCTGTCCGGTCTTTTCATTGGGCATACGATATCAGGAGGAAAAGACGCCATGAGCATGGAAGGAATATTTGAAGAGATTGGCAGAACCATTGCAGGGAAAGGCCGGGCGGCCGCTGAGAAAGCAAAGGAGCTTACAGAGCTTGTCCAGCTTCGGACTCAGCTGGCGGCAGAGAAAAGCCGTATTCGGGAACTCTATGCTGCTTTAGGAAAGTGGTACTATGAAAAGGAAAAAGGAAGCGTTCAGGGAGAGAATGTCCGTCCGGAGGATGAGCTGATTCACGGAATTGAGGTGCTGCAGGCCAGGATGAAAAAGCTGGAGGAGGCGATTGCCCGGCTGGAGGAAGCCGGAAGCTGCCCGGGCTGCGGCGCCAGGATTCCCAGAGATTCTTCCTTCTGCCCAAACTGCGGAGCTAAGGTAAAGAGAGAGCAGGAGGCAGAGGAACCAGGCTCTGCGGATATTTTAGACCTTCCCAGTCTGGAAGACCCTGAGTTGGCTGAAGAGGCTGATGAGGAAGGGATTTTTCAGGAATAAATTTTACAAAGTGTAAACAAAAGCAGAGAATGACGCTCAATCAGGGGCAATTCTCTGCTTTTGTTAATAATAGAAACTTTACAAAATTAACAATACTTTTAGTCTAACCGAAAAGCACCCCTAAGACCCCATAAGACAGGATTGACATAATTACAGTGGCAATAAAAATTCCAAGAAGAATTGCAGGGAAGGATTTGCGGATCTTCATATGGAGCAGGGAAGCGATAAGAGCCCCGGTCCAGGCCCCGGTTCCGGGAAGGGGAATGCCTACAAAGAGTACCAGGCCCCAGAATTCATACCGTTCAATCTGTTCTTTTTTGCCCATAGCCTTGCGTTTCAGCCACAGGGCAATAGGGCGAAATAGCTTTACCGTCTCCATCCACTCCAGAATCTTGTTGATTAACAGAAGAATAAAAGGGATGGGGAGAATGTTTCCGATAATACAAAGAGGGATGGCCGTAAGGATGGGAACATTTAAAAGGGCCGGGGATGCCGCCAAAAGACCGCCTCGGAGTTCCAAAATGGGAATCATGGAGATAATAAAAATAATGCCTTCTTTTGCAATCACATCGGACAGGCTGGATGTAAACCATTGTACAAGAGCGTCTACCATAAGTAAAATATCCTCATTTCTAAAGAATTAGTCTTTTCTATCATACATGGAATCGGATGGAAGTTCAACCGGAAAATAAAGAAAATCTGAAAATGGCTATTACACAAAAACAGGTGTAACAGTCATTTTTTATTTGTGTAAAATCACAGGAGAAAGCTCTAATATAGCAATAATGTGTAAAAAACGCACTATAAACAATGAGAAAACAGCAAAAATGTAGGATATAATAATAACAGTTCAGACGACGGGGAATTTGACAGGGATTTTGATGTCAAGCTTGCTTGTAAGTCAAAATCCCTGTCTGAACAATTGTATGCAAGGAGGAATGAGATATGAAATCATTAGAACGAAAGCTTTTCCCGTATTTGATGCTGCTTCCTATGGTGATTATCTTCGGGGTGTTCCTGTTTTATCCGGCCTTAAACGGATTCAAGATTTCCTTTATGAAATGGGACGGAGTCGGGCCTCAGGAATTCATCGGAGTGAAAAACTATACCAAGCTCTTAGGGGACAAAACGTTTTGGCGCGCTTTTACCCGGACCATTGCTTTTACAGCAATGGCAGTGCCGGGAATCTATGTAGCCGCCATGGGGCTGGCTCTGGTGCTGACCAGAGAAGTGAAGGGAAGCAATTTTTTTCGGGCAGTGTTTTATTGGCCCACAATGATTTCCAGCATTGTAGTAGGCTTGTCCTGGAGATTCTTATTAGGCGAGGATTTCGGCGTTATCAACTATGTGCTCACCATTTTAGGAAAATCTCCGGTAAAATGGCTCACCGATCCCAGGGCGGCTATGGGAGTGGTGGTGTTTGTCACGGTGTGGAGTCTGGCCGGTTATTATATGGTGATGTTTGTGGCCGGGATCAAGGCGATTTCCCAGGATTATTATGAGGCGGCCCAGATTGACGGGGCCACTTTCTGGCAGCAGTTCTGGTACATTACCCTTCCTTTATTAAAAGCAACCAGCCTGCTGGTATTGGTACTCTCCACTGTAACGGTAATCAAGACCTATCCTCTGGTATTTGCTTTAACCAAGGGCGGCCCGGCAGGGGCCACCAAGTTTATGGTACAGGTTATTCAGGAAACCGGTTTTGAGAAGAGCAAGATGGGATATGCCTGCGCTATGGCCATGATATTGTTTGCAGTACTTGCGATCCTTACCATGGCACAATTTAAGCTAAACAAAGGAGGAAACCGGAATGAAAACTAAAAAATTGGCCCGGGCCGGATTATACTTGCTTTTGGCAGTGCTGTGTTTTATTTTCCTGATGCCTATCGTATGGGTAGTATTTTCTTCCTTTAAGCCGGCGGGAGAACTGTTTGCCTGGCCGCCTTCTTTAATCGGGGAGAATCCCGGCCTGGATAACTATATTTTAGCCCTGGAAGAAGGAGACTTTGTCCGCTACTTCGTCAATACCGTAATGGTTTCCCTGGTGGCAACCCTGCTGACTGTGGTAGTAAATGTAATGGCGGGATACGTATTTGCCAAATACCGTTTTAAAGGTGAAAAGCTTTTATTTGGAATGGTAATGGTCACCTTGATGATTCCTCTGGAAGTTATTATGATCCCGATTTTTAAGGTAATTGTAGCAACGAATTTGTATGACAGCCTGTGGGGACTGATTATCCCGGCAGTGGCGTCTCCCACAGCGGTATTTTTGGTTCGCCAGTATTACGTTCCCATTCCCAATGAGCTGATGGAGGCGGCCCGGATCGACGGGGCTTCTGAGCTGCAGATTTTCTTAAGAGTGATGCTGCCCCTGGCCAAGCCGGTGGTTTCCGTACTCTGCATTTTTTCCTTTATGTGGAGATGGAACGACTATCTGTGGCCCAAACTGGTAATTAACAACAAGAGAAACTATACCCTTCAGCTGGCGCTTGCCAACTTTTCCGGCGAGTATTCGGTAGACTGGAACAGTTTGTTAGCCATGTCTGTTATTTCCATGATTCCGGTGCTGATTGTATTTGTAACCCTGCAAAAATATATCATCGGCGGAATGACAGCCGGAGGCGTAAAAGGTTAAGAGGAGGAACCCATATGAAATTACTGAAATACCCGTTATCAGAAGAGGGTTATGTAAACCGTTTTATTACCACAGGCGTATTTACGGAACCCCAGGCCTTTAAAAAGGCGGTTTTACAGGGAAAGGTAAATGAATGGCTGAAAAATGGATTTTCTATTCATGAAAACCCCTGCCGGAAGGAGTTTATCGCCAGGCGGCAGGAAAAACGGCCGGAATATCTGGATATCAGCCAGACTGCTTTGGGAGAGACAGCAGAGGTATTTGGCAGGAAAAATGTGCTGAGGATGTATTTTCCCTTTGGAAATATCGGTTATGAGGAATCCGGATTTTATTTCTGTCCCACTTATTTAAGAACCTACTGCTGGGGGGTTTTGACGGCGGAAAAGGAGGAAACGGCAGATTTTGATCTGGAGACCTGCGGCGGCGTTACCATCTGGAATAACGACGAATTTGTGACGGATTACATTCCATTTACCCGGAATATGGTAAAGCATACTGCCATAAAGATTCCGTTAAAAAAGGGAGAAAACAAGCTGGTTTTATGCCTGGATGATTTGGCGGAGAGAGACACGGATTACTATTTTCGCCTGAAATATAAAGGGTTTCAGCCGCTTTCCATCCTGCTTCCCATTCCGGACAACGTAGACCCGGACAACGTATACCGCTATGAGAAAATTCTTGACAATATCTGCTTTGAGAAGGAAACTTATATTAGCGAACCAGTGAATCTGTCTGTGCCGGGACAGCTTTTAGAGGATGACCTTTTGAGAATGACCATTGCCAACGGGGAATGGGTGGAGAAGATGCAACATGAAGGGGAGGAGGATCCAGCCCTTTGCTACACTTTAAAAAAGGACACAAGAAAAGTTACCCTGTTAGAAGCAAAAGATATGCTTCCCGGATTCTATTTCTTTGATTTTGAACTGCGGGAAGGGCCGGTTTCGGTAAAGAGAAAGCTGGGAAATCAAATTGTCTGGAAGGAATTTTTAGTAAACGGTTCTGAAGACAGCAGGGAGAGAAAGAAGCAGCTTTTGGATACCATTATCCATTACAGCGTAGATAATTCCTATAAAGCTGCCGCTTATTTCCAGACCGGCTTCCGCCTGGATGAAGCGGAGAAGATGATCTTAAATGAGATTGCAGGAGTCAATCAACGTCAGGATTGTTCGGATTTTCACTTTACCACAATTTTATTTACCTATTTTTGCCATAGAGACAAAATGTCTGACAGGTTGAAATCCGTAATTAGGGATGCGGCTTTAAATTACCGGTACTGGATTGATGAGCCGGGAGACGATGTGATGTGGTTCTTCAGCGAGAATCATGCCCTTTTATTCCATACTTGTCAGTATCTGGCCGGACTCCTGTTTCCGGAGGACTTGTTTAGCAACAGCGGAAAAATCGGAAAAGAGGTAAAGGCCAGAGGAGAGGAATTGTTGGAAGAATGGTTTGAGGAGTTTTTCCGGGAGTTTATTACCGAGTGGAACTCCAACGCCTACATCCCGGTGGACGTTCACGGCCTTGCCACGATTTACAACATCACCAAAGAAGGGGACGGGCTTCACCAGATGGCAAAGAAAGCCCTGGATATGGTTTCCTACAGCCTGGCAGTCAACGCCCACAAAGGGGCAGTCATGACCAGCTTTGGAAGAACCTACGAAAAAGAAATGAAGGGCAATTATAATGCAGGAACCACGTCCCTGTTGTATCTGTTTTATAACGCCGGATATCTGACGAGAAACGGCATGGGCTGTGTGGCGGTAGCATCCGGCGATTATGAGGCCCCAAAAGAGTACAAACAGTATATTACCTTAGAGGAAAGCCAAAGCCTGATTTTTGAAAATACCCAGGGCTTTGAACAGCATGCAAACCTCTATACTTATAAAAATAATCAGGTGCAGCTTTCTACAGCCATTGGCTTTAAACCCTTTCAGAATGGCTATCAGGAGCACATCCTTCAGGCATCCATAGATGAGACGGCCCAGATGTTTATCAACCACCCCGGGGAAACCCATCCTTATGGCAGCGGCCGCCCAAATTTCTGGGCAGGAAACAGCGTGCTGCCGCTGGGGCTGCAATATGAAAATCTGGCGATTCTGGTATTTGATGTACCGGAGGGAAACCGGATTGACTATACCCACGCCTATATTCCGTTAAGTGAATTTAATCAGTACAAGGGTCAGAAAGACTCGGTAGCGCTGGAAAAAGACGGCGGATATATTGGAGTCAAGGCTATGAACGGGATTTGCCTGACCAAAACCGGTCCCACATCCCAGAGGGAATTTGTCAGTATGGGAAGAAAAAATGTGTGGGTTGTAAAGGTTGAGACGGCCGCCGCCGGGGATTTTGAGGCTTTTCTTGAGACAATTATGGACATTTCCATTGACTGGAAAGAAGACGGAGAAATCTTTGTAACAGACGGGGCAAGAAAGTACCGCATTGGCAGGGATAATAAGCTTTATGTGGACGGAATCAGCGTTCATCATTATCCCATGGATCCAGCCGGAAAAATTACTGTAAAGGGGAAATAGAGGAGATGAATATCTATCAAAACAGCTTAAAGCAGGTTACGGCCGCCATGCTGACCATGAAAAATAACGGGATCGAGGAGAAGTTTCCCATCAGTCTGATTGATATTGACTGTTGGGAATGGCCTCAGGGCGTAGGACTTTACGGGCTTTATAAATATTATGAATTCAGCCGGGAAGAAGAGATTTTAAGCTTCCTGATCCGCTGGTTTGATGAACGGATAAAAGAAGGGATTTTGGAGAAAAATGTAAATACCACGGCTCCTATGCTGACCTTAAGCTATATCTATGAAATTACAAAGAAGCCGGAATATCTGGCTCTGATTCAGGAATGGGTTCACTGGATTATGGAAGAAAAAGGCCTGATCCGCACCGGGGACGGATGCTTTCAGCACATGATTACAAAAAATCCCAACCAGGGGGAGATCCTTATTGACACCTTGTTTATGACGGTTCTGTTTTTAGCAAGGGCAGGCGTGATTTTAGACCGGCAGGACTGCATTGACGAAGCCAATTATCAGTTTCTTCAGCACATTAAATATCTGCTGAACAAACAAGAGGGCCTGTTCTACCACGGATTTAATTTTGACAGAAACAACAATTACGGGGAAATTATGTGGGGCAGAGGCAACAGCTGGTATACGGTGGCCATTATGGATTATATAGAGATGGTGGAGCTGGACGAAAGCCTGAAACGCCATTTCCTCACAGTTTACGAAAATCAGGTGAAAGCTCTGAAAAAATATGCGGATTCCAAAGAGGGATTGTGGCATACCATCATTAATGACAGCAGCTCTTATATCGAGATGTCTGCCAGTGCCGGATTCCTCTGCGGAATGATGAAGGGGATCCGGAAAGGAGTGATTTCCGGAGCGGAGTATGGAGAGACCGTAGAAACGGGATTAGAGCATCTGCTTGCATATATCAATGAGGAAGGCATTGTACAAAATGTTTCATATGGCACCCCCATTGGAGAAAACGGGGACTTCTATAAAAATATAATATGCTGTCCCATGACTTATGGCCAGGCAATGATGATTATGGCGTTACAGGAGGCAATGCGATACACCGAAGAAAGGCAGTAGACTGTATGAAGAAAAAGGTGTTTTTTGAAGAGTTTGGATCACTTTACTATTTCCATGGCGCTACTCAAAACTGGAAGATGCAGGGGTTTCACTTTCATAAGCAATATGAGATTTTGCTGTTTATGAGCGAAGGGGCCAAACTGGAGATCAAGAACCGGATTTACAATGTAAAGAAGGGGGACATCTTTTTCATCAATAATACGGAATACCACAGGACAGAGGGCAGAGAAGGCGAGGAATACAAGCGGTATGTGCTGATGTTTGAGCCGGAAAGCGTGGCCCAGATGTCTCTGGGATTTGGATTTAATTTTACTGCGCTGTTTGAGGAGTATCAGGAGGAATACATTAATCATCTCCATCTCACAGGCCAGAATCTGAAAATAGTAGAGGCCAAGATGCAGAAAGTGGAAGACAGCATTTCTAAGGACATTACCAATATTTACAACGAAAATCAGGTGAAGCTGGAGCTTTTGGACTTGCTAAATACCCTGAACCAATTGTTTGATTCCTTTGTGAAAACAGAAAAGGATAAGCGGCAGATTGCAGTTCTGGAAACTGCCGGGGATGGGGAGCGGATGATCCCTTACCGCAACCGGATTGAAGAGATTAAAAAGTACATTGTAGAGCATATTGAAGAGAAGCTGGAGCTGGATGATCTGGCTGAGGTGTTTTACATGAACCGGTATTATTTAAGCCACTATTTTAAAAAAGAGACGGGATTTACATTAAACCAGTACATTACCAACCAGAAGATCATGGCCGCCAAGAAGATGCTGCGAAGCGGAATGTCTGTAACTGAGGCGGCCCTGCGACTTTCCTACAACAGCGACAGCCATTTTATATCTACCTTTAAAAAAATGACAGGGATTACACCCGGGAAATTTGCCAAAGGAAAAAATGGCAATAATGTATAGTTTTATCCAATTATACTGCAAGAAATAGTGCAAAGTAGCTGATACAATGAAGAAGTCAAAATACTTTAAAAATACTTAATAGAAGGAAGGGGCTGTATTTATGAAGAAAATTTTAGCAGGAATGTTGGCAGGAGCAATGGTATTTGGCGCGCTGACCGGATGCTCCGGAGGAAATAAGGAAACGCAGGCGCCTGCAGCAGAGGGAACGGCAACTACTGCAGCGGCAGAAGCAAGCTCTGAGAAAGAGGCAGACAGCGGTGAAATAAAAACCTTGGATGTGGTATGGTTCAGCGACGGCAAAGAGGGAGAGTCTTTTATGAAGCTGGCCGGTGAATACATGGAGCTTCATCCGGAGATTAAGATTGAGCTGATTGAGGTTCCTTACGCAGATGTAGACAATAAACTGAAAAATATGATTAACGCAGGCCAGCAGCCGGCGCTGGCAAGAATCACCAATCTGGGTGTGGTGCAAAACCAGCTGATTGACTTAAACCAGTATGTGTCAGATCCGGAAGGGTTTAAAAACAACTTTGGCTCTGGCTTGAGAACCGATTTTGACGGCAAATTCCTTGCGGCTCCTATGGATGTTACGGCTAATGGTATTATTTACAATAAGACTGCCTTTGAGAAGGCAGGCGTAGCGGTTCCCCAGTCTGAAGATGAAATCTGGACCTGGGAAGAGTATGAGGAAGCCTTAAAGAAGGTAATGGAAGGCAGCGACTGCAAATACGGCATGGTATTTGACTTCTCCCAGCAAAGATTTGCCACCCTGATTTACCAGGCAGGCGGCAGCCTTTTAAAAGATGACATGACAGCTTCCAACATTAATTCCCCGGAAACCAAAAGGGCGCTGGAGTGGTTTAAGAAGCTTCATGACGACGGCATCATGCCCGCTTCTGTATGGCTGGGAGCAGAGAACCCCAACGAGATGTTCCGTACCGGTCAGGTAGCGACTCACTTTGCAGGAAGCTGGATGATCGCAAACTATAAGGATCAGATCACAGACTTTGAGTGGGGCGTTACGTACCTTCCTAAAGATGCAACCAGGGCAACCGTTCCCGGCGGAAAATGGCTGGCTGCTTTTGACGGAACCGGCGTTGAAAAGGAAGCAGCTGAATTTATTGAGTGGATCTCCCAGCCGGAGCAGAACGCAAAATATTGTGTAGAAAACTACTATCTGTCTCAGGTAAAAGGGAATGAATCCCTGGATTATGATTTCGGCGCAGAATTTTTTGAGATTTTCTCCAACGAGCTGAATGCAACCAATGATGTACCGGGTAAGGAGTATGGCTATCAGGCATTTATTAATTCTATTCAGGCTGATATGAAAAACGGAATTTCTGAGGTTCTGGCTGGTAATTTAAGTGTGGATGAGCTGATTGAGTCCATAGATGAGCTGGCAACGGAATCTTTGGCAGAGTTAAATGAATAGTTTGCAGAAGGACTACCTCTCAAGGTACTTCTGATTATAAAAGGATTATGCGTGGTCTCTCCATAGAGCCCTTGTCTGCTAAGGGTATAGGGGACCACGCATTTTGACTGTATAGGTTTTGGACTTGGCCTTTGACGTGAGAGAGGATAAACAGTATGAGAGATGGATGGAAGAACCTTCCGGATGCATTGACCTGTCTGGACGGAACGGTAATCACAGACAGAAACCAGTGGCAAAGGAAACGGCGTCCGGAGATTTTGGAGATGTTTTACCGATTGGAATATGGACGGATCCCGGAAGAAGAGATTCAGGTAACCGTGCGCCTTACAGATGTGTCAGAGTCCCCGGATATTATGGCAGGAAACGCCCTGCGAAAGACTGTGGAGGTGGAGGCAAAACGGAAAGAACGGTATTTTTCGTTTCCCTTTGTGGTGTTTGTCCCCAAAAAGACAGGTAAGGCCCCGGTATTTATTACCATCTGCAACCGCGGTGTGCAGGACAGTGACCCTTCCAGGGACTTTCTAAGTTCCTTCTGGCCTGCGGAAACGATTGTCTCCAGGGGATACGCAGCGGCTGTATTCCGGACTCAGGAGGTTGCGCCAGACTATGATGAAGGCTTTACAACCGGCTTTCACCGGCTGTTTCCTGAATATGGCGGCAGGGGAAATGATCGCCCTGCTAACCTGTACGGGGCCATCAGCGCCTGGTCCTGGGCGGTAAGCCGGATTATAGATTATATTGAGACGGACCCGGATCTGGATGAGAAGCGGATCGCCGTGGCAGGGCACTCCAGGGGAGGGAAGACGGCGCTGTGGACGGCGGCAAGAGATCCCAGAGTGGCCATGACAGCCGCAAGCTGTGCTGGAAACAGCGGAGATGCCCTTTCAAGAGACAGCAGGGGAGAGAAAATTGAGGATATCACCGGGAAATTCCCTTACTGGTTTTGCCCTGCCTATAAAACCTTTAGCGGAAGGGAAGAAGAGCTTCCCTTTGACCAGCACATGCTGCTGGGGCTGATTGCTCCCAGGCTTTTATATACATCTGCAAGGACCAGAGATGACTGGGCGGATCCGGAAAGCCAGTTTTACTCCCTTTTGCAAGCGGAAAAGGTATATAACCTGTATGGGAAAACCGGGCTGAGAGAAGACAGCCTTCAAAAGCCGGAGCATCCTCTTGCAGGTGAAGCTACTGGCCATCATCTGAAAACAGGTTCCCATGATCTGGATGAGTATGACTGGAACTGTTATTTGAATTTTGCGGATCAGAAGTTAATATAATACCAAGGGCGAAGGCTGTTTGTTTTCCGGTAGCGGGCGGACAGACAGCTTTTATTTTTGTGAAAATCACGAAAAATGGTAATGAAGTATTGAAAAGGCGGCTTTTGTGTGATAGAGTAAGATTACTAAATTTAGTGAAAATCATGAAAAACAGGAGCGGAATATGGAGATAAAACGGGATAATTATCTGAACCAGTTGGTGATGCGGAAAGATAATGGAATGATTAAGGTTATTACCGGCATTAGAAGATGCGGAAAGTCTTTTTTATTGTTCAAAATATTTAAGCGTTATCTTCTGGAAAACGGTATTGATAGTGAACATATTATTGAAATTGCTTTAGATGGTATTGAAAATGAAGAATTACGTGATCCCAGGATTTGCTATAAACATATAAAAACAATGATGAAAGATGAACAAAAATATTATTTGTTTTTGGACGAAGTCCAGTTCATGCCCCGGTTTGAAGAAATGCTTAATAGTTTACTTCGTATGGATAATATAGATGTGTATGTAACTGGAAGTAATTCAAAGTTTCTGTCCAGTGATATTGTAACCGAATTCCGCGGCAGAGGTGATGAGGTTCGAATCTATCCATTATCATTTGCGGAATTTTACTCTGTATACCAGGGTGATTATGATGAAGCATGGGATGAATATATGATTTATGGAGGCCTTCCGCAGGTGGTACAGTTTAAAGAGGAACGTCAAAAAGCAGAGTATCTGAAAAATATGTTCCCTAATGTTTACCTGAAAGATGTAGTGGAACGAAATAAGGTTCAGAATGTTGATGAGCTGGGAACATTGGTAGATATTCTTGCATCCGCTATTGGCGCACCTACAAATCCAACTAAAATCTCCAACACCTTTGCAAGTGAACGGCAAAGCAGTTACTCAAACAGGACAATATCAAATCATATTAATTATCTGGCAGAAGCATTTTTGATTTCAAAGGCCAGCCGCTATGACATAAAGGGGAGAAAGTATATCGGTGCAAACTTAAAGTATTATTTTACGGATACAGGACTTAGAAATGCAAGATTAAATTTCAGACAGCAGGAACCTACACACATTATGGAAAACATTGTTTATAATGAGCTGCTTGTGCGCGGTTATAATGTGGATGTTGGCATGGTAGATGTGTATGACAAAAACAAAGAAGGGAAAAGAGTTCATAAGCAGTTGGAAGTTGATTTTGTGGCTAATCAGGGAAGCCAGCGGTATTACATTCAAGTGGCATATGATATGACTTCAGAGGAAAAGCAAATTCAGGAATTGAACTCTCTGCGTAGCATCCCGGATTCGTTTAAGAAAATCATCATTATAAATGGGACAAAAAAGCCATGGCGGAATGACGAGGGCTTTGTAATCATGGGGATGAAGTATTTTCTTTTAAATGCAAATAGCCTGGAATTCTAAAGGGACAGATAAAGGAGGGTGCCCTGAAAACGTTAACTTCTCGATACCCTCTAATAACAAGCATCACAACAAAGCCTACTAATTAAGGTGGGCTTTCTTTTTCAGAATCATCTATTTGCTCACTACGGTTACCCCCATGCGTTCTAGTGAATGAATATTTCTCTGTATACATTTTTCACGGTTGTAAGTACTGTAATAATCGACCGAAGAAGAGTTCGAAGTGATCCTGGAAATGTTATTTGGATTTTATGAGGAATGGGAGATTAAAAAAATCTATCAAAAAAATATCGTATTTATTCGTGCGATGCCATCATAAATGAAAAAAGAATAAAGAAAGAAATAGAATAGTATTGCCAGGAAGCGGCAATACTATTCTTATAAAGCACAAACGCCGCGTCTTTAAAAAAGTCATATATAATATAAAAAAAGCAACTTGTAACGTGTCGAAAAAGGGACTGAGTACATACCAATTTACGACAATACACAGTTATATAGACAGTCTCAATGCGTTGGTGCTTTCTGGTGGGGGCTCCATCGTATTCCTTCCTTCCTGAAAAATACATGAATCAGTGCCCTCTTATATCAAATTCATGAAAAATGGTAGGATTGGTTCCCCAAGAATAGACTATATAATAGTCATCCCCTTTCATCTCTGTCTGAAACGCCAGATCTCCATGTTCAATGACAGCTATCCTTGCATCTTCCTGCTTTTCCACCACACATTCCCAATCGTGTTCTGCAAAGCTCCCATAATATTCTGTTAATTCTTCCAAAGAAAGGCTGCTTTTAATTAGTATGGCTCCAAAATATTGCATTCCATTGCCGTTTCCTACCAATTTTCCAGATTTATGTATGGATTCCATAAGCTCTGTGTGATTTGGAAGGGGCAAATTTACAAGTTCTTCTGCCGTTTTCTTTGAAACCGTATCATTTACAATTGGCGCGGCTATTAAAAATGCGAAAAGAGAAAGGACGGCAATCAGAAGGATGGAAGTGAATACTTTTTTCATTTCTCTTTATATCTCAATTAAATTGTATTCTTTACTTCCTAATCCCAGCTTCACTGCATGGTCGATACAGCTCTCCCAGTTGGTGTCCGGATGGGTATCGGTAAAGTGATCGTGATGGCTGTGGCCCTGTTCAGAAAGGAAGCTTCCCGCCATAACCGGCTGGCGGTTGACGGCGTCTACACAGGCCATATCCAGGGCAACCGGGTCAAAGGAGGCAAACATGCCGATATTGGGAACAATAGGTGTGTCATTTTCAGCGTGGCAGTCGCAGTTGGGGGACACGTCTACCACCAGGCTGATATGGAAGTTTGGACGACCCTTTAAAATAGCCATGGTATACTCGGCGATTTTGCAGTTTAATACGTCGTTGGCCTCGTCATAGTCAGGTGTAACGGCATCTGTGGGACATGCGCCGATACAGCGTCCGCAGCCTACGCACTTGTTATGATCAATGGAAGCCTTGCGGTTTTCAATGGTAATGGCGTCGTGGGCGCAGTTTTTCTTACACATACCGCAGCCTACGCAAGGGGTCTGATCCACATGAGGCTTTCCGGCGCTGTGCATCTCCATTTTGCCGGCTCTGGAACCGCCGCCCATTCCGATATTCTTTAAAGTGCCGCCAAAGCCGGTGGCCTCATGGCCCTTAAAATGGGTTAAAGAGATGAGGATATCCGCATCCATTAAAGCCCGGCCGATTTTGGCTTCCTTTACATACTGACCGTCAATGGGAACCAGAGTTTCATCTGTGCCTTTTAATCCGTCGGCAATAATTACATGGCAGCCGGTGGCAAAAGGATTGTAACCGTTTTCATAAGCAGCATCCAGGTGATCCAGGGCATTTTTCCGGCGGCCTACATATAAGGTGTTGCAATCGGTTAAAAAGGCCTTTCCACCCTGAGACTTTATCAGATCTACCAGGACCTTGGAGTAGTTGGGACGCAGGTAAGCCAGGTTGCCGGGTTCGCCGAAATGAATCTTAATTGCAGCAAATTTGTTGTTAAAATCAATCTGCTCCAGCATACCGGCCTTTTTTACCAGACGTTCCAGCTTCCCTAAAAGATTTTCACTGAGGGTAGTTCTCATATTCGTAAAATAAACATTAGATGGTGCCATAATATCCTCCTTTTCAACTTTTACAAACTGAAATGATTATAGCCTAAGTTTTAGGTATTTTCAATAAGGTTTTTTTGTGGTAGACTAGGGTAAATGCCAAAAGGAGGAAAAAACAATGGAGAAAACACGCTCTCTTGACACCATATGCATCCAGGGCGGATGGCAGCCCAAAAACGGAGAATCCCGGGTCCTTCCCATCTACCAGAGCACTACTTTTAAATATGAAACCAGTGAACAGATGGGACGCCTTTTTGACTTAGAGGAATCCGGATATTTTTATACCCGTCTGGCAAACCCCACCAACGATGCGGTTGCAAACAAAATCTGTGAGCTGGAAGGAGGCGTTGCCGCCATGTTGACCTCTTCCGGCCAGGCCGCCAATTTCTACGCAGTATTTAATATCTGCTCCGCAGGAGATCATGTGATCAGCGCAGCTACTATTTACGGCGGAACATCCAACTTGTTTACCGTAACCATGAAGAAGATGGGGATCCAGGTGACTCTGGTAGATCCAGACGCGTCGGAAGAGGAATTGGAGAAGGAATTCCGTCCCAACACCAAAGCGGTTTTCGGGGAGACCATTGCAAACCCGGCTTTGGTGGTATTGGATATCGAAAAGTTTGCCAGACTGGCCCACAAACATGGAGTCCCCCTGATTATCGACAATACCTTTGCCACCCCTATTAACTGCAGGCCCTTTGAGTGGGGAGCTGACATCGTGACCCATTCCACCACCAAATATATGGATGGACATGCTATGTGTGTAGGCGGCTGTATTGTGGACAGCGGAAATTTTGACTGGAATGCCCATAAAGACAAATTCCCCGGACTAACCACCCCCGACGATTCCTACCACGGAATTACCTATACAGAGCGTTTCGGAAAAGGCGCTTATATCACCAAGGCCACTGCCCAGCTTATGAGGGATCTGGGCTCCATCCAGTCCCCCCAGAATGCATTTTTATTAAATGTAGGCCTGGAGACTCTCCATCTTCGTGTGCCCCGCCACTGCGAGAACGCCTTAAAAGTGGCTTCTTATTTAAAGGGAAGAGAGGATGTGGCCTGGGTAAATTATCCGGGACTGGAAGGGGATAAATACCATGAACTGGCCAAAAAATATCTGCCGAAAGGTTCCTGCGGAGTTATCTCCTTTGGATTAAAGAGCGGGAGACAGGGAGCGGAAATATTTATGGACAAACTAAAGGTCGCCGCCATCGTAACCCATGTGGCAGATGCCAGAACCTGCGTTCTCCATCCGGCCAGCCACACCCATAGACAGTTAAATGATAAGCAGCTGGCAGAGGCGGGAGTAGATCCTTCCTTGATTCGTTTAAGCGTGGGGATTGAAGATGCAGATGATATTATTGAGGATATCCGTCAGGCATTGGAGGATTAAAAGTTTATAACGGATAATTTTTATAATAGATGCCGCCCTGGCAAGGCCGGGGCAGGCATCTATTTTTTTGCAGTGATGGGATAAAAGCTTCGGTTAAAGGCGCTGGGAGTCATACCAACCGCTTTTTTAAACAGATGAGAGAAATACTGGGGATTATTACCGTACCCTACTAATTGGGCAATATCCTGTATTTTGCTGGATTCGTTGGAAGCCAGATATTGCTTGGCCTTTTTTATCCGGACATCAGCCAGGTAATGGGAGAACTTTACGCCGGTATCCTTGAAAAACTTGCGGCTGACATAATTGACATTCATATACAATTCATTTTCTGCGATAAATTTTAAAGTTAGATTTTCATCTTGTAAGTGTTCTTCTACATAACTCATAATCTGCTTTGTCATGGCGCTGGCCTTGTTCGCATGGGGAGCGCCGGGAAGGGCCTGTTTGATCTTCTCTCGTATCATCTGCTTTAATGGATCCAAATGTTTCTCACGGTTTAAACTTATAAGCCAGTCTGTAAAGTCCATGGCGGACAGCGCAGGATTATCCGCTGAAATTTTCAAAAGTAGGCTAACACCCAGCTGACGGCAAAAATTTAAATCGCTAATGCCTGTGAAGAGGCCAAGGAGACGGGAGATTTCGCCAGGATCTCCGGTATTTTTAAAAGCTTGGTAGAGCCGTTCAGACTCTTGGGTAAAGAATAAATAATTGCATGTAGCGAAAGCGTGAAAATCATTAATATAATATATCATGCTGAAACGCCGTATCTTATCCAGAACCGTATGGAGCAAATTCTTTAAATTTAAATATCTGGCAGATTCTATTTTCAGATCCACATGTTTAACGGGTAAGGGCATTCTCAGAAGAAACTGGACAAAGCTGTCATAGTTTTGTGCATAATCTTTAAAAAACAAGATCATGGTACAATGGACATAGATTCCATGGATTGTGTGATGGGGGATCCTTTCCCGGCAGTACTGTTCCAGGATTTTTAAAAATTCGTCCCTGGCGTCTTCTTCCAGAAAATACACATAAAATAAGGTATATGGCGTATAGTAAAAGTCCATATATTGCTCATAGTTTTTTATCATATCATCCAAGCAACCGTTCTTTTGGAAAATAGTGTCATTAATAATGCAGGAAATTACGCTGTGCTGTATGCTGTTGGCAATAAAGAACTGATTTTTCCCCATTCTCAAGGATAACTTTTTCTGGTAGCAATCCTGGGCTGTCTTTTGAATACATTCTACAATCTGATGTTCATTACAGGGTTTTAAAAGATAATGCTTTACCCCATATTCCATAGCGGCTTTGGCGTATTCAAATTCGCCATAACCAGATAGAATAATGAACTGAGTATCCAGCCCCATTTCAGAAATATTTCTAATAATCTGAAGGCCGTCCATATGAGGCATCCGAATATCCGTCAGAACAATATCAGGAGATTCGTCCAGGATGGAATTGTAGGCCTCAAGGCCATTTTTACAGAGACGAATCAATTCGATATCGTATTTTTTCCAGTCTATAATAGTAGAGATCGCTTCACGTATTACTTTTTCGTCGTCAGCAATAATTAGTTTAAGCAAGCCGGTTACACCTCCGTTTTATAGGCAATTGTGAGAGTGGCGGTAGCAAAATCCTCTTCATTGGAAAAAGAGAGACCGTATTCTTCACCGAAAAGCAGCTGAATTCGCTGATTGATATTTAGAATTCCAATTCCCAAACCATTTGGCTGAATTTCACTGCTTTTCAGACGTTCAAGAAGAGACTCTTCCATAACAGAACCATCATTTTGTACCTTTATGATCAGTTTATTGTCGAGTTTGGTAATGGTAACGAGGATATGGCAGACATCCTCAATATCTTCCATTCCATAATAGATGGAATTTTCTACCAGAGGCTGGATGGTGAGAGGAGGAATGACGGCATCCTCCAAATCAGGGGAAGTCTGCAGTTGATACTCCAGCTGATCCTCAAAACGAAGCTTTTGAATCGTCATGTAGCAGTTCACCAGTTCCAGCTCATAGGAGAGTGTAACAAGAGATTTCTTGTTGCTTAGGGTAGCCCGGAGGAGGGTTCCTAAAGACTCCGCCATCTGGGAGATTTTCTCATTTCCGCTGGTTTTGGCCCTCCAGTTAATGGATTCCAGAGTGTTGTAAAGAAAATGAGGATTAATCTGGGCTTCCAGAGCCTTTAACTGGGCATCGCGTTTTAAGATCTCATTGACATAATTTGTATTTACTAGGGAGTGTACACGGTTCATCATGGCGTCGAATTGTTGATGAATTACACCGATTTCGTCTTGCCGCTGAGCATAAGGATAGTCCATTTGGGGGATGGCCAGTTCATTTTTACTGAATTCTACCATTTTGTAATTAAGAGCGTTAAAATGAGTGATTATGGAGCGGATAAATTCACGGCTTAGTAAAGTAACAATTACTATTACAACAATAAGGAGCAGAATAATGAATGCAAAGGACAAGTCCAGAGACTGGCTGATGGTATCAAAGGGGATCAAGTTTATATAATTCCAGTTATAATCAGGGATTATTCCGTGAACAGCAAAATAGGTATGTCCGTTAAAAGGAACCAGCCCATAATTCAGCCTGCTTAGCTTCCGGACAGAATCGGAGTCCTCCGGATTTAACTCCTTAGAAGAGTAGATGACAGAACCTGAGTCGTCTACAATGATATAATAGGAGTTGTCATACTGTGTAGCGGCTGTGTTGGCGGAAGCCACAATCTCGTCCATATTGACGTTGATAATCAGCTCGCCCATAGAATCCAGTGAAAAATTTTTAATCTGACGGATATCCCGAGTAAGAAAAAGATAGTCCCGGCATCCGGATTTCCAGATCCATTTTGCAGAACCGCTGTTGGAGCGGGCGGCATGGGATACCTGGTCAAGAAAGGCAGGGTCTGCTTTTTTTAAGCGGGGCCAGTTGGTACAACTGACGGATTCTCCGTTTTGTATGGCAATATAAGACACGCCGCTGTCCCGAAAGGAATCGTAATAGGAAAAGAGGGTGCTGTTAATATCCTGCCCAGAATTGTAATGGAGAACTGGATCCTGGGTATCTTTAATAATGGCTAAAGAATTCTGTATGGCTGTATCAGACAATATCATGGAAGATAAAGTCTCTATATTTTTCATGGAAGAAGAAATGGCGCCTGACGAATAGGAGAGATTAGCAGCTATTGTTTTATACAGCTGCTGATTATAGGCTCTGGTGCAAATAAAGAAGCACAGAAGGAATGCAGCCAGAAGAATACCGGAATTAATGAAAAACATACCAAGGAATTTATATTTTAAGGAGAGGTTTCTAAGCTGATGTTTCAGTCTGTTTCTGAAGATTTTTAAAACAGGCATAAAGTGTCCTCCTTCTTCATACCAGCATGATTCCAAAATAACAGGTACATTTTTATGCACAGGCAAGCAGCCTGTACAGCACCCTGACAAAATTTCCATAATAAAAATTATAGCGCAGGAAATGGATTTCTACAAGAAAGTATGGGAAAAGGTGTGTTTTTTGTAAGAAAAAGTGGGTTTTTATAACAAATCATTACAGTTTTTCCAAATCACAATAAAAAAGTCTGCTTTTTGAAAAATAAGAGTCTGTTTTTCTTCTAACAGCAGAACAGCAAAAAACTATATAATAATGACATGAGCAGCAGATAAGAGATTATAAACCAATAAGGAACTAGGAAGAACACCCTGTGGGTATCCCTGATGCCCAAAGAGCAGGGCAAAAAAGGAGGAAAAGCATGAAGAAAAGAATTTGGCTGGCAGCGGCAGCAGTGTGTCTGTGCATGGCAGGATGCTCGTCACAGGCGGCAGATCAGGCGACAGAACAGGTACAGACGGAGGCAAAAACAACGGAACAGGGGGAAGTTGTGGTACAGGACAGCGCCTCTGATAATAAGCTGGGAATATCCTGGTGGGGAACCCAGGTGGTTCATGAGTTTACGCTGGAGGTCTGTGATAAATATACAGAAGAGACCGGCGTAGAACTGGAACCTGTCTACGCTTCCTGGGGAGACTACTGGCAGAAGATGAATACATTATCAGCGGCCGGTGATTTGCCGGATATTATGCGCCAGGATTATTCTGTTATTATGCAGTACGCCAGCAAGGGATTGTTAGAGCCATTGGATGGCTATATTGAATCAGGAAAACTGGATATGACCAATGTGGATCCCATTAAGCTGGAGGGCGGTAGAATTGACGGGAAGCTTTACGGAATCAATGTAGGCTCCAATGCGCTTTGTCTGGTATATGATGAAGAGATGATCCGTGAAGCAGGAATGGAAGTTCCGGGGCCTGATATGAGCTGGAATGATTTTGAACAATTCTGCATTGAATTCCACGATAAAACTGGAAAATACGGTTCCACTATCAGTGATATTGTGGACAATATTAATTTGTTTGAGATCATTGCAAGAAGCCAGGGAGGAACACTGTTTGGCAATGACAGTAACTTAGGGTATGAGGATGCCGTACTTACGGAATTCTACAGCAGTGTCCAGAGAATGCATGATGCAGGAGCGCTCCCTTCTATTGATACCAAGGTTCAGCAGACCAGTGTGGAAGATTCTCCGTTTTCTAAGGGAGAGGCGGCTACAGAGATTGTCTGGACAGATATGTATGAGACGCTGGTAACTGTAAAGGGGAAAGAACTGGGACTTACGATTATTCCCGGTTCAGGAGCATCCAAAGGCATGTATGTAAAACCGTCTCAATTTCTGTCTGTAACCGCTACTTCCGACAAGAAGGATGAGGCTGTGGCATTTATAGACGCATGGGTGAATAATAAGGAAATTAATAATATTATTGCAGGCCGCCGCGGCGTTCCCATCTCATCAGTTATGGCAGAGGAAGTGGCTGGAAAGCTTGAAGATCCGGGCAAAAGGGTTTTTGAATATATGGATCTGGTTTCTGAGTATGCCTCTCCTATCGATCCGCCAAATCCTCCGGGAACCTCTGAGGTGAACGCAGAATATACAAAACAGTTTGAGATGGTTTTATTTGGAGAATCGACTCCGAAGAAAGCTGCAGAGACCTTCCGCGCCAATGCGGAAGAAGCATTAAAAGCTGCAAATAAATAACATAGATAAGGGATGTGGCGTTTGCTTCATTTTGCCACATCCCCTTTAGAAAGGAAGATGATTATGACGGAACGGAAAAGGAGGAAGCGGAAAGAGAATTTGTTGGGATATCTGGTAATATCCCCCTGGCTCATTGGACTTTTGATTTTTACATTTCTTCCAATGATGTATTCGCTGTATTTATCCTTTACTAATTTTGACGGGATCAGCACGGCAAAATGGATCGGTCTGGATAATTACAAAAGAATGTTCCAGGATGAGAAATTTTATCAATCCTTAAAAGTTACATTTACTTATGTGGCCCTTCTGGTGCCGCTGCGTTTGGCATTTGCCCTTCTGGTGGCTATGCTGCTCTGCTCCAAACATAAGGGGATAGGAATATACCGGTCTGTTTTTTATTTACCATCCCTTTTGGGAGGCAGCGTGGCAATTGCTATCATGTGGGGACAGCTTTTTGGAGCTGATGGCGCAATTAATTCCATAATCCGGATGCTGGGGGGAGATGTGACCATATCGTGGATTGGAAACACCAAGACTGCTCTTTTGGTTCTGGTTATATTGGGGGTTTGGCAGTTCGGAGCTTCCATGCTAATATTCATAGCGGGACTGAAACAGGTGCCGGTTACCTATTATGAGGCAGCTACTCTGGACGGGGCGTCCGGCTTTCAGAAATTCAGATGCATTACGCTTCCCATGCTTTCTCCTGTGATCTTCTTTAATCTGATTATGCAGATTATCAATGCCTTTAAGGCTTTTAATGAGAGCTATATCATAACAAAAGGCGGGCCCTTGGATAAAACGCTGTTTTATGCGCTGTACATTTATAAGCAGTCCTTTGAGTACTTTAATATGGGCTACGGAAGCGCCCTGGCCTGGGTTCTTCTGTTGATTATTGCTGTATTTGCAATCTTTATCTTTAAGTCTTCTGACAACTGGGTCTATTATGAAACGAAGGGGGATTAGCATGAAAAGAAAAGCAGGAAGTTCTGTATGCTTTCATTTTTTTGCCGGGATACTGGCGTTGATTATGCTGTATCCGCTTTTGTGGATGTTCTCAAGCTCCTTAAAGCCTACAGAGCAGATTTTTGTAGATGCAGCCAATTTAATACCAAAGGAAATACATCTTGAAAACTACATAAAAGGCTGGAAAGGAATGGGCGGGATCAGTTTCGGAACATTTTTTAAAAATTCGTTTGTGGTTGCCTTGTTTGCTACCATAGGCTCAGTGGCCTCATCTTCTATTGTAGCTTATGGCTTTTCAAGAATTAAGTTTAAATATAAGAACTTCTGGTTTGCAGTCATGATGGGAACCATGATGCTGCCGGAACAGATTCTGATTGTACCTCAATACCTTATGTTTAAGACCATGCGCTGGACCAACACATTCCTGCCGCTGATTGTACCATTTTTCTGCGCTATGCCTTTTTTCGTCTTTTTAAATATGCAGTTTTTACGAGGGCTTCCCATAGAACTGGATGAGGCGGCGATGATTGACGGCTGCGGGAAGCTTGGTATTTATACATCTATCTTGCTTCCGCTGACTAAGTCTGCAATTGTAACATCCGTCATATTTTCATTTTACTGGAGATGGCAGGATTTTCTGGCTCCATTGATTTTTTTAAGTGAACCCAGGAAATATACATTTTCAGTAGCTATAAAAATGTTTACGGATCCCACGGTTCAAAGCGATTGGGGAGCAATGTTTGCGATGGCAGTGTTGTCATTAATCCCGGTATGTCTGATATTCCTGTTTTTTCAAAAATATCTGGTAGAAGGGGTGGCGGTATCAGGCTTAAAATGCTGATAGAATTACAATAATAAAAAGAAAGAAGGATAAGACATGTCTAAGAAGATTACATTTATCGGCGCCGGAAGCTTTGGATTTACGTATAAATTGGTGTCAGACATTCTGATGAAAAAGGCTTTGTTTGACTGTGAACTGAGTTTCATGGATGTGAGCCAGGACAGGCTTGATAATCTGAAAATTTTACTGGACTACCATTTGGAACGGATTCATTACACAAAAATTCCTCAGTATACTCTTGACATGGAAGAGGCGCTTACAGGAGCGGATTTTATTATCCACCTTACGAAAATAGGCGGCCTGAAAGCATCGGAAAAAGATATGGATATTCCCAAAAAGTACGGTCTATATCAGACTGTAGGGGATACCTGCGGGGTAGGAGGAGTTTCCAGAGGGCTTCGTACCATGGTATTTATTGAGAATATGTTGAAGACCATTGAACGGGTATCGGCTCCTGGGGCGGTAGTGCTTAATTACACCAACCCGCAGCAAATAAATGTAATGGCGGCGTCGCGGATCAGCAAAGTACCGTTTATCGGACTGTGTCACAGTGTACAGGGAACTACCAGGCAGATGGCAAAGGCGGTTTCGGTTCCTTATGATGAAATAACCTATGAAGCGGCCGGAATTAATCATTTAAGTTTTATCTTGAAGTTTGAAAGAAACGGGGAAGATCTTTATCCACTGTTAAAGGAGAAAGCTCCAGAGCTTTATAAAACAGACATCTCAACGGATGACCAGATTTTTGCCTCTTTAGGACGGGCACGGATCGATCTTATGAACCGGTTTGGGTATATGGTTACCGAATCAAGCCAGCACATAGGAGAATATGTCCCGTATTATCTGCGGACTCCTGAATTGAGAGCGGAGCTGGATATTCATACGGATATATATAAGAAAAATATTGCTGCTTCAACAGTAAAGTTTGGGGAGAAGGTAGAGCTGGCCCGTGAAAAAAAGCTTCCCTTACCGGAACTAAGTGTAGAGTATGGGGCGGAAATTATCAATGCAATGGTAACCGGTGTGCCCTGTAAGGTTTATGCCAATGTTATAAACCGTGGATTAATAGAGAATCTGCCGGAGGACGCCTGCGTGGAAGTGGCGTGTATGGTGGATAAAAATGGAGTACAGCCATGCCGGTATGGGAAGCTGCCTATCCAGCTGACTATGCTCTGTAATATGGAAATTTCTGTCCACAGGCTGGCTGTAGAAGCATTTATTAAAAAAGACGCCAGATACGTATATTGGGCCTTGATGGCGGATCCGGTGACAAACAGTATCCTAACGGCCGGGGAGATTCAGTCTCTTACAAAAGAGATTTTAGAGACCCAGAAGGAATATCTGCCGGGATTTTCTGTACAGGGGATCTGATAAAATGCGTCGGTAAAGGCTGGTGGATTTGGAATGTGAAGTGACTGTCAATAAGAACGGGATACGAACATTTGTTAGGTGACTCTTTAAGCTGTCAACTAACAAATGTTCGTACCTTGTGCCATTATATTTAATAGAAATTTTTTCATGTAGATCTGGTGGACGGTCTGGATGTGATTGAAAATATTCGGATTACATGGTAGTATGGAGATACAAAAACAGAAGGGAAATCAGATGATATAAATTTTGAATTGATGGCAAACCGAACACGGTATCTAAAAGAGAACCCGAAGGTCTTGATGAAGTGAAAAAATTGAAGACAGATCGAACTTAGTTGGATTTTGAACGCAGTATTTTCACTATAATTCTCCCATGTAGAATCACAATTTCTTCATCATCCAATAAGCATCTGCATAATTCCCGTTTTCATATTTCATGTTATCAGGAAATAGCCCATACTTCTCAAATCCCAGAGCTTCATACAATGCGATTGCATTTTTATTATCTGCAATCACTTCCAATTCCGCCTGTTCATAACCAGCCTTTTTCGCCGCATCTAAAATGGTTTCCAGCATAATTTTTCCAATGCCTCTGTTGCAGTATTCCTGGTAAAGGGCTATTGCAATGGAACATCTATGGCGGTATCTCTTATAGTCTCCAAGACTCATAAGAGAACAGTTGCCCGCATGTTTTCCATCAACGGCTGCGATGAGCAGTAGTTCCCTGTCGGAATCCATGATTCTCTGAATGAAGGCCCGCTCTTGCTCAAGTGATAAAGTAACCTCTTCAGGCTCCCGAATCAAATACGGCGTTTCCGATGCAGTGATTTTTAAATAGTTTAAGAGACTTTCGGCATCGTCCGTTTCGGCATTTCTCAGTATTACCTGGCATCCGGTTTTATCCGATGCTTTCAGAGGCTTCAATATCATAGAGCATTCTCCTTAGATTCCCGTTGTAAATTCTTGATTTCGTGTATGTGTAAATTTATTATACTAAAAAATTTTAATAGGGGCAAGTCTGTTTTCATTACTCAAACGACATATTTCCGTGACAAAAATAAATCTTGACAAAAGGTGTCGGGGTTTATGTGTTATACTAAATATCATGGCATAGAAAAATACCGGGGCCAAAAAGTTTACGGAGGTATCTTTATGGAATTTATTAGAGTAACAAGGGAAAACATAGAAAAAGAACATATCTGCTGTGCGATTTCCAACAATCATGATGTTCAGGTGTCATCAAAAAAGAATTGGCTAAAAGAACGTTTTGATGACGGCTTGGTTTTCTTAAAAAGCGAGCAGCGGGGAAAATGTTTTATTGAATATATTCCCGCTGAAAATGCATGGAATCCCATAGCCGCAGATGACTATATGTATATTGACTGTTTATGGGTGGCTGGCTCTTTCAAAGGACATGGTTATGGGACAGAACTATTAAATGCCTGCATAAAAGACAGTAAAAGCAAAGGAAAAAAAGGACTGTGCATATTATCTGCGGTAAAGAAAAAGCCATTTCTGGCTGACCCTAAATTCCTGAAATACAAGGGGTTTACTATTAGTGACCAGGCGGATAATGGTATTCAGCTGTGGCATTTACCTTTTACAGAAAATGCGTTGCTGCCAAAATTCAAAGAATGTGCGAAACACCCTCACATTGATGAGACGGGATATGTCTTATATTACACCAGCCAGTGCCCGTTTAATGCCAAATATGTTCCTGTAATTGAAAACATTGCGAAGGAAAAATCCATAAAATTTAAATCCATTCATTTACAGAGCAAAGAGGATGCACAAAATGCCCCAACGCCAATTACAACTTATGCATTATTTTTAGATGGCAGCTATCTTACAAATGAGCAGATGAATGACAAGAGGTTTTTAAAATTATTGGAAAAGTAGCAGAAAAAATCACAAAATGAACAAAACCCTCTGTTAAAATATGGATAAATCCCAAAGCTATGAGAGGAGTTTACCATATGAATCAGAGAAGAAACTGTGGGTTTCTGGCGGTGATGACGGCAGCGGCATCGATCCTTACGCCTTTCCAGGCCCAGGCGTCAATGGGCTATGATATGAGGGAGCGGGTTATTGAACTTTCCGGCATTACGGACTCTAACAATACCTGGGCCAATGTTACAAGAGGAGAGTTTGCGAAAATGCTGGTTTTGGCCTCAGAACACAGAAGTATCGTAAGCCCTGTCAGCAGCGTGTCCGTATTTTCAGATGTATCCAAAGACAGCCAATATGCATCTTACATCCGAATTGCAGCCAAAGAAGGATGGATGAGCGGTTATCTGGGAGGAGTATTCCGGCCAAATGATTACATAACCATGAAGGATGGACAGCGGGCTGTGCTGGCAATGCTGGGATATACAGACCAGGATTTTACCGGTGATCAGACAGGCGCCCGGACTGCCAAGTTTCAGTTTTTGGAGCTGGGAGAAGGGATTGACAGGCGTGAAAATGAGGTCTTAGATAAAAAAGACTGTATTAACCTGCTGTATAATCTTTTACGGACCAAGCCTAAGGATTCCAATACCATTTACGGAAGTATTCTGGACTGTGTGCTTACGGCGGACGGGGAGATTAACCCTTTAAATATGGTGGACAACAGCCTGAAAGGTCCCAAACTGGTACGCAGATCTCAGAGTCTTTCCAGCGTCATCCCCTTTGATACCTCAGAGGCCAGCTGGTTTTTGGACGGCAAAACCGTTTATGAGGAAACCGTAAAAAGCGCCTTAACCAACAGTGGTTACGGCGTAATTTATTGGAACCCCTCTACCAAAACCGTGTGGTTTTACTCTGCAGACGGAGATGATGAGGACACAGGACGGGTAGCAATCCGGGGGGAGGTAACCCACATTTATTACAGCTCCGCTGACATTATGATTCCCAGCGCTGTCCTGTTGGACAATGATGATGAAGACGATCCTCAGGCAGAATATACCCTCACATCCTCTGAACTTCAGTACGCCTTTTCTATGTACGGCACGGTGAAGGTAGGAGATGAAGTGGTTCTTATTTGCGAGAAAACCACCAATCAGAACGGGGAAGCTGCCTACCGGGTAGTGGACTTCTTAGAATTATAGCCGGACAGGAGAACACCCATGGAAAAGAGAAGCAGGAAAAGAAATAAAAAGAAACGTATGTGGATCCTTGGAATGATTGTGATAATCATTCTGGTGCTGATCCTTGCCAGAGCTATGTGGATGAGGCGCAGGGCAAAACCAGCCGGGGCGGAAGCAGGGGAAATTCCTACGGCACAGGTTACCAGGCAGAGCATTACCTCAGAGCTGTCATCCTCCGGGACTTTGGCAGCGAAAGATACTTATACCATTACCTCCCTGGTAGAGGGGGAGGTAATCATGGCGGACTTTGAGGAAGGAGATCAGGTAGAAAAAGGTCAGATCCTTTATCAGATCGATCCGTCCTCCATTGATTCAGAGCTAAATACTGCCAGCAATTCTGTCTCCAGGGCAGAGAACTCTTACAACAGCGCTGCAGAAAACTATGCGGAGGTTCAGGCCAAATGGAGCGGAAATACATACAAGGCCACAGAAACCGGATATATTAAAAATCTTTATGTGGAAGCGGGAGACAAGATCAACAACGGCTCCCAGATTGCAGATATTTACAGCGATGCCATGATGAAACTGAGACTTCCCTTTTTAAGGGAGGAAGCGGCTTTGATTCCGGTGGGAAGCCAGGCGGTTATTACCTTAAGCGGCACAGGAGAACAGCTTCCCGGCGTGGTAACCGTTGTCAGCAGCATGGATGAAACTTTGTCCGGAGGCCGCCTGGTGCGTTACATTACCATTACAGTGGCGAATCCCGGCGGGATGACCGGGGATATGACGGCAACAGCGGTAGTGGGAGAATTTTCCTGCAGCGAAGAAGGAGGCTTTACCGTTGCCGTGGATAAAACCATGAGCGCCAGTATTTCCGGAAACAGCGGTGTGGAAATCGCCAGCCTTCTGGTAAATGAGGGAGACTATGTGACAGAAGGCCAGCCCATTTTTACCATTACGGAAAAATCCGCAAAGGATTTGCTGGAAAACTATAAAACTTCTCTGGAACAGGCGGAGGAAGGCCTGGAATCAGCTAAAAATAAGCTGGAGAGCACGAAAGACAACCTGGAAAATTATACCATTACAGCGCCTATTTCCGGCCAGGTAATTCAAAAGGCTGCCAAGACAGGAGATAATATCAGCCGTTCCGGAAATGCAGACACTACTATGGCAGTGATCTATGATTTATCCTCCCTGACCTTTGAAATGTCCATTGACGAGCTGGATATCCAGAAAGTGGAAGTAGGACAGATTGTGGAAGTGACGGCAGACGCTTTTGAGGGGGAAACCTTTACCGGAAAGGTAACCAACGTAAGCCTGCAAAGCTCCTACAGCAACGGCGTTACCAACTATCCGGTAACCGTGACATTGGACGAGGCGGGAAAGCTGCTTCCCGGTATGAATGTGGACGGAACCATCATTATTGACAAGGCGGAGAATGTACTTACCATTCCTGTGGACTCCCTGATGAGGGGCAACCGGGTATATGTAAAAGATGATACGGCTGCTTCGGATTCAGAGGAAAGAGGCAGAGGCGTACCGGCAGGATTTAAGGCGGTGGAAGTAACTACCGGCCTTACCAGTGACCAATACGTGGAGATTTTGGAAGGCCTGTCTGAAGGGGATCAGGTGTATGTAGACCAATCCAGCAAAAACACAGAAGTTTTTGGCGGAATGCAGGGATTCCCGGCAGGAGGTCCCGGAATGGGAGGCCCCGGAATGGGAGGCTCTGGTATGAGAAACACTGGCGGGAGCGGCAGCCGGAGATAGGAGGAAGGTAAATGCGAAGCATTTTCGGGATACCTTCCGACGATATGGCAGGTGACGCCAGGCGTCGCGTGCCGATTCATTATTATACTAGGACAATATGAAGTGACCCCACATTTGTAGCAACGTGGATTTACCTGTATACTAGAGTTTGTTAAGAACAATGGTAACAGGGATTACCGCATACAAAAGGAGGCCACTTACATGAAAAGAATACTACGAATCGGAATG
>CAJUJM010000024.1 GCA_910586755.1 uncultured Lachnospiraceae bacterium
AAAGGATAGGATATATCTTATTATAGCACAAAAAGGGCATAACGTAAATAGGAATCAACAAAAAAACCCAGAAAGATTGAATTTCCTGGGATTTTAACGATCTATCTCATTGATTTTCTGGCTAAAACTGTAAAAGTCAGGCTGCTCGTTAATATTGATAGCAAATGCAGGCAGTCAAAATTTTATCTCTGGATAAATATCAAAAGGAATGTTATAATGGGAACACTTAACTAGGCAGCTCACAAGTCTGGTAAAAATCTGCTATGGAAGAATGAGGTGAGAGGGATCAAAAAAACATATCTTATGTTATAAGATACGCCGGTTTTAGAGATAGAAGAATACAAGTGTAAGGTATTAAATTACGATCTGCTGCCCATATCCCTTCGATATCCGGATGTAAACTATGATGATGTTATGCATGGCTGGACAGAAACCCGCGCTATGAATATTGGAAGAACCAACGCAAAAAAGCTGCTGGCCGGTTTTCGCATCAGCCAGAGCAATCCGTATCTGATTGCCAGATTATTCCATTTTACGTCTCTTTCAGACTGCTATTGGATGAAAAAAGAAGGGGAAAGCCTTGATTGGAAACAGGTGAGCCTGTTTGTCAATCCTTTGGAAAAAGAGGTCGCTGCAACGGCCCTTTTTGGTATCAGCAAGACGTTTCTTCCACTGCAGCAAAAAATCCATACTCCGGAACTGACTGTCCAGGGGATGGCAGCCAAAGCCTGGATTTGGGAGGAAGAAGGGCTGTTTCTGTATAAAGCCGGCAAAAAGGAACTTCCTGCCAGCCGGATTTTAGATGCGTTAAAAATTCCCCATGTAAGTTACAGTCAGGCGGAAGCGAAGAGGTTAAAAGAGGTGGCAGACCAGCCCCATATTGACAAAATTTATTATAGCGGTGAAAAAATAGTAAAATGCAAGATTATCTCTTCAGAGGAGATTGGGATTCTGCCGTGGGAAGATTTTCAGGTATGCTGTGGACGCCACGGCAAAAACGAATATGATTTGGTAAAGCAAATAGACGCTGCCAATTATTATAAAATGCAGGTGGCAGACTACATTCTGGGAAACGAAGACCGTCATGGAGGAAACTTTGGCTTTTTTATGGATAACCAAAACGGGAAGCTTTTGGGTCTTTATCCACTGATGGATCATGATCACGCTTTTTCAGATGAGGAAGCCATCCCGTCCCAGACTTCAGAACGGAATGAGACATTGCGGCAGGCCGCACAGGAAGCAATTACTCATGTAAATCTGGATTTTGACAAGGTTACAGAGATGGAAAGGCCGGAGGATTTAGAGGAAGGGCAATGGAAAGCGGTACTAAAAAGATGCCGGAGTATTGGCAGGTGACGCGAAGCGGCGCGTGCCGTTACATAAGATTAGGAGGAAATTTGACATGAAAAGAAGATACAAATTTTTGGGAACCGGTATGGCGACGGGAGTGATGGTGATGCTGCTTTCCGGGGCTGTATTTGCAGCCGCTGAGAACGGCCCGGGGATGTCTGACGGAAAAAGCATTTTGCCTGCAGGAGACAAAGGCGGTGTGATCCGCAGGGACAGCGGAGCAGATCTGGTTCCGGAAGAAACGGAGCAGGAACCCGCCAGCGCTGTTTGGAAAAACGATCCTTCAGGAAAAGTGGAAGAGCTTCCCGGTGCGCCGGTGGACTCCTTGTCCGGCCTTACCTACGACATCCGGGAACTGACTGCCGCCAAGGCAGAAGACGTGGAGCAGATGATTGTTATCGCAGGCCATGACGGCACCTATGCCAGGGTAACTCTGTACCAGAAAAACCTTACCGGTTCCGACCCTTCTCAATGTCAGTGGACAGTTCTGGTGGATTCTGAGGGCCGTATGGGTCGAAACGGCATGGGGAAAGAGATAGAGGGAGACGAAAAGACCCCGGTAGGACTGTATACGGCCGGGATGGTATTCGGAAATAAAGAAAATCCCGGAACTGCTCTTTCTTATACCCATGTAACCCCGACTCACTATTGGGTGGGAGACTCCAATTCTCCTTATTATAATCAATTTGTTGACACTAAGGTGATTGGGGATGTGTTTGACAAAGGAAAGTCAGAGCATTTGTCCGCATATGGGGCGGTGTACAATTACTGCCTGGATATGGGATATAACACTGACGGAACACCCCATAAAGGTTCCGCCCTGTTTTTACACTGCACCAATGGCTATGGAACTGCTGGCTGTGTAGGGATTCCTGAGGAGGATATGGCGGAGATTTTGCGTCAGCTGAAGCCGGGAGCAAAGGTGCTTTTGGATTTGAGTGAGAATATTGGGAAATATTAACAGTTTAGACGAGGCTGTTGTACAATAGATGAATAATCACCTATTGTACAACAGCCCCCCTTTCTTAGCTTATGCAGTACATATCTGCTCCTTCAAAGAGTTCAATACCTCTTTTGTTAGCTCTGTAAATTCCAGAATCTCATCATCTGCTTTCCCTGCACGCAGCATTTTTAAAGCTAAAGCTGCTCTTTCTTCAGCACGTCCTTCAGCACGTCCTTCAGCGCGTCCTTCAGCACGTCCTTTTTCTTCAATACTTTCACTCAGATTGCACATAAGGTTCATTCTCCTTTCCATATCTCCCACCGTCTGAATCTGATATTCACCTTCCAAGATTTTCATTTTTTCTTTCGTTTTCAAAGCCGGAGACAGTAAAGCTCCTAAAAACCGGTGAAGATATAGCTCTTCTCTGCTCTCCGCTAATTCTTTAGGAAGATAAATGGTAATGACTGACTGCAAATCATATTTTCCGTAATCTTTCACGTTTCCCACTAAATCCTGCGGATGAACAGCATATTCCACTGCCGTGTTTTCCAAGTATTCCGGACTGTTCATACAGATCCAAATGGAATAGACTTTTTTTATATCGTTATACCTTGGGATTTCAAATTCTGTCCCTAATTGGGCTGAAATCTGTCTGGCATTGTAGAAAATACCTCTTGCAACAAGATCATAGGCCGGTTTCTGCTTCTGCGCTTCCACATCTACAATAATTTTTACCTGCTCCCTGTGATCGGGAGTATAAACATAGAAATGAACATCGTAAGTTATCGTGCCTTCATGTGGTATTTTACTTTCCTGAGAAGTTCCTGTGATTTTACGCCCTTTATTGGTTTCTCCTGGCTTTACAGCCATCTTGGATACTTCAGGTTCTCCTTCAATCAAGGGAACGATTTCTTCCGGATTCATCCCTTTAAACTCTGCTACAGTACCAGACAAAATATGGGCTAAAACGATTTTATGAGCCAACAGATTTTTCGCATGCTCATCATATTCAGCCATAATGTCCGCTATACTTAAATCCGATTTTAATTGTTCATCCATTACTTCTTCCTCTTTATTATTGCACGGCCGGAGATGATTGCGGTATCCGGTTACTAAAATTTATCTGTTCGTATCTCATTATAACATCCGGCTTCTCAAAAAACAACTGACATTGGCCTGACCTTTACTTTTCTCACTGTTATAAAAAATACTTCTCCCGCACAATCTCCACCGGCAATTCTTCCCCTGTCCAAAGCCGGAAAGCTTCCGCCCCCTGGTAAAGCAGCATGGGCAATCCGTTCATTGTCCGGCATCCGGCAGATCTTGCCAGTTTTAACAGCCTGGTTTCTCCAGGATTGTAGATAGCGTCGGCTACAAATAAATCTCTATGAAAATAAGAAGCATCCGGCAGCAGGCAGCGATCCGTATCCGGGGCCATGCCGATATTGGTGGCATTGGCCAGGATTTGGGCGGAGCCAATTTCACGGCGCAGAATGAGATCGTCATAGTCAAAGAGATTGACCTGGCATGAGGTCTGTTGATTTAGCGTATCCACGATTTGCCTGGTTCGGGCAATCAGGGGGCTGGAAGAACGGCTGAACAGGGAGATCTCCCTCATCCCGTCCAGGGCGGACTGCACCAGAATGGCAGTGCCAGCGCCGCCAGCGCCAAACAGCACCATCTTCCGGCCGTTGTATTCCAGGCCGGCTTCCTTAAGAGAGCGCAAAAATCCCAGCCCATCGGTGGTGTGTCCGGTAAGGACGCCATCTTCATTGACAACGGTATTGACTGAGCCGCCGATCCGGGCGGCAGGAGAGAGATGGTCGCAAAGAGCGGCCATTTTATTTTTACAGGGCATGGTCAGGTTAAAGCCCCGGCAGTTTAAACGTTTTAAACCGTCTACCGTGGCCTGTAGAGTATCTTCACTGGCTTTAAAAGCCAGATAGCAGTAGTCCAGCCCAAGCTGGCGAAAGCCCTCGTTGTGCATCATAGGGGACTTACTGTGGCTTACCGGATCTCCCAACAGGCAGATGAGCCGGGTATGGCCGGTGATTTCATAAGCAGGCGGAGCTTGTGTCATGACGGATACCTCCTGAAAAATTGATGAAGCTTCTTAGGAATTATATCATGAATCGCCATGGAGGACAATGTTTTCATTTTCAGGGAAATATGGTACTATAAGAAGAAAAGGACGATAAAGCATAGAAAGGGAACACAGCCCATGTATCGTATTGTGGTTGCAGATGACGAGGAAGAATTAAGAAAAGCCATTATTCGGAAAATCCCCTGGGAGGAAATAGGATTTCTGGTAGTGGGGGAGGCGGAAAACGGGGCGGAAGCCCTGAGGCTGGCGGAGGAACTGGAGCCGGATCTGGTGCTGACGGATATTCGGATGCCTTTTATCTCGGGAATTGAGCTGGCAAGGCAGATAAGGGAGATACGCCCTGCCACACAGATTGCATTTTTAAGCGGTTATGATGATTTTACCTATGCTCAGAAGGCAATCCAGTATAATATTATCAGCTACATGCTAAAGCCTATCTCCATGGTTGAGCTGACAGAAGAACTAAAGCGGATCAAGGCAAAGCTGGATCAGATATTTTCAGAATTTGCGGCCTGGCGTCAGGAGACTATGGATATTCATGTATTTTTGATCTCTCTTTTGCTGGCAGGTTATCAGGATGACAGGGAAAAAAGCGGAGAGGATTTGGAATCCTGGGTTTTAAAAAAGGCAGAGGAATGCGGCCTTCTGGGGGAGAAGGGCAAACCAGGACAATATGTGGTAATGACCACTGCTGTCCGCGCCCCGGGCGGGAAGAATTGTACCGGACCAGAATATGTGTATCCCATTGACAGTATTTTGGAAAAATACCTTGGACATGCCAGCTTTTATGCAGGAGACACCGTTGTATCCTTTTTGATGGGGACCCGGGAAGATTTTGACAAGTACCTGTATATTGCGGCGGAAAATATTGCCCAGAGCATGGAACGAATCCTGGAGGTAGAGCCTTGCATAGGGGTCAGCCGGTCTACGGGCAGGCTGACAGAATGCCGCCGGGCTTATCTGGAGGCGTCAGATGCCCTGGCTTATGCCAGAAACAGTAAAAGCCGGATTCACTTTATTGCAGATGAGGAGCCTTACCAGGCCGGAGATCTGGATCAGATTAAGCGTCTGGAGCAGGAACTTGCGGGACTTATCCGAACCGGATCCCAGAAAGAGTTGGAAGAGTATTTAAAACGGGAAAAGGAACGGTCCGGCGGTCTGCTCCGCAGCCGGACTCAAATACAGGGACTGGCGGCAGAAATTTATTCCCGGACAGGCCGGATGCTGACCGCAGTATCCGGGGAAGAAAAGGCAAGGCATGCCAAAGAATCCTACGAAATGTGCCGCCAGCGTCTGGACAGCGCGGCGGAGGATAAGTTGTGGGAAGCTTTTGAAGAATTTTGTCTCAGATCCTGGGATCTGATTTCTGACCAGAGGAAAAAGAGCAGCCAGGTTCTCTGCGAAAAAGCGGTCCGGATGATGGAGGAGAAATATTCTGACCCGGGATTGTCCCTGTCCCAGGTCAGCGGATCCATCGGTGTCAGCCCCAACTATTTAAGCGCTTTAATGAAAAAGGAGACAGGAAACACTTTTATTGATTTGCTGACCCGCATCCGCATTGAGACAGCCAGAAAACTGCTGCTGGACACTGCCATGAAGATTCGGGATATTTCGGAACAGTGCGGCTACAGCGATCAACATTATTTCAGCTATTGTTTTAAAAAGTATACCGGCCAGTCCCCAAACGCCCTGCGCCGGCAGAATGAAGGAAAAGTATGAAAAAGAAAAAAACGCAGGCCGGATATTCTCTTTCCGTCATTATGACCGTTCTGGTGGTGGGGATTGTCCTGGCGGCATTTGCAGCTGGCTTTCTGGTATTTGTGGCAGTGTATAACAGCTCTATGCGTAACAATACCATCACTGCCAGTGAGCAGGCTGTGGTTCAGGTTACCAACACGGTCAGTGATTACACAAAAAACATGAGGGAATTGATGGAGCTGATTCAGGGGTATTACCGGGACAGTCCCGACAGCCGGAATACGGCAATTGACACCTTAATTCTTACCCGCAATGATACGGTACTGGTAACCTGTTATGACGAAACCGGAACCCTTTTGGAAAGCTGGTCCGGCAGGCACGGGATTAAGGAACAGGTATTTAAAAATCTTTCCTTAAATCTGAATGTTGCCGCTGAAGATGGAAAGATGACCATCTCCAAACCCCATGTGGAAACGCTTTTGGCAGATTATTACCCCTGGGTGGTTTCCATCCAGCAGCCTATGACGGCGGCGGACGGAAGCCGGAACCTTGTAGTGATGGATATCCGGTTTTCCCAGATTGCCGATTATGTAGATGAAGTGGGAATCGGCCAGCATGGATACTGCTTTATTATGGACGGGGAAGGGGATATGGTCTATCACCCCCAGCAGCAGCTGATTTTTTCCGGCCTGAAGGAGGAACGGCTGGAACTGTTACAAAACAGCCCAGACGGGTATCTGGAATATTCCGATGTGATTTATACCATTAAAACCATGGCGGACAGCGGCTGGCGAGTGGTGGGGGTTAGCTATGTAGACGAACTGATTACCAGGAGAGTCCGGAATGTGGCTGTCCTTTTGCTGGGGCTTCTGCTGCTGGTACTTTTTACTGCTGTCTGCAGCAGTCTGGTATTTTCCAGAATGATTTCCAAACCAGTAAAAAATCTGATTAAGGCCATGGGAGAATTTGAGGGGAACGCCTCGGATTTCACTTATCATCCGGTGGAAGGAAGCCGGGAAATCGGCGCTTTGTCCCAGTCCTTCGGCCACATGGTAGTCCGGATTCAGCAGCTGATGGAAAAGGTCCGGGAGGAAGAGATTACCTTGCGGAAGGCAGAGCTGCGGGCATTGCAGGCCCAGATTAACCCTCACTTCCTTTATAATACTTTGGACTCTATTGGATGGATGTGTGAAGAAGAGCGAACCCGGGAAGCGGTGGAGATGGTAAATGCCCTGGCGAAATTATTTCGCATCAGTATCAGCAGGGGCCACGAGATTATTTCAGTGGAAAAGGAACTGGAACATGCCAGGAGTTACCTGAAAATTGAGAAATTTCGTTATAAGGAGCAGTTTTCCTATTCTTTTGATGTGGACGAAGAGTGTCTCAAGTACTATTGCAATAAAATTACTCTGCAGCCCATAATTGAAAATGCCATTTACCACGGCCTGGATCGAATGGTGGACGAGGGAGAAATCCGAATCAGCGTAAAATCCCGGGAGAATAACCTGATTTTTATGGTGGAGGACAATGGGATTGGCATGACAAAGGAGCAGTGCCGGGAAATTTTGGAAGGAACCAGCGGGGACAAGACCGGCATTGGAATCCGCAACGTCAACAACCGGATTAAGATTTATTTTGGAGAAGAATATGGAATCCGGATTGACAGCGAGCTGGACGAGGGAACCAAAGTCATCATCACTATGCCTAAAATAGGAGAGGGCGGATATGAAGAACGGTAAAAAAAATATCAGGGCCCTGATAGGCCTGGGAATATTCTTGCTGGCGGTAGGCGCAGGGACCAGCGGATGCCAGGTTCAGAAAGATAACAGCAGAAAAGCCCGGGTGGCGGTGATTGTAAAATCAACGGAGTCTGCTTTCTGGAAATCGGTACAGGCCGGGGCCAGCTCGGCCTGTACCGAGTACAACCTGCAGATGAGCTTTGAAGGACCGGATTCTGAGGAAGATTACGAGACTCAGAACCGGATGATTGAGGATGCTGTTGAGGAAGGCGTGGAGGCCATTGTATTTTCGGCGGTGGACTATAACGCCAACAGCGAGGCTATTCAGGAGGCGGCCAGAAAAGGTATAAAGATAGTAGTCATTGACAGTGATGTGAATGCCAGCCAGGTAAGCAGCCGCATTGGCACAGATAATTTCCAGGCCGGATTTATGGCGGGGGAGGCGGCGCTTCAGGCTGACGAAGAAGAAATTTATATCGGCATTGTCAATTATGATATCCATTCCGCTAATGGCCAGGGCCGGGAGGCCGGTTTTCGGGAATGTATTGCCGGGGATGAAAGAGTAAAAGGCGTGGAGACCATCAATGTCCTTTCTACTACTGAGGATGCCAGAGAAGGCACTAAGGAGATGCTGAAAAATCACCCGGAGATTAACGTTATTGTCACTTTCAATGAGTGGACCAGTCTGGGGGTAGGATGGGCTATCCGGGATTTGGGGTGCAAGGATCAGGTTTGGGTGACGGCTTTTGACAGTAATGCAGTTTCTGTAGGGATGTTGGAAACCGGAGAGGTAGACAATCTGATTGTCCAGAACCCTTACGCAATGGGTTATCTGGGAGTGGAAACTGCTTTTGACTTAATCAGCGGCCGGAAAAAACCGGAGGAGTGGGTGGTAACCGAGACGATTCTGGTAAACCGGGAAAATATGTTTGAAGAGGAGTGTCAAAAAATCCTTTTTCCCTTTAATCAATAACTGGCAATATGATAAAAATTTATACTGTTTTTGTGGATATTTGTATATACTTTTAATAAAAAGTGGTTTATAATATATCTTGTGGGGGCAAAAACCCACAAGATCATTATTTAGAGGAGGATACTATGATGAAAAAAAGACTTTTGGCAGTAGCTATGGCCGGCGTTATGGCAATGAGCCTGGCAGCTTGCGGAGGTTCTAACGAGGCAGCTGCTACCACTGCAGCACCGGCAGCGCCGGCAGCAACGGAAGCTCCCGCAGGGGAGGAGGCTAAAGCTCCGGAGACAGACGCTCCTGCAGCTGAGGCAGTTGATTTGGATGTAGCAGTATTCTACTACACCTACAGCGACACCTATATTTCCAGTGTACGTACCGCTCTGGATGCCGCTTTAACCGATGCTGGTATTAAGTTCCAGAACTACGACAGCAACAGCAACCAGACCACCCAGAACGAGCAGATTGATACTGCTATTTCTCAGGGGGCTAACCTGTTAATCGTTAATATCGTTACTTCCGGTTCTGTAGATGCATCTCAGGCAATTGTGGACAAGGCGTCTACAGCTGGTATTCCCGTAATCTTCTTCAACCGTGCAGTTGAGTCTGACGAGGATGAGGGTAAGGTATTAGGTTCTTATGACAAGTGTGCATTCGTTGGTACAGATGCCCCTGAGGCAGGCCATATGCAGGGCAAGATGATCGGCGATTACGTTCTGGAGAACTTTGACACCATCGACTTAAACGGCGACGGCACCATCAGCTATGCTATGTTCATGGGCCAGCTGGGCAACGTAGAGGCTATCTACAGAACTCAGTACGGCGTTGAGGACGCAGACGCTGTCCTGACTGCAGCAGGCAAGCCCGCTCTTTCCTATTTTGATGCTTCCAACTCTGACAAGTATCAGGTAGACCAGGAAGGCAACTGGAGCGCAACCGCAGCAAACAACTATATGAACACCAACCTGGCACAGTACAACGAAGATAACAACAACATGATCGAGATCGTTATCTGCAATAACGATGGTATGGCTGAGGGCGTTGTTACTGCTCTTAATGACAAGGGCTACAACTTAGGCACTGACGGTTCCGTTACCATTCCGGTATTCGGAGTAGACGCTACCGACGCTGCCAAGCAGTTAATCGCTGACGGCAAGATGACCGGCACCATCAAGCAGGATGCAGAAGGTATGGCAAACGGTATTGCTTACTTAGCTAAGAACGTAGGCGCTGGCAAGGAATTAATGGCAGACACCGGCGACTTCAATATCTCTGAGAAGGTAAGCAACAAGATTTACATCCCGTATGCAACTTATACTGGTGAATAATGACGAAATGCCGATAGTTTAAAAGAAAATACTTTAAGCGGCTGTCGTTTCGGCGGCAGCCGCTTAAATTTTTTCTTAGAGAAAGGGGATTCAGGGAATGGGACAGCAGGACGTTTTGCTGCAGATGACAGACATCTGTAAGGAGTTTCCGGGCGTAAAGGCGTTAGACCATGTCTCCCTGACGGTTCGCAAGGGAACTGTTCATGCATTGATGGGGGAAAATGGAGCAGGAAAATCTACGTTGATGAAGTGCTTGTTCGGCATGTATGCCAAGAATAGCGGACATATCTACCTGGAAGGAAAAGAGGTAAACTTTAAAAGCTCGAAGGAAGCCCTGGAAAACGGGGTTGCCATGGTGCACCAGGAACTAAATCAGGCTTTAAAGCGCAATGTTATGGATAACTTGTGGCTGGGCCGTTATCCCAAAAAGGGCATCATGGTAGATGAAAAGAAAATGCTGGCAGATACCAAAGCGGTATTCGATGAATTGGGAATTTCCGTGGATCCAAAGCGGATTATGAGTACTATGCCGGTTTCCCAGAGACAGATGGCAGAGATTGCCAAGGCTGTTTCTTTTAACTCGAAAATAATTGTATTTGATGAGCCCACTTCCTCTCTGACGGAGGAAGAGGTTGAGCATCTGTTTAAGATCATCAATATGCTTCGCGACAGAGGCTGCGGCATCATTTATATTTCTCATAAGATGGCAGAGATTCTGCGGATCGCAGATGACATTACAGTTATGCGGGACGGCACCTGGGTGGCCACCGAGCCGGCTTCCAACATGACTATGGATAAGATTATCCGCCTTATGGTAGGCCGCGAACTGGGAAATCAGTTCCCGCCTAAGGATAATAATCCCGGAGAAGTTGCTCTGGAAGTAGAACATCTTACCGCTCAATATTCTCTGCTCAAGGATGTTTCTTTTAAAGTGAAAAAGGGCGAGATCGTAGGTCTGGCAGGTCTGGACGGCAGCGGCCGTACCGAGACCCTGGAAAATATTTTCGGGGTTGCCACCAGAAAATCCGGAACCATCAAGCTGGACGGGAAACAGGTATTAAACCGAAACGCCCGGGAGTCCATCAAAAACGGATTTGCCCTTCTGACAGAGGAGCGCCGTGCCACCGGTATTTTCGGTATCTTAAATATCAGGGAGAACACGGTTATCTCCAGCTTAAAGAAACATAAAAAAATCGGTCCATTTTTAAACGAGGCTTCCATGAAAAAGGATACTCAGTGGTCCATTGACGCCATGAGAACCAAGACTCCTACTCAGGAGACCAAGATTCGCTCTTTATCGGGAGGTAACCAGCAGAAGGTTATTCTGGGAAGATGGCTCTTGACAGAGCCTGAGGTTCTGCTTTTAGATGAACCTACCAGAGGGATTGACGTAGGCGCAAAGTATGAGATTTATCAGCTGATTATCGACCTGGCTAAGAGAGGCAAGGTGGTAATGATGGTATCATCTGAGATGCCGGAACTGTTAGGTGTCTGCGACCGAATCCTGGTTATGTCAGGAGGACGTCTGGCAGGCGAAGTAGATGCAAGGAATACTACTCAGGAAGAGATCATGACTCTTGCTGCAAAATATGTATAGGGGAGGCCGGATTTCATGAAATTTGCAACCAATATTAATACAAAGATAGATGCCTATAAGGCTTTGGACAGCAAGGATAAAAAGACCTTTTGGAAGGAATTGCTGCTGAACAATGCAATGTACATCCTGCTGATTATTGCGATTATTTATACCTGCGCTCAGAATCCCAAGTTCCTGGGCACCCGTTCTATCGTAAATATTATCAGCCTTTCTGCGGCAAACCTGCCTATTGCATGCGGTATTGCGGGATGTATTGTTTTAACCGGTACTGACCTTTCTGCAGGCCGTGTTGTTGGTTTGACTGCATGTATTTCAGCATCCCTGCTGCAGGCGGTGACTTACGGCAGTAAGATGTTCCCTGACTTACCGGTGGTTCCGATTCCGGTAGTAATTCTGGCCGTTCTCATTGTAGGCGGCATTGTAGGATGGGTCAATGGCTTTTTCGTAGCAAAGTTTCAGCTCCATCCCTTTATTGTTACCCTGGCAACACAGCTCATTGTGTACGGCACATTGTTGGTTTATATTATGACCAATGGAAATAATGGTCAGCCCCTTTCCGGTCTGGACGATTCTTTCAAAAACTTTGTAACCGGAAGTATTCTTAAGATTGGCGATGTTCCCATTCCCAACTATGTTTGGTACGGCTTAATCGTAGTCGTTATCATGTGGTTTATCTGGAATAAGACCACCTTTGGTAAAAATATGTTTGCGGTAGGTTCCAACCCGGAAGCCGCCAACGTTTCTGGTGTTAATGTTATGAAGACCACCATTCTGGTACATACCCTGGCAGGTATGATGTACGGAATTACCGGTTTCATTGAGTCTGCACGTATTGGTTCCAATACTGCCAACACCGGTTTGAACTATGAGTGTGATGCCATTGCAGCCTGCGTTATCGGCGGCGTATCCTTTGTAGGTGGTACTGGTAAGATCAGCGGCGTGGTACTGGGAGTATTCCTGCTTCGTATTATCTTCGTAGCATTGAACTTCCTTTCCATTAACGCAAACCTTCAGTATATTATCAAAGGCCTTATCATCCTGATTGCATGTGCAATTGATATGAGAAAGTATCTGGTTCGCAAGTAAATTTTACAACAATGGGGGGATGTCACAGCATCCCCCTTCTGCATTTGTAGGTAAATATGGAAGAGATTAAAAAGAAAAAATGGTTTGGCAGAGGCATTTACGGCAGTAAAGACGTACCCATCAAAATCCTGGATCGGCTCATTGCCGGTCTGATTATTGCAGCAGTAGTACTGACCATTGCCTTTACGGTAAACGGTGGGTATTATGTATATTTTGACACCACAGGCGGCACAGAGATTGAGAGTCAGAAGCTGCGCTACGGAGAATTGGTGAAAAAGCCTGAGGATCCGGTGCGCCCCGGCTATGAATTTAACGGCTGGATATTTGGGGAGGAAGAGTATCCCTGGAGTTTTGGCGCTGACAAAGTGCAGGGAGAGATGACCCTGATAGCCCAGTGGAGGCCGGCTAAGATCCTGGTGAAGTTTGACCTGGATGGAGGAGCAATAGACGGCAAGGACGAAGCAGAGGATATCCAGGTAACCTTTGGAGAACCATATGGAAATCTGCCGGTTCCCCAAAAAGAGGGATTTACCTTTGATGGCTGGATTTACAGCGGTATGGTAATTGATGAGGCAGTCGTTGTTACCATGACAGGAGAGCATGTGTTGACTGCCCGCTGGAAACCAGCAGTCTGATTTTGGAAGAAAATGGGAAAAACTCCGTTTCTTTACGAAAGTTTTACACAAACTTGACTTTTATAATGAGCAACTTCCTGCTATAATAAAGCGGTAGAAACAGATACTGTATTGGGAAGCACAATAAAAGGAGAGAAATCGTGGAAACTCAGAATAGCTGGAGCGCCTGCCTGCGGACAGTGCTGCTGGTAATGATTGGTTTAGCAATTGTATTTGGATTTATGTGTGCAGGCGGCGGAGGCGAAGCTGCATTATATGGAATGTTAGGCGGCCTGATGATTGGAGGTATCCTTGGAGGATTTTACCTGCTGATGTTATTGATGGCCTATCGAAGAAAAAAATAAGAAACAGAATACCAGCTCTCAAGAGAAGCCTTTGATTCTTCTTTTGGGGGCTGGTTGCATTTTGCGGCATTCGTATCTTACTCATCCTTCCAGAATCCCCAAAATCCAGTTTATCCACCCCTTAACCGTAGAAGCGCGGCGGGTAAAAGTGCTTTTCGATTCCATGCGGTAGAGACCGGACTGGCGCATAATGTCCACGATTACAGGAGTATCAGGCATTTGCCTGCAGTTGAGATACAGGGTGAAAACCTCCCGAAAAGCTTTATGCATAAGGATTCGGGAAGCAATTTGAATCAGGCGTTCCTTATAGGGGAGATTCATAATACAGTAACCATCAGAGGAAAGCTGAAACAGGATATTTCTATACTCATCCTGGCCTTTTTGGATAAAACCCAGATACCGCCCTGCATCTGTATAATAATTTGTCTGCCGCTGATCAAAAGCGTACTGGGAAGTAATATCCTGCCTGGTCATGGGTTTTTCTGCCAATAGCTCCATAAGGTTGATAATACGGGGCATACTGTCGGCCTGGGGGAAGGGAATTTCCGGTTCTGGAACCAGAGGAAGGCCGGGAAGCAAACGGGCAATGTCTTCCAGGCGGATACCGGCAGCGATTACATAATTTTTTTGTTTCACCAACCGAAGGGAATTGTAGTTGAAGGGCTGGTCAAATTGATATTGGTATAGCTGGAAAACACCGTTTGAAAAGATTAAAAATACCGTTTTTACCGGTTTCATTACCCGGCTGCTCCAGACCCGGTAGGGATAATAAAGCTGACGTATTAAAAAATCCTCGGACAGATCCCGCTTTGCTTCAAACAAGGAGAGGAAACGATTTCCCTCATAAGCAGCATCAATTTCAATTTGAGAGTTGGATACAAAAACCTGACGGCTTCCCCAGGCAGTATCAACAAAAAAACCGAACTGGCCGGAGCTCATGCGCCCGCTGACAGTAGGCAGGATAATGGCTTCCTCCAAAAAATCGTGAAGGATCCCGCAGGCATAGGCGCAGTTCAGGGCAATGGCTTCGCTTACCAGAAACTGAGGACTCAGGCTCTGAAGGGAAAGCGGAACAGAAATGCGCTGTACCTGGCCGGAAGGCGGATCGAATTCTTTGTATGCGGAAAAAGAGGAAATCACATAATCTCCCCGGGTAACAGGAAGGATGGATAAGCCATTTTGAGAAAAGACAGCAGGCAGATTTACTTTATGGTCAAATTTGGTCATCAGCCGCGGTTCACGGAATTCTTTGATTTGACTGGCTGATATGAGAAAATGGCCATTTTGTCTTATCTCATCCAGAATGCGATATTTTTCAAATAGATTTCCCCATGCCGTATCGTTAAGTCCCATAGTTCAGAATCAATACCTCCTTGGTGCATTTACAGACAAATCAGGCAGCGCCGTTTAAGCGCTGCCTGAATCTCTGCCGGGAGCTTTAATGCTGATTAATCTCCCTCTTTACATAGGTAGTATGGAGCAGGTGGTGAGCCAGAGGACTGCCGGGCTTTCCTAAGTAGTTGTCATACAGCTCCTTAATATCCGGATTCTCATGGGACTTGCGAATGGAGTTGGCCTTATCGCTGTCATAGAGAACCTTTGCCCGCAGTGCGCGGATGTCAGTGGTGTTGCGAACCGGACCAGGCTGCTGGGGCTGGCCGCCGCCGTTTACACAGCCGCCGGGACATCCCATGATCTCAATAAAGTGGTAATCTGCCTCGCCGGATTTTACTTTATTTAACAATTCCCGTGCATTGCCTAAGCCGGAAGCAACGGCAACCTTTACATCCATACCGGCAACGTGGTAGGTAGCTTCCTTAATGCCCTGGGTTCCGCGAACCTCAACAAAGTCCAGGTTGGGAAGCTCTTCACCGGTTAAGGTTTCCACTGCGGTACGCAGCGCGGCTTCCATAACGCCTCCCGTAGCGCCAAAGATAACGCCGGCGCCGGTAGAACGTCCCATAGGATCGTCAAAGCTCTCATCCGGAAGGTCTAAGAAACGGATGCCGGCTTTCTTAATCATTCTGGCCAGTTCTCTGGTGGTCATGGAGTAATCTACATCCGGAACACCGTTGGCAGCCTGATCGTCGCGGCCAATCTCAAATTTCTTGGCAGTACAGGGCATTACGCTGACAGAAACAATATCCTTGGCGTCAATGCCAGCCTTGGCAGCATAGTAGGATTTTACAATAGCCCCGAACATCTGCTGGGGGGACTTACAGGAGGACAGGTTCTCGGTCATATCCGGGAAATAGTGCTCACAGTATTTAATCCATCCCGGAGAGCAGGAGGTAATCAGGGGCAGCTTGCCGCCGTTTTGAACCCGATCCAAAAATTCGTGTGCCTCTTCCATAATGGTTAAGTCTGCTGAGAAATCAGTGTCAAATACCTTGTCAAAGCCTAAGCGGCGCAGGGCAGCCGCCATTTTCCCTTCGGTGTTGGTGCCGATGGGAAGGCCGAATTCTTCGCCCAGAGCAGCCCGGACTGCCGGAGCAGTCTGTACCACAACATGCTTGGAGGGATCTGCAATGGCAGCGAAAATTTTATCGATATCACTCTTTTCCGTAAGAGCGCCGGTCGGACATACTGCGATACACTGTCCGCAGGATACGCAGGAGGTTTCGCCTAAGCCCATCTCAAAAGCAGAACCGATATGGGTATCAAAACCTCTCATGTTGGGGCCGATAACGCCGATTCCCTGAACGTTCTCACAGACTGCAGAACAGCGGCGGCACAAAATACACTTGCTGTTGTCGCGGATCATGTGGGCAGCGGAATCATCGATACAGGACGGAGTTATTGCGCCGTCGTAATAGCCTTCATCTTCCACACCTAAATTGTGGGCCAGCTCCTGAAGCTCACAGTGTCCGCTGCGGACGCAGGATAAGCAGGAACGGTTGTGATTGGACAGTAATAACTGAACGGTTTTCTTTCTGGACTCCAATACCTTGGGGGTGTTGGTCCAGACTTCCATGCCTTCATTAATGGGATATACACAGGATGCCACTAAAGAGCGGGCTCCTTTTACTTCTACAACACATACACGGCATGCGCCGATCTCATTGATTTCCTTTAAGAAGCACAGGGTAGGAATCTCAATGTGGGCAAGTCTTGCAGCTTCCAGGATGGTGGAACCCTTTGGAGCGGAGACTTCTATGCCGTTGATTTTAATCGTAACGTTCTCCATATGTTCTTTCCTCCCTTATTTCTTATAGATTGCGCCGAACTTACATTTCTCGATACAAGTTCCGCACTTAATACACTTGTCAGTGTCAATGAAATGCGGATTCTTAACAGAGCCCACAATGGCGTCTGCGGGACAGTTGCGGGCGCACAAGGTACATCCCTTACACTTGTCACGGTCGATATGGAAGGACAGAAGGGCCTTGCACACTCCTGCAGGACAGCGTTTTTCTTTGATGTGAGCCTCGTACTCGTCACGGAAATAGCGCAGGGTGGAGAGAACCGGGTTGGGAGCAGTTTGTCCCAGGCCGCACAGGGCGTTCTCTTTTACATAGTAGCACAGCTCTTCCAGCTTATCCAAATCCTCCAAGGTAGCAGTGCCCTTGGTAACCTTGTCTAAGATCTCAAGCATACGCTTGGTACCGATACGGCAGGGGGTACATTTGCCACAGGATTCCTCAACCGTAAATTCCAGGAAGAACTTGGCAATGTCCACCATACAGTCATCCTCGTCCATAACAATCAGACCGCCGGAACCCATCATGGATCCGATGGAGATCAGGTTGTCATAGTCAATGGGGATGTCAAAGTGCTCATAAGGAATACATCCGCCGGAAGGACCGCCGGTCTGAGCCGCCTTAAATTTCTTGCCGCCGGGGATGCCGCCGCCGATTTCCTCAATAACTTCCCGAAGGGTGGTGCCCATGGGGATTTCAACCAGGCCGGTATTGTGGATCTTGCCGCCCAGTGCAAATACCTTGGTGCCCTTGGACTTTTCCGTACCCATGGAAGCGAACCATTCCGGACCGTTTAAGATAATCTGAGGAATGTTGGCGTAGGTCTCTACGTTGTTTAAGATAGAGGGCTTGCCGAATAATCCTTTTTGCGCCGGGAACGGAGGACGGGGTCTGGGCTCGCCTCTCTTGCCTTCAATGGAAGTCATGAGGGCAGTTTCCTCACCGCAGACAAATGCACCTGCGCCCAGACGTAAATCAATATCAAAATCAAAACCGGTATCAAAAATATTCTTGCCAAGAAGACCGAACTCTCTGGCCTGGCCGATGGCAATGCGGAGACGTTCAACAGCAATGGGGTACTCTGCACGGACATATATGTAGCCCTGGTTCGCGCCAATAGCGTAACCGGCAATGGCCATAGCCTCCAATACGGCGTGGGGATCGCCTTCCAATACAGAACGATCCATAAATGCGCCGGGATCGCCCTCGTCGGCGTTACAGCACACATACTTCTGATCTGCGTCATTCTGACGGGCTAATTTCCACTTTAAACCGGTGGGGAAGCCAGCGCCGCCGCGGCCTCTTAAACCGCTGTCTAACAGGAGTTTTATAACCTCGTCGGGAGTCATCTCGGTAAGAACCTTGCCCAGGGCCTCGTAGCCGCCGGTACCGATATATTCCTCAATAACCTCCGGGTTAATGATACCGCAGTTGCGAAGTGCAATACGGTGCTGCTTCTTGTAGAAGTCGGTGTCTACCAGAGCTTTAATCTTACCTGTGGGGCTAACGGTCTCTTTGTAAAGAAGACGGGTAACCACACGGCCCTTTAACAAATGCTCGGAAACAATCTCCGGAATATCTTCAACCTTTACCATAGAGTAGAAAGTTGCGTCCGGATAAATAATCATAATGGGACCAAGGGCGCAGAGGCCGTGGCAACCGGTCTGAACTACGGAAACTTCCTCGGCCAGGCCGTTTTTCTCAATCTCGGACTTTAAAGTGTCCATAATCTGCTGGCTGCCAGAGGAAGTACATCCGGTGCCGCCGCAGACTAAAACGTGTGAACGATACATTCTGCTTCCTCCTTATTATTTAATGTCAGCTCCATTCAAGGTGTAATCCTCAACCACGTGGCCGCCGATTAAATGGCGCTCCACAACCTCTAAGGCCTTTTCCGGATTCATCTTGATGTAGGTGATTTTATCTTTGCCGGGTTCCGTTACCTCTACGATAGGCTCGTACTGGCAGAGCCCGATGCAGCCGGTCTGGGTGACTGCAACCTTATCGGTGAGCCCCTTTTCCTGAACGGCATTGGCAAGGGTGGTGAGCACGGGTCTGGCGCCGCTGGCGATGCCGCAGGTTGCCATACCAACTACTACGCGGATATGGTTGTGGTCCTCAGCCCGCATGCCTACCTGGCTCTGAACCCTTTCGCGAATAGCTTTTAATTCAGCAAGGCTTTTCATAGTAATCCTCCAATCTGTGGACGGTCAGAGTAAGTTTCCGCCGTCTACCTCTTGTTTGTTTTCAGTCAGATATTCCATAATGTACTGAGATACTTCCGGGGTATCAAAAGGAACATCCCCCAGAATCTCCCGCAATTCTCTGGTGTCCAATGTAAAGGATGCGGCGTCATACCGGTAAGTATAGACGAAATCCGTATCCGGATGATAGACAATCAAGGTATGGATGGTGCCGGACATATCTCCCAGAGGCATCCGATCAATATGGGACAGTCCAAACACCGCTGTAACAGTAGTGCCTGCGCCTGGCGCGGAGGTAATGGTAAAGGTTCCGCCGGTGCTTTCCGCTGCATATTTATAAAACGGGATGCCGAGACCAACCTTGCGGGTGGTTCTGGTAGTAAAAAAAGGGTCTGTAACGCTGGCAACCTGCTCCGGGCTCATGCCGCAGCCATCGTCGGCAATGGTGATGGTTAATGTGTCTTTGGCCGTGTCGGCGGCCACTGTGATTTCCACCAGCTTTGCCCCGGCCCGGGTAGAGTTCTCGGAGACATCCAGAACATTTAAGGAAATTTCTGTCATCATAGGCTTAATTATATTTTGCTAAAATACCCGGGATATCATCGGGAACCAGACGGCCGTAAACCTCATCATTAATCATCATAACCGGGGCCAGGCCGCAGGCGCCTACGCAGCGGCAGGAATCCAGAGAAAATTTGCCGTCAGGGGTACACTCGCCGTTGGTAATACCTAAAAGCTCTTCCAGTTTGCTGAAAATGTTACCGGAACCTTTTACATAGCATGCGGTGCCGAGACATACAGAAATTTTGTATTTACCCTTTGGCTGTAAAGCAAACTGAGCATAAAAGGTAGCCACCCCGTAAACCTTTTCCAGGGGAATCCCTGTCTCGTCAGAAATGATAGTCTGGACTTCAATGGGAAGATAGCCATAGATGTCCTGGGCTTTCTGCATAATTGGCATCAGGGCGCCTGGTGTGTCCCTCAGCTGGGCAATCGCTTCTTTTAAAGCGGCCTCCTGCTCCTTTGTCCCGGAAAATGGGACAGTCGTTTTTTTGCAAGCCATTATGTAACCTCCTTATCAAGTTTTTATTCATTTAGCCAATATACAATATATCTTAACATAAGGACAATAAAAAATCTACCAAAATTCGCGATTGTAAAAAAATAACAGAGTCGATATTTGTTGATAATTAACAAAAAGAATGGTATTCTGGAGATAGAGAGTTTCGGTGAGAAGAAAAGCGGCTTTTGTCCGCCAGGGTACTATAGTGTATGAAAGAAAGGGGATTGAACATGACAGTAAAAGACGCTAAGGAGATATTAGGGGCAAGAGTCCTGGTAGGGGAGGACCGGCTTGGGGAGGAAGTGAGGAGCGCCTGCGGCTCAGACATGATGAGCGATGTGCTGGCTTTCTCCAAGGATCACTCTATTTTACTTACAGGGCTGTGTAACCCCCAGGTCATCAGGACTGCAGAGATGCTTGATATTGTCTGCATTATTTTTGTCCGGGGGAAAAAACCGGACGAGATGACGCTCCAGATGGCAGAAGACAGCGGCCTGGTAGTGCTGGCTACCGGGCATCGGATGTTTTCCGCCTGCGGCATGCTATATAAAGCGGGTCTTGGGGGAGGTGCAGTCTGATGGATGACGCCATTGTATTAAACTACGAGATTTCCGGCGAGGACTTTACCCGGGCAGGGGAAGCCAGCAGTGATGTGAAAAAGAAATTAAAACAGATGGGAGTGGGACCTGAGGCTATCCGCAAGGTGGCCATTGCCATGTACGAGGGGGAAATCAATATGGTAATTCATGCCAATGGAGGCAAGATTACTGTGGAGATTACTCCGGATCAGATTATAATGATTTTAGACGATGTAGGTCCGGGGATTCCCGATGTGGAATTGGCTATGCAGGCCGGTTATTCCACAGCCCCCGACGAGGTCAGGTCCCTGGGCTTTGGCGCCGGCATGGGCCTGCCTAACATGAAAAAATATACAGATACCATGGAAATTGACACCAGAATTGGTGTGGGAACCAAAATTACAATGGTGGTGATGATATAATGGATAAATTTTACCATTCTGTGCGTCTGGACGCGGAGCTGTGTAAAGGGTGCATTAACTGCATCAAGCGGTGCCCCACCGAAGCTATCCGGGTCCGTGGAGGAAAAGCCCAGATCAACAGTAAATTCTGCATTGACTGCGGAGAATGTATCCGGGTCTGCCCTCATCATGCGAAGCATGCGGTGTACGATAAGCCGGATGTTTTAAAGCAATATGAATATACGGTGGCCCTTCCGGCCCCCGCCTTATACAGCCAGTTTAATAATCTTGACGATGTGAATATCGTGTTAAATGCTTTGCTGCTTATGGGATTTGACGATGTGTTTGAGGTCAGCGCGGCAGCAGAGCTGGTCAGCGAGGCCACCAGGGAATATTTATCAGGACACGAGGAATGTCTGCCTATTATCAGTACGGCCTGCCCGTCGGTAGTCCGCCTGATCCGGGTCCGCTTCCCCAACCTGATTCCCCATATGCTGCCATTAAATCCGCCTGTTGAGGTGGCGGCGACTCTGGCAGTGAAAAAGGCTATGAAAGTAACCGGACTTCCCAGAGAAAAGATCGGGATCATCTTTATTTCCCCCTGCCCGTCCAAGGTAACCTATATCAAGGCGCCTCTGGGAACGGAAAAGAGCCAGGTGGATCACGTTCTGGCCATTAAGGATGTCTATCCTCAGCTTCTATCCCGGATGAAAGCGGTAAAAGACGATTATCTGGAGATTGGCACGGCGGGAAAGATTGGCATTAGCTGGGGCCGATCCGGCGGCGAGGCCAGCGGCCTGTTTACAGAAAATTATCTGGCGGCCGACGGTATCGAAAATGTTATCCGTGTGTTGGAAGATCTGGAAGACCAAAAGTTCATCAACCTGCGGTTTGTAGAATTAAACGCCTGCCCCGGGGGGTGCGTGGGCGGCGTTTTAACCGTGGAAAATCCTTATGTTGCAGAGGTTAAATTAAAGCGCCTCCGCAAATATATGCCGGTAGCCAGAAGCCATGTGGAGGAAGAAACAGAAACTGTGATTCCCTGGACTACCGGGGTACAATATGAGCCGGTATTCCGCCTGGGCAACAATATGATGGAGAGCTTTGCAAGGCTTAATCAGGTGGAACGGCTGTGTAAAAAGCTTCCCGGACTGGACTGCGGCTCCTGCGGGGCTCCTACCTGTAAAGCTTTGGCTGAGGACATTGTCCGGGGAGAAGCCAAGGAGGCTGATTGTGTCTACAATTTAAGGGAAAGCCTGCATAATCTTTCAGAGGAAGTAGCGGTATTAGCCGGGGATTTGGCTGATGGACAGCGCATTGGCCAGGAGACTGTTAACCTGTTAAAGGATTATATCCAGCGCATTTCAGAGGAGATGGCGGTTTTGGATAATCGAGAGGATGAAGAATAAAATGACCGTTCAGGATTTAATGAATAAGGACATTGTCAGGGTGGTAAATGCCGGAGACGATACGGATCGGGAGATTGAAAAGGTGTTTTGCTGCGACTTGCTGAGCATTGCTATGGGAAAGGCTCCTGCAGGGTGCGCCTGGGTGACGGTAATGGCCAATTTAAATACCCTGGCTGTGGCTTCTCTGGCAGATGCTGCCTGTGTAATACTGGCAGAAGGATCCCAAATGGATGAAAATGGTGTAAAGAAGGCCCAGATGCAGGGGATTACCCTGTTGGAGACCGATGCACCGGTCTTTGACGCCGCACTGGCCGTTTATAGGGCCATGGAAGCAGAAGGAAGTCCGGCATGATCAGCCTTACCTATGATCTCCATATCCACTCCTGTTTATCCCCCTGCGGGGATGACGATATGACTCCTGCCAACATCGCCGGCATGGCGGCCATAAAAGGGCTGGATGTGATTGCCCTTACCGATCACAACGCCTGCCGCAACTGTCCGGCTGTCATGGCGGCGGCAGAGGAATACGGAGTTCTTGCCATACCGGGAATGGAGATCAATACATCGGAGGAAGTTCATGCAGTGTGTCTGTTTCCCACGCTGGAAGCTGCTTTGAATTTTGACAGTTATGTCTATGACAAACTGATGAAATTTCCCAATAAGGCAGAAATTTTTGGAAAGCAGCAAATTTATAACCAGGAGGATCAGGTGGAGGGGGAGGAACCAAACCTGCTGATTAACAGTGCGGACATCTCCTTTGACCGGCTGTGGGGGCTGGTTCAGTCTTACGGCGGAGTCATGTTTCCGGCCCACATAGACAAGACTGCAAACAGTCTGATTGCCAATTTGGGATTTGTGCCCCCGGACAGCCAGTTTACTACAGCGGAAGTCAAAGATTTAAAAAAACTTCATCAGCTTCGGAGGGAAAATCCTTATCTGGAAAAGTGTAAAATCATCAGCAACTCAGACGCCCATTATTTGGAGCATATTAATGAGCCGGACTTAACGCTTCCGGTCCATGAAAAAAGTATTCTGGGGGTATTGGATGCATTGATGAGAAAACGAGATTGATGCCCCGCTGCCTGCAGCGGGGAATTGAACGAAATTAGTACCAAATATGGTATATGCTGGCAATTATAATAGAAAAAGTGCAGGAATATAGACAGAATTAATTTTTTGCAAAAAGAAAAGCAAACAATTCAATATTATAAAACAATAAAGGATGTTTACTTTAAAAAGACAAAGAGTTATGATAAGTATCAGAAAATTCTAAAATGGCCCTAGAATACACTGAATAAGGAATTGATAAGCAGGGTATCCTAACACTACTAGATGAACGTATTTGGGAGAAATTCATGACACATTGGGAGATAAAAACTTTTCTTGAAATTGTAAAATACAGAAGCATATCCAAAGCGGCTGAAAAATTATTTTTGACTCAGTCCACGGTCAGTCACCGGCTTAATGTGTTAGAAGAAGAGCTGGGCGTAAAGCTGATAATCCGGAGAAAAGGGTATCGGTCCATTGAACTGACTAATGATGGGGAAGCTTTTTTGCCTTTGGCATACGAATATGAGGCATTATGGGAGCGGATTGCCGTTTTTTCTCAGAGCGGTTCAAAAGCGGTATTCAGTATCGGCTGCCATGACAGTATGAACGACAGTATTTTCTATAAGCTGTTGACACGGCTTATGGAGGCTTCTGCCACGTCCAAACGGAGAATGACATTTCGTCTGGAAAGCCACAACACAGAGGAGCTTTATCAGCTTTTAGAGAGCGGACACATTAACATGGCTTTTTTAAGAAATCCTCAGGAAAACCGGAATTTTACCATAGAGCCGTTTTTTGCCGAGGAATTCCGGCTGATAGTGACTCAGGACAGCGTCTACCCCAATGAAAAAATCCAGTTAAATATTTTGGACAAAAAGAAAGAGATCGATCTGTCCAGCTCCTGGGGCGCAGACTTTATGAGGTGGCATGAAGAAATGATGGGGGCAGAGTGGATGGCGGATATTGCCATTAATGCCGCTTCCACTATCCCCAAGTATTTGACGGAAGCCGATCAGTGGGCGATTGTGCCTGTGTCGGTTGCGGAAGAGCTGGTTCACTCCAGCAGCCTGCGGGCATTGGAAATGAAAACGCCGCCGCCCGCCATTTACTGCTATAAAGCATGCTTAAAATCACAGACAAAGATAAAGTCAGAGATGTTTGAACTCTTTTACCGGGTACTGGATGACTTTATGGCCAGCATGCCTTACCTGAGAAGAATCAGGCCCATAAGAACCGGAGGGGAGAATGAGGAGGACGAGAGCTGCTATTTTTCCTCACATACCTGAAAGATGTAAAATTTTAAATAATAGGATTCGTCAGCTGCCCACAAGATGGGATGATCGGCTGCCTGAGTCCGGTATTCTACCTGGCGCAGGCGTTTGTGGACTCCGGCAGCTGCCTGGCGGATGGTTTTGGCAAACAGCTCCGGATCCATAAAGTGGGAACAGGAGCAGGTGGCCAGATAGCCCCCGTCTTTTACAAGCTTCAGGCCTCTCAGATTGATTTCCCGATAGCCCTTGACAGCGTTTTTAACAGAGCTTCGGGATTTGGTAAAGGCCGGAGGATCTAAAATTACAATGTCAAACTGCTCGCCCTTTTTCTCCAGCTCCGGAAGAAGATCAAATACATCAGCGCAGACAAAGGAGACCCGGTCAGAAAGTCCGTTTAATTCGGCATTCTCTCTGGCCTGGGCAATGCCAACCTCTGAGGCATCTACGCCAAGGACAGAGGAAGCCCCTGCAATGCCTGCATTGAGAGCAAAGGAACCGGTGTGGGTAAAGCAGTCCAACACCCTTTTCCCGGGGCAGAGGCGCTGGATCGCCTGACGGTTGTATTTCTGATCCAGAAAGAATCCTGTTTTCTGGCCGTCCCGGACATCTACCAGATAGCGGACGCCGTTTTCGGTAATTTCTACCTTGGTATCAAAAGGCTCTCCGATAAAGCCTTTATACCGTTCCATACCCTCCTGGAGACGGACCTTGGCATCGCTGCGCTCATAGATGCCCCGAATGAAAATGCCGTCTTCTGAGAGGACTTTTTTTACTTTCTCTAAAATCAACGGTTTTAGCCGATCGATTCCCAGAGCCAGGGATTCTACCACTAAAACGTCGGAAAACTTGTCGATGACGATTCCCGGCAGGAAATCTGCTTCACCGAAAATCAACCGGCAGCTTGAGATGTCCACTGTGGCTTTCCGGTATTCCCAGGCGTTTCGAACCCGCATTTCGATAAATCCGGCGTCGATTACCGTATCTTTTTTTCGGGACATTATGCGTAGGCTGATTTTAGATTGGGTGTTGAGAAAACCCTGCCCTAAAGGGTAGCCGTCAAAGTCTTCTACAAAGACCATATCGCCGTCTTCAAACTCCCCGATTATGGAGTCAATTTCATTATCATAAATCCAGGCGCCGCCTGCTTTAAAAAAACGGGCGCCTCCCTTTTTGATGCGGACAATTGCCTGTTTCATAAACTTATCCTCCTGACCTGCCTGCTGCAGTATTGGTTCAGACGGGAGCTCTTCTTGTCCGGCGCCGTCTGCCTGTTACAGAATTATCATACAGGATTTTGGGAGGTTGTCAAGCTTTGGAGGGCATTGTATAATTTAAGAAGTAACAGTTCAGCCTTGCGAAGATTCAAAGTAAAAAATGTGTTGAAAGCTTGTTTTCATAAGAATTTTTTACTTTGAATCTTCATAAAGCGGACGCATCACGCTTCTTGTCCGCGTATCGCGGGCAAGAAGATGCAAGGCTGAACTGTTACTTTAGGAAAAGGCTGTTGCAGATAAAGGAGGAAACGTTATGACAGCGCTTTCTGCGGGAAATGAGAAAATAAAATACCGGTTGGCACAGGCGGTGAAAGAGTGTATGAAAACAACACCGGTGGACAAGATTACGGTAAAAGAAATCGCAGAAGCCTGCAAAATCACCAGACAGACTTTTTACCGGAATTTTCAGGATAAATACGACCTGATTAACTGGTATTTTGACAAGCTTCTTTTAGAGTCCTTCGCCCATATGGGAGAGGGGAGGACCGTCTATGAAGGATTGGTGAAAAAGTTTGAGTATATCCGGCAGGAACGGGTATTTTTTGCCGGCGCATTTCGCTCTGATGACTACAATTCTCTAAAGGAGCACGATTTCCAGCTGATTTTAGAATTTTATACCCAGAGGATTCGGGAAAAGACAGGGCAGGAACCGGAAGAGACGATAGGGTTCCTGTTGGAAATGTACTGCCAGGGTTCCATATATATGACGGTTCAGTGGGTGTTAGGCGGCATGAAGGCAACTCCGGAGGAAATGGCCGGGCTGTTGGTGGATGCCATGCCGGAGGCGGTGGCCCGCCTGTTTAAAGAGCTGGGATTGCTCTAAAAAAGATTGTCCGGTGAGGGTAGCGGTTCAGAAAGCTGTCCTCTTGCCTGGCCGTGCCGGATAAGAAGGGGATGCGGCAAAAATTTATGGAAAATGTTACAAAACAGGGAAATTGTAACTTTCTTTTTAGACAAATTATTGTTAAAATCATGTCATAACAATTGGGAAGTCTAAAAGAAAAGGAGAAAAATATTATGGCAAACAGAATCATGCTAAATGAAACCTCTTACCACGGATCCGGCGCAATCCAGGAGATTGCAGGAGAGGCAAAGGCTCATGGCTTTCAGAAAGCATTTGTCTGCACGGATCCGGACTTAATCAAGTTCGGCGTTGCTAAAAAAGTAACGGATGTACTGGACGGAGCCGGACTTGCTTATGAGATCTATTCTGATATTAAGGCGAACCCTACCATTGAGAATGTACAGAATGGAGTTTCTGCCTTCAAGAAGGCAGAGGCAGACTACATTGTAGCCATCGGCGGCGGTTCCTCCATGGATACGGCCAAAGCCATCGGTATTATCATAGCCAATCCGGAGTTTGAGGATGTAAGAAGCTTAGAGGGAGTAGCTCCCACCAAAAAGCCCTGTATTCCCATTATTGCAGTTCCCACCACTGCTGGTACTGCTGCAGAGGTTACCATTAACTACGTTATTACGGATGTGGAGAAAAAGAGAAAATTTGTCTGTGTAGATCCTCACGATATGCCTATTGTTGCAGTGGTAGATCCGGATATGATGGCTTCCATGCCCAAAGGGCTGACTGCATCTACCGGTATGGACGCGTTAACCCATGCTATCGAGGGCTACACCACCCTGGCTGCCTGGGAGATGACGGATATGTTCCACATTAAGGCTATTGAGATCATTTCCAAGTCCTTAAGAGGGGCTGTTGCAGGAGAAAAGGAAGGCCGGGACGGCATGGCTCTTGGCCAGTACATTGCCGGTATGGGATTCTCCAATGTAGGACTGGGAATTGCCCACTCTATGGCCCACACCCTGGGAGCTGTTTACGATACTCCTCACGGGGTTGCCTGTGCCATGATGCTTCCCATCGTTATGGAGTACAACGCAGAGTGTACCGGCGAGAAGTATAAAGAGATTGCCCGGGTTATGGGGGTAGAGGGAGTAGATTCCATGAGCCAGGAGGAATACCGCAGGGCGGCTGTTGAGGCGGTAAGAAAACTTTCCGCAGATGTAGGGATCCCGGCTAAGCTGGAGGCCTTAAAAGAGGAGGATCTAACCTTCCTTGCAGAATCCGCATATGCAGATGCCTGCCGTCCCGGAAATCCCAGGGATACTAATGTAGAGGACTTAAAGGATTTATTCCGGAAGCTGATGTAAGGTTTTGTAGATTGTCCACTGAGGGTATCAACGATAGATAAAAAGAAATCAGTAGACAAAAGAATTGAATATGTCTAAGGAATATCACCAGGAAGCCGTTTATTCTTATGGGTTTTAGAGTAAACGGCTTTTGGCGTGTTGCGACGAGCCAAGAGGAAAGGCTTGCATTTCCATTTGACGGCTGCTATGTTCAGCGAGATTATAATCGAGCGGCTTGCTGCGTCCTCTGGTACAGCAGGGCAAGACTGCTCATGGTATGTTGGTGCTGTGGATGGCCTTTGGTTTTTTTGTGGAAAAAGAGACTGTTGAGAATAGACAGGAGCAGTTCGCTGGCAGTCTGGATTTTGAGGATATCTCTGCCGTTGCATCAATGCCCTGATTGCTGGAAATAATGAATCCGTCCTCGTTGCATAGATAGGCTTCCGCTTCAAAGCCAAATATTTAGCCAGGCCTTCCCTGGGATTAGGAGATGTGGTATAATGTGAACACTTATAGTACAATGTGAATACCCAGGGCCGCTGCCCTGAAAACAGACAAGAAGGAGAAACAAAACTATGAACAACAACGAAAAAATCCCAAAGCCGATTCTCCTGGATCAGCTTCGGAAAGCTTCCATGTTATACGTATTAATGTCCGTATGTACCAGGGAACCTTACGTAGTCTGTCATCCAGAGACCTTTGATGATGAAATCCTGCTGTTTTTTGATATAGAAGAGGCAAAGGCCAGGGCAAAAAAACTGATGGAAGAAAAAATTCCCGTCAGCATTGCCAAGCTGGAAAATCAGCATCTTCTGATGTTTTATACCAGCCTTTACGCCATGGGGGTTAACGCCCTTCTGGTGGCAAAGGAGGGGGAAGAATACCATATCCAGCTGGAAGAACTTGTGAAGCGCAGGGATCCGGAGAAGCTTCCGGAAGGAAAAGTATGGGTGGAAAATCCGGCTCTTCATCTGACTGCCATTTATCTGATGCAGGAAATGAGAGGGCAGCCGGTAAAAGAGATGAGCGGCAAAATGAAAGAGCTTCAGGAGGAGATTGCCAGCCATTTTGGAAAAGGCAGATATATTATCCCGGTACAGACGGAGGATAATGGGATGCCTGTGATTAAGCTGAGTACCGGCGCTGTTTTCCAGCCGCTGTTTACGGATATTCTGGAATTCCAAAAGTTTAACCGGGAAAACAAATGTAAGCCTGCGGTGGTAGAGGCGGCAAAAATCCCTCAGATGCTTCCAAAAGAGGCAGGAGGCGTTATTATTAATCCCATGGGAGTCAACATGCCTTTAACTCTGAACCGGAAAATATAAAATCCATTTTATTGTGTAAATCCTAACATGTGATATTTTTTTAAGATCTGTTTGCGATATCATGATAGAATCTGAAATGTTAAAAAAATAACAAGAGAAAGAAAGGGAATGTGTATGGAAACCAAAGAAAAAGAGCTGAAAACGCTCAATGGATGGCAGTCAGCAGTTGTGCTGATCCTGATTATTGCCTCCGTTGCCACCTGTGTAACTTTAAAAGTAGGCGGTCCTATGGTAGGGCTGTTCTTCTCCTGGATGATTATTTATGCCAGCTGCCTTGCTTTTCGAGTGGACTACGAAGAGGTTCGAAAAGGCGCCTTTGATGCGTTAAAAGTAGTTCTTCCCACCATGTCCATCCTTATGGCAATCGGCGTGCTGATTGGCGCATGGATGCAGTCCGGCACAATCCCCACCATTATTGTATACGGTTTAAAAGCAATTAATCCATCTTACTTATTGGTATTTACCCTGGTATTTACTGCGATTTTAAGCCTGGTAACCGGTACGTCCTACGGTTCCGCAGGAAGCGCCGGGGTGGCTATGATGGCAATCGGACATGCTATGGGGATTAATCCCGGTATGGTGGCCGGCGCTGTTATCTGCGGCGCTATGTTCGGCGATAAGTTAAGCCCGTTTTCCGACACCACCAACCTGGCTCCGGCAGTAGCCGGCGCCAAATTAGGAGATCATGTAAAAAGCATGCTGTGGACCACCCTGCCGCCTATGCTCATCAGTATTGTTATATTTACGATTCTGGGTTTTTCCCAGACCAGCGGAAATTACGATCCCGGCGATTTAAATGCTTACATCGGATACCTGGAGGGAAGCTTTCACATCGGATTTGCTACTTTGATTCCTGCAATTCTGATTATTGTACTTTTAATGTTCCGGGTGGGAGCCTTTGAGGCCCTGGGAATCGGCGCAGTGGCAGGCGCTCTGGTGGCAATCTTTGTCCAGGGAGCAGACCTGCAGTCTGTATTAAGAGTGGCTTACAACGGCTTTACCAGCGACACAGATATCGGCGTGCTGAAATCCATTTTAAACCGGGGCGGTATGGGCAGCATGCTCCAGTATGTGGCCATTATTACCTTTGCCGTAGGTATGGGCGGCATGTTAGATAAGCTGGGGGTATTAAACAACATTCTTTCCATATTCACCAAGAGCATCCGCAGCGACGGGGCATTGATTTTCGCAACTATTATGGTTGGCTATGTTACCAGTATTGTAAGCTGCTCCAGCCCTATGTCTCATGTACTTACAGGACGTCTTATGGAGCCCTTGTTTAAAGAAAGAGGAATTGAGCCCAGAATCCTTTCCAGATGTCTGGAAGACAGCGGCACCCTGGTAGGCCCCATGATTCCCTGGCACGGTTACGGCAGCTATATGGCAGGCACATTGGGGGTTACCTGGTCCCAGTTTATTCCGTTTGTGCCCTTATTGTGGTTAACTCCTCTGTTCTCCATTTTCTATGGATTTACAGGAATTTCCATTAAGCATGTAGAAAAATAAAGCATAGCAGTCAGAAAATGCCCGAAACGACTTCTTAATCACAGGTTTTTTATGATTATGGAAGGCGCTTCGGGCATTTTATTGATTTTGTAACATCCATGGGTTATATATCGTTACTTTCTGACTTTATTGGCAAATATAGGGTAATGGTATTTTGGTGAAAAGGGATTGAAGAAAATTCAATCCGTATTTCACTTTTGTAAAATACCTGTAAACGCCTGTAGACATTATTCAGGCCGATTTTGGAAGAATTGTCCTTCTGATAAACGGCAGCCGTGGCAGCCGGAATATCAATCCCCTTTCCGTTATCTTCAATGACCAGCAGCAATTCCCCGTTTTCTTCCGTGATTCGGATAGAGATTACAGGATTCATCACCAGGCGGCCGCCGTCTTCAGAAGTAAAGCCGTGCTTTATGGAGTTTTCTACAAATGGCTGGAGGATCCGGGGGACAATGGGAAGCAGCTCCAAACCATCGGATACAAAGAGTAATAAGTCAATAGGTTCCTGGGTGCGGTGGTTGATAATGTCAATATATTTTTCAACATGGGAAAGCTCGTCCTGAATGGTAGTAGCCGAGCTTTGGGCGTTTAAGCTGAGGCGGAGAAAATCCCCCAGCTTTTCCACCATAAGGGCGGCGCTTTCCGGATTCCCACCCAGAATTTCCCAGTGAATACACTCCAATGTATTGTAGAGAAAATGAGGATTAATTTGGTGAGTGAGGATTTCCAGTTCTGTACGGTAACGCTGGCGTTCATCCTCCTTTATCTGTTCCATCTGCTTTTGGATAATATTTAAAAGATTATCAAAGGTACGGGACAGGATTCCGATTTCATCCTGATATTTTGCATGAAACATAGGCAAAGGCCTGGACGGATCTGCCGTGGAAACGTTTTCTGTCAGCTTATTTAGAGGGAGGGATAAAGTCCTTGACAGCGCCAGCCCTATAAACAAGGAGAAAAGAAGGCTGGCGGAAATGGCGATTGAAGTAAACAGCTTAAGCCTGTCAATGCCGGATAACAGTTCCTTTTTAGATATGGTGCTTACCAGCTTTAAGCGGTTAAAGGGAAGAGGGTTTACGGATACGAAATAGTCCCCGTCCAAAGTGGAAATATGATTGGTGGATAAGCGGGAGGCAGACGAAATCGCCTCCTCCATTGCTTTGACAGAAGCCGGATTTAACTGGTTATAGGACTGCGGCCTGTTCAGGATGGTTCCGTCCTCCAACGTGAGATAGGTGGCAGTTAGGCGGACTCTGTTGAAATTATTTAAATATTCCTCCAGCTTGCGGGTAGGGATTAACACGGTTATGGACAGGGAAGAATCGCCTTCCTGATTGGTAATAAGAGGCGCATGCCCGTAGACTCCAAGGGAGATGGGAAAGGAAATGGGAATGTTCTCTTCCGCCATTGTGGGAAAAGGCGTGGAAATAGAAGGGGACCAGGAGATCCCTTTTTCTTGTTTTAGCCGGGAGAGAACATGGGTAATCTCCTGGCTGTATTTTAACCCTGAATTGGAGGTGCTGTAAAACTCCCCGTTTTTCCCTGTAATGATGATATTTTCAGCCAGGATATTATGGGTAATCACATTATTCAGCAGAGGCTGTATGGCAATATAATTTGAGGCATAATTTTCGGTATTTCCGTATTCAATATCCATTACGGTCTGGATAAAACCGGAATTGGAAACCATATAAGTAATATCCTTATAGAGAAGATTAATATCCCGATCCAGGGAAGCAGCCGTATTCATAAGGGAAGCTTCGGTCTCGGATTTGGCTTCTTTTTCCATAAAATCAGAAAAATAGATATAGCAGATAATCCCCATAAAGCTGCAGGAAAATAAAACAATTCCCATCATGGCAGATAAAAGCTTATATTTAATTTTTAAATTCATAAAAAGTGATTTTAAAGCACGAAAATACATATAACAGGAACTCTCCTTCATTGATTTCATTCATCACGTTTGGAATCGGATGCAAAAGACGGATTATAAAGCCGGTGATAGTCGGAAGGGGATTTGCCGGTACTTTTTTTAAACGCCCGGTTAAAGGAGCGGTATTCCTCATATCCCAGCAGGGAGGACAGATTGGACACCGTAATGTCGGTTTCCTTTAACAGTTTCTTTGCATAGTCTATTTTCTTTTCAAGCACATAATCCCGAAAATTGATTCCCATATAATCCTTAAATAAAGCAGCAAAATAATTTTTACTTAAATGAACCTGGGACGCCACCTCCTCCAGGGTAAGCCGGGAGGTAATGTTTTTTCTGATATAAGAAGCAGCGGCTTCTATAACAGGGGCATTGTCATCTATAACATGGACATGAAGAACGGTTGCGTAATGCCTTAGGGCAGAGATCATCCATTGGGAAATATCCGAGAGAAACAAACATTGGGCAATGGCCTTATGAGGGGTATTGACAAGAAATTCGTTTCTCAGGATTTTGTAGGAAGATAAATTTTTTTGAATATCTACCATAAGATGGGTACACATGCCTCTGACAAAGCTGGGGGGCGGCATGGGGATATATAAAATCCAGTCCAGAAAGCTTCTGGTGATTTCATCAATATGTTCCGGCTGATAATTTAAAATTGCTTCTAAAAGCCTGTCGCTGTAGGAGTTATTGATGGTGACAGGGCAGGAATCGCCTGTTTCCAACAGGGCGCTGTCAAAGACCTGCAGCTCTGTTTTATACATACTGTAGGAGAGATATTCCAGCGCGCTTCTGTAAGAGTGGCGAAGAAGGGATATATTGGACACGGAATTGCCGATTCCTATATATACAGGAGTATGAAACAGCGCTGAGACCCGGGTTACCACATTCTGACAGAATTCTTTTAAAGCCAGCGGAACAGTCTGAGAGAATACCTGTAAAGAGAGAAGGACTGCCAGTCTGTGTTCATCACATTCAAAAACAATGCCTGTAGAATCGGGAATCAGGGAAGCCAGCTCTTTTTTTAATTCCTGAGGGTAAAAATCTCCGTCACAGACCAAAATACACAGAGGAAGCCGATTGGAATATTCCAGAAGAAATTCCGGAAGAGGCTGGGAGCGGTCATAGGATCTGTGCATTAAATTTCTCAGAAAGGATTCTTTGGATTGAAGCAGGCGGACTGAGCGGCGTTCTGCCTCTGCTTTATCCCGAACCTTTAGGAGAGCCTGAATCAATTCTTCTTTTTTTATGGGTTTTAAGAGATAATCTTCCACCCCGTACTGGAGGGCGGTTTTGGCAAACTGGAAATCATCATAGCCGCTCATAATAATAAAACGGGAATGTAATCCCAGCTTTTTGGCAGATTTTATTAAGTCTAACCCATTGCCGTTTGGCATTTTAATATCGGTCAGAACAATATCAGGTGTTTGAAGGCGAATCATATCCAAAGCCTCATTTCCGCTTCCGGCCAGTCCCGCCACCTTTATATTCATTTCGCTAAAAGGGAGGGCCTGAGCCAGCCCATTCCGTATAGAAGGCTCATCATCAACAATTAGTAATAAAAGCTGGGAAGAAATCTGCATAATGGCTTCCTTTCTGAGATGTAATAGTCCCCTCATCCATTGAGGACACCTTTAGAAGACTAACTTATTATAGTGTGATTGTAAGAATAAAACAATATTCATAGAAAATGATCGTGATAAATGATACACATTGCCATAAAATGACATGGGAAAATCCGGAAAGGATTTGTATAATATGTCTGTATTCATACAAAAACAAAGGGAGGTTTCTACTAAATGTTGAAGAAAAGATATTTGGCCCCGCTGGCTGTGGCTGCGGTAATTGCGGCGGTAACCGGATGTTCGGCATCACCGAAAACAACAACTTCATCAGGCAGCGAGTCAACGGCTGCAAAACAGACCCCACAGGAGGCCGGAACAGAAGCGGCTTCAGAGGAGCAGGCATTTCAGGGAGAAAAAGTGCTGGTGTGGACAAACAACCGGCATGATGCAGAGTACATGGAGGAAATAGTCAAAAGCTTTAATGAAGAGAACCAGGGACAGATTGAGATGGAATACGTGATTACCACAGAAAATTATATTAATATGATCACAATGGCCATATCCTCTGACCAGGCGCCGGATATCTTTTGCGTAGGCGCGGCAACGGCAGGCTTTGATTTAAACTCCTTTGTGGCTTCCGGTATTATTCAGCCGCTGAACCCATTGCTGTCAGATGAATTTAAAGGAGTCTATGATTTAGGCAAACTCAGCTATCCCGGAATCAATGCCCTGGGAGAGGACATTTATTTTGTTCCTACCTGCCAGAGAAGCGGAAACCGGCTTCTTTACAACAAAGAGATGTTTGAAGCTGCCGGAATTACAAAAGATCCGGAAACCCTGGAAGAGGTAGTAGAGGCGGCCAAAAAGATGACAGAGGCCGGAGGTGGGATCAAATATGGAATCGGTATGCCGGGATTAAGCGCTTCTTTTAAGCGGTTCCTCTACCCGGCGGCGGAGGTTAGCGGAATCCTTCCCTATGACTATGTAAATGGAAGATATGATTTTACCGGATATAAGCCCGTGATTGAAGCGGCCAGGCAGATGTTTACAGACGGAAGCATGATTCCCGGAGCAGCCAGCTTAAAGATCGATCCCCTGCGGGTTCAATTTGCAGAAGGAAATATCGGAATTATCGGAAATGCTTCCCAGGAGGTAGGCGTTCTTACGGATCAGTTCCCGGCTAAGATGGAGTGGGGAGTAGCGGAAATCCCGTCTTTGGATGGAACCATAAAGGGGTCTCTGTCCGCCCTGCCTCAAACAGGGTGGGCCATGACTACTACTGCTGAAAACCCGGCCGCTGCGGCAAAGGTAATTGAATATTTATCCAGTGTAGACGTGATGAAGGGCTACGTAGAAAAAGGATATTCTCTTCCTACCTCAGATAAGGTGATGGAAGCAGTAGATCAATCTAAGATTGGCAAGCTGGCAGACTTTGCCCCCTTATCTTATGAGTCCGTATACCCACAGTTTCCCAACGTGACCCCCCAGGGGAAAAACTGGGAGGAAGTATTATGGGAGGCATGTTTCCCGGAAGCCGGGGATATTGATCCCATTCTGGAGACTTTGACTAAGGATTACAATGATGCTCTGGACAAAGAGGTAAAGATGGGCAAGACCAGGCGTCTGATAATTAAAGATTTTGATCCCTTAAAGCCGGCGGAAGGTACATTGGAATATCTGGACCAGTAAGATAAGGGGACATGCCGGAAGGCATTGCAGGGGATGCGGCAAAAGGAAACCAACAGACTTTCTATTTTGCGGTATCCCCTGTTTTATGGAGGAAAAGTCAATGACAGAACTGAAAAAGAATAGAAAAGGCAGGTGGGATTTACCCTTATTTCTCATGCTGCTTCCTATGATGGCGCTGTTTCTTGTGGTGTCTGTATACCCCTTTCTTTGGGTAGTAAAATATGTATTTTATGACTACAACGGATTTGCGGCCTACCCGGTTGGACTGGATAATTTTAAGAGGATTTTTACAAATGATCCCATCTACTGGAAAAGCGTAATTCATACCTTTGAATACGCTTTTTTAAAGCTGGTGCTGACCATGCCGGTTTCTCTGGTGACTGCGGTGCTGCTGAACCAAAAACTTCGGGGGAAAAGCTTTTTCCGAATTTTATTCTTTATCCCTACAGTAATCAGCTCCGCTATTTACAGTTTAATCTTTTTCTTTATTTACAGCCCTTATAACGGGATCTTAAATAACCTTCTCCTTGGAGGGGGACTGATAAAGGCGCCGGTAGACTGGCTGGGAAATCCTGCCATTGCCATGATATCCGTGGTAATTGTAGCGCTTTGGGGGGCCTTCGGAAACTATATGATCCTGTTTCTCGCAGGGCTTCAGAGTATCCCGCAGGATGTATACGAAAGTGGGGATATGGACGGAGCAAGCCGGGTCCAAAGCTTTTTCCACATTACCCTGCCAATGCTGGGGCCGGTATTAAAGGTGGTTCTCCTGCTGGCAATTACAACGGCGCTGAAGGATTACCAGAGCGTGATGGTATTAACCGGAGGAGGCCCCAGAGACAGAACCCAGGTAATGTTTTTGTATGTGTACCAGTTAATGTTTGGCAATGAAAACGCTACCGCCGCCCAGCTTCAGATCGGCTATGGAGCTACGGCAGGTCTGGTTTCTGCAGTGATTATCGGAATTGCTACCTTTATCTTCCTGAATCTGAGTAAAAAATTGGACGAGGTTTATTAAAGGACGGAGGTGAATGTGATGGAAAAAAGAAAATCCAGATTAATGGGTCAGATCTTAGTTTACTTATTTTTAGGGGTGCTGACAATTTTTACCCTGTACCCGATTCTCTATGTGGTGCTGGGCTCCTTTAAAGAAAACCAGGAGCTGGTTTTAGGAGGAACCAGCATGCTGCCGGAGACATTTCAGATTTCCAACTATATTGAGGCGTGGAGGCTGGCGGATTTTGGGCGGTATACCTTTAACAGCGTTTTTTTAAGCACAATGGTAACGGCGGGAGTTGTAGCAATTTCCAGTATGGCGGGATATTGCTTCGCAAGGCGGGAATTCCCCGGGAAAAACCTGCTTTACAGCCTGATGATAGCGTTTATGTTTATCAACATCGGAAGCATATCCCTGCGCCCCCTGTTTGAGCTGGCGGTGAAATTAAAGATGAACCGTTCTATGTGGTCTGTGATTTTAATCTGTATCGGGACCAACCAGGTAACCAATATTTTCCTGGTAAGAGGTTATATGGCCACAGTACCCAGGGAGCTGGATGAGGCGGCGGCTATTGACGGATGCTCTTTCTTCCAGATTTATTATAAAATTATTCTTCCTGTGTTAAAACCGGTGCTGGCTACGGTGGCCCTTTTGTCTTTTAGAAGCGCGTGGAATGAATTTATTATGCCCCAGGTATTTACCATGTCAAATCCAAAGATGCGTCCTTTAACCGTGGGAGTTGTGGCATTAAAAACCATGGGGGACGGGGCGGCGGCCTGGAACATTATGTTTGCCGGTTCTGCAATGTCCATTGTCCCCATTGTTATTGTATATTTATTTACCAGCAGATATTTTATGTCTGGACTGACGGTAGGGGCGGTGAAAGGATGAAAAATTACGGTGTAAAAAATCAGGGCTTTTTAACCCGGTGGCTGATATCCGGACTGAAAAGCAGTCCATATGAAAGCTGCCAGACAGAAAAGGATCAGATTCTCTATGAACAGCATTTGAGAACCGAAGGGATTGACGGGAAGCTAAAAAGTCCCCCGGAAACTATCCGGCTGGGAGAGAAAGGGTGCGGAAACTGTCTCTGGGAATATTATTACCGGAGAAACCATTGGTTTGTGGATTTATCCAATACCTGTCAGCTTCCCACAAAGCTGGAAGCCTACGGGGCAACGGTTTTGGAGGCAGAAGAGGAGCTGGATTTGGAAGCGGCGCTTTGGACTTATCCGGCTGCGGAGCTTTGGGTTAATGGCCAGTTGATTTGCCATGTGAAAAATGCGGTTTATAAACCTATGACAAAAAGGGAGATAATTCTTCCTCTGAAAAAAGGGAAAAATCTTATTTTTGTCAGGATTCAGACCGTTGGCGTCCGGGACAGCCGGAATATGTTTGGCCTTCAGATAAAAGGGGAGGCAGATGAGAGAGTAAAACCGGCCCTTCCGGACGAGGCCGGTACGGCTCCGGTTATTCAGGCGGAGCAATGGCTGGAAGAGATTTTTTGGAAAGAAGGCAGGCTGAACTTTAACCGGACGCCGGAGTTTGAGGCGTGGTTCCAGTATAAAAAGGACGGACGCCTGCTTCGGGAAAGGATCACAGAGAAGGAGAAAAAGATTCCGGAGGATATCTGCTGCTTTCAGGTGATAGCCCAAACTGCAGGCCAGGAGCTAAAAAGGAGCTTTGAGGTTGGGGAAAGGTGGAAACCGGTATACTGGGAGACCAAAAATGAAGAGAAGAGCCATCTTGAAATTTACCGGCGTCTGGCTGAAATTCCCTTCCAAATCAGAGGATCCGGCGCCCGGTTTTCCGTTTATCATGTGTTGGCAAGGTATGCGTCAGGCATGGAGACCCAGAAGGACAGAGAGTATCTGCTTCAGGATTTGGCCTATATAAACCAGCGGATCGACTGCTCGGATTTTCTCATGTCAGGTATTATCCGGTTAGTGAAAAATTACAGGATGGATGAGGAATTTATGGAGGCGGTCCGCCAGACATTCCTTAATTACCGGTATTGGATGGATGAAGACGGCTCTGACGGAATGTGCTTTTGGAGCGAAAATCACGCTTTAATGTTTCATGGGGCCCAGATGGCGGCGGGACATCTGTACCCGGATGAAATATTTGTGAGAAGCGGCCGGACCGGTCGGGAGCAGGCGGCTGTTGGAGAAGCAAGATGCAGAAGCTGGCTGACAGAAGTAGAAAACCATGGTTTTGAAGAATTTATCAGCGCAACCTATACATCCGTAACAGTGGCGGCCCTTTTAAATTTAATTGATTTTGGGCCGGAGGATATTTCCCTGAGAGCGGCCCGGGCGCTGGATCAAAACCTGGAGATGCTGTGCACCCATGTATTTGACGGCGTTGTCATAGGGCCTCAGGGCCGGGTCTACCGGGATGTTATTTATCCTTTTAAACAGTCGGCTCAGGCATTTATCCACTTTATCAATCCAAAGCTGCCCACTTCCATGGGGCTTCCCGGAGCAGAGTGTATGTGGCTGTCGGCCATGGCAACCACCAAATACCAGATAATGGATGGCCTGAAAAAGAAAATGGAGGAAGAGGCGGATTTTTCTTACGCCTCTCAGGATGCGGAAATAATTTTAAAAAAGACAGAACACTACATTCTGACCTCCGTGGCCTCGCCAGGAGACCGGTGTGAAAAAAGGCAGGAGGAAGGGGAGATCTTCAGCACTGCATGGGTAAAGAAATTAAATACCCGTTACCATGGGAAAACCCTGTTTGAGCCTGGGGTGTACGGATATCAGCAGCATATGTGGTATGCGGCCCTTGCAAAGGACTGCCCGGTTTTTGTAAATCATCCGGGAATTTCTACGGATGACGGGGAGATGAGGCCAGGATACTGGTACGGAAATGGAGTATTTCCGGCGGTAAGGCAAAGTGTCAGTATGCTGGGGGCAATCTATTCCATTACAGAGGAACACCCCATCCACTTTACCCATCTGTACTGGCCAAAAGCCAACCTGGATGAAACCAGAAAACTAGATTCCTGGATATTTGGCAGAAAAGGGGAGGGCTATGTGGGAATCTGGTGCAGCAGTGAGCTGACGCCCTTTGACGATGTGCTGATTGAGAGAGAGTACCGGACCTGGGGGAGCCAAATAGCCTATGTCTGCCTATGCGCGGACAGGAAAGAGGCGGGAGGCTTTGACGGCTTTGTGGAAGCCTGCCTGAAAAAGAAAATCCAATTCGACCCTTTGTCTTTGAAGCTTACGGCGGAAGGGCTTGGGCAGCTTACCTGCCAGGCGGCCCGGGACTGTACGCAGTATATTTAAAATGGTAAAATTTTGTTGTAAAATAGGGAATAAAACGGTACAATAATCCTTGGAAGAAGGCAAATGTGAGCATTTTCAGGATGCCTTTTGACAATATGGCAGGTGACGCCAGGCGCCGCGTGCCAATTTATTATTACACTAGGGGGAATGGATATGAGGATCGTTTTGTTCTATTCAGAGGTAGAATCATTTAACTTTTTTACAGATCAGCTTGTAAATGAGTTTCAGAGCCAAGGGAATGAGACCTGTGTTTTGGATTTGCGAAAGTTGAAGCTGAAGGATTTTCACTCTTATCAGGAGTTCTTGCAGTGCGTTCCCCAAATGGCGGAAAAGGTGGACGCCGTAATTTGCTTTGACGGATTAGGCACAAGAGAAGATGTATTAATTGAATTGTGGGATGCCCATAAGGCGGTAGTGGTGGATATCCTGATGGATCATCCCCTTCGGTTCCACTCTACCCTTGAAAAGCACCCCCGCCGCTATCTTTTGTTCTGCTGCGACAGGGATCATGTGCCTTATGTGAGAGAGTATTTTGGAGATAAGGTTCCCTATGTGCTTTTTATGCCTCATGTCGGTGCTGCGCCAAAAGAAACTACCCAGATCATTCCTTATAAAGAGCGAAAATACGAAATTCTTTTTTCTGCCACGTATTACCGGCCGGAAGAATTGCTTTCCCGAAGAGAGAAACAGATGGAGCTGGTTTTTAGCGGCGATACATCTATGGATAAATTTTATCGCTTGATGTATCAGAATTTGAAGGAGAATTCCAGACTTGCGACAGAACAGGCGGTTCTGTACACTCTCCGTCAGTTGGGGTGGGAGCTTCCTGTAAATGCCGTCAAAGCCCTGATGAATGGTTCTGTCTATGTAGATTGGGCGATTCGTCAATACCAGAGAGAGCAAGTGGTGAAAGTACTGGCAGAATCCGGGATACCGATCTATCTTCTGGGAAGAGGGTGGGAAAATCATCCCTCAATAAATTGTAAAAACGTACACCGTTTGGAGGATGGGATCGCCTATGCCAGGACTCTTCCTATGATGGCGGACGCAAAAATTAATTTGAATGTGATGCCCTGGTTTAAAAATGGCAGCCATGATCGAATCGCTAATACGCTGCTTCAACATTCAGTGCCTTTGACGGATACCAGCCGCTGGCTTGAGGAGAGCTTTGTTGACGGATGGGATATTGCTTTGTACGATCTGGATCATCTGGAAGAGCTTCCCGGGATTGCAGAGCGGCTGCTTACGGATCAGGAATTGGCGGAAGAAATTATCCAAAGGGGGAGAAAGAAGGTACTTTCGAATTTGACCTGGGGACATTGTGCAGAATGGCTCCTGGGCGGGATTCAGGCAGTGAAGGCTAATGAAAATTAAAAATAAATACATTCGTAAAATTTATCATATTTTAACTGAATACCGTATCTTATGCGCCCAAATGGAATTTAACCATCTGGGCGCTTCTGTTTTTTAGAAGGCACACACACTCCCAACTGTCGTTCACCGCCCGCTCCGTGCGGCTATTTTTGCATAGAAGGAGCCGCCAATACTCTAAAGGAAAAATTACCGTAATAATATGTCCGAAGAACTTTACCGTTTCCTGCATTTTCATGATAAATTTTGTGTAACTATTCTTTTCAGTGTAGCTGCCAAATGCTTTTTATCTGTGGATTACTAAACCATAAATCCTAGATTACAGCAGGTTAATTCATTAATATTTGATGGAGGAAGAATCATGAAGTATATTAATTTTGATGAATCAAGAAAATTGGATCTGATACTTCTCGGACGTGTGGCGATTGATTTTAACCCTGCTTACAGTGAAGAGGTAAAAGAAGAATTCAAACCATTGAAAAAGGTTCACTATTTTGAAAAGTTTGTGGGAGGATCCCCGGCGAATATTGCGGTCGGCGTGACACATCACGGAATGAAAGCGGGATTTATCGGAAAAGTGTCAGACGATCAGTTTGGGGAATATGTTGTTGATTATTTTAATGAACAGGGAATTGATACATCCTGTATCTCTAAATGTACTAACGGAGAAAAGCTGGGGCTTACATTTACAGAAATGCTTTCTTCAAAAGAGAGCGGCATTTTGATGTACAGAAACTGTATTGCAGATCTGCAGCTTCACGTAGATGATATCGACGAGGATTATATAAAGAGCGCAAAAGCTATTTTGATTTCCGGAACAGCGCTGGCGGAAAGTCCTTCCCGGGAAGCTGCTATAAAAGCAGTCATGCTGGCAAGGAAGAACGATACTAGAATTATTTTTGATATTGATTACAGGGAGTACAACTGGAAGAACAGCGATGAAATTTCTATTTACTATTCCACTATCGCAAAGGAAGCCGACATTATCATGGGCTCCAGAGAAGAATTTGACCTGACGGAAAAGCTTATTAAATCCGGTATGACTGATGAAGAAAGCGCTGCGTACTGGCAGGGATACCGTGCGAAGATTGTAGTGATTAAGCACGGTATGAAAGGATCCGCAGCTTATACCTGCGATGGGCAGAAGTTCAGCATTAAGCCGTTCCCGGTAGACGCAAGAAAGGGATTTGGCGGCGGAGACGGATATGGTTCCGGTTTCCTTTACGGTCTATACCAAGGCTGGGAAATTATTGACTGCCTGGAATTTGGGTCTGCAGAGGCATCCATGATGGTGAGAAGCAACAACTGTTCAGACTCTCTACCGGGACCAGATGCAGTGCATGCGTTTATTAAAGAAGAAAAAGAAAAATTCGGAGAGATGATTGCAAGAGTATAAAAGGAGAATAGAATTATGGCAAAAGAATTTATTGTACCCGGACAGATCGTTACAGGATCAGGAGCGCTTGATCTGGCTGAATCAGCGCTTGGAAAGCTTGGCAGAAAAGCGATGATCGTAACAGATAAAGTGATGATTCAGTTAGGCAACTGTGAAAAGGTAGAAAATGCCCTGAAAAATCAGGGGATTGAATATACCATCTATTCAGAAATCGTAAGGGAACCAACAGACGTAATGATTGAAAACGGACTGGAGCAGTATAAAAAAGAAGGTTGTGATTTCCTTGTGGCATTAGGAGGCGGAAGCCCTATTGATTCGATGAAGGCCATCGGCTCCCTGGTTGCAGACGGCGGTAGCATTTCTGATTATATGGGCAAGAATATTGACGTTGCTATGCCTCCTATGGCGGCAATTCCCACAACCGCCGGAACAGGGGCGGAGGCAACACAATTTACGATTATCACTGACACAAAAAAAGATATAAAAATGTTGTTAAAAGGAAAAGTATTAATGCCGTCGCTGGCGATCATTGATCCCCGGTTTACGATGACGGCTCCGCCTGAAATTACAGCCGCAACAGGACTTGACGCGCTTTGCCATGCGGTAGAAGCATATACTTCTAATAAAGCACAGACATTATCCGATACTTTTGCTATGTCAGCGGTAAAACGAATTTTTAAATATCTTTCGGCTGCCTTTCATGATGGCGGAAACGAAGAGGCAAGAATTCAGATGTCTGTAGCGGCGCTGGAAGCCGGAATTGCTTTTAATAATGCATCTGTGACTCTTATTCATGGCATGAGCCGTCCGATTGGCGCATTATTCCATGTAGCACATGGGTTGTCTAACGCTATGCTTCTTAAAGTATGTCTGACCTATGCATTACCGGGAGCTTATGACAGATTCGCAGAACTTGGAAGAATTACAGGAGTTGCAATATCAGAGGATTCCGACAAGGAAGCGAGTGAGAAGTTCCTTGCAGCAATCACCCGCCTGACAGAAGAACTTGAAACGCCGAGTCTTGAACAGTTTGGCATTGAAAAGAAGGCATTCTTTGAAGCGATTGAAAAAATGGCTCATGATGCTATGGAAAGCGGAAGCCCGCAGAACACAAGAAGAACGATTACACAGGCAGACATAGAACAACTGTATAAAGAACTGTGGCAATGACATTTACACCAACGGGGATGTCGCAAAATGAAATAAAGGCTCTGGTTTCATTTTGCGACACCCCCATTATTTTTTGCATAGAAAGAGCCGCCAATATTCTAAAGGAAAAATTACCGTAACAATATGCCTAAAGAACTTTACCATTTCCTGTATTTTCATGATAAATTTTGTTTAACAAAAAGAAAGGAGACTGTACATGAAAATTTTAGCCATCACAGCATGTACGGCAGGCATTGCCCACACCTACATCGCAAAGGAAAAGCTGGAAAATGCAGCAAAAGAATTGGGGGACACCATCAAAGTAGAGACCCAGGGCTCCATTGGTGTAGAAAACGAATTCACACCGGAAGAAATTAAGGATGCGGATGTAATTCTGATTTCAGCAGATATCAGAGTAAACAAAGATCGCTTCAAAGGAAAACCGGTGGTGGATATTCCCATTAGCACAGTGATGAAATCTCCGAAGGGGGTTATCAACAAGATCCACGAGAAGCTGGGCAAGTGAAATTTTTAAGAAAGAGGGGAAACAGGTATGGCAAAACAACAGAAAAATTTTATGAGACACATTATGACCGGTATTTCCTACATGATACCTATCGTTGTAGCCGGAGGTATCTTGGGAGCGCTGGCGAAAGCATTCGGCGGTTGGAATATTGGCAGCGCCATTGAAGCAGGGGCAACTCCATTTTCCAATTTGAACCCGTTTACATGGGTTGGATTCTGGTGGGGCGTTAATAAATTAAGTTCTTATGCCATGGATTTCGCAGTAGCAGTTATGACAGCAGGCGCCGCTTACTCTATCGCAGGCAGGCCTGGTATTGTTCCGGGTATGATTATTGGTTATTGTTCCGCCCAGTCTAAAGCCGGTTTTTTAGGCGGCCTTCTGATGGCGCTTATCATCGGATGGGTTGTTAACTGGATGAAGGGATGGAAACTTCCCAAGTGGTGTGAAGGATTGAAGCCAGTTATGATCATCCCGGTGTGTTCTACATTTTTGTGCGGAATGATATTTTTGTGTATATTCTCTATTCCTCTGGCATGGATTATGGATGTATTCCAGCAGTGGATTATCGCTCTTAACGGCGGGGCAAAAGCAGTCATAGGCGGCGTAATCGGAGCCTGCATGGGCTTTGACATGGGCGGCCCGGTTAACAAGACCGCATCTATGGCAGCCAATGCACTGGGAGCAGACGGCATCAACGGGCCTATGTGCGCCAAAATCATTGGAGGTATGACTCCTCCTATTGGGCTGTTTATCGCTGTAATGCTGAAGAAAGATAAATTTACAAAGACAGAGTGTGAAACGGCAAAGACCGCTCTTCCCATGGGCCTTTGCTTCATTACAGAGGGTGTGCTTCCCTTTGCGGCAGCCGATCCGGCAAGATTTATCCCATGCAGTATGCTTGGCTCCGCAGTGGCAGGCGCCATTGCAGTAGCGGCAGGATGTGAATCCGTGGCAGGCCACGGCGGTATCTTTGTAGTTCCTATGATGAAAAATCCCATGATGTTTATAGTTGCTTTGATTATTGGGTCAGCAGTTACCGGGGTAGCTTATGCTCTGCTTAAGAAACCTTCTGTAGACGATAATGTAACGGAAGAAGATATGGATATTGATTTGGATATTGATATTGTGTAATAGATTGATTGCAGAAAGGATAAAGATATGCTTGTATCAATGAAAACAATTCTCGATGATGCCAACAAGAATTATTATGGCGTTATGGCTATGAACAGCATCAATATGGAAATGGCAAGAGCCGGAATTACGGCGGCGGAGGAAGAACATTCAGCTATTATTATCCAGTTTGGCAACGGGCAGATGACCAATCATGCCCATCTGGAGGAGATGGTTCCGTTAATTAAAGAACTGGCGGACAGGGTTCATGTGCCGGTGGCGTTGAATTTTGACCATGGTTCAGACTTTTATGCCATCACGAATTGTATTAATGCGGGATTTACCAATGTTATGTTTGACGGTTCCGCTCTTCCCTATGAAGAAAATGTAAAAAGAACCGCTATCATCAGTGCTTTGGCTCATGGTATGGGCTGTTCTGTGGAAGGAGAACTTGGCCATGTAGGCCAGGCAGCAGATGCGGATGATACGGATGTAGATTTGTACACGAATCCGGATCAGGCAGTAGATTTTGTTACCAGAACAGAGGTAGATGCGCTGGCAGTTGCCATTGGAACGGCTCATGGAGCATATCCTAAGGGAAAAATACCCCAATTAGATTTTGACAGGCTTCATCTTTTAAAAGAGACTCTGAAAATGCCTCTGGTGCTCCACGGCGGCTCCGGCTCCGGCGAGGAAAATTTAAAGAAAGCGGTGGCCGGAGGAATCAACAAGATCAATGTGTGCACCGATGCTTTTGAAGCAGGAAAACAAGCTATGTTAAAAGCATTAGAGGAAAATCCGGATATTGATTATATGCATATGTGCATGGCTGCGGAGGCAGGCATCAAACAGTTCGTGAAAGATTATATGCGGGTTATCGGTTCCAGTGGACGGTATATTTATGGAGAAGCTGTAGTAAAGAGTAACGAGTAGTGATTAAAAATTAAGAGGTGCTTGGTTGAAAGAGGATAAGAACGCATTATATTTTAACAAAATACTGAATTGCCTTTTGGGTGGGGAGACCTATACCATATTGCAGATTGCAGCAAATGTGGGATTATCTGAAAAAACAGTCCGGACCAAAATCGACCAGATGAACCGCTGGCTGACAGGAAATAATATGGGAAGGATTGAAAAGAAGCAGGGGACAGGGATCTGGCTTGAGATGGACGGGCGGCAATGGGAGAGCCTGCAGAACCATCTGGCGCTGGGCAGGGACCTGGACTCTGCGGTTCAACCGGATGACCGCAGGAAACAGGTGATAGGGAAACTTCTGAAGCTAAAGCCCGGACAGACCACCACACTTCAGCAGCTGGCGGAAAGCTTGTATTTAAGCGCTCCCACGGTAGGAAGGCTTTTGAGAGAGGTTTCCCCCTGGTTTGAGGAACGTTCCCTGAAAATTACGTCCATACGCAGCAAGGGAGTATGCCTTGTGGGGGACGAATATAATTTCCGGATTGCAATAAAAGATTATATGATAGAGCTGATGCCAGAGGTTCTGGAAGCTCTTTTAAGCTCCTATGCTTCAGGGGTGGACATATCCAGGATCCGGAGGATTGTGCTTGAGGCGGAAAATGCCTGGCGCATCGAATTGGCAGATAATTCTTTTAAAATGGTGTGGATCATGGCATGTCTGTCTATGGCCCGCAGGCATTTTGGAAATGAAGCCGTATTTTCCGTTGAAGAAGAAAATATTGAGCATTATAATGAATATTCTTTTGCGGAATCCATTTATCAGAGAATCGAACAAGCATATGAGATTAAAATTTCCGATGACGATACGGTGCTGCTGGCAGTACTTCTTTTGTCGGCCAAAAAGCTGAAAAATTTTTCCAGCATTCAGGACACCGATTATACCAGACAATACGACAAGGATTTGGGAAAATTTGTAAAGCTTATTATTGAGACCATTGACAGTGTTCTGGATATTGATCTTTCGGAAGATCAACTTTTGTATGAAAGCCTGCTGCTGCATATGCGGTCCGCTATTTTCCGGATGAAATACTCTACGGCAACAGGAGATAACATCAGCAAGTATGTGAAGAATGAATATAAACAGACTTTTCTGGCTACCTGGTCTACCAGTAATTTGTTCGAAGAGTATTATGATGTGCAGGTAACCGAGGATGAACTGGCGGGAATCGCCTTATATATCCAGGCGGCTATTATCAGAAGAAAGAAAGGGAGTCCCCTGGCCGCTCTTCTGCTCAGCGAGAGTGGTATGGCGGCTAGTCAGCTAAATACTGAAAGGCTAAAATACAGTATTCCGGAGCTGACGGAAATTCGTGCAGCCAGTTATCACGATTTAAAACTGGATCAGTACCGCGATATAGATGTAATCATTAATATGTCAGAAAACGAAATTAAGGACGACAGGGTAGTATCGGTAGGAGAACGTCTTAGCGGACAAAGCATAGAAACGATTCGCCAAAAAGTGAATCAGATTTTCTATTTTCGTAAAAAATCGGAATTTCATTTTAACAATCTTTGCCATCAGTTGTTTGAAGTGGATCTGTTTCTGCTAAAACCAAGGGTTAAAGATAAAGATCAGCTGATTACAATGATGGTAAAAAAGCTGGAAGAAAAAGGCGACGTGACCCCGGCTTATCTGCAAAGCGTGTTTGACAGGGAACGGGCAACTACCACCAGCATTGGACGGGGAATTGCGATTCCTCACGGAAATATGTCGGAAATCAATGAATCCCGGATTGTAGTGGCTATATTAGAGAAACCTATATCGTGGCATGGCGATATGGTGGACGTAGTGTTTTTGCTGGCCGTAAAAATGACTACAAAGTTTGAGACTCGGCGTACCAAGCAATTTTACAAGGATTTCCTTCAGCTGACAGATAATGACGAGAATATGGAAGCCATAAAAAAAATGGGTTCCACCCTGGATCTTTACCAGTATTTTATTAAATAGAGGAGAGGATATGTTATGGCAGTAAAAGAAATCCTGGACAGACAGGTCATAGATTTAAATATGGAAGCAACAAGTAAGGACGAAGTAATCCGTCATTTAGCAGGACTGTTGAAAAATGCCGGATATATAGATGACCTGGAAGGGTATATCAAAGATGTATATTTAAGAGAAAGCGAAGGGATTACGGGAATCGGGGGCCACGTGGCGATTCCTCACGGAAAATCGGCTTTCGTAGATAAAGTAGGTATTGCAGTAGGAAGAACAAAGGAAATGATTGAATGGGAGTCATATGACGGAGAACCATCTCAACTTTTTTTTCTGTTTGCCGTTCCCGCCGACAGCGACGGAGCCAAAGATCATCTGCGGCTTATTGCAGAACTAGCTGGAAAATTGGGCAACGATGTTACCATGAGTAAACTGCAGGCAGCCAGTTCCTACGAAAATCTTGTGGAGGCATTTTCCTGACGGCTAAAGAATACCTTTTGTCACGGCCTCTATGATGCGCCGCAGATGACAAGGGAAAAGAAAGGAGTACAGCCTGGCTATGGAGAAAAGAGAGATAGGAAGGTCAGGAATTATGGCAAGCGGTATCGGCCTGGGGGCCTGGGCTATCGGCGGAGGTTTATGGTGGGGAGATAATGATGATAAAATGTCCATTAATACCATTCACAGGGCCCTGGAATTGGGGATTAATTGGGTGGACACAGCCAGGGTTTATGGATTTGGCCACAGCGAGGAAGTGGTAGGGAAAGCGCTTAAAGAGATTTCCAGACATAAAATGGTTTTGTCCACTAAGTGTGGAATCCAGTGGTATGACAATAGAGGAGAATACCATTTTACAAGAGAAGGCCATGACGTATATAGAGACTTATCCCCCAAGGCTATACGCCGCGACCTGGAACTAAGTTTAAAGACTTTAGAAACCGAATATGTTGATGTATATTACACTCATTGGCAGTGCAAGACCTACGGCATGATTCCGGTAGCAGATACCATGGGGGAACTGATGAAAATGAAGCAGGAAGGAAAGATCCGCGCCATTGGAGCTTCCAATGTGGATATCCAGATATTAAAGGATTATGTGGATGCAGGACAGCTGGATGTGATTCAGGAGAAGCTGAGCATTTTGGATAGAAAGCCAGAGGCAGAATTATTGCCTTTTTGTGAGAAATATGGGATTTCTCTGCAGACTTATTCGCCCATTGAACAAGGGCTTCTGGCGGGAAAGGCATCTGATAATTATATAGCCGCGCCGGGAGATGTTCGGGAAGGAAAGTTCTGGTGGAGGAGTGAAAACATCCCGGAAGTAAACCAGATGTTGGCTGGATGGAGGGATTTGACAGAAAAATATCAGTGTACGCTGGCCAATTTGTGTATTAAATGGAATTCTATGCTGTCACCGGAAATTAATGTGCTTTGCGGAGCAAGAAAGCTATCTCAGATTGAGGATACAGCAAAGTCGCTGGATATCAGCCTCACGAAGGAAGAGTTTTTGCGGATGAAAAAAGATGCAGATGCGCTTATACAAAGGACAGGCAAAACAGAAAGCAAAAAATATTGTCGGTGAAGAAAAAAGAAAGGGATAAAAAAATGAAGATTGCAGTACTTAATGAGTTTAGCCAGGCGCCGAAGAACGGAATTATCGTTAAGGAGCTAAAAGCAGTGGTAGAGCCCATGGGGCATCAAGTTTATAATGCGGCTATGGAGGCTCCCCTTACGGCTCAGGATATTCCGGAAGCATATACAAAAGAAAATCCGAGGCTTACTTATCTGCATTTAGGTATCCAGGCAGCGCTTCTTTTAAACTCCAAAGCCGTAGATTTTGTGGTAACCGGATGCGGTACGGGACAGGGCGCCTTAATGTCCTTAAATATGTATCCCGGAGTTGTGTGCGGGTATTGCATTGAGCCTACGGATGCTTATCTGTTTTTGCAGATTAACAACGGCAATGCGCTGTCTATTCCTTACGCGAAGGGATTTGGCTGGGGAGCAGAATTGAATCTAAATAATATTTTCTCCAGAGCGTTTGGCTCGCCTAAGGGCATGGGATATCCGGACGGCCGCAAGGAGGCCCAGAACCGCAATGCCGATCTGTTGTTTGAGGTGAAGAAGCAGGTGGCGAAACCGTTGATTGAGGCGTTAAAGGCCATTGATCCGGAACTGGTGAAAGAATGTATGATCCCGAGATTCTTGGATTGCTTCTACGCAGGATGCAGGGATGGTGAGCTGAAGGCATTTGTTGATGAAGTAGTAAGTCATGATAAGCTGAATTAGTTCATTTTGCCCCGTCCCCCTTCTCAGCCAGGGCCGTCAGACCATCCATGTCCTGTATTATGGTCTGGTGGCCCTGTTTGCTGATAATCCCTGCTTCTTTAAGGCGGGCCATCAGGCGGGTCACCGTTATGGTGTGAACTCCCAGATAATTGGAAAGCTCCGGATAGGAGAAGTCTTTAGGCAAAAGGCAGACTCCGTTCTGGCAGGTGGACAATTCCATAAGGGCATGGCAGAGGCTGGTAATATTATCCCCGTCCTGAAGGGCATAGGAGTGGCGCAGAGCGCTGTCATAATGGGACACCGTAACCTGAAACAGCCAGCGGTAAAAGTCCGGATGGGTATCTACATAATCCAGAAAAGTCCGGTATGGTATCTGATACAAAGTGCAGGCAGACTTGGCGGTAATGGAAAATGCATAAAAGGTCTCGTCAGAATAGCTTTTGACAAAAGCAGGAATAAAGCCGACAAAATCTCCGGGAAAGAAATACTGGTAAATCTGCTCCCTGCCATCAGTGGAAATGCTGTGAAGGGCGCACAAGCCCTGCTCCAGACAATAAACGTATTTATCCTTCTGGGCACGGTTGGAGAGCAAATCATGTTTTTTTACCTGGATTAGGGTTCCGAGTGAGCGGATAGCCTGGTAATAAGGAGAATTTGGCAGCATAAAGGGAATTCCTTTCTCAGTGCCCCTATTATACCATCCCGGTTAGTAGATGAAAAGATGAAATCATAACATTTGATGTTTTTCATTATGTTGACAACAGCCGGACTTTTGAGTATGATATCCTTGAATGGAGGTGTTCTGCATGGAAACAACCAATTTAAACATTAGAATAGATAAAGCTATTAAAGATCAGGCGGAACAGATTTTTAATGAACTTGGCCTGAATATGACAACGGCTGTTAATATATTCCTGAGAACTACTATCCGCGAACACGGCATTCCCTTTGAGTTAAAACTGGAAGTGCCGAATGAAATAACGGCAGCAGCAATTGAAGAAGGAAGAAAGCTTATGGCTGACCCTTCTGCTCCAAGATATTCAAGCATGGAATCTCTTAAGGCGGCATTGGAAGTATGAAATATGATGTTCAATTTACGAATCAGTTTAAAAAGGATTTGAAACTTGCAAAAAAGCAAAATAAAGATCTTGATAAACTGTTTGAAGCAGTCAGTATTTTAGCGAATGGTGGTACGCTGGATGCAGCATACAGAGATCATGCGCTTACAGGAAACTATAAAGGTACTCGTGAATGTCATATTGAGCCGGATTGGTTATTAATATATGAGATTTGTGGCAATGTTCTTGTTCTGATGCTTTACAGACTTGGAACACACTCAGAACTTTTTAAAAAGTAAATAGAAAGCTGCAGGCCAGGGCTGTTAGACCATCTATATCCTTTATTATGGTCTGACAGCCCTGTTATACCATCCCGGTCAGTAGATGAAAAGATGAAATCATAACATTTGATGTTTTTTTCAATTCTTAAATTCGCTATAATCTTGTCAGAATTAAGAGAACTATTCAGCTATAGGGAAATTTGTGGGGAATAGTTACGAAATTTAGTAGATTTGGGAAGTGAGGAGAAAGATGTGAGAATGAGTCGGAGTTTATTCAGAATCCTGGGAATCATTGGGGGAAATGCCATATTTGCTTTTGGCCTTGTTGCATTTTCCATGCCCAATGGATTTTTAGTAGGAGGGGCTACAGGTATTGCAAGAAGCATCCAGTTCTTTTTTCATTTGGATATATCGGTGACAGTAGCCTGTATTAACGTAATCATGTTCTTTTTAGGGTTGTGGGTTCTTGGAAAGAGGTTTGCGCTTACTACCATTATCAGCACCCTTTTATTTCCTGTGCTGCTCAACCGTCTGCTTGCCATAGAAACCCTGGGGAATCTTACAGATGACCGCCTTTTGGCCGCTGTGTTTGGCGGCGCTCTTGTGGGGCTGGGACTTGGTATTGTAATGCGGCTGGGCGGTTCTACCGGCGGTATGGATATCCCGCCGCTGATTATGCACAAAAAATTCCGAATCCCGGTAGCAGTGACCATGTACTGCCTGGATGTGTTTATCCTGCTGTCGCAGATGCTGTTTTCTGATACAGAGGAAATCCTGTACGGTATCGTGTCTGTACTGCTGACCTCCTTTGTGGTAAATCAGGTATTGATATTCGGCGGCGGCGATGTCCAGGTGCTGATAATCAGCAGGGAATATGAGCGGATTAATGAAATTATTCAAAAAGACCTGGATCGGGGCTCTACCTATGTGCCGATCCAGACCGGTTTCCAGAAATTAGACCAGAAGGCAATTCTCTGTGTCCTTCCTAACCGGGAGATGAGCCATTTAAACCAGTATGTTCAGCAGATTGATCCCAAGGCGTTTATCATCATCAACGGAGTACGTGAGGTTCGGGGCCGGGGCTTTACCCTGGATAAACATCTGGCGTGACAGGCTTCCTTGTCGGGTATTACCTGACCTGACAGGGCGTTTGCAAACACGGGAAATTCAGGAGGGAACATTATGTTTCAGGATATTCAAAACGCCATAGATAACGAAACTACCATTTCCGAAACTTCATATACCAACGAAAGCCTGTCGGATTTAGAGGCGCGGGGGCTGGAATTTGGCAATGTAGTATTTGAAGGCTGCCGTTTTACGGAATGTAGCTTTTTATCGGCCAGCTTTTTTCAGGTACAGTTTCTGAATTGCATCTTTGAAAGCTGCAGCTTTGTAAACGGATATTTTCGGAACTGCGCTTTTTCCGGCTGCCAGGCAGACAAATGTAATTTTGGCCAGTCCAGCTTCCGCTCTGTATCGGTAAAGGGAGGGAGCTGGTATTATGCAAACTTTGCTAATACCCTGTGGGAAAACAGCAGGATAGAAAACAGTGCTATGAACAGCGCTTTTTTTCCTGAAACGAAGCTGAAAAAGACCTCTTTTCACAATGTAAACCTGTCCGGTGCAGACTTTTTTAAAACACCCTTAAAGGGACAGGATCTCTCTTCCTGCATCATTGAGGGAATCCAGGTATCTGACAGTTTTTCCGAACTAAAAGGATTAAAGATCAACCTGACCCAGGCGGCAGACGTGGCGGTGCTTTTGGGAATAAAGATTTCTTAAGGGTGTACAAAATCGCCGGAAGTTTGTGCGGTTTTGTGCATCCTTTCCTTTTAGAGGGAAAAAATTATAGCAATTCGACGATTTCCAACTTGCAATTTCCTTGAAAACATGTTAAGATTATCCATAGATAAATGAATAAATTGCCTTTAGAGATGACAGAGCAGGGTAAAAAGCTGCGGATAAGCCGCGCATGCCCTGCTTTTTCTTTCGCTTTTGGTAAAAAATTAACAAACCTTTTAAGAAAGAAAAAGTATCCCTAAGGTAGCACAGGAGGAGAAGGATATGGGAAGATATGTCATTGCGCTGGATCAGGGAACCACCAGTTCCAGATGCATCCTGTTTGACGAACAGGGAACCATTTGCAGCGTAGCCCAGAAAGAATTCACTCAGATTTACCCACAGCCGGGCTGGGTGGAGCATAATCCTATGGAAATTTGGTCCTCGCAGCTTTCTGTGACCATGGAGGCCATGGGAAAGATTGGCGCTCACTACAGCGATATTGCCGCTATCGGCATTACCAATCAGCGTGAAACCACCATCGTATGGGACAGAGACACCGGGGAACCGGTATATAATGCCATTGTGTGGCAGTGCCGGAGAACTGCAGACCGTATCGAGAAACTGAAAGAGGACGGCCTGGAAGAAAAGATTATACAACGCACCGGCCTCATCCCGGATGCATATTTTTCCGGAAGCAAAATCGAATGGATTCTGGATAACGTACCGGGAGCCAGGGAAAAGGCGGAAAACGGGGAGTTAATGTTTGGAACCGTAGACACCTGGCTGATTTGGAATCTGACAAAAGGCTGTATCCATGTAACAGATTATACAAATGCCGCCCGCACCATGCTCTTTGACATTCACAAAAAATGTTGGGATGACGAAATTCTGGAGTATTTCCGGATTCCCAAAAGTATGCTTCCTGATGTAAAGCCGTCCAGCTGTGTATATGGCTATACTTCGTCAGATGTAATCGGCGGTAAGATTCCCATTGCCGGGGCGGCAGGCGACCAGCAGGCAGCTTTATTCGGCCAGTGCTGCTTTGAGGAAGGGGAAGTAAAAAATACATACGGAACCGGCTGCTTCCTGCTGATGAATACAGGAACTAAGGCAGTCCGCTCCAACAATGGGCTTTTAACCACCATTGCTGCCAGCACCCAGGAGGAAACGCAGTATGCCCTGGAGGGCAGCGTGTTTGTGGCAGGCGCGGCAGTACAGTGGCTGAGAGATGAGATGCGTATGGTTCGTACCGCAGGACAGACTGAGGAATACTGTACTGCCGTGGAAGATACCGGCGGCGTTTACGTGGTTCCCGCCTTTGCAGGCCTGGGCGCTCCTTACTGGGATCAGTACGCCAGGGGAACGATTGTAGGAGTTACCCGGGGAACCAATAAAGAGCAGTTTATCCGGGCAACCGTAGAAGCCATGGCTTACCAGGTTCACGATTTGATAGAATCCATGGAGCAGGATTCGGGATTGTGTTTAAAGCAGCTTCGGGTGGACGGCGGAGCCTGCGCCAACAATTTCCTGATGCAGTTTCAGGCCGATATATTAAATTCCCAGATTGTCCGCCCCGAGTGTATTGAAACCACAGCTTTAGGAGCCGCTTATCTGGCAGGGCTGGCAGTAGGCTATTGGAAGAGCAAGGATGAAATTCGGAAAAACTGGAAGATTTCCCGATCCTTTGCCAATGCCATGGAAGCGGACCGCCGGGAAAGGCTTGTAAAGGGCTGGAAGCGGGCTGTAAAATGTGCTCTTTGCTGGTCAGAGGAAGAGTAAAAACAGGAGGTACGGATGGAGATCACATTTGATATTTTAGGACTTAATACTGCTCAGGCCATTTTTGATCAGTCAGAGCTTCTTTTGAGAATTGTTTTGGCCTGTATTCTGGGAATCATGATTGGAAACGAGAGAAAGAACCGGAATAAATCGGCGGGTATCCGTACCCATGCACTTGTAGCCATGGGTTCTGCCCTGATGATGGTGGTATCCAAATACGGCTTTATTGATATTCTGGAGTTTGGAAAAAGCGATGGCTCCCGTATTGCAGCTCAGGTTGTCAGCGGCGTGGGATTTTTAGGAGCCGGGGTTATTTTTGTCCGCAACAATCTGGTCAGCGGACTTACCACCTCGGCAGGTATCTGGGCCACGGCAGGCGTAGGGCTGGCAGTGGGGTCCGGTCTCTATGTCATTGGCATTGCATCCGGCCTTATGATTATCCTGATGCAGGATATTACTCACAGGATTGCACATTTTGCCGATGTAGCATCCGGCGGCATTATCCGAATGACCATAGCTCAGGAAGAAGGGGCCGTGAAAAGGATGGAGAATTTCCTGGAAAAACAAAGAGTGGAAATTTCTGCCGTTAAGGTTCACAAGAATAAAAAGGATGAAGTAAAACTGGAGTTTGAGGTAATCTATCCTCCGGGATTTGACAAATCTGCTCTGTTTTCCAGTTTGGCAGAAGAAAAGTCGGTTATGGCAATTAGTGAATAAACGGTTAAAAAAAGTTATAATAGGTTTACTGGAATTTCTTGACAATTGGTGTCAGATTGTGTTAGCATAAAAGCAGTTTAATAAGACACCTGTGAGACCATAGAGTAAGGTAAACCAAACGGACAAGCCCGTTGTTTTCCCTTACTCTTTTTTAGTCTAGGGGTATAAAAACGTAAATGGAGGAGAAGAAATGAAGGAAATGAATTTCGATGCGGTGATTATCGGCGGCGGCGTGACCGGTTGTGCCATCGCCAGAGAGCTTTCCCGTTACGATCTGCACGCGTGTGTAGTAGAGCGGGAAGAGGATGTTTGCTCCGGCACATCCAAGGCCAACAGCGCCATTGTCCATGCCGGACATGACGCAGCGCCAGGATCTGCAAAGGCCAAATTCAATGTGGAAGGCAACCGCATGATGGGAGAGCTTGCAGAGGATCTGGAATTTGAGTTTAAGAGAAACGGCTCTTTGATCCTGTGCTTTGCGGAGGAAGATATGCCTGCCCTCCAGGAATTATACAACAAAGGTGTGAAAAACGGCGTGCCGGATTTAAAGATTATTACCGGCGACGAGGCAAGGGCCATGGAACCCAACGTAACGGATACTGCAGTTGCCGCCCTCTATGCGCCGACCGGCGGTATTGTATGCCCCTTCGGTTTGACCATAGCTCTGGCTGAGAATGCCTGCGACAACGGTGTGGAATTTATTTTCAACACCAAGGTAGAAGATGTAAAGAAGGCTGGCAATGGCTACGACATTACCACCAATAACGGCGTTATCCATACCACCTATGTTATCAATGCGGCAGGCGTTTATGCAGACGAGATTCACAACATGGTAAGCGATAAAAAGCTTCACATTATCCCCAGAAAGGGCGATTACTGCTTACTGGATAAAGAGGCGGGAAATCATGTTGAAAAGACTATCTTCCAGCTTCCCGGCAAGCTTGGAAAGGGTATCTTAGTTACCCCCACCATCCATGGAAATCTTCTCACCGGTCCTACTGCAACCAATTTAGAGGATAAAGAAGCAACCAAGACTACTGCAGAAGAGCTGGCATTCGTTATGGAAAAGGCCAACGTAAGCGTAAAGAACGTTCCCTTCCGCCAGGTTATCACCTCATTCTCCGGCCTGCGTGCTCATGAGGAAGGCGATGATTTTGTAATCGGCGAGGCAGAGGATGCAGAGAATTTCTTTGATGCTGCCGGCATTGAGTCTCCCGGACTTTCCAGCGCACCGGCTATCGGCGTGTACATAGCAGAGCTGGTTGCAGAGAAAGCAGGCGCTGCAAAGAAGGAAAACTGGAACGGCAAGAGAAAAGGATTTGTTCGCCCCGAGCACATGACTAAGGAAGAAAGAGCTGCTCTAATTAAAGAACATCCTGAGTACGGTTCGATAGTATGCCGCTGTGAAGGCGTCAGCGAAGGGGAGATTATGGATGCTATCAACCGCACCTTAGGAGCTGTATCCTTAGACGGTATCAAACGCCGTGTACGTCAGGGCATGGGCCGCTGCCAGGCAGGCTTCTGCACTCCCAGAACTATGGAGATTCTGGCCAGAGAACGCGGCATGAAGATGGAAGACATTTGCAAGAACGCACCCGGTTCCAATATGTTAACCGGCAGCAAAGATAAATAAGGAGGGCAGCGACATGACAGCACATGATATTGTAATTATCGGCGGAGGCCCGGCGGGCCTTGCAGCAGCAGTGGCAGCAAGAAAAGCTGGTATCCAGGATATCCTGATTTTAGAGCGTGACAACTGCCTGGGCGGTATTTTAAATCAGTGTATTCACAATGGCTTTGGCCTGCATACTTTCAAAGAAGAGCTGACCGGCCCTGAGTACGCATCTCGGTACATTGATATGGTGGAGGAGGAGAAGATCCCCTACAAGTTAAACACCATGGTTATCGATATTAACAAGGATAAAGAGGTTACGGTAATCAACCGTGAGGACGGCTTAACCACTATTAAGGCAAAAGCCATTATTCTGGCAATGGGCTGCCGGGAGAGAGCAAGAGGCGCGTTAAATATCCCGGGTTACCGTCCTGCCGGTATTTATTCTGCCGGCACTGCACAGCGCTTAATGAACATTGAGGGCTACAGCGTAGGAAAAGAGGTTGTCATCTTAGGTTCCGGTGATATCGGACTTATTATGGCGAGAAGAATGACCCTGGAAGGCGCTAAAGTTAAGGTAGTGGCAGAGCTGATGCCTTATTCCGGCGGTTTAAAGAGAAATATTGTACAGTGTCTGGACGACTACGGCATCCCGCTGAAGTTAAGCCACACGGTTGTAAATATTGAGGGCAAAGAGAGAGTTACCGGTATCACTCTGGCAGAGGTTGGCCCGGATCGGAAGCCTATTCCAGGTACAGAAGAGCACTACGCCTGCGATACCCTGCTTCTGTCTGTAGGACTTCTTCCGGAGAATGAGCTTAGCAAAGGCATCGGCGTTTCCATGAGCCGCATTACCTCAGGACCGGAGGTAAACGATCAGCTGGAGACCAGCGCTGAGGGCGTATTTGCCTGCGGCAACGTACTTCATGTACATGATCTGGTAGATTATGTATCTGAGGAGGCTACTCTGGCAGGCACCAATGCGGCAGAGTATGTAAGGGCAGGCAAAGAGAGAGAAGCAGGCCACATGGTAGAGTTAAAGGCAGAGAACGGTGTCCGCTATACGGTTCCTCAGTCTATTGATGTAAACAACATGCAGGACAAAATTACGGTTCGTTTCCGCGTAGCCGACGTTTACAAGGATCGCTACATCAGCGTTTACTATGACGGAGTTCAGATTTCCAAGAGAAAGAAAAAGGTGCTGGCTCCCGGTGAGATGGAGCAGGTAGTCTTAAAGAAAGACAGTTTTGCCGATTACCCGGATCTTAAGAATATTGTGATTTGTACGGAGGTGGAATAACATGGAGGTAAGAGAATTAATCTGCATTGGCTGCCCCTTAGGCTGCCCTCTGACTGTTAAAATTGACGGCGACCAGATGGATGTAAGCGGAAATACCTGCAAGCGCGGCGATGATTACGCAAGAAAAGAAGTGCTAAGCCCCACCAGAATCGTTACTTCCAGCGTACATGTAGCCGGCGGCGCTATTGAAATGGTATCCGTAAAGACCAAAGAAGATATCCCCAAGGGCAAGATATTTGAAATTATGGATGAGATCCGTCAGGTAACCATCCCGGCCCCTGTGGCAATTGGCGATGTAGTAATTGCAGACTGTGCAGGAACCGGTGTTCCGGTGATTGCCACCAAAAACGTTGCCAAGGCATAAAAGGAACAACTGAACAAGTTACATTCGTAAAAAAGTGGCTTCCAAAAGCAAAAGGCGCTGGGGAGATTCTCCCCAAGCGCCTTTTTTCAGAAGTCAATTAATTGGGAGGCGCAATTTGGACGCAAATAAAAAGAAGCTACTGGAAGAGCTTGAACTGTTTGTATTGGACATGGACGGAACCTTTTATATGGGCGATTTCATCATAGAAGGGGCCCTGGATTTTATCCGTATATGTCGGGAGAAAGGAAAGAAATTCCTGTTTTTTACCAATAACTCTTCCCAGTCTCCGGAAAATTACATGAAAAAGCTGGATAGAATGGGATGTAAGATTACAAGAGACCAGATTATGACTTCTGGCGACGTGGCTATCCGTTTTTTAAATAGAGAATATCCGGGGGCCTCTGTGTTTCTCATGGGAACCCCTCCTTTAGAAGAAAATATGAGAGACTCCGGTATCCATTTGACAGACAAAAAAGCCGATATTGTGGTGGCGGCTTTTGACAAAACCCTTACCTATGAAAAGCTGGAGAAGGGATGTACCCTGATTCGGGAAGGGGCGGTTTTTTTAGCCACTCATCCGGATATCAACTGTCCTACAGACACGGGCTTTATCCCTGACTGCGGAGCGATCTGCGCCGCCATGACTCTGTCTACAGGCGTCCGGCCCAGATACCTGGGAAAACCCTATGAAGAGACAGCCCAGATGATCTTTGATAAAACAAAAATTCCCACAGAACGGACAGGATTTGTTGGGGATCGTTTGTATACAGACGTGGCCACGGGAGTCAACCATGGAGGGAAGGGCCTGCTGGTGCTTTCCGGGGAGACCAGGCTGGAAGATGTGGCCGCCTCGGAAATCAAACCGGATGCCATTTATGAATCTCTGGGAGAGATCGGGCGTTTGCTGGCCAGCCATTAATGGGCTTGGAGCGGCTCTTCCCACTGAGGATAGGCATATTTAATAAAAGAAATCAGAGCGTCGGTCCGCGGAGTGTAGGAGAGAACCAGGAGGTAATAATCTTCAGTTCCGTCGTATACCGGATTCTGTAAAAAGCGGGAACGGCTAAGACTGAGCCCGCAGGCTTTTTCCTCCCCTGTCCCGTCGGCGGCATAATAAAAATCATTTTTCAGGTATTCCTGCAATTCCCCAGGAAGTAATTCTTCCAGATCGTAAAGCAGGAAAGAATCAGCATAATACTGAGCCAGGGCTTCTGGAGCTACAAAAAAGTCCAGCTCCCTGGCTGCCACATAAGCCACAAGCTTTCCCTGGCTGGCGGCATTATATTCATTGCTGGATTCCAGATCCACATAAAGGGAATCCTCAAAAGCGATCCGGTGGCCTGACGGAGTGCCCATATAGGAAGAAAAATCTTTGATTAATTCTTCCGCCGGAAATAAATTCTGCCGGTCATTGATGAAAAATCCCTGTAAATCAATGGTTTGGCTGCTTTGATAGACCATATCTCCGATATAAAATGCGATCATAAAAAAGACAAACAGAATAAACATTTGTCCCCGGTAATAATCTAAAATAAACTGGAGCTTCTGCCGGAAATTTAATGTTTTCAGAGTTTCACGGTCTTTCTTCCAGTCTCGAATCAGTTTGTCTTTTAATTTCATAAAGCGCCTCCAGATTGCTGCCCTTATTGGATCAGAGTATATCCATTGTACCATAAACGGACAAAAAATGATATACTGGGATTTATATACCCTCAGTGGACAAAAGAGGCGTGTGTGCCATTGTTCACTGAGGGTACAGAAAGGATTTGTACGATATGAATATCAATGGAATCTTCAACCCGGAAAACCGTTTCTTTACATTTATGGATAAGGTTATGAACCTGTGCCTTCTGGGGATTTTTTGGGCGCTGTTTTCCCTTCCCATCGTTACCATAGGGGCGTCTACCACGGCACTTTTTCAGTATACTTTGAGGCTTATCCGAAATGAGGAAGGCTATGTGTGGAGGAGTTTTTACAAAGGTTTTACTAAAAGTTTTTTTCCGTCAACTCTTTTATGGCTGGGGACTGCGGCAGCAGGGCTGTTTTTGGCGCTGGACTTCTATTGCTGCCAGTTTTTACCCTTTTCGGATGGAGTAAAATGGGCGGTAAGAGTTGTTCTGGCAAGTATAATTTTTGTTTATTTATTAACAATAATTTATCTGTTTCCTCTGACTGCTTTTTTTCGGTTTTCCATAAAAAAGACGGTGGGGGGCGCATTTGTAATGGCCATGGGAAATCTGCATGTATCCGTTACAATTCTGGTTATTTACGCACTTTTTGGGGCTATTACCTGGATTTTTCCAGAGCTTTTTATGATTTGGTTTGCTTTTGCAAGCGGGCTTGCGTCTCCTTTTTTTCGCTGGGTTTTTGAGAAGTATATGGAACCGGATAAAGAAGATTCCGATATTATAGAATAGAAAATCGTAAAAATTGTGAAAAATTCATCAATATTTTGGAAAAAGAGACAAAAATTTGTGAGAATAGTGGTAAGGACTTTAAAAAAGCAAGTAAAAAGTTACAAAAATCACTTGCAAGGAAGGTCGTTTTATGATACCATTAGTACATAAATAGAATACAGTCTGCTTTAAGAGAGAATGAGATGAAAGCAAATAGTAGAGGCGTACCAGGGTATGTTTTGTTATATGCTGCATCTCTTTTTTTATGCCAACTTTAAGAAAATAAGGCTACAGAGAGACTGGATTCAGGAAGAAAAATTAAAGAAGGGAGAAACAATTTATGAGAAGAAGAATGGCATTAGTTCTGGCTGCAGCAATGGCAGCCGGCACACTTGCAGGGTGTAGCGGCGGAGGTTCTACCGGCGCAGCAGGGGGGGCTGCTAAAACCGAAGCTCCGGCTGAGAATGCGGCTCCGGCCGATCCGTCTTACTACGAAGTAACCGAGCCCATTACCATTAAGTGGTGGCATGCACTGGAGGATCAGTATTCCGGAATCGTAGATCAGGTTGTTACAGATTTTAACAATTCACAGGATTTAATTACCGTAGAGGCTGAATATATCGGAAGCTATTCAAAATTAAACGAGGCTCTGGTAGCAGCTCACGCAGCAGGCACCGGTCTTCCCGCAATTACCGTGGCAAATACTCCTTATGTTGCAGAGTACGGCGCAGGCGGATTAACCGAGAACCTGGATCCCTACATCAAGGCAACCGGTTATGATGTAGAGGACTTTGGTAATGGTATGCTGGAGGCAGCTAAGTACAATGGTACTCAGGTTTCCTTACCATTCTTAATTTCCACTCAGATTATGTACTACAACAAAGATAAGGTTGACGAGATGGGAATTACCCTTCCCGAGACCTGGGCTGACATGGACGCTTTCATGGAGGCAGGTACGGTAAAAGCTGCTGATGGCAGCACCGAGATGTATGCAACCATTATCCCCGGCTGGGATCAGTGGTACTTTGAGACATTCTATTTAAACCAGGGTGTTAAGATTATCAATGATGACCAGGTCAGCACCGATTTAGGCGGCGAGAAGGCTATCGAGATTGCATCCAAGATCAAGGAGTGGTGCGACAACGGTTACACCTATTGGACAGGTACTGCTGATGACGCTTCCTCCAATATGAGACAGAACTTTATCTCCGGCAAGGCTTTATCCGTAGTACATACTACCTCCCTGTACAACAACTACGTGGATCAGGTGGACTTCGAAGTAGGTATGCACTGGCTGCCCGGCGCTGAGACCAAGAATCAGGAAATCGGCGGCTGCGTCGTTTTAATTCCTTCCAAGAACGATCAGGCTACCAAGAATGCTGCATGGCAGTTTATGCAGTACCTGGTTGGTAAGGACGTAAACATGACCTGGGCAGAAGGCACCGGTTACATGCCCACCAGAAAGTCTGTATTGGAGACCGAGGAAGGCAAGGCATTCTTAGAGAAGAAGCCGGCATTCCAGCCTATCTTTGACAACTTAGACTTAATTAACCCCAGAATTCAGCACAAGGGATGGTCTCAGTTAGCAACCATCTGGAAGAACAGCATGGCCGAGCTTATTATGGAAGGTGGAGATGTTCAGGAAGCTATGGAGATGATGGCTGACGAGATCAACGATGTTTTAGGTGATGCATAAGCAATAAAGGCAAGGCTCCGCTTCCCATGTGCAGGGAAGCGGAGTTATAAGTCAGGAGGCATAAAGATTGGAAGGGAACTTCCAAATCTACCTGGATGACGCAGTGAATGCGTCAATAGGAGGAAACTATGAAAGAAAAACAGATCAATCCCAGAAAGATATCTGCGATTAAGGATTTTTGCTGTGTTGTACCGGCGCTGATTTTCCTGGCAGTTTTTACTTACTATCCTATCGTAGAACTATTTCGGATAAGCCTTACCGACTGGAACCTGTTAAATGATACATGGAATTATGTAGGATTAAAGAACTGGAAATGGCTCTTTGCCGGATCCGGAACCAAATACCTGTGGAATTCCCTTAGGGTAACCATCCTTTACTCCATCGGAGAGCTTTCCATTACCCTGATCGGCGGCATGATTTTCGCATTGATCTTTAACCGTATGACCAACAGCTTTGCGGCAATGAGAGCAGTGGTCTTTATGCCCAAGTATGTGGCAATGTCCTCGGCAGCAGTAGTATTCCTGTGGATTTTAAATACGGATTCCGGTATTTTAAACTATATTCTTTCCGTGTTTGGAATCAGCGCAGTAGACTGGCTGGGAGATCGGAATACAGCTTTAATTTCCGTATTGATGCTGACCGGATGGCGCTGTATTGGCTACGGCATGATGGTTTACTTATCTGCAATGATGGGTATCTCCACGGATTACTATGAGGCGGCCTCTCTGGACGGCGCCAACGGGATCCAGAAGTTTTTTAAGATTACCCTTCCCATGCTGTCGCCCACAACCCTGTTCCTGTTTGTTACCACCTTCTTGTCCTCTATGAAGGTATTCCAGTCTGTAGATATTTTGACCCAGGGAGGTCCTTACCGTTCTACAGAGGTATTCGTTTATAATATTTACCGTTACGCAATGGTTGACTTCCGTATGGATCGGGCGTCCACAGTAGGTATTTTCTTCTTCTTCCTGCTGTTGATTATCACGGTGGCCACGATGAAGATTTCCAGCGGAAACGTAACCTATGATTCATAAGGAGGGCCGTCATGAGTAAAGCAATGAGCCAAAATGAACGCAATGAGGCGGCAAAACGCAACCGGAAAATCAAAGCGGCAGCCCAGTGGATCCTTGCGATAATTGTAATGATTATCGTAGTGTTTCCTATTTACTGGATGCTGATTTCTTCCGTAAAATCCCAGGAAGAGATTCTGCTTGCGATTCCCACCTTATGGCCGAAGGAGTTCCACTTTGAGAACTACACCAACGTATTAAACCGCGGCAACTTTGCCAAATACTACTACAACACCATTGTTATGACTGCCGGGATCCTGGTTTCCCAGGTGGTAACCGGAGTGTTTGCAGGCTATGGATTCTCCAAAGGCAAATTCAAAGGCCAGGGCCTGTGCTTCATCATCGTGCTGGGAGCGCTGATGATCCCCATTCAGGTTACTTTTATTCCGATTTATATTATGATGGCCAACTGGGGAATGTCAGATACCTTTATGGGTCTGATTCTTCCTGTAGCGGTTTCACCCTATTTTATTTTCATGCTGAGACAGAACTTTATGGCTATTGATGACAGTTATATTGAGGCAGCGAGAATGGACGGTCTGGGAAGAGTGGGGATCATTACTCAGATTTTGGCTCCCATGTGTAAATCCGCCCTGTTCACCGTTATCCTGGTTACCTTTACTGATGGCTGGAACTCCTACTTCTGGCCCAAAATCATCGCCATGAATGAAAAACGCCGTGTATTGACGATAGGTCTTGCATACCTGCAAAACACCTTTGCAGGCCAGGAAACCATGAACAATCACGAGGTTATGGCAGGCGCGGTACTGGCGGTTATGCCTGTAATTATCCTGTTCTTCATCTTCCAGAAATATATGCTGACCGGATACTCAAAGGCAGCAATGAAATAATACCAGACAGAAAAGAGGATATAACATGAAAGTATATGCCCACAGAGGATACAGTGGAAAGTATCCGGAGAACACCATGCTTGCTTTTCAGAAGGCAGCAGAGATCGGATGTGAGGGAATTGAACTGGATGTTCAGCTTACCAAGGACGGAGTTGTGGTAGTGATCCATGATGAAACCATTGACCGCACTACTGACGGCTCCGGGTATGTCAGGGATTATACCTACGAAGAACTGTCAAAATTCAACGCAGGCAAAATTTATGGAGGGAAATATGGATTCCAGCCGGTTCCCACCTTTGAAGAGTACTGTAAATGGGTAAGTCAGACCGATCTGGTTACCAATGTTGAGATTAAAAGCAGCGTATATTATTATGGGGAGCTGGAGGAAAAGACCATGGAACTGGTTCGCAAGTACGGACTGGTAGATAAGGTACTGTATTCTTCCTTCAACCACATGTCCCTTGTACAGATTAAGAAGCTGGATCCAACCCGTTACTGTGGCGCTCTGCTGGAGCATAAGGGCCTGGGCAATGCCGGATATTACTGTAAGAAGTATGGCTTTGAGGCGTACCATCCGGGAGTAAAGGGCCTGACCGAAGAGGAAGTAAAGGGCTGTAAAGAAAACGGGATTGAGGTAAATGTATGGACCATTAATGATATGGGCGCGTTGGAGCAGCTTTATGAGTGGGGCTGCGATAGCGTTATTACCAATTACCCGGAAGTTTGCAAAAGCTGGCTTGACAGTAAAAAATAACCGCCTCAGGCGGCACCGAGAAAACGCGCAGATCAAGCTGTCTGCGTGTTTTCTATTGTGACTATGGAGGGTCCGGCAAAATGCGCCGGGGACGCGTTTCCCGGCTCTTTTTTTGAGAATACGTTAGAATAGAAATAGGAAGGAGGAACGGAGATGAAAGCAATAGAACTATTGGAGACATCTCCTGTAATAGCGGCAGTAAAGGATGAAAAAGGCCTGAAAAGGTGCTTTGAATCGGAATGTCAGGTGGTATTTGTCCTCTATGGCAGCATTTGCAATATTGGCACAATTGTAGATCAGATAAAGGCCCGGGGCAAAACCGCCATTGTTCATGTGGATTTAATTGCCGGCTTAAACGCCAAAGAGATAGCAGTAGACTTTGTAAAACAAAATACCCAGGCAGACGGAATTATCAGCACTAAGCCTCTCCTGGTAAAACGGGCTCTGGAGCTGGGACTGTTTGGAATCCAGAGAACCTTTATTATTGACTCTATGGCAATGAATACCACTAAAAAGCAGATTGACACCTTTCATCCCGATTTGGTTGAGATTATGCCAGGGGTAATGCCAAAGGTTTTAAAGGAAATCCGGGAATATACGGATATTCCCATTATTGCCGGAGGGCTGATTTCGGATAAAAAGGACATTATGGCAGCTTTTTCCGCCGGAGCAGACGCAATTTCCACTACAAAAGAAGACTTGTGGTTTGTATAAAATATCCTGTTAGCTTTTCTCTGTATGGGGCAGGCGGCTGCGGAAAAACCGCTTTTTTAATTCTGACCAGCTAAAGGGAATCAGAGGATAGATATAGCTTTTTCCCGCAATGGTCCTGTTGAAAATGATGGCGCATATAGAGAAAACAGCACCTGCCGCAAAGCCCAGGTAGTTAAAGAGAGCGGTGAGAACCAAAATCAAAATACGCATAAACTTTACCGCGTACCCCAGTTCGAAGCTGGATTGGGAATAATTGGCTACAGTTACAAAGGCCATGTACAACATGGTTTCACTGTTAAACCATCCGGATTTTACTGCGTATTCTCCCATGACAATACCGGCGATAATACTCAAAGGAGTGGTTAGCATACTGGGAGTGTTGACGGCGGCCAGACGCAGGCCGTCAATGGCAAATTCCAGTATCAGGAGCTGGAAGATCAGGGGGACAAAGAGGTCATCGGATAACTGAATAAACTCCAGCCATGGAGGAATGATCCGGGGATTTTGCATAAGCAGCAGCCAAAGCGGAGTCAAAAACAAGGACAGCAGAGTGATGATCATTCTGGATAACCGCAGGTAGGTTCCGGTAAGAGGCGGAAAATAGTAATCGTCTGCTTCTTCAATGATATCGAATACGGAGGAAGGCAGAATCATAGCTGCCGGGGAAGTGTCAACCAAAATTACGATGTTTCCTTCCAGGATCGAAGCGGCGGCAGTGTCGGGCCGCTCGGAAAATTTAAACTTGGGGAAAGGATTGTACCATTTATGAGGATAGATACATTCTGCCAGACTTTCCTGATTCATGGTAAGAGCATCAACGTGAAGACACTGAATTCTTGATTTGATTTTGTCCAGAAGGTGGGTATCCACCCGATTTTTCATGTAACAGATGGCGATATCTGTATGGGAACTTTCCCCTGCAGTCATAATCTCCATGGTAAGCTTGGGATCCCGGATCCGGCGGCGGATTAAGGCAGTATTAAAGATCAGCGTTTCTACAAAGCCATCCCGGGATCCTCTTAAAACTTTGTCCTTGTCCGGTTCTGATACGCTGCGCGCCGGGTAAGTACGGCAATCTATGGTGAGACAGGCGTCATAGCCGTCAATAAACAGACAAGAGATACCGGTAAGAAGCTGGACAATCATAGCGTCAGAGTCCTTTAGAAGCCCAATCTCCCCATAGGGAATATATTGTTTGGAAAAGCCGTGGGCATCCTCAGGCATATCCTCCGGCTTAACGGCGGAGAAAACCTGAAGCACTTTTAAAAGTACCTCATCTTTGGTAAGGCCGTCTACAAAATACAGGCAGGCATTGCGGCCGCCGATCTTTACCACCCTGTAGACCACATCAAAATTCTCGGCGGTGTGGAGGGTTTCTTTCAGATAGTCCATATTATCGGATAATGTTTTTGAAAATTCCAAAAATACCACTTCCTCTCTCTGCTAAAATCCAGGATATATTTACTTTAAAAGTCCGCCGCCGATTAGGCGGCATAAGTTCAGGGATGCCCATGCGCCCGCCAGATTTTCATGTGTGATGGCGCGTCCGCTTCCGGGCGCATGCAGGTTTACTAAGAAAAGTATGTTCCAATCCGGCAAGAGTATACGCTTTAATTGCATATACTGTTCGAGGAAGGGCGATTTTTTATTAAATAGATTGCTCAATATGACAAATTGTTTCAATAATTGACAAAATAACAGAAAAAGATACAGCAAGATAATACTTTTTTGTAAAAAATAAACAACGACATATTGACTTACAATAAGAAAAATGGTATATTTAACCTGTAAGAGACATGGGGATGTCTTATACAAAGTTTTATTTTGGTATGGGGATGCCAGGATAAAAACTATCTAATGTGACGGTTTCATGATCGTGACACAAGGACTGCTTTCTGTGGGGGAAAGGCAGTCCTTTTTTTGTATCATGAGAAAGTGCTCTTAAAGTCGATAAATTGCATAGTCTGAAAAAATGTGATAGTATGATAATGCTTGCTTTTCAGTGCTTTAGGAGTTCAGATGGAGGCGGATATGCATATGAAGAACAAAAGCTATATCAGACAGCTTTTTCACATAATGGGAGGAATTGTAACAGCTGCTGTGCTGCTGATAGGTTGTATCATATATTTTTATGCCAAAACAGAATTGGAAGAGGAAATGTTCTTCTTAAATAAAAATATTCTTAAGCAAATTGGTCAGGTAACAAAAATCAGATTGACAGAGTACAATTATCTCAGTGACAAAATTGCAAGCAACAGCGAAATAATAACCCTCCTTGCCAGGCAGGACAGAGAAGAGAAAGCAGTTGTAGACAACATTCAGAAGCTGTTGGATAATTATGTTTGGGCATATTCAAACTTTAGCCCTCTGGTATATACCTATGTTGTGGCCAATGATGGGACTGTCTACACAGACAGTATGACAAAGAAAGAAGGATTTGATCTTCTAAAGCAATACACAGACCAGGAAATTGCATTGGACTGGGAGGAAGATTTTCGCTTTTTAGGGCCATTAAAAAATGAAAGTGCAAAAGGGATTTATAAATATACATTTTTAATTGTGCGGAAAATAAAGGACCACTTATCCGGCGAGACATTGGGAACAGTGGTGTTAAATATCAGTGAAAAGAATCTGTATGAAAGCTATCGGAACTTAATTGACAAAGGAAAGAACTTCTATGTGACCGATAAGCAGGGAATTATTATTTCAGGGAAGAGAAAGCCCCAGATAGGTCAATTCTGCGGAATTGCAGTAGGGGGAATACAGGAAAGGACGGACGGGAAGCTTATAGTAGGAAATGGCCATGAAAAAGCTTATTTCTTATATGACGAAATACCGGGCACAGGCTGGTATCTCATCGAAACGATCAATACATCAGGGATGCTGAGCTCCCTGAAAAAGGTCGGTTTTTTTATTGTGATTATCATTACCGGCGCTATTATTCTGCTGTGGAATATGCTGCGGATATGCGAGAAACGCTTGTTAAAGCCGGTAATGGAGATTAAAGAAAAAATGGGCGAGGTTTCCAGAGGCAATATGCTGGCGCGGCTGGACTATAGAGAGAATAATGAGTTTGGAGAAATGTCCCAGGCATTTAACTGTATGGTGGAACGCCTGGAAGAATCCCGGGAACAGATAAAAGATGGGGAAAAGAAAAAGCGGCTGGCTGAACTGGACTTTTTGCGGACTCAGATTAACCCTCATTTTATTTACAATACCCTTAGCTCTATCCGATTTTTTGTGGAAATGAAGAAAAACCAGGAGGCAGAGGACATGCTGCTCCATTTTTCCAAAATCCTTCGAAAATCCCTGTCTTATTCCAACGAATTTGTGACCTTGAAAACAGAATTAGAGACCATTAAAGACTACACAGAACTTCAAAAGATGCGATATCAAAATGCTTTTCAGGTGGACTGTCAGGCTTCGGAGGAAGTTCTTGAAAATCGGATTCCTGTATTTATATTACAGCCTATCGTGGAAAATGCTATTTTCCATGGCATGATACCGGGGCAAATGTGCCAGATCACAATTAGCGCTTATGAAAAAGAAGGAAAGCTTTTTATTGTAATTGCAGATAACGGGAGAGGGATTAAAGCCGGAGAACTGCCGGACAATTTTGAAAAGGCAGGGCATATGAGCAGAGTGGGGATCCAAAACGTTCATGATCGAATTCAGATGAATTTTGGAAGAGAATTCGGCTTGAAGGTTGACAGCATAGAGGGAGAGGGGACAACAGTTACATTTATTCTTCCGGTGAATAAGGAGGGAGGAGACCAATGATTCGGGTCCTGATTGTGGATGATGAAGCGCCTATTCGGGAATGGGTGGAATATTGTATTCTGCGGGAGAAAGAACGCTTTTCGGTAGTTGGGCTGGCTTCTTCCGGGGAAGAAGCTCTTAAGCTTATTAAAAAAGAAATGCCGGAGGTCGTGGTTGCAGACATTAGCATGCCTGGGATGGACGGGCTGGAGCTGATGAAGAGGGCAAAGGAGATTGCTCCCTTTACTGCATTTATTGTTATGACCAATTATGCAGAATTTTCTTATGCAAAGCAGGCGATTACCTATGGCGCAAAAGAATACCTGCTAAAGTCAGAGATGTGTGCCGGGGATTTGATTGGGGCTTTAGATAAAATCAATGAGAATAAAGAAAAAATTGTAAAACATAAGGTGCGGGAACTTTTGCCCAGCGGTTTTATCGATTTATTTGGTTTGTATCAGTGCCAGACACAGGAAGCAATGAATGAATTTTTAGATACCATTGGGGTGGAAGCCGGAAAAGGAGGGCAGGTCTTATGTATCCGCCGCGGAAAAGGGGAAATAGAAGCGGACCAGCTGATAGAACTTGTAGAAAAAGAAAATTTAGCAAAACTGTTTCTGGCATCCAGACAGGAGTATGACTTTATTATTGCCCAGGATAACCGAAAGCAAAAATTAGAAGAAGCAATGGGGAAGATAGGAAGAGGAATAGGGGAGAAATATGAGAAAGCGGTGGGAATTAGCGCTTTTTTTTCAGACAGAACGGCTCTGATCCATGCTCTCAGACAGGCGGTGGAGGCAGAAAATCATCTGTTCTTTCATGAGGGGGAAAGGGTACTGGTTTACTGTGAAAAAACAGGCCCTTCCGGTCTTTCACGGGAGGCAGTCCGGGCCGCCTATCAGCAGATTTTGTGGAACCTGGCTCACAAACAGTATGAAGAAACGTTAAGCCAGATGAGGCAGTGGTTTGAGACAATTGAAAAAGTGGGTCTTCCCGACTCCCAGTGGGCCATAGAACGGTGCCAGAGAATGGTAATTGCTGTGGAAGAGCAATATTACCACTTAGATCCGTTAGGGGAAGATCAGGCCAAAAGCGGGCAGCATTTGCTGACAATGGGGGCCTGCAGGAGGCGTTGTGAAGAGCTAATCCAAAAACTTTATGATAAGAAAAACGGACCTTATTCCGAGTCTGTTGACAGGGCGCTGGCCTATATTCACGAAAATTATAATCGGGATATTTCTCTGGTAGATGTGGCAAGCCATATCTACCGGTCACCGGAATACTTTTCCAGGTTATTTAAGGACGAGGTTGGAGAGAATTTTAGTGTCTATCTGATGATGTGCCGTTTAAATCATGGAAGAGATCTTTTGATTCATACAGACCGGAAGATAGCAGACATAGCAACAGCAGTAGGATATTCTACCCAAAGCTATTTTTCCAGACTATATAAAAAATATATGGGAAAGACTCCGGACGAGGAGCGAAACCAGGCAAAACAGTAGAAAAAGCCGGGTGCATCGATTTTCAGCAGATGCCCCGGCTTTTTTCCTGTAAAAGTCCGCCGCCGGGCGCAAAAGGTTTGGTTAAAATAGTGATAAATGTCAAATTTGTACCGGAAAAATGCGAAATATTGGGGAAAAAGACAAGAAAATGCAATTCATTGTCAAATCTGTCCCTGTAAAAATTAGACAATATTGATTAAAATATATTTATAGTTACTGAGAAAACGGACAAGTTACACAAAAAAGGAGGACAAAATGAAAAAGAAACAGATATTCGCACTTTTAGGGGTAGCAGCTCTTGTATGCTCTTTGGCAGGGTGTGGAGGAAAAACCACAGAGGAGAAAACTAAAACGGAAGGCGCTACCACAGCCCAGACCAAAGAGGCGGCTCAGGGAGAGTCCGGCGCATCCGGCGATCCGATTAAGGTAGGAATTATCCTTTCTACCGGCGGCCTGGGTGATAAAAACTTTAATGATATGTCTTATGCCGGCCTGCTGCGGGCCCAGGAAGACTTTGGAATTGAATTTGACTATGTAGAGCCAAAATCTGTCAGTGATTTCCTTCCCAACTTTCAGATGTTTGCAGAGACGGAAGAGTATGATTTGATCATTGGACTGGCCCAGGACCAGACCGATGCGGTGCTGGAGATTTCAGAATCATTCCCGGATCAGAAGATTACCCATATTGATGCACAGACCGACGCTCCCAACGTAAGGTCTATTGTTACAAAATGGCAGGAACAAACATTTCTTACCGGAGTGATTGCAGGACTTTGCACAAAAGATTATGCCCTGCCCTACTCTAATGAGGAAAATGTAGTTGGCTGTATTTTGGGAATGGAGGCCACCAACTTAAAGGAAGGCGTGGTAGGATTTGAAGCCGGAGTCCGCTATGTAAATCCGGATTGTGAGGTCCTTACCGCTACAGTAGGAAGCTTTGCAGATCCGGGAAAAGGAAAAGAGATCGCCTTATCTATGTACAATAAGGGGGCAGACTTTATCCAGCATATTGCAGGCTCTTCCGGTTTAGGCGTATTTAATGCGGCGAAAGAGTCCGGCCGTTACGCATTTGGCGTAGGCGGAAACCAGAATGATAATGAACCGGATTATATTCCGGCTACGGCGCTGAGAAATGTGGACGAGATGGTCTATAAAGAGGTGGAGGCCGTTGTAAATAATACCTGGGAACCCGGAATTTATATCAGCGGAATTAAAGAAGGGGCAGTAGGTTACGATATCGCCAATTCCAATGTTGAGTTAAGCCCGGAGGTTTTGGAGATTGTAGAAGAAGTGAAAGGAAAGATCGTTTCCGGAGAACTGGTTCCCTGTAATCTGGAGGAAGAGCTGGATGCCTGGGTAGCAGAAAATCAGTATTTCAAATAGATTGGGAGGAATCAAAGTGAATGCAGTTGAGATGAAGGGGATTACCAAACAATATCCTCTGGTGAGGGCCGTAGATCATGCGGATTTCTGCATCAGAAAGGGAGAGATCCACTCGCTGCTTGGAGAAAATGGCGCAGGAAAGTCTACGCTGATGAAAATCCTGTATGGAATGACCCGGCCGGATGAAGGGGAGATCTGGATCAACGGAAAAAAGGCAGTGATAAAAAATCCGTACCAGGCGATCCAGTTGGGAATCGGAATGGTTCACCAGCATTTTATGCTGGCTCCGGTAATGACGGTTACAGAAAATATTGTAGTGGGACATGAGCCGGTAAAAGGCATCCGTTTTGACAGGAAAACAGCGGAAAATCAGGTCCGTGAAATGATTGAGCAGTATGGCTTTCATATTTCTCCCACTCAAAAGGTAGAGGAGCTGTCTGTTGGAGAGCAGCAGAGGGTGGAGATTTTAAAAGCATTATACCGGGGAGCAGACATTTTGATTCTAGATGAGCCTACAGCTGTGCTGACGCCTCAGGAGGTAGAAGATCTGTTTCGGATTATGAGAAAGCTGAAGGCAGAGGGAAAGAGCATTGTCATTATCACCCACAAGCTAAAAGAAACCATGGAGATTGCCGACCGGATTTCTGTTCTTCGGGATGGCAGGATGGTAGAGCAGGGACTGGGGCTGGAGCAGATGGACACCAATACTCTGGCAAAGCTGATGGTGGGCAGGGATGTAAACCTGTCCATTATCAGAGAAAATAAAGGAATGGGTTCGCCGTATCTGGAAATTTCGAATTTAAATCTGACCGGCAGCAATGGAAAGAAAGTTCTGGATCAGATTGAGATTACGGTACATAAAGGAGAGATTTACGGAATTGCCGGAATTGAAGGAAATGGACAGACGGAATTAATCGAAGTTTTAACAGGCCTGCGAAAGCCGGACAGTGCTGAGATAAAAAAGGACGGAAAAGAAATATGCGGAAATGCGGAAAGTTTTATCCAGAAGGGAATCGGGCATATTCCCGAAGACCGGATGACAAGAGGACTGGTTCTGGAGATGAGCATAGAAGAGAACATCATTTTAGGCTACCACAAACGTGAGAAATTTGCTCATAAAGGCTTCTTGAAAGGAAAGGAGATACGGCGTTACACAGAAGAAAAGATTGAGGAGTACGCCGTAAAAGCCGGAAACAGTCAGGCGCTCTTAAATTCCCTGTCCGGGGGAAATCAGCAGAAAGTGGTAATTGCAAGAGTGTTCAGCCAGGATCCGGATGCTATTATCGTGGCCCAGCCCACCAGAGGCGTAGATGTAGGAGCCATGGAATATATTCACAATACCCTGCTGGATCTGAGGGATCAGGGGAAAGCTATTATATTAATATCCGCGGATTTAGACGAGGTAAGATGTTTAAGCGACCGGATTGGAGTCATTTACGACGGGAAGATCCAAAAAGAATTCTTTCCGGACTCGGTAACAGAGACAGAGCTTGGCTTGTGGATGACAGGCGGAGAAAAAGGGGAGGAGGTGAAAGGCCAGTGAAATACAAAGTAAAAGGAATGGTTCTTCCGGTAGTCTCCCTGGTATTGGCAGTTCTGGTCAGCGGAGTGGTTATGGCTGTATGCGGCTATAATCCCTTTGAGGCCTTCGGAGCGATTTTGGCAGGCGCTTTTGAGAGCAAAAGCGGCCTTGCACAGACTTTTACCCAGGCAACTCCCCTGATTTTTACAGGCCTGGCCTTTACATTCGCCAAAAAGACAACCATGATTAATCTGGGGGTGGAAGGCCAGCTTTTGTTCGGGGCCATGGCGGCGGCAGTCGTGGGAACCATAGATTTGGGTCTGCCTGGAGTTATCCATCTTCCATTGGTACTTCTTTGCGGTATATTGGCAGGAGGGCTTTTTGCGGCTCTGGTTGGCTTATTGAAAGTAAAATTTGGATCAAATGAAGTAATTGCTACCATAATGCTTAATGAGATTGCAGCGCTGTTCTGTTCTTACCTGGTAAATGGTCCTCTGAAAGCAGAAGGGGCGGTTTCTCAGACAGAGAGAATATTAAAAACTGCATATATCCCCAGGCTGGCGTCCAAATACCAATTGACCTTTGCTTTTTTTGTCGCGATAGCTGCCTGTATTTTGGTAAAACTATTTATGGAACGGACGGTAAAAGGCTACGAAATCCGCTGTGTGGGGATGAATGGAAAAGCGGCCGAAACCGCAGGAATCCAGGTAGGAAAGGTTATGGTAACGGCAATGCTTATCAGCGGCGCCATTGCCGGTCTGGCAGGGGCATGCCATGTGGCAGGTGTGGATCACCGTTTTATTGAAAACTTTTCACCGGGATACGGATTTGACGGAATCGCAGTAGCGGCTCTGGCAGGAGAAAATCCGGTAGGAGTTATTTTTGCGGGAATTATATTCGGCGCATTGCGATCCGGCGCTATGGTACTGAATCGCACTACCAGTATTCCCATTGATTTTATTAATGTAATCCAGGCGCTGGTGGTAATCTTTGTGGCAGCGCCGCTGTTGGTGAAAGAAATTTTATCCGCAGGCAAAAAAGATAAGAAGAAAAGGGAGGAAAAATCATGACGGGATTTTTACAGAATATCAGTTTTATCCTGGTTTCTACCATTGTGATGTCCATCCCGCTGGTATTTGCCGCGGTGGGAGGCGTGTTTTCCGTAAGAAGCGGGATTATGGCTCTGGGGTTAGAAAGTATGATGATGACGGGGGCGTTTACCGCTGTGGTGGGATCTTATTTCAGCGGAAGCCCTGTAATCGGATTCCTGTGCGGAATGGCAGGCGGTATGCTTATCGGAATTCTCCACGGAATTTTAAGCGTCCGCTATAAAGTGAATCAGGTAATCAGTGGAATCGGGCTGAACCTGCTGGCGCTGGCCGCCACCACTCTGCTGATGCAGCTTTTGTGGAATAACCGGGGAAATTCTCCCCAGGTGGCCGATATAGAGGGAACCGCGGTGATTTTTTCGGGAATTCCCATTGTGGGATCCGTTTTAGGAAGGCTGCCGGTAAATGCTTATATCATGCTGGCAGTTGCCGGGATAAGCTGGTATGTGTTGTTTGAAACACGGTTTGGCCTGCGGCTGAGAATGAGCGGAGAAAATCCAAAGGCAGCGGCTGCCATGGGAGTGCGGGTCCACGCAGTGAAATACACGGCAGTAGCGATCTGCGGCATGTTAGCAGGCTTTGGAGGCGCTTTTTTATCTCTGAACCACATGGATATGTTTGTGCGGGATATGACCGCAGGAAGGGGATATATTGCGGTAGCAGTTGCAATTTTATCCCGGTATAACCCGGCTGGGGTGGTTTTGTGCGCGCTGTTGTTCGGATTCTGCGATGCGCTCCAAATCCATTTTCAAGGCGGCGGGGTTCCCACTCAGCTGATCCAGATGCTTCCTTATCTGGCAACCTTACTGGTGCTTACCTTTGGAGTAAAACACATTCACGCTCCGGCGGGTGTTGGAAAATATGACGATGATTGATACAATAGGAGGAAGAACGCTTGTGAAACGAAAGTTTCACAACTGGAATGCGTTCTGACGAAGTGGCAGGTGACGCGTAGCGGCGCGTGCCGATACAATAGGAGGAAG
>CAJUJM010000025.1 GCA_910586755.1 uncultured Lachnospiraceae bacterium
ATATTGGAGAAGATTCTCTGGTATTTGTGGATGACAATCCGGCGGAGCGCTACCGGGTACGGCTTAGCGCGCCGTCTGCTGCAGTTCCTGAGATCACAGAAGGACAGGAACCACAGCCGGAACGGTATATAAAAATCCTTGACCGCTCCGGATTCTTTGAACCTGTAAGGCTGTCAGGAGATGATTTAAACCGCAGCAATATGTACCGGACCAACGCTATGAGGAAGAAGCAGGAAAAATCTTTTAAGGATTATCGGGAGTATCTTCTCTCATTGGAGATGAGGGCAGAAATCGAAAGTTTTGCGCCAGAGTATATGCAGCGCATCGCACAGCTTACCAATAAATCCAATCAGTTTAATCTGACAACTCTTCGGTGCAGCCAGGCGGAAATTGAGAATTTTGGGGCGGACAATCAATACCTGACCTTGTATGGCAGACTGAGAGATAAGTTTGGAGATAATGGCGTGGTATCAGTGGTTTTGGGCAGGCAGGAGGGAGAAAAGCTCTATCTTGAGCTGTGGCTCATGTCCTGCCGGGTACTAAAACGGGATATGGAAAAAGCTATGCTGGATCAGGTGGCGGCAAAAGCTGCCGCAAGAGGGATTAAGACCCTGACAGGTTACTACTACCCCACCGCCAAAAATCGTATGGTGAAGGAATTTTACGGACAGATGGGATTTACATTAATAGAAGAGAAAGAGGACGGCAGCCGTATATGGGAGCTGAATATAGAGGATTATAAGCCGCGGAATACGGTGATTCAAATAACCGGATATTGAGAAAGAAAAGGAGATTAACGCATGACAAGACAGGAAGTGTTTACAAAACTGGACGAGGTGTTTCAGGATGTATTCGACAGTGAAGAAATCCACGTTTCCAATGAAACCACGGCAGAAGATATTGAGGATTGGGACAGCCTGGAGCATATTAATCTGATTGTCGCAGTAGAACACGCCTTTGGGATCAAATTTGGTATGGGCCAGGTAACCAAGATGAAAAATGTTGGGGAGATGGCGGATATTATTTTAGAAAAGCTGGGCTAGGACATGACATTTGTATCTTATAAATTTATAGGGTTTATGGCGGCCGCCCTGGCGCTCTACTATGGATGCAGGCAGAGATTTAAAATTGCTGTGCTGATTGTGGTCAGCGCCGCGTTTTTGTGGCTTTGCGGCGGCGCAGGGAGCCTGGCGGCTTACGCCCTTTCTGTGATAACAGTATGGGGTGGCGCTTTGGGAATAGAAAAATGCAGGAAACGGGGGGCAGTAATTTACTGGAGTATCTTGACCCTTAACCTGGCCCTTTTAGCACTGTTTCAGTATGTGAACTTTTGGGGCTATACCATGGAGGAGCTTCACTGGATTATGGGGACAGAGTGGGAATGGGAGCCGGTTTCCCGGATAGCGCCAGTGGCTATTTCCTTTTACACCTTAACGCTGACCGGATATTTGACCGAGGTTTACTGGAGGGCTATTCCGGCGGAACGAAGCCTGGCGCGCTTGGGGCTGTTTGGGGGATTCTTTCCCCAGATGGTTATGGGGCCCATTGCCCGGTATGACCGTCTGGGACCTTCTCTATTTTCCGGAAGCGCTTTTCACAAAGAGAATCTTTTTCAGGGCTTTTACCGGATCCTGTGGGGATTGTTTGAAAAGCTGGTGATCTCAGAGCGCCTGGGTGTGATTGTAAATACGGTTTACGGAGATTACCAGACTTATACAGGAAGCTTTCTGGTATTTGGGGCTGTATGCTTTGCTTTCCAGCTTTACACGGATTTTGCGGGAGCCATAGACATTGCATCAGGATGCGCCCGGATGTTTGGGGTAAAGCTGGAGGAAAATTTCCGTCAGCCCTTTTATTCCAGAACTGTGGCGGAATTCTGGCGCAGGTGGCATATAACCCTGGGAGGCTGGTTTAAAGACTTTGTAATGTATCCTCTGTTGAAAACCGGCGGTTTTCAGAGACTGGGGGCCTGGGGAAGGAAGAAGTTTGGCAAAAAACAGGGAAAAAAAGTTCCTGCCATAGCGGCTCTTCTCATTGTCTGGTTTTTGCTAGGACTCTGGCATGGCGGAAAATGGACCTTTATTATCGGTTCCGGCTTGTACCATGCGGTATTGATGAGCCTTGCCCTGGCTGCAGAACCGGCGGCAAAGAAATTCTATCAAAAGACTAAGATCCCACAGAATCATCTCCTCTGGATTCTTTTCCAGAGAATCAGAACCTTTATACTGGTGGGAGCCGGATTTGTTTTGTTCCGGTCTGACTCCCTTGAAATGGCCTGGGGGATATTCACCAATATGTTTTCAGGAGACATGGGCCTGTTTTCCCGGGAAGGAATTTTAAATGCAGGTCTGGCAGCGGCAGATCTGAAGGTGTTGGCAGCGGCTATGGCAGTTTTGGGGCTGGTTTCTTATAAAAAGGAGCATGCCAAAGAAAAAGAACCTGACCAGTCCCGGATTTTGATGGGGAGTCTGGCGCTGTTGTCAGTAGTTTTAATATTTGGCTGGTATGGAAAAGGGTATGACCCTTCAGCATTTATTTACGCACAGTTTTAGTAACCGTTCAGACGGCGGGAAATTCCAACCGTTACCGATTATAAAACAGGAGGGAAGACCATGGAAAATCAGTATTTAGAAAAATATAAAGCCGGAGATATCATTGCTCTGAAAAACCTGGAATCAGAAGAAAATGCAGACAAATTTTTCTTTGAGGACCAGATCCGGGATGAACTGTATCAGCGGATGAAGGGAAAGTCCTTTAAAAAGGATTGTACTGTGCCCAGAGAGGAATTGCGGTATCTCAGGGTTCTCCACTGGGGGAAGGAAGGGCCGACTGTGGGGGAGATGGTGTGTCATCAAAGCGTCAGCCAGTCTCTGCTGGAAATTTTCAGGGAACTGTTTCGGGAGAAATATCCCATTGAGCGTATGCGCCTCATTGATGATTATGATGCGGACGATGAAAGGTCTATGGCAGATAATAATTCCAGCTGCTTTAATTTTCGGCGGGTTCCGGGAAAGGAAAAACTGTCTTGCCACAGTCTGGGAATCGCAGTGGATATTAATCCTTTTTACAACCCCTATATAAGAACAGGCAAAGAAGGGAAGATCCTTTGCTCCCCGGAAGGAAGCGAGCCCTATGGAGACAGGGAAAGCGAGTTCCTTTATAAAATTGAGGAAGGGGATATCTGTGTCCGCGCTTTTGCAAACCACGGTTTTCAGTGGGGAGGAAATTGGACTACCTGCAAGGATTATCAGCATTTCTCCACCACAGGGGGATGATGCTTCTGTCTACTGAGGGTGGATTTTCTGCGGAAACATTTGACAGGCAGGCTTAAGTTTGCTAATGTAGAAATAAAGAGAAAATGAACTGGTTTCCCCAAAGGAGAGGGGCAGGGATTAGAGGAGGAAGGCAAATGCGAAGCATTTCTCAAAATGCCTTCCGACGACTTGGCAGGTGACGCAGGGCGTCGCGTGCCGATACATATTAGAGGAGGAAGGCAAATGCGAAGCATTTC
>CAJUJM010000026.1 GCA_910586755.1 uncultured Lachnospiraceae bacterium
AACATCCTGCTTGAGTTCGGCCACGTCCTGTTTGAGCTCTGAAATATCAGCCCGTATAGGCGCTAACTTTTCCTCTAGCTTTTTTTCCAGTTTTTCTTCTAGCTTTTCTTCCAGCTTCTGATCCAGCATCTCAGATAAAATCTGCATTTCCTCTTTCGTCATAGACATCCTCCTTTTTTAATGATAGAAATGCCAAAATAGTTGGTGATAGGATTATACTATATTATCCAATTATTGTCTATGTTTTACCGAACTTTGTCGAAAAGATCTTAGCTGTGATGTTACTTTTCCCTGACCCGTGGATCCTAACCTTGTTACTTAGAAGAACGTAAAGGAACAAAAGAGATTGACACTGGTTTCCAGGAGGAGTAAAATTATAAAAAGTGGAATTGTCAATAATTGACAAAAACAGACATTAGGGAGAAAGGTATGAAAAGGAAACAGATGGTATTGGCAGCTGCAATAACCGTGTTGTCGGGCAGCTTTACAATTACCGGCTATGCAGGATCCTGGGAGAGGCAGGAAGAGGCAAGTAATGCCTGGAGGTATAGAGAAGAGGACGGCAGCTATCTTTGCAATTCATGGAAAGAGATAGACGGAACCTGGTACTACTTTGACGGAAATTGCCATATGGTAATAGGAAGCTATTTGATAGATGGCAAGAGGGAAAGATTTGACGGAAACGGCGCCTGGATAAAACCGTCAGAGAATCAGGCCGCTGTCAGGACAACAAACTCTGACGAAGAGCGGGCTTTCGGACCGGGAACCGGAGACTGGGAACAGGATGGCAGAGGATGGTATTATCAGAATTTTGATGGTTCCTATGAAAAGGACTGCTGGAAAGAAATCAAAGGGATCTGGTATTATTTTGACAGTGAAGGATATATGAAAAAAGATGCCTGGATTGATATAGAAGGGGTCCGTTACCGGGTTGGTTCAGACGGCGGTATGCTAAAAAACCAAAAGATTTCGGTAGATGGTTTGGAATATGAAATAGACGAAAACGGCGTGGTACAGGTGGGAACTCCTGAGACTGAGGAAAGCCGGCAGGCAAGGGCCATTGCAGGTCAGATAGTGGCATCTATTACTAATGACTCGATGACCAAGGTACAAAAAGCCAATGCCATTTATGATTATGTCCGGGGAAGCACCAGCTACACCTACGGAGGTCCCCACCCTGAGGCAGGAGAAGGGGCGGCTGCGCTGTATGGATTCCGCCGTCATTATGGCAATTGCTTTGAATATTACGCAATGTCCAAATACCTTTTGGAAGCCGCCGATATGCCAAACATGATGGTAACAAGAGCCTCTGACGGGGATCATTTCTGGAATCTGGTAAATGTAGACGGGACCTGGTATCATTTTGACACCACACCCAGAAGAACCGGAGGAAGATGGTGCCTGGTGACAACAAAACAGCTTCAGGCTTCCTGGGGGGCTCACAATTTTGATATCAATGCCTATCCGGCAACTCCATAAACCGTCATGAGAGATAAAAAAGGATTGAGGCTAAAGGCTGGTCCGATGCTGGCTGCTTTTGCCTTTATAGTGGTTTTCGCCGCTCTTTCGCAGGTTTTTATCCCAAAATATCAGGGCGCGGTTATTGAAGGGAATTTTACAGAAGAATATTACCGGGATCCTACCTGGCATGAGCTTTTGATTATTGGAAATTGTGAATCCTATGAGAACATTTCCACCATGAAGCTCTGGGAGGATTTCGGCATTACCAGCTATATCCGGGGTAATGCCAACCAATTAGTGTCTCAGTCTTATTATTTGCTGATGGAGGCATTGGAACGGGAACAGCCTAAGGCGGTGCTCTTTAATGTCCAGGCCATGACGGTGGAAAGCCAGGACACGGAGGAATATAACCGAATGGTTTTTGACGGGATGAACTGGAGCCGCTATAAATGGGAAGGTATACGGGCTTCTGCCATGGAGGGAGAAGAGATGATAGAGTATCTATTTCCCTTGCTTCGTTATCATTCCAGATGGCAGGACCTGGAGAAAGAAGATTTTCTCTATGCGGTGAAAGAAAAGCCTCTTACTTCCTTTAACGGATACTATCTGAGGGCGGATGTGCGCCCAGCCGGAGAGTTTCCCAGGGAAAGGCGGAAAGAGGATTACACATTTCCCGAGGAAAATTATCGATACCTGGATTTGATCCGCCAAGCATGTGAAGACAGAGGGATTCCGCTTATTCTTATGAAAGCTCCCAGCCTGTATCCGGAGTGGGCAGATCCTTATGAGCGCCAGATTTTGATTTACGCCGCGGAGCATGGCCTTACTTATTGGAATTTGCTGGCGGACGCGGATAAGGTGGGACTGGATATGTCCCGGGATACTTATGACGAGGGCCTTCATCTTAACGTTTATGGGGCTGAAAAGGTTTCTGCTTATCTGGGGCCGGTTTTAAAAGAACAGTTTGGCCTTTCCGATTACCGCCAGGATCCGGAGACAGCTTCTTATTACAATCAGCGCCTGGCAGCATATAAGGAAGAGAAAGCCCGCCAGGAAGCGGAATTTGCAGAATTTGGATATATTAAGCGCCTGGCCGGAGAAATATAAAAGGCCTGGACATTTTATACAGGAAAAACAGAAATATCAGGAGGATTCAGACTATGAAAATGTTAAAAAAAGCAGCAGCAGCGATGCTGGCTCTGACGGCAGCGTTGTCCATGACTTTGTGCGTATGGGGAGCAGAAAAGAAAACAGCCTATACCTTTACCACAGATAAGGTTCAAATAGCTGTAGGGGCAGAGGCAAAACCAGTGCTAGACAGCCTGGGGGAGGCCAAGGAGAGCAAAACCTTAACCAATTGTGCCAATAGCGGAAAAGATAAGGTGTATCTGTACGAGAACTTTGATATTTACACCACCCAGAATGAGAAAAAGGCTACAATTATCCAGTCTGTTGTTTTAAAAACCGATAAGGCAGCCACGGAAGAAGGCGTGAAACTGGGGCAGACTCCAAAGGAGGTTAAAGCGGCATATCCCAATGCAGTGGAGAGCTATGGCCTTTATACCGTAACTCTTGGAAACTCCAGAATCATTATTGACTGCGGTATGAAAAACGATAAGGTAGTAGACATTTCTTACGAATATTACGTTGCAAAATAATCATGTTTCATGCAGGCGGGAATATCAGAAATGGTATTCCTGCTTTTTTGGTGTCAGGGAATACACGGAAGGTATGGGCGCCGCGCCGCCTGTATCCATAAGGAGTATTGGAAATGCAGGAGCTTAAGTATCCCTTTGATGGGGAGTATCTGTTAAAAAAGAAGAAAAGCTTACGAAAGGCTCTTCTGGCGGAGAACCGCCAGAGACTTCACAAAAAAGTGGCGGTTTTGGGAGGTTCCACAACCCATGATATTGTAAAGCTTTTGGAATTATTTTTGCTGGACACGGGGATAGAACCAGAGTTTTACCAATCAGAATACAACCGGTATTATGAGGATGCAGTGTTTGGCAATGAAGAGTTAGACAGATTCAGACCGGATCTTGTTTATATTCATACCACCAGCCGAAATGTACCGGATAATGGATTTCCTCAAATTGGCGATACCAGGGAACAGTCAGAGGAGAAGATAGATAATTTTTTTCGGCGATTTTTACAGGTCTGGGAAGCTTTAGAGCGGCGGTATGGATGTCCGGTTATCCAGAATAATTTTGAAAAGCCATCCTACCGCCTTTTGGGCAATATGGATGCCTGGGATTACCGGGGAAGAGAATGGTTTTTAGGCCGGTTAAACCAGAGGTTTCATGAATATGCTCAAAGCCATGAGAATTTTTTTATTCAGGATATCGACTGGCTGGCGGCAGAATACGGGTTAAGCAAGTGGAATGATCCCTTATACTGGCATATGTATAAATACAGCCCGGCAGTGGGAGCGATTCCGGAGCTGGCGTTTAATCTGGCCAATATCATTAAGGCAATTTACGGTCAAAATAAAAAAGCCCTGGTTTTGGATTTGGACAATACCCTTTGGGGCGGTATTGTGGGAGATGACGGGCCGGAAAATATTGAGATTGGCCAGGAGACGGGAGTGGGCCAGGTATACTCAGAATTTCAGACCTACCTGAAAGCCCATAAAGATATGGGAATCCTTCTTAACATCAATTCAAAAAATGAGGAAGACAACGCCCTGGCAGGGTTAAACCGTCCTGACACGGTGCTAAAGCCGGAGGATTTTATTGTAATCAAAGCAAACTGGGAGCCAAAGGATGAAAATCTGCGCCGGATAGCAGAAGAATTAAATATAGGAGAGGATTCTCTGGTATTTGTAGACGATAATCCGGCAGAGCGCCATCGGGTACAGCTTGGCGCACCGGCTGCTGCGGTTTTGGGAATCACAGAGGGACAGGAACCGCAGCCGGAACGATATATAAAGGTTCTTGACCGCTCCGGATTTTTTGAGCCGGTAAGGCTGTCAGGAGACGATTTAAACCGAAGCGGCATGTACCGGGCCAACACTATGCGG
>CAJUJM010000027.1 GCA_910586755.1 uncultured Lachnospiraceae bacterium
AAATCACTTTACGGTAAGTGAAATTATGCTATAATATTTACGAAAGACATTAATAGCAAGCGCATATATAGAAGAACCCAAAGAGTAGACAAGCCCTAAGGGTTTTTCTATATGTGCGCTTGTAAAGGCACACAGCCGGAAGTGCAGCTCTGCAGCAGATTCCGGTTGCCACACTCAAACTTTTAGGAGGAATTTATCGATGGCAAAATGGGTTTATTTGTTCAAAGAAGGCAATGCCGACATGAGAAACCTGTTAGGCGGCAAGGGCGCAAACCTGGCTGAGATGACGAATTTAGGTCTTCCGGTTCCCCAGGGTTTCACCATTACCACCGAGGCTTGTACTCAGTATTATGAGGACGGCCGTGTAATCAATGACGAAATTATGGGTCAGATTATGGAGTACATTACCAAGATGGAGGAGATTACCGGCAAGAAGTTCGGCGATAAGGAAAATCCCCTTCTGGTTTCTGTTCGCTCCGGCGCACGTGCATCCATGCCTGGTATGATGGACACCATCTTAAACCTGGGTCTGAATGAAGAAGTAGTAGAAGTTTTGGCAGCTAAGTCCGGCAATCCCCGTTGGGCATGGGACTGCTACAGAAGATTTATCCAGATGTTCTCCGACGTTGTTATGGAAGTTGGAAAGAAATATTTTGAAGAGCTTATCGATAAGATGAAAGCTGAGAAGGGCGTTACTCAGGACGTTGATCTGACTGCTGACGACTTAAAGGAGCTGGCTAATCAGTTTAAGGCTGAGTACAAGGCTAAGATTGGGGAAGACTTCCCCACCGATCCCAAGGTTCAGCTTATGGAAGCTGTTAAGGCCGTATTCCGTTCCTGGGACAACCCCAGAGCAAATGTATACCGCCGCGACAACGATATTCCCTATTCCTGGGGTACTGCTGTAAACGTACAGATGATGGCATTCGGCAACATGGGTGAGACTTCCGGTACCGGCGTTGCCTTCACCCGCGATCCTGCTACCGGCGAGAAGCACCTGATGGGCGAGTTCTTAATGAACGCACAGGGTGAGGACGTAGTAGCCGGTGTACGTACACCCCAGAAGATTGATCAGTTAAAAGAAGTTATGCCGGAAGTTTACGACCAGTTTGTAGGCATCTGCAATACCCTGGAAGATCATTACCGCGATATGCAGGATATGGAGTTTACCATTGAGGATAAGAAGCTGTATATGCTTCAGACCCGTAATGGCAAGAGAACTGCAAAGGCTGCGTTAAAGATTGCCTGCGACTTAGTTGATGAGGGCATGATCACTGAGGAAAAGGCTGTTAAGATGATTGACCCGAGAAACTTAGACACCCTGCTCCATCCTCAGTTTGACGCTGAAGCATTAAAGAAGGCTGAGCCGGTTGCCAAGGCTCTGGCTGCATCTCCGGGCGCTGCCTGCGGTAAGATTGTATTTACTGCAGAGGACGCAAAAGAGTGGAAGGCAAAAGGCGAGAAGGTTGTTCTGGTTCGTCTGGAGACCTCTCCTGAAGATATTGAAGGTATGAAAGCTGCTCAGGGTATCCTGACTGTCCGCGGCGGTATGACCTCTCATGCAGCAGTAGTTGCCCGCGGCATGGGTACTTGCTGTGTATCTGGCTGCTCTGATATTGCTATGGATGAAGCAAACAAGAAGTTTGTTCTGGGCGGCAAAGAGTATCATGAGGGCGACTGGCTGTCCATCGACGGATCTACCGGTAAGATTTACGACGGCATCATTCCCACTGTAGATGCTACCATCGCTGGTGAATTCGGCAGAATCATGGCTTGGGCTGACAAGTACAGAAGATTAAAAGTAAGAACCAACGCTGACACTCCGGCTGATGCTAAGAAGGCAAGAGAGTTAGGCGCAGAAGGTATCGGCCTTTGCCGTACCGAGCATATGTTCTTTGAGGGCGACAGAATTGACGCATTCCGTGAGATGATCTGCTCTGACACTGTAGAAGAGAGAGAAGCAGCCCTGGAGAAGATTCTTCCCGTACAGCAGGGTGACTTTGAAAAGTTATACGAGGCTCTGGAAGGCAACCCGGTTACCATCCGTTTCTTAGACCCGCCGCTGCATGAGTTTGTTCCCACAGAAGAAGCTGACATTGAGAAGCTGGCAAACTCTCAGGGTAAGACTGTTGAGCAGATTAAGAACATTATTGACTCCCTCCACGAGTTTAACCCCATGATGGGCCACCGCGGATGCCGTCTGGCAGTTACCTATCCGGAGATTGCCAAGATGCAGACCAAGGCAGTGATCCGTGCTGCTATTAACGTAAAGAAAGCTCATCCGGACTGGAATCTGGTACCGGAGATCATGATTCCGTTAATTGGCGATGTAAAAGAGTTAAAGTATGTTAAGAAGTTTGTAGTAGAGACCGCTGACGCTGAAATCGCAGCAGCAGGTATCGACTTAAAGTACGAAGTAGGTACTATGATTGAGATCCCGAGAGCAGCATTAACTGCTGACGAGATTGCAAAAGAGGCTGAGTTCTTCTGCTTCGGTACCAACGACTTAACTCAGATGACCTATGGCTTCTCCCGTGACGATGCAGGCAAGTTCCTGAACGCTTACTATGATGCCAAGATCTTCGAGAACGATCCCTTCGCCAAGTTGGATCAGACCGGCGTTGGCAAGCTGATGGAAATGTCTATCAAGTTAGGCAAGCCGGTACGTCCCGACATGCATGTAGGTATCTGCGGCGAGCACGGCGGCGATCCGTCTTCCGTAGAGTTCTGCCACAAGATTGGCCTGGATTATGTATCCTGCTCACCGTTCCGCGTGCCCATCGCAAGATTGGCAGCAGCGCAGGCAGCGATTAACGAAGGCTAAGTAATCGTATAGTGGTATGATAACGGCTACTAGATATAGTATGAGGTAAAATTTGAGAGATATCTGACAGTAACATGTTAGGTATCTCTCTTTTCAATGTGGAAATAAAGATAAGGTTTTTGTAAATGTAGTGATCTGTATTGATTTTTAATTGATATTGATATATAATTTAAAAAAAGTGAGGTGAAGGTATGGCAAATGTATCAATTCGTGTTGATGATGTAGTAAAACAGAGAGCAGAAAGTATATGCTCTGATTTAGGTATGAGTTTATCTACAGCTACAAATTTATTTTACAAAAAATTGATAAGTTATGGTGGGATACCTTTTGAATTGAGGGTAGATCCTTTTTATAGTGAAGAGAATCAGGCACATTTGGAAAAAGTAATTAATAATTATAACCACGGAAAATCAAATCCTGTTTATAAGAGGATAGAAGAATTGGAGGAAATGGAGAGCTGATATAATGAACCTTTTATTTCTTCCAGAGGCATGGGAAGATTATTTGTATTGGCAAGGGCAAGATAAAAAAACCTTAAAAAGAATTAATACATTGATAAGAGATATCATGAGAGATCATTATCACGGATTAGGAAAACCAGAACCTCTAAAAGGAAATTTATCAGGATGGTGGAGCAGGAGGATTGATGAAAGCAACAGGATGGTTTATAAGATAGAAAACGGTATGTTGCTTGTGGCTGAATGCAGGAGTCATTATTCTGATAAATAACTAAATTGTCAGATGGCAATAAAAGATAGCTATTCCAAGGCGGCAGCAGCACAGGCGGCGATTAACGAAGGCTAGTAATAGCAAAAAGTGTTAAAAATACTGTAAAATCAAGGACTTTGGCTTCGGCCAGAGTTCTTTTTTCGCCTTAAAACAGTAATTTTGAGTGTAATTTTGGTCAATACAGAGTGATTTTTGATGAAATCAGGAAAATAGATACTATAAAAGACTAAGTGACACTGATACTTATAAAGAAGAAAATTTTTTTGCTGATGCACAAGGACAAAAACCTACTGGAAAATTATGTATAATTAGGAGTGCTGATTATAGTGGTTAAAATTCATTTAGATTATTTATTTATGAATAAGTTTATTTATTATTAAAAATATCAGAAATCTCCATACGGTAAAAACGGCTTCTGAAAGCACTCTAGTAGATATAATGTAGTGTAAAATTTGAGAGATATTCAACAGTAAAATGTTGGCGCGGCACGAAAGAGATTGGCGGAAGTCCACGATGCCGCATTTTCCAGATATTACTCATTTACAAACGTATGTTCTCTATGCTATGATAGGACTACGCCAAATAGGGAAGAGGGGTGCTGAGAGTGGAAAGCATACTGTGCGTTAATATTCCGGTACAGATGATTTCCTGTACGGATACAAATGGAAAAATTACACCAATGAGATTCCGGTTTCGTGACAAAACAGGAGAGCTCATTACGGTTACCATAGATAAAGTGTTGTCCGAAGATCAGGACAGAAACAGGGTCGGAGTGAATTTCTCATGTGCAGCCATGGTTTATGGCGTCAGGAAGACATTCGATCTCTGGTACAATTATTTTGCTCATGAGTGGCATCTTTCCCGCCTGCACGTTTAGTACGGCGAGTATTCTGCGTTTTGAAACAGCTCTCCCCGGATAGAAAAAATATGCTTGATGGGGAGAACGGTTCCGTCCGTAAAAATAATCTGATGGGAATATTCATCAATTTTCTTTATTCTTCCGCGGGCAGTCACATAGGCCCCTCCGGTCTTTTTGGAATCTGGCTGAAAGTATACAATTTCACATTCTGGTTTCTGCTCCAGATTTTTCCTTATTAACTGAAGCTGCTCATCCAACTGCTCTTTCTTATCTTCATCCAGCTGGATAAAAGAGTCAGTCAGACGGGCTGCTTCCTGGGTGGCATCCTCATGCCCGGTGAGGGCGGCAAAAGGTGAAAACTGTGCTGCACGGTTTAAAAGTGACATTTGAGGATGCTTTTTTGATATATGGCGGGGAAGGTTGATAATGTCATCATATTTGTGTTCATCGGTATATTTCATTCTTTATGGCCTCCAATCTGACGGTTTCGTTCTATAGTAGTCGCTCCCTCCTGGAGATTCATTCCCTTTAAAATCGCATTTTTTCCGAACTTTTTTTTGACGGACAGCATTGCTTCCTGAAGTTTCTTTTCTTTGGACAGTCTTTCCTCCTCCTCTTTCCGCTCCTTCTCCAAAACGGCGTAATCCGTAAACAGATTCAGCTGCTCAAAGTTTTCTGCTTTTTTCGCTTGTGCTTCATCAATCAGATGGTTGGCCGCAACCGTTACGCGGCGGATTAAGAGATTAGGATTTATAATCCGGTCATACAGATCCATGACTGCATCCGTAATGATTTGTGTGGAGGAGGTCTGACGGTTCAGATTGACGGTTCCGTGGGCAGGTTTAGGGATTTTTCTCCCATAATGGTCCGTTGCGATTTCGCCCTTATAATGACTCTTGATTTTACTGTCGGTAAGGTTGTCAATATCGTAGCCGATAGTAAGAACCATCTGATCCGTAACGGATTTCTTTTCCACCAAATCAAGAACCAACAGATCGGTCATTTCTTTAACGATTAATTTCGCTTTTTCTGAATCATAGGGACACTGCAGGACCTGACCGGAACAGATGCTGTTGGTTTCCGGCTTGTAGGATTTGATAAGATCCATGGTTACCGGTTCCCACCCCCAGGCATGGTCGATGAGAAGTTCTGCGTTAACCCCGAACATATTATATAAAAGGTCTTCATTATGGTATTCATGGGGACCGCCTAATGAGCAGCGCGCAATGTCACCCATGGTAAAGAGGCCGGCAGATTCCAATTTCTTCTGGTATCCGCGCCCGACTCTCCAAAAGTCAGTAAGGGGACGATGGTTCCATAAAAGTCTCCGATAGCTTATCTCATCCAGTTCCGCAATGCGTACCCCATGCTGGTCCGGCGCGGTATGCTTTGCCACAATATCCATCGCTACCTTGCATAGATACAAATTGGTTCCAATGCCGGCAGTTGCCGTGATCCCTGAACTGTCAAGCACATCCCGTATAATCTTGGATGCCAGTTCTTTTGGCGTCATTCCATAAGTTTTCAGATAATGAGTCACATCCATAAATACTTCATCAATGGAATAGACATGAATGTCTTCCGGAGCGATATACTTCAAATAAGTCTTATAGATAATCGTGCTGTATTCCAGGTAAAATGCCATTCTGGGCGGCGCAATGATATAGGAAAGCTCCAGCTCAGGATGTTCTGCCAGTTCTGGCGCAGAGTATGAGGAACCGGTAAACTGCCTGCCAGGAGCTTTGTTCCTCCGCCAGGCGTTCACTTCCTTTACTCGCTGGACTACTTCAAATAATCTTGCCCTTCCAGAGATGCCGTATGATTTCAGAGAGGGGGAGACGGCAAGGCAGATGGTTTTCTCTGTGCGTGAGGCGTCTGCAACCACAAGATTGGTAGTTAAAGGATCTAACTGCCTTTCCATACATTCTACAGATGCGTAAAATGATTTCAAATCTATGGCAATGTAAACATGATTACTTTGCATGTGTATTCCCCCTTCCGCACAGAAATCGCGGTTCTACTCCTGCCCCGCTGAAAATTTACAAAAATATTATAACAGAATATCTGTTCGATTTCATCACTTTTTTATAATCCTGAATTATTTTTCCACGTGATCGAATTTTTAAGCACGGAAAAATCTGTTTTTAAAATTGTGCTGTAACTGTAAAAAATACGGGGAATGACTTTTCGAGTGTTTCATGGTAGAATATAACGAGTTGTTGGGGTAAAAAGTATTTTACCGCTGACATCATCATGAAATGATACCAGAAAGGAACTTTTAACAATTATGAACACCGGAAAAAATAAACGGGGATTGCTGAGGCAGTTTTTTCACTTCACAATTCCGTCTATCCTTTCCATGCTGGCATTTTCCCTTTATACAATGGTAGACGGCATGTTTGTGGCCAAAGGAGTAGGAGAAAAAGCTCTGGCGGCTGTAAACCTGTCGTCTCCTTATAATGCGGCCATGTTTGCCTGCGGCCTTCTGATTGCTGTCGGAATGGCCACAATTATTGCAATCCGTCTGGGAAAGGGAGAAAAAGATACGGCAGGGCAGCTGTTTACTCAAAATTTGCTGGTCTCCTCAATGGCGGCTCTGGCAATCAGCATTTTTACCCTTTTTAATCTGGAATCCGTGGCGGTGTTTCTTGGGGCAACCCAGGATACCTTTCTTTATGTGAAAGATTATGTGGGGATCATCGCGCCCTTTGCCATATTTTTTATCTGCGCCTACAATATGGAAATATTAGTAAAAACCGATGGGACGCCTCAGCTGGCGGCTATTGGCGTAACTGCCGCCGGAGTGACCAATGTGGTTTTGGACTGGCTGTTTGTCATGAAGCTGGGCTGGGGAGTAAAGGGGGCGGCCTTTGCTACAGGCATATCCCAGGCAGTGTCTACGTGCATGTATGTCGTATATTTTTTCCGGTATTCTAAATGCCTGCGTTTTCAAAAATTCAAGTGGGATTTTAAGATTTACCGGCACAGTCTGCCTCTGGGACTGGCAGACGGCATAACGGAGTTTTCTAATGGAATTGTCCTGTTTTTGTTTAACCAAACCATTCTGCGGCTTTTGGGGGAGGACGGGGTGGTTAGCTATACAGTAGTAGGCTATGTGAATACCTTTGCCCTGATGATGATGTCCGGAACCGCCCAGGGAATCCAGCCCATCTGCAGCTTTTATTACGGAAAAAATGAGAGGAGCAGTTATGAATTTCTGCTGAAAATGGGTTTGGGGATGGCAGTAATATTCGGCCTTGGCGGCTGGCTTGCCAGCACGTTGACAGGGGAAATGATAGTCAGTCTGTTTATTCATCCGGAGAGTAATCTTTTTGAATCCAGCGTAAAAGCGCTTGGAAAGTATTCATGGGGCTTTTTATTTATGGGTTATAACGTGGTTTCCGCCGCATTTTTTACTTCCATAGCAAAAGCATCCTGGGCTTTTCCGGTTTCCCTTGGCAGAGGGCTTGTATTTCCGGCAGTGTCAGTAGTGCTCCTTCCGGTCTGGCTTGGGGCAGACAAAATTTGGTATGCCGGTCCGGCTGCGGAAGGGCTGTGCTTTATTCTGACCGGAATTTTTATGGCAAGATATATCCGGAGCGGCAGGACGCGGGAGAAAGCACAGCTGGGGAAAACAAAGTGAAAAGTATTTGCCAATCCTTCCTTCCAATGGTATATTAGGAGTTGCATATTATTTGGAAGGAGGCCTTTTAAGACATGCTTTCTCAACGACTAACCGGGATTTTGATTGATTCCTTCTGGAAAATTTTGGTGCCGGGATTTACCATGACCATTCCGCTTACGATTATTTCCTTTAGCCTGGCTCTGGTGATTGCGGTGGCTACGGCGCTGGTACAGTTCGGAAATGTGAAAATACTAAAGCACATAGCCAGGTTTTATGTCTGGGTAGTCCGGGGGACTCCTGTTCTGGTACAGCTGTACATCATATTTTTTGGCCTGCCGGGACTGGGGATTGTACTGGATCCGTTTCCTTCAGCAGTGATTGTATTTTCTATCAACGAAGGCGCTTATGCAGCCGAGACCATCCGGGCAGCCCTGGAGGCAGTTCCGGCAGGACAGATAGAAGCCGGATACTGTGTGGGGATGAATTACCTGCAGATTATGAGAAGAATTGTCCTTCCCCAGGCCATGCGGACCGCTTTTCCACCTCTGTCCAATTCCCTCATCGGGCTGGTAAAAGAAACCTCTCTGGCCGCAAACATTACGGTTACCGAAATGTTTATGGCAACTCAACGGATTGTGGCCCGGACCTATGAACCTTTGGCGCTGTACTGTGAGGTGGGGTTGATCTATCTGTTTTTCTGCACAGTTCTGACCAGACTGCAGAGTGTGGGAGAGAAAAAGCTTAATTCGTATGAATTTTAGGCAGGGGGGACGGCTATGCTGGAAGTAAAAAATATAAAAAAGAAATTTGGCTCCCAGGAGGTTTTAAAGGGAGTGGATTTAACCGTAAATAAAGGGGATGTGGTGGCAATTTTAGGCCCCAGCGGTTCGGGGAAAACCACTTTGCTAAGGTGCATGAATTTTTTGGAATCTGCTGATAGCGGGATCATGACCTTTGATGGGGAGATCTACGATCTTGGCCGGATTTCTAAAAAGGATATGGGAAAGATCCGGAGAAAAACTGCCTTTGTATTCCAGAGCTATAACCTGTTCCGCAACAAAACGGCTTTGCAGAATGTAACGGAAGGGCTGATTGTGGCAAGGAAAATACCGAAAGCCCAGGCGGAGGAGACAGGAAAAAGGGCTTTGGACAAGGTAGGAATGTCGGATCGTTATGATTATTACCCCAGCCAGCTTTCCGGCGGACAGCAGCAGCGGGTGGCCATCGCCAGAGCGCTGGCGGCGGATCCGGAGATTATTTATTTTGACGAGCCTACCTCAGCCCTGGATCCGGAACTTACCGGCGAGGTACTGGCAGTTATGCGCCAGCTTGCCAGAGAGGGAAGGACCATGCTGGTGGTGACTCATGAGATGAATTTTGCAGAAAATGTGTCCTCCAAAGTGATTTTTATGGAGAACGGAATGGTGGTGGAAGCAGCGGAATCCAGGGAGTTTTTTAAAGCCCCCAAGGAAGAACGGACAAAGGCCTTTCTTAAAATTATCAGAGGAGAGGATTATGAGTAAAGACGGAAAAAAAGCTCTCCTTTCCACCATGCTGACCCTGGCCATCCCCACTATTATTGAGGAAATTCTGGCAACTCTGCTTCAGTACGTGGATACTGCCATGGTAGGGCATTTGGGAGAACAGGCCACGGCATCGGTAAGCATTACCACTACCATTACCTGGCTGGTAAACAGCATTGCGGGGGCAGTGGGGATTGCCTCTCTGGCTCTGATTTCCAAAGCTGTAGGAGGAGGAGAGAAAGAGAAAATTCAGGATTATTCCAGACAGGTTATCTGGCTGGCAGTGGTCTGCGGCCTTATAACCGGAGGAATTTCCATTCTGTTAAGCCCTTATATCCCTATATGGATGGGGGCGGAGGAAGCGATTTGGGATCAGGCGTCTCTTTATTTTACCATTGTCAGCCTTCCCATGGTATTTCGGGCCTTTACCAGTATTTTGGGGGCGTCTATCCGGGCGACTCAGGATACCCGGACGCCTATGCTGATTAACATGACAGCCAACTGCATAAACGGTGTGTTAAACTATGTGCTTATTTATGGGCTGAATCTGGGAGTTACGGGGGCAGCCATGGCTTCGGCGCTGGCTTACACCTTTTCCGGCCTGATGATGTTTCGGGCTTACCGGAGAAACAAAACTCTTTACTGGCCCTGGTCCAGCTTTCAGGTAAAGCTGCCACTCATAAAAGACTTTGCCAAAATCGGCATACCTGTTTTGGGCACCAGCCTTACTTCCTGTCTGGGCTATGTGGTGTTTGCCGGGCTGGTTTCCGATATGGGGACCACTATTTTTGCTGCCCACTCCATTGCGGTGACAGCGGAGACCATTTTTTACATACCCGGATACGGCCTTCGGACAGCTATTTCCGCCATGGTGGGTTCAGCTCTGGGGGAGAAAAATCAGAAGAAAATCGAGGAAGTGGGATTTTTAAGCGTGGCCCTGACCATGGGGATGATGTGTGTCAGCGGAATCTTCCTGTATCTGATTTCCTATCCTCTTATGCGCCTGTTTACCAGCAGCGCTCAGGTGGCCGGGCTGGGAGCAGAGATGCTAAAGCTGGTGGCTTTTTCCGAGCCGTTTTTTGGTCTGATGATTGTAATGGAAGGGATTTTCTACGGCCTGGGGCGGACCCGCTACGCCTTTGCGGTGGAGACCTGCAGCATGTGGGGAATCCGGATCTTTTTTACTTTTTTGTGCGTTAAAATTTGGGGGCTTGACCTGCGGGCGGTATGGTACTGCATGATCGGGGACAATGTGTTTAAGGCCGTTTTTTTGGCCCTTCCGGCTATGACGCGAAAGGGACGAAAACGGATATTTTCATAAACAAATTTATAGCAGTAAAAATTTGTAACAGTTGAGAATGTTACAAAAATTGGGCCGGATGAGATCACTCCAGGCCCAATTCTTTTTTCAATAAGGCAAAGCGGGCGGCCTCATGGGGAGCAGGCGCTTCCAGAGGACTGTACAGGCAGTGGTGCAGCACGTCCGCGTCCTTTAAGATTTCATCAAGAGGAGCGTGAATCCTGTCTTTGTCACTGTGGTGGGCAATGGCGGAAGCGATCAGATCTATTTCGTCCTCTGTAAAAACAGTAAGGGTTTTTAAAACGCCTTTTGCCATAAGCGCACCTTTTTCCGCGTGGCTTTTGGCGTCTCCAGTGGTACAGGTGGAGATGTCATGGAGCAGCCCGGCAATGGCGGAAAGCTCCGGATTCTCCCCCCGCTTTAAGGCAAGAAGGGCGCAGTTTTGGGAGACTGCATATAAATGACAGTATCCGTGCCGCCTGAGCAGAGGGTGAGGCGCCCGTTCCAGGGCAGTATCCAAATATTCTTGTACCAATTCAACTCGATCCATAAACTACCTTTCTATTGTCAGATGCTTACACTTTGTCACATCCCCATCTTACCACAAGGATATTTTTTGGTCAATTCTTCTTTGATTCTATCGTTTTTGTTAAGAATTATAGGAAAATTGCAAGGGAACCGTCAGATTTTTTTAATATATAAAAGGAAAAAATGTGCTACACTATTTATGGAAACAAAAACAAGCTTAACAGATTAGAGGTGAAAGCATATGATGAATCAGATTAGGAAAGGATATTGTAAATTTCTGTATACCATAGGCAGCTATCGTTTAGCAGAATGGAATTTGGAGCGGCAGTTGAGGCGGGAGGTTCAACGTATGCTTCAGGAGTCTGTAAAGACTGCTTAATTGATACTTGTAAAGACCAGGCGCTGGAACCGGAGAGTGGGAACGGGGACAGCGCCTGTTTTATATGGGAAACCCGCATGCGCCCGGCGGCGGACGCGCCACCATACAGAAAGTTAGGCGGGCGCATGGGCATACCTGAATGCACGCCGCCTAACCGGCGTCGGACTTTTGTAGTAACCGCAACCGCTCAGACGGCGGGGAATTTGCTTGCCGGAAGACGGGGAATGGACTATAATACCTTCAGCAGACAAAAATGGAGGATCTTTTTTATGAACATAGGAATTGTAGGAAATGGCATGATCATTGAAAATGCAGGGGCGGCAATCACAAACCAGCCGGATTTTACCTGCGCTGCCATTGTGTGCCGCCCGGGGAGCCGGGATAAAGCGGCTGCATATGCAGAAAAGTTTTGTATTCCCCGCATCTGTACCAACTACCAGGAGTTTTTGCAGGATGACACAATAGAAGCGGTTTATATTGGGATTATTAACAGTGAACATTATCCCTATGCCAGACAGGCGTTACTGGCAGGAAAGCATGTGATTTTAGAAAAGCCCTTTACCCTGACCTTACAAGAGGCAGAGGAGCTGGCGCAGATTTCACGCAATACAGGAAAGTACCTGTTGGAAGCCATTCACCTGCGCTACCACCCCTGGATGGAAGCGGTAAGGCGCAGTTCGGGACAAATCGGCAGGATTAAGATGATCCAGGCCAGCTATTCCAAGGTTTCCGGCCGCTATGACCAGTACCAAAAAGGCAATGTGCTGCCGGCTTTTTCCCCGGCCCTTGGGGGAGGCGCGCTGATGGATCTGGGAGTTTACGGCATCCATTTTGTAGATGAAGTAATGGGACAACAGGAGCCGGAAGAGGTCTCTTATATGGCAAACCGGGGCTTTAACGGGATAGACACCTCCGGAGTCCTGACAGTCCGGTATCCGGAAGCCATTGCTGTCTGCACTTGCGGAAAGGACTCAGACGGAGTAAGAGAGGCTGTGATACAGGGGGAAGAGGGGTGTTTACAGCTTGAAAACTTCCCCAGAACCACCCGGGTGCTGCTGCGCCGCCGGGGAGAGGAAAAGGCTGAGATTATATGGGAGGCCCGGGAACAAAAAGAGAATCCTCTGGAAAATGAGTTCTGTGAGTTTGCCCGGATTTTAAAAGAGCGGGACAGGAAGGCGGCGGAAAAAGCACTGGAGGGCAGCCTGCGGGTTATGAAGATCCTGGATTCTGCCCTGGAGCACGTTTAAAAATAAAATTGATAGGAGCATAAACATGTTAGAAAGAGAAGACTGGGAAGAGCAGTGCTGTTGCTTAAGAAAGCCCGGGCCTGCCCTGCATATTGATGAGGACTGTGTTCCCATCCCTGCCAGACAGGTGGTGGAAGATTTGGATAAGTTTTTGGAGACTAACGACGTAGAGGGGGCAGAGCTCCATTTGACAGAATGGCTGAAAAAAGCCAGAGAGGGAAAGGACAAGGCCGGGGAGTTGACAGTCCTCAACGAGATGATGGGATTCTTCCGCAGTATTGGTAAGGAAAAGGAAGGTCTGGACTCTGTAAAGGAAGGTCTGTCCCTTTTAGAGTCCATGGACTTAAAGGAAAGCGTAACTGCCGGAACCACCTGGATCAATGCTGCCACTACATTAAAAGCATTCGGCCGGGCCGGGGAGGCCATGCCCCTTTATGAAAGAGCATGGCGGGCCTATAACGGAAACCTGGATCCGGGGGACTACCGGTTTGCCGGATTGTCCAACAATATGGCTTTAACCTGTGTGGATATGGGGGACTACGTCCGCGCCGGAAAATATTACCAGACAGCCATGAATATTATGAAAAATCTGCCCAGAGGATCTATGGAGATGGCGGTTACTTATGTAAACCTTGCTTGTATGTATGATGCATGGGGACACCGATCCGATCTGGAAGGGGAGGAGGCTGCGCCAACAGACTGGGACAGGCGGATCTGGAGCTGCCTGGACACCGCTATGGAGTACCTGAATGATCCGGGAGCAGTGCGGGACGGCTATTATGCTTTTACCTGCTCGAAATGTGCCGGAACCTTTGGCTATTTTGGCCAGTTCCGCAGAAAGAAAGAGCTGGAAACCCGGGCAAAGGAGATTTATGGCAGATGACAGGGCTTGAGCTGGCAAGGCAGTATTATGAGACTTACGGCCAGCCTATGATTGCAGAACAATTTCCCCAATATGAGGAGCGCATCGCCGCAGGTCTTGCAGGACCTGGTTCCGAGTGTTTTGGGTTTGATGATGAAATCTCCAGAGACCATGATTTTGAAGCTGGATTTTGCCTGTGGGTTACCAGAGAAGACGAAGAGGCCATAGGCTTTCGCCTGTCCCGGGCTTATAAAAAGCTTCCTGCTGAATTTATGGGGGTAAAAAAGCAGGCCCAGAGCTTTTTTGGAGGCAACCGGAGAGGGGTGCTGGAGATAGGAGAGTTTTACAGCCGCTTTACCGGAAGCCCCGGAATCCCAAAGGACTGGCAGCAGTGGTTGACGATTCCCGAAGCTTCTCTGGCAGAGGCGGTAAATGGCCAGGTATTCCGGGATGATTTGGGGGAATTTACCAAAATTCGAAAAGAGCTGGAAAAGGGGTATCCAGAGGATGTACGGCTGAAAAAACTGGCTGCCCGGGCGGCCCTTGCAGCTCAGGCAGGACAGTATAATTATAACCGTTGCTTAAAGCGGGGAGAATATGGAGCCGCCGGTCTGGCGGCCGGAGAGTTTGTGAAAAATGCGGCATCCATGATTTACCTTTTAAACCGCCGCTACCCCCCTTACTATAAATGGATACTTCGGGGAATAGAAAATTTACCTCATTTAAGTTATCTGGCAGAATCTTTAAATAAGCTGGCGTCCAATCCTCTGGTTCAAGAAGGAAAATATAACGGATCCGCTCTCATTGAGATTATCTGCCAGGAACTGATAAAAGAACTAAAACGTCAGAACCTGACTGCCGGAAACTGGGACTACTTAGAACCCCATGCCCTGGAAATTATGGAACACATCAAGGATGGTCAGATCCGCAACCTTCACGTCATGGAAGGTTGAAAAGACGATCACAGTAACAGTTTACAGGGCTGGGAAGACCGGACGAAAAGTAACTAATTATGCAAATTTCAACATAATAATGCATAAAAATTCCTATGTCCCATTTACGCTGTAAGAGAACTGTGGTATAATGTACACGAAAGCAATGAGCAGTGCGAAAAAATTCCAGTAAGAAACTGCGTTGTGCTTGCACATAAGCAATTTCTTACTGGAATTTTTTCATAGGGTGCCGGGCGCCGGTGACGCCCGTTTGGCACGGACCGAAGCGGAGCGAAGAGAAAGCCCGTGAGCGAGACAGAGTGCCCCGTTTATCGGGTATGGAGTAAAGCGGAATCGAGCTGCGCTGCGGAGTAAAACAGGGAAAGCGAAGAGAAAGCCCGTGAGCGAGCGAGACAGCGTGCCAAAGCAGTGCGAACCAAGCTCCCCACAAGCAGATCAAAAGAAAGGACAACACAACTATGGAACATTACTACCAGCCAGAAATCGAGTGTGCATCCCGGGAACAGATTCGGGAATGGCAGAGCGAGCGCCTGGCCAAAACAGTGAAACACGTTTACGAAAATGTAGAATACTATCGAAAGAGAATGGACGAGCAAGGGGTCAAGCCAGAAGACATTAAGTCCGTAGATGACCTTCACAAGCTGCCCTTTATTACCAAAGACGATCTGAGAGATGCATATCCCTACGGCCTTCTTGCAAAACCGTTAACCGACTGCGTGCGTATCCAGTCCACCAGCGGTACCACCGGACGCCGGGTAGTTGCATTTTATACTCAGCACGATATTGATCTGTGGGATGACTGCTGTGCCAGAGCCATCGCCGCAGCGGGAGGGACCAAGGAAGATGTCGTTCACGTATCCTACGGCTACGGCCTGTTTACCGGCGGCCCGGGCCTAAACGGCGGCTCCCACAAGATTGGTTCTCTGACTCTGCCCATGTCCTCCGGGAACACAGACCGCCAGATCCAGTTTATGACAGATTTAGGTTCCACCATTCTGTGCTGTACCCCTTCTTATGCCGCATACCTGGCAGAGACCATCTGCGAGAGAGGCCTTCGGGATAAAATTAAACTGAAAGCCGGTATCTTCGGCGCAGAAGCCTGGACAGAAGAAATGCGCCGGGACATTGAAGATAAGCTGGGGATCAAGGCCTACGACATTTACGGCCTTACCGAGATTTCCGGTCCTGGCGTTTCCTTTGAATGTAGCGCCCAGACCGGTATGCATGTCAACGAGGATCATTTTATCGCCGAGGTAATTAACCCCAAAACCGGCGAGGTGCTTCCTGATGGCGAGAAAGGTGAGCTGGTATTTACCAGCATTACCAAAGAGGCTTTCCCCTTAATCCGCTACCGTACCAGAGACATCTGCATCTTAAGCCATGAGAAATGTTCCTGCGGCCGCACTCACGTAAAGATGACCAAGCCTTTGGGCCGCAGCGATGATATGCTGATTGTAAAGGGCGTTAACGTATTCCCGTCTCAGATTGAGACTGTTCTGTTAAATCAGGGCTACCCGGCTAACTACCAGATTGTGGTAGATCGTGTCGATCACAGCGATACCCTTGAGGTACAGGTTGAGATGACTCCGGAGATGTTCTCCGATAATGTAGGTATTGTGGCAGTAAGAGAGAAAGAGCTGGTTGACGCATTAAAATCCATGCTTGGAATCTATGTCAAGGTACGTCTGGTGAACCCCAAGAGCATTACAAGAAGCGAGGGCAAGGCAGTCCGCGTCATTGACAAGAGAAACTTATATAAAGGTTAATAAAGGAGGGGGATTATGACAGTAAAACAGATTTCCGTATTTGTAGAAAATAAGCCTGGAAAGCTGGCAGAACTTACGGATTATTTACATCAGCATGACATTGACATGAGAGCTTTGTCCATTGCAGAAACCCAGGACTTTGGGATTGTCCGCATGATTGTAGATGATGCCTACAAGGCTTCCCAGGTATTAAAGGAATCCGGTTATGTGGTTTCCATTACCCCGGTTCTGGCCGTGGAGATGAGTGATGAGCCAGGCAGCCTTTATAAAATTTTAAAGGTGCTGGGGGACGGCGGCGTGAACCTGGATTATACTTACGCTTTCCTAAGTCAAAAGGCGGCTACCGCCTACATGGTGCTCCGGGTGGAGAACAATGAGAAAGCCATTGAGGTATTAGAAAAGAGCGGTATCCGTCCGGTTTGCCAGGATACCATTGCGGCGCTGTAAAATCCCACATACAGAGCCGAAAGAGAATTGGGGTGCTTTCTGCACCCCAAAATAAGGACAGAAAAAAAGAAAGAGAGAATTTCGCGGAACATCGAAGGCTTGTAAAAGCCTGAATTTCACGAAGTTCTCTCTTTCTTAGGCATCAGGGGCTAAAATTTGGTATTTCCCGACAGACAGCCCCTTTACTTGCTCTTGTTTACGAAAGGTATGCGGACAGGCTGTAAGTCAGACAGCAGGTTTTCTCTTTAGCAGCATCAGCGCGCCAACCGTTACCACTGCGCCAAAGAGAAGGGAAATCCAGGCGTTCTGGGTAAAACCTGCTATGATATAGGTAAAGAAGGAAATTACCGCAACCGTCAGGGCATAAGGCAGCTGAGTGGATACGTGATTTACATGGTCGCACTGAGCTCCGGCTGACGCCATAATGGTGGTATCAGAAATAGGAGAACAGTGATCGCCGCAAACCGCTCCGGCCATACATGCGGAGATGGAGATGGTCATCAGGGTCGGGTTGGTATTGGCAAATACGGCAACCACAATGGGGATCAGGATACCGAAGGTTCCCCAGGAGGTGCCGGTTGCAAATGCCAGACCGCAGCCAACCAGAAAGATAAATGCCGGAAGCAGATTCATCAGACTGTCGGCACAGGAAGTCATTACAGCTGCCACATACTCGGCAGCCCCCAGACTGTCAGTCATGGCCTTTAATGTCCAGGCGCAGGTCAGGATCAGAATCGCGGGAACCATGGCTTTAAAACCTTCCGGAACACAGGACATACATTCTTCAAACCGCATAACCCGACGGACCATATAAAACAGAATCGTAAGCAGAAGCCCGAAAAAGCTGCCCATAGCCAGGCCTCTGGAAGCGTCGCTGCCGGAAAAGGCGGTAACAAAATCCGCGCCGTCAAAGAAACCGCCGGTGTAAATCATACCGATGACACAGCAGAAGATGAGACATACAATGGGAAGAACCAGGTCTATCACAGTCCCTCTTCCAATGTTGTCAATCCCGGCTGCGTTGGCGTAGGGACGTCCGGGGGTGGTAAAGAGATCCCCCTTGTCTCTGGCGTTTTTTTCATGAACAGCCATGGAGCCGTAATCAATACCCGTTACAGCCAGGACAATCATCATCAGAATGGTCAATAATGCATAAAAATTGTAAGGGATTGCCCGGATAAACAGGGCCAGGCCATCCTCTCCTTCCACAAACCCGGTAACTGCGGCAGCCCAGGAGGAGATAGGAGCAATGATGCAGACAGGGGCAGCGGTAGCGTCGATTAGGTAGGCAAGCTTTGCCCGGGAAATCTTGTGTTTATCCGTAACCGGCCGCATAACGCTTCCCACTGTAAGACAGTTAAAATAGTCGTCAATAAAAATCAGTACGCCCAGAGCGATGGTAGCCAGCTGAGCACCGGCCCGGCCCTTAATTTTTTCACCGGCCCAGCGCCCGAAAGCAGCAGATCCTCCGGCCTTATTCATAAGGGAAACAATAATGCCCAGGATAACCAGGAAAATCAAAATTCCAACATTATAAGAGTCGGACAGCACGCTTAGAAAACCGTCGTCAAATACGTGAGTAATGGTTCCTTCAAAGGAAAAGCCGGAGTAGAACAGGCCTCCTACTAAAATCCCTACGAATAGGGAACTGTATACCTCTTTGGTAAGCAGGGCCAGAGCAATGGCTACCAACGGGGGAACCAGAGCCCAAAAAGTGGCGTACATAAAGGGTTCCGGCCCCTGGCCTTCCTCGGCGGCCAGAACCAACATGGGGAACAAGGTGAGAAGCAGCACGACTGCGGCGCTCACATACAAAATTCGTTGTTTGCTTTTCATACAGAAATCTCCCTTCACTTGGAGGAAACTCCGACAGACCGGGGCTAGTGTCTTGTCTGCATTATATTCAGGCAAACCTCCTTGTCTATTCGTCAATCTACCGCGTTGGATTTTCTAGCCGTAGCCACCGCTACGCCGTCGAAAATCCGCCTTGCAGAAGAACGAATATCCTGCGGAGTTTCACCAGATATAATGCAGACAAGACACTAGATTGCTGCCATGGCATTTAAGCCGGGTTTCCAAAAATAAAACAGCCATGAGCCGGTTCCAAATAAAGGATGCGGTTCATGGCGGAATTTTATCCAGTAAAAGTATTCTGTAAGATTTTCCGGCATGGTAGCGCTCCACTTCATTCGTGACAGTCCGCCACATATTCTGTGACGGCCCAGGATCTTGTCCTCAGGGCAGGAAGAAATCCTTCGGCGGCATCCCCTTTTTCACACCCGGCGCCCTGCCAAAACGGTGTGATACTCTTGAAAACCGCGCCTCTACCAGTTCAATGTTCTCGTTTTATCATAGATTTAGCTGTATGTCAAGAGCTTTGACGATATTTGGGATTGTTGAGTGTATTTGGGAAGAATACAGACAGAAGAATATGCGGCCGGACAGTAATCTAGATAGGGATACAAGCGAGGATATGAAGATGGTGAGACGTGAGGAAATCAAGAGAATAGGAACTTAGACAGCTATTTACGTGATGTGTAGAGTCCCCCGAAACTGATGAATGAAATGTTGTATTATGGAGCGCCTGTTCTGTAATAAGATTAGCAGAGGGGCCGCCCTGTCTCTTTTCCGAAAATGGAAAAAAGGCTTTACGGAGCCGTAAGAAATATAGCCAGCTACCAAGGAAAAGGGCCCTGGGAATAATCCCAGCGGCCCCGTAGGAGAGGTTCACAATTCTAACCCTGCAAGATCAATCCATAAATCGTCATAGATGTTAACTCTGATTTTGTCCTGAAAAGTGTACTGCCGGACATTAAAAGAGTCTTGATCAAAGAAATATACAAGAATTGTCTGGTTTCTGGGATCTACGATCCAGTACTCTTTCACTCCGGCATCCGTGTAGAGGTTCAACTTACGTACATAGTCATAGCTGGAGGTACCAGGAGAAACAATCTCTGTTATCCAGTCCGGCGCTCCGGTGCAGCCCCGATCCGTCAATTTGTTCGGGTCGCATATCACGCTGATATCTGGCTCTACTACGGTTTTATTATCATCTTCAAACAGCTTAACGGCGAATGGAGCCGGATAGACCCTGCAGGGACCTTTTTTAGAGCGGAGATAAATGTTTATTTCCGTATTCATAAAGTTTAATATTTCCTGGTGTACTCTGCTGGGCGCCGACATGTAATAGATTTGGCCGTCTATTAATTCCGCTCTGGCATTCTCTGGTAGATTGTAATAATCCTCTTCTGTGTAAATGTTTGCGTGGGCTAATGCTTCAGACATAATAACATTTCCTTTCGTATGTGGTTGCTTGGACACAGGGTTTCAACTTTTTAGAATACTCATACAAACGCAGTGCAAGCCCCTATATTTTGTTGTTTTATCTTCTGTCATTATGACCTGTCTTTCCTCTATGCATTCCAATGGAGCGGCAAATTATAGACGCACCTTTTCCACCATACATAAATCATAGCATACTTTTCAGTGTACGACCATATACTAAACTGGAAGTTAGCTATCCAATTTCATGTATAAAAGTGGATATGGATTGCCTTGTTCATCACAATCGGTTCTTTTATAAACCTTAAAGCCCATGTGTTCATAGAATCCTTTTGCAAGAGGATTTTGTTCATTAACTGCCAAATCATTAATCGAATATTTTTCTATTCCGTATTTAAGCAATTCCTTGCCTAATCCTTTCCCTCTTTCTTCGTGGGAAATAAAGAGCATTTCAAGATGTTGCCCTACAATCCCCATAAAGCCAACGGGAACTTGATTTTCCTTTTCTACTATCGTTAAAGAAGGTATTTCCTTTAATGCTTGCGGTACATATTCCTTAATGCTTTCTATCTCGTCTTCTGATAGAAAAAGGTGCGTTGCTCTGACAGAGCTTTCCCACACTGCCAGTAGTTGTTTTATTAACGAAGAGGACCTGTCTGTTATCTCTATAATTTTCAAATCTTTATCCTTCATAAATTTGTTATTGCATCATTAATGATAGTTCTATTTCATCTAAAACGCTCTTGTTCAGGCGCAAGTTTTTGATTAAATGCGTCATTAAAGTTTTCTTCTGTAATTTTTCTAAGATTAATCATGAAGTCCTCCATAACTTGTTCTGAAAAAACTATTATAATGCATCCGAGATCCCCAAAAGATATTCAAATTTTATATTAGCTCTGTTATTTTCATTCTACCACAATTGCGAGAGCGCGGAAAGAGTGAATTTTCCAGGCAGATTTCCATGATTTCCAACTTTATGGATAGTTATTGTGATATTTTCGCCAGTAACTACAACGAAGCTGATAAGGCTATTCTGAGAAAGTTTTACCGTACATTATCCAATGTGTTTCCTCCGGACAGTAACCCAGATAGGAATACAAGCGAGGATATGAAGATGCTGAACCGTCTAAAAAGTGATTGGGGAGTATAAGTTTTTTGTAACGTTTCTCCCTGTGAAAGTTATATATATAGCGTGTAAAATTCCTATAAAGCCAGCGGCCCTGTAGGATAGGCTCATAATTCCAGCCCAGCAAAATTAATCTATAAATCGTCGAAGATGTTAACCTTGATTTTGTCCTGAAAAGTGTAAGAGTTGGCCTTAAAGTCTGTTTCCTTCAGAAGATACACAAAGATTTGTTGGCTGAGGGGATCTACGATCCAGTACTCTTTCACTCCGGCATCCATGTATAAGTTCAGCTTACGTACATAGTCATGGCTGGAGGTACCAGGAGAAACAATCTCTGTTATCCAGTCCGGCGCTCCGGTGCGGCCCCGATCCGTCAGCTTATTCGGGTCACAGATAACACTGATATCTGGCGCTACTACCTATCCTGCATCCAGTTTTTACTCTTTTAAAAATGTAAATAGCGTATTATAAAAGGCCCTGCTGTTAGAAATACAGTCAGGGCCTTTGTGAAATACAGTTGAATTGAGGTAAAGCTGAGGTAAAACCTCCAGTATGACAACAGGATGCCTGAAAAGTATTACGTATTTTCGGGCCTTATCCTTATTTTTTCAAAAACTGCTTATCAAATTCCGGGTTAAAATAGTAGAAATTTTTGGAATCCAGCCGGGCTTTTATATGCTCCAGGGCTTCCCCGAACCGTTGATAATGAACAACTTCCCGTTCACGAAGGAAACGCAAAGGCTCCTTTACTTCCGGGTTATCAATAACCCGCAGCAGGTTTTCGTAGGTGGTGCGGGCTTTTTGCTCTGCAGCCAGATCTTCGTGGAGATCGGTAATGGCATCGCCCTTGGACTGAAATTCGCAGGCATTAAAAGGGATGCCTCCTGCCGCCTGGGGCCAGAGAGCGGTGGTATGGTCGATATAATAAGCGTCAAAGCCTGCGGTTTTGGCCTGTTCCGGGGTGAGGTTTTTGGTAAGCTGGAAGATCATAGCGCAGATCATTTCCAGGTGGGCCAGCTCCTCGGTTCCGATATCGGTTAAAAGCCCGCCGATTTCTTTACATGGCATAGAATATCTTTGAGAAAGATAGCGCATAGAAGCCGCCAGCTCGCCGTCGGGCCCGCCAAACTGACTGATAATTAATTGAGCTGTTTTGGGGCAGGGAGTTTTAATGTTAACAGGGAACTGAAGCCGTTTTTCATAAGTCCACATTACAGTACACCTCCCCTATTATCCCAGGGAATGGGGCCATCCACCCAGGTAAAATGCTTTTTGGCCGGATAAGAAGTATGGCTGCCGGTCTGGTTGTTGGTATCGGGACAGACACAATTCATGGTGAGGGGCTCAAACTCTTTGGCATAAGCCTCTAAAAGATTTTTTCGCTCATTTGCCGCCTGGGAAAAGGCTGCGAGAGCATTTTCATCGGTGGGATGAGTGTCCAGATAGAGAGTCAGGTCGTTGACGGTAAAGCTGATTTCATTGATTTTCTGAAGCATTTCTCCACGCTTATCCATGAATTTCACCTCCTGCAAAAAAAGGCATTGCAAGGACCGGGAAAACGGTGCCCTGTTTTAATCCCTCTTCCGGGGAAAAGGGTTCTTCCCACTCCTGAAGGGGTATGGTGGCGATACCAGGAAACAGGTAGCCGCCGGGCTTTGCCAAAGGCTGTCCAGGTTCACTGCATTTACAAAAATTCATAAAAACCACTCCTTTCAGACAATATTTTTAGAATCCTTTTTAGTATCTGTAAAAGAGATGGAATTACGTGACTAAAATAATGCCAGTTCCGAAAGTTGATGGAATGATTGCCATTTGTTTTTATGAAAAATGTGTGGAAAAATCTAAAACACCATGGTATGATAATGGTCAGAAACAAAAGGCAGGAAGAGAAAACAGCCTATGGACAGGATAAGAAGCGCTATAAGAGCCGTCTTAAAAACCATATATCCGCTGATGATTTATTATATGTCGGTTTTTGCTTTTACTGAAATATACCGGACCGCCGGGATTTTTCCTGAAAGCACGGTGACTGCAATCCTTCCGGGGGCAGTGCTGACGGCGGGGATTTTATGGTTTCCTTATAAGAGGGATTGGATTTTGCGGCAGGGCCTGGTAAAAGACTTCCGGCTGAAAGTGCCGGACCAGTGGGATCATCTGGTGATTCTGGGGATTTCATCCAGCATTGCGGGAAATCTTCTCTTAGGCTTTACTCCTTTGGCCAGCTGGTTTCCGGCAGTAGAGGAAGCTGTGGGGGAGATAGCAGATGCCGGGTTCTGGCTGCAGCTTATAGGGGTTTGTCTGATTATCCCGGTGGCGGAGGAGCTGGTATTCAGAGGGATCGGGTACTTGAGTCTCCGGGACGAGATGAAGGCAGTTCCCGCTGCCATTTTTTCTGCCACATTCTTCGGCCTGTTTCACGGTAATGTAGTTCAGGGAATTTATGCTGCCGGATTAGGCCTGCTTCTGGCTTTTGTGATGGAGAAATACCGGAGCCTTACCGCCGCCTGGCTGGTTCATGCTGCTATGAATATAGGTTCTGTCTATGTGCTGAACGGTATTTTAATGCCAGCTATAGCAAATAGGCCTGCCCTTTCTGGCCTTATAGCTGTCCTTACCCTGGGAATTGCCGCCGCAGAGGTCCGGAGATTACAAAGAACAGACTTTTACTGATAGCTTAGAGGAGGAACGAAAGTGAAACTATTGTCAATAGCAATTCCTTGCTATAATTCAGCAGCATATATGAGACACTGCATTGATACACTGCTTACCGGTGGGGAAGAGGTAGAAATATTGATTGTAAATGATGGTTCTACTAAAGATAATACTGCCCAGATTGCAGATGAATATGCAGAGAAATACCCCGGTATCTGCCGTGCCATTCATCAGGAAAATGGAGGTCATGGGGAGGCGGTAAATGCCGGACTTCGAAATGCTTCTGGCATTTACTATAAAGTAGTGGACAGCGACGATTGGGTAAATGAGGAAGCCTACCAGAAGATTTTAAAGACCTTGCGCCAGTTCGTCTATGGGGAAGAGACTCTGGATATGCTTGTCAGCAATTTTGTATATGAAAAACAGGGAGCCAAGAACAAAAAGGTAATGAATTACCGCACTGCTCTTCCTGTAGATAAGCTGATTACCTGGGATGAGGTAAAAGGCTTTATGATTGGTCAGTACATTCTCATGCATTCGGTTATTTATCGGACTGAGCTTTTGCGTCAGTGCGGGTTGGAGCTTCCTAAACATACATTTTATGTAGATAATATTTTTGTTTACCAGCCCCTTCCTCATGTAAAGACCCTGTATTATCTGGATGTTAATTTCTACCGGTATTTTATCGGCCGGGAGGATCAGTCTGTCAACGAGCAGGTGATGATTGGCCGGATTGATCAGCAGATTCTGGTAACCAAGCTGATGATCGGATATTACGACGTTACCAAAATTTCCTGCCGCAAGCTGCGCCATTATATGGTGAATTATCTGGAAATTATGATGACGATTTCTTCGATTTTGGCTATCCGTTCCGAGTCCGGGGAAAATCTTCAGAAGAAAAAAGAACTGTGGAAATTTCTAAAGCAGAACAATCTTGCCCTTTACCTGCGGCTGCGCTGGGGATTTTTAGGCCAGGGAGTAAATCTGCCGGGAAAGAGCGGAAGAAAGGTATCGGTTGCGGGATACAAGATAACTCAGAAGTTTTATGGATTTAATTAGTTGGAGATGTATTATAAAAAGGGACACAGGCTCCTGCGCTGTTTATCTGCACAGGAGCCTGTGTCCTTCTTTTATCCTAAAATTTTTGGGGAAGCTTTCTTTCGCTCAAATCCATAGCCATAGCCGTATACTACATAATATAGAATGTAAGCCATGATACATCCGCCCAGCACATCCACAACAGAGTGCTGCTTTAAAAATACGGTGGCCATACAGATCAACACCATCAGCACAAAAGAGGACCACTGAATAACCGGATATTTTTTTAATCCATCGCTCCGGGATACCGCCACGTGAGTACAGATAGAATTGTACACATGGATGCTGGGAAATACATTGGTAGGGGTATCTGCAACATACAGCCGGCTCACCAGCCGGGTAAAAATATTCTGCTCCGGATCCAGAACAGGCCGGAAATCTGTTCCATTGTGATAAAAGGTACAAATAATTAAACTGATGGTCATGCCGCTGAACAGATAGATACACAGCCGGTAATACTCTTCCTTGTTGGTGAAAAACAAATACAGAACTGCCGCCGCCACATAAGCAAACCACAGCAAATAAGGGATAATAAAAATCTCCTCAAAAGGAATATAATCATCTAATCGAACATGGATCACATGGTATCCTTTGGTAACCGTGCGCTCCAGATAAAAAAACCAGGTCAGATATACCAGACCATAAGATAAAATCCAAGCATGCTTATATTTCCCGAAAAACTCTTTCATAAAACCTTCCTCTTTTAACCTGAATAGCCATAGTCGTGGATGAACTGATGGTGATTATAGCATAATTATATGCCTGTAACAAGGTGGTTAATGAAATGTTAATAAAAATTGGCGATATTTCATTTTTCTGTAATAACTACCGGAGAAATTGTGCAATTTTCCCGGGTGTTTGACAGTTTGATAATGAAAAAGATGCTTACAGGCCTTGTAAAACCTGTACTTTTTTTGTCAAAATTTTTGTTTTATTCTATAGTAATATT
>CAJUJM010000028.1 GCA_910586755.1 uncultured Lachnospiraceae bacterium
AGGAGAGGGGCAGGGATTAGAGGAGGAAGGCAAATGCGAAGCATTTCTCAAAATGCCTTCCGACGACTTGGCAGGTGACGCAGGGCGTCGCGTGCCGATACATATTAGAGGAGGAAGGCAAATGCGAAGCATTTCTCAAAATGCCTTCCGACGACTTGGCAGGTGACGCAGGGCGTCGCGTGCCGATACATATTAAAGGAGGATAAGATTATGTTTGATGTTGTAGCGTTAGGCGAGCTTCTTATTGATTTTACACAGAATGGTTTGAGCCAGCAGGGGAATGGCCTGTTCGAAGCCAACCCGGGAGGAGCCCCCTGTAATGTTTTGGCCATGCTTACAAAACTTGGGAAAAAGACCGCTTTTATCGGCAAGGTGGGAGATGACTTTTTTGGACGGATGCTGGCAGAGACTATTCGGGAAGTGGGAATTGACGACAGCAATCTGGCCTATGATCATAATATCCATACCACCCTGGCATTGGTTCACACCTTTGCAGACGGAGACCGGGACTTTTCCTTCTACCGCAATCCAGGGGCAGATATGATGCTTTCCCAGCAGGATGTGGACATGAGCATGGTAAATGACACCAGGATTTTCCATTTTGGCACCCTGTCTATGACCCATGAAGGAATCCGGGAAGCTACCAAGGCTGCGGTTTTAGAGGCCAAAAAAAGCGGAGCCCTGGTTAGTTTTGACCCCAACCTGCGCCCTCCCCTGTGGGAAAGTCTGGAGGATGCGAAGGAGCAGGTGCGCTGGGGCCTGGGATACTGTGACATTTTAAAGATTTCGGATAATGAGATCCAGTGGCTTACCGGCGAAGAAAGCTATACGGAGGGCGTAAAGAAGATCCGCAGGGAGTTTTCCATTCCGTTGATTTTGGTATCCATGGGCCGGGATGGAAGCCGGGCTTATTATCAACAGGATGAGAAAGAGAACGGAACCGGTATTATTGTAGAGGGAAAGCCCTTTATTCAGGAGAATACCATTGAGACCACCGGAGCAGGAGATACTTTCTGCGCCTGTGTACTAAATTATGTATTGGATCACGGCTTGGATAACTTAAGCGTGGAAGGACTGAAGGAAATGCTTACCTTTGCCAACGCCGCCGCCTCCCTGATTACTACCAGAAAAGGCGCTTTAAGGGTTATGCCGGGGCGGGAAGAAGTGGAGAAGCTGATTGCAGAGAGAGGATAACGCTGCAACGCAGAAAAAACGTTGAGCCTGTTGTAAAGAGACAACGGGGGCTGCAAAACAGATGGAGTGATCCCTGTTTTGCAGCCCCCGTTTCAGAACTTATAAAACATCTCAATCAAACAATTTTCCATAAATTTCTTCTACCAGAGAATCCACATAAGCCGGATCCGGAAGATCGTGATTGGTGATGAGGTAATCCTGGATCAGCTCATACCGTTTCAGGCTTAATTCTTCAGAAGACAGTGACGGGGAGGCGCTTTCCAGGATCTGATCCAAGTCTCTGGCAGTGTAGGTATCTAAAAACCAGCGAATGATACTCTCTGTTCGCTCTTTTTCTTTTGCCACCTGAGGAAGAAATGCTCTGGCAGACTGGGTGGTTTTAACCGCCACTACAAGAGCGCCTGCGGCAATGGCAGTCATGGCGATTTTGGCTACCATTGCAAGAGGGATAATGGACATCCAGCATAGAACCGATCCCACAGCGGCAATGCCGCCTACTAAATAAAAAGCGGATGCGGAGGACTTCATATCATCATAACGCTGAGCCGCATCCACATAGACGCCGGGATGGACATAGGACTTTTTGGCAAGTTCCTGGGCCTGAGCGGCAGAACTGCCGGGCAGGACAGCGCTGGTTTCCGGGCGGTCATTGGAAGAAATTTCTGACAGATCTGCGGAAATACTTTCCATATCCTGGCTTCTGGCTTCCATCATCTCCTGGAAAGCCGCCATCTGGGCGGCTTCCTGGGAGCGGCGTTTTAGGTCCTCTTCCTTTTTCATCATTTTATAAGCTTCTTCCGATTCATATAAAGGGCCGCCGCAGTCGGTGCAGGCAGTAATTCCCTCAACAAATTCCATATCGCATTTGGGGCAGTAGGGCATAGTGTAATCTCCTTTCAAATGTATCGGCACGCACCGCTATGCGGCACCTGCCATTTCGTCAGAACGTATTCCAAACTTATGTTTCGCAAACATTCATATTATAACGGGTAAAGAAGATTTCGTCCAGAGGGAAAGCGGATTATTTCCCATTAGAGTCGACGGGCAAGAAGATGCCCAATTCCGTGAAAAGCAACTATTTTCCGACAAATGTCAATAAATGTCGGTTTTTCAGGTATTCCATTCTGTCATCAAAAGCATTATAATAGTTTTACATTAGAGAAAGTCGGCAGAGAAACTCTTACTTGGAAGAATGGTAAGCATCTTCGGCGGAATTGTAAGCAGCCTTGTAGGCGTACTTACATTAGCCGAAAAGAGCAAGTCTTACATACAGAGCCAGAAGACAGAAAAAGACCCATCAGCGAGCTTACCGGCATCTGATGGGTCGAAAGACGATTGCTTAAGGAAGAGTCAATACAAAGCAGCCCTATTTTTCTTCTGGAAAAAAGCCCATATTTATGGTACAATAGGAAAACATATCGAAATGTATCAGAAGAGGAATGATTCATGAAAACAAGCAAGATTTTAAAACGATTTATCCCATATTACAGAAAGTATACCGGCATCCTGCTTATGGATTTGTTTTGCGCGTCTCTGACCACTGTTTGCGAGATGGTATTTCCTTTGATTCTGCGCTATATTACTAATGAGGGGATGCGGGATTTGGCTTCCCTGACCGTGGGCGTAGTGGGAAAGGCCGCCCTTTTGTATCTGGTTCTCCGGATTATTGACGCGATAGCCTTTTTCTACATGGCCTACACCGGCCATATTATGGGAGCCAAAATTGAGACGGATATGAGAAGAGATGCATTTAAACATCTGCAAAAGCTGTCTGACAGCTATTACAGCAACACCAAGGTGGGGCAGATCATGTCCCGGATCACCAGCGACTTGTTCGATATTACAGAATTTTCCCACCACTGTCCCGAGGAATTTTTTATTGCTTTTGTAAAGATTGTAGTGTCATTTTTCGTTTTGTCCCGGATTAATCTGCTTTTGACAGTGATTATCTTTGTATTTATCCCGATTATGATAGTTTCCTGTACCTACTTTAATTTGCGGGTTCGCAAAGCCTTTAAGGAACAGAGAAACCATGTGGGGGAATTAAACGCCCGGATCGAGGACAGCCTTTTAGGAAACCGGGTAGTGCGGGCGTTTGCCAATGAGGATGTGGAGATTGAGAAGTTCCAGAGAGACAATGTGAATTTCCTGGACATTAAAAAGACGACGTATTTCTATATGGCGTCCTTTCAGGATACGGTGCGGATTTTTGACGGAATTATGTATCTGGTGGTAATCCTGGCAGGCGGCATTTTTATGGTGAAAGGGCTGATTGCGCCAGGAGATTTGGTGGCTTATACCCTGTATGTCACCACTTTGCTGGCAACCATCCGGCGGATTATTGAATTTGCCGAGCAGTTTCAGCGGGGAATTACCGGCGTGGAACGGTTTGTGGAGATTATGGATGCGGAGATTGATATTTTTGACGAGGAGGGAGCCCGGCCTTTGAAGGACGTTGAGGGCGAGATCCGTTTTGAGAAAGTAAGCTTTGAGTATCCTGACGACCACAATGAGGTGTTGGATACCATTGATCTGACGATCAAAAAAGGAGAAAAGGTAGCCCTGGTGGGACCGTCCGGCGGAGGAAAAACCACGTTGTGTAATCTGATTCCCAGATTTTATGACACTACCAGCGGAACCATTTCCATTGACGGTCAGGATATCCGCCATGTAACCTTAAAGAGCCTGCGGTCCAATGTAGGAGTGGTGCAGCAGGACGTATACCTGTTTTCCGGGACTGTGGCGGAAAATATAGCCTACGGAAAGCCCGGAGCTGCCAGGAGTGAGATTATAGAGGCGGCAAAGATGGCAGGAGCCCACGATTTTATTATGGAGCTGAAGGATGGCTATGATACCTATGTAGGCGAGAGAGGAGTAAAGCTGTCAGGAGGACAGAAGCAGCGGATCAGTATTGCGAGAGTCTTTTTAAAGAATCCGTCTATTTTGCTGCTGGACGAGGCCACTTCCGCTCTGGATAATGAAAGTGAGTATCTGGTATCCCGCTCTTTAGATAAGCTGGCCCAAGGAAGAACCACTCTCACCATTGCCCATCGGCTTTCTACGATTCGAAACGCAGATCGAATCCTGGTGCTTTCCGGCAATCACATTGTGGAAGAGGGGAATCATCAGTTTCTTATGGAAAAAAGGGGGATGTACTATCAGCTTTATACATCCGCTAATCAGATAAATGGATAAAAGGAGAATAAATTCATGAAGATTGCGATTGTTACCGACAGCAACAGCGGCATTACACAGGCCCAGGCCGGGGAGTTGGGAGTTTCCGTTCTTCCCATGCCCTTTATGATTGACGGGGAGACCTATTTTGAAGACATTACTCTGACTCAGGAGCAGTTTTATGAGAAGCTTGCCCAGGGCGCGGACATTTCCACTTCTCAGCCCTCTCCGGAGTCGGTTACGGATCTGTGGGACAGCCTGTTAAAGGAATATGATGAAATTGTCCATATCCCTATGTCCAGCTCTCTTTCCGGTTCCTGCCAGACCGCAATGATGCTGGCAGAGGACTATGAAGGAAAGGTACAAGTGGTGAATAATCAGAGGATTTCTGTTACCCAGCGCCAGTCGGCCCTGGATGCTTTAGAGATGGCAAAAAACGGATATTCTGCTGTGCAGATTAAGGAAAAGCTGGAAGAAACCAAGGCGGACAGTGTTATTTTTATCACCCTGGACACCTTAAAATATTTAAAAAAGGGCGGACGGATTACCCCGGCGGCGGCAGCTCTGGGAACCTTGCTCCGCATTAAACCGGTTCTGATTATTGAAGGGGGAAAACTGGACGCTTTCTCCAAAGCACGGACCGCCAAGCAGGCAAAGACCACCATGCTTACAGCGCTGGCTCATGAGATGGAGGTGCGCCTTGGAGACAAGGATGCCAGGCATATGAATCTTCAGATTGCCCACACTGCCAACCGGGAGGCGGCAGAGGAACTGAAAAAGGAGATGGAGAGCCTGTATCCCTGGGCGCCTGTCCATATGGCTCCACTGTCCTTAAGTATTGCCTGCCACATTGGACCGGGCTCTCTGGCAGTAGCCTGCACAAAGATGCTGGATGTGGAAAAGCTTTAAGCAAAGAAGGAACGATAGATGATTCCGTGGATAAAAAAACAATGGAAAAGCTGGCCTCCTACCTTCAGTGTGGCAGTGCCCTTTATACTGGTCATACTGGCAGTAGGGACCTTTCCCATGCTGCTCCAGGGAAGGCTTCTGTCAGGGTCGGTACGGCAGAATCAAATTGATAACCGGCGCAGTGAGGTGCTGAACCAGTGTCAGATTATAAGTAGCAAAATGACCAGATCCGGCTATTTTCTGCCGGACTATAAAAATACTTCTATTAATATGGAGATGGAAATTACGGCCGATATTTTCAACGGCCGTATCGTCATTGTAGATAAAAATTACCGGATAGTAATGGACACGTTTGGCCTGTCAGAAGGCCGGATGCATGTTGCGGAAGAAGTAATCCGCTGTTTTCAGGGCGAAACCAGCAATATTTACAATGAAGAAAAAAACTACTTTGCCCAGACCATTCCCATCTATAACGATCTGGTAGAAAAGCGGATTGACGGGGTTATGGTCGTGACTGCTTCCACAGAAAATCTCACTTCCATAGAAGCTTCCCTCAGTGAACGATCCCGATTTTTTGATTTGATAGCCTTTTGTGCAATTGCTGTAGTGGCCCTGGCTCTTACAAGGCTCTTGCTGCTGCCCTTCCGGAATCTCATAGGAATGTTGGATAAGGTGGCAGACGGATATATTGATACAGAGATTCGGGAAAATACTTACCTGGAAACCCAGAGAATATCAGGGGCGGTGAGACGGACTATCCGCAAGCTGAAAGCTGTGGATCAATCCAGGCAGGAGTTTGTATCTAACGTATCCCATGAGTTAAAAACCCCTATTACCTCCATCCGGGTGCTGGCTGACTCCCTAATGGGGATGGAGGAGGTCCCTATAGAGCTGTACCAGGAATTCATGCAGGACATTTCTGACGAGATTGACAGGGAGAGCAAAATTATTGATGACCTTCTGTCTTTGGTTAAGATGGACAAGTCGGCGGCAGAAATGAACATTTCCCAGGTCAGCATTAATGAGCTTCTGGGACTTATATTAAAGCGTATCCGCCCTATTGCCCAAAAACGAAATATTGAGCTGATTCTGGAGAGCATCCGCGAGGTAAGCGCCGAGGTAGATGAGGTGAAACTGTCTCTGGCATTAAACAATCTGGTGGAAAACGCAGTAAAATATAATGTGGAGGACGGCTGGGTCCGGGTTACCCTGGATGCGGATCACAAATATTTTTATGTCCGGGTTTCCGACTCGGGGATTGGCATCCCGGAAGAATTTCAGGAACATATTTTTGAACGGTTTTACCGGGTGGATAAAGCCCGATCCAGGGAGACCGGGGGAACCGGCCTGGGGCTTGCCATTACCAAAAGCGTGATTATAATGCATCAGGGAAACATAAAGGTAGAAAGCAGCCAGGGGAAAGGCACTACTTTTACGGTGCGGATCCCCCTAACCTATATTGTCTGATGGATGGGAGGCTTATTATGAGACGGATTTGGATAGCCGTTCTCTGCCTGATTCTGCTGCTTTTAGCAGGAGGCTGCAAAGACAGGCAGGAAATGGAGGAGGCGGAAGGGGTATACCAGATTTATTATCTGAATTCCTCCGGAACCAGGCTGCTGCCAACAGAGTACCAGGCCCGAGCAGAGGACACAGCAGGGCTCGTCGAAGAGCTGATGATACAATTTATCCAGGTACCGGCAGATTTTGACGGTCAGACGGCCCTGGGAGAAAAAGTGGAGTTGCAAAAGTGTGTCCTGGACGGAAATGTGCTGTACCTGTACTTTGACGGGAACTACATGCTGATGAGTTCTGCCAGGGAGATTTTGTGCCGGGCGAGCCTGGCCAAGGTATTTACCCAGATTGCCGGAGTGGATTATATTAGCATCTATAGTGGGGAACAACCGATTATGGATTCAAACGGAGCTCCCGTGGGGATGCTTACGGCATCAGATTTTGTGGAAAGCATCAGTGATGTCAATACCTTTGAGGAATCGGAGCTTACCCTGTATTTTGCTGACAGCACCGGGGAGTATTTAAAAGCGGAAAAACGGCAGGTGATCCACAGTATCAATACTTCCCTGGAGAGACTGGTGGTAGAGCAGCTGATTGCCGGACCGGGGGTGGAAGGACTTCAGGCCACTTTGCTTCCGGATACCAAAATTTTAAATATTTCCGTAACCGACAACGTGTGTTATATAAACTTTGACGCCAGCTTTTTAAACAATACCCTGGATGTGAAAGAGTATATCCCAATCTATTCCATTGTCAACAGCCTGACAGAAAACGCTGGAATCAGCCGGGTACAATTTACTGTCAACGGGGCTAATGAAGGGATGTTAAAGGAAGTATTTTCTATCAACGGGGTGTTTGAGCGGAATGTGGATCTGATTGGGGAATAGTCTGCTTTAAGCTGATACTATCATCCAGGGGAGGTGAGACCATGCAGACGCTGAATGAAGATTTAAAAACCGGAAATTTCCGAACCGTGTATCTTTTATTCGGGGAAGAAGATTTTTTAAAAAAAAGCTATAAGAACCGATTGAAAGACGCCATTACCGGCGGCGATACCATAAACTACCATTATTATGAGGGAAAAGGCCTTAATGTAGATGAGATTATAGGACTGTCGGAAACTATGCCCTTTTTTGCCGATAAAAGGCTGATTCTTATTGAGGACAGCGGTTTTTTTAAAAGCGCTGCCGAACAGCTGGCTGGTTATATCCCTGCCATTCCGGAAAGCTCCTGCCTGCTGTTTGTGGAGTCAGAGGTAGACAAACGGGGTAAGATGTATAAGGCAGTAAAAAAGGCCGGATACGCCGCTGAGCTGAATCATCAGGATCATGCACAGTTAGCCAAATGGGCTGGCGGGATTCTGGCAAAGGAAGGGCGGAAGATTACCAGCCATACCATGGATTTATTTTTAAGCAAAACCGGGGAGGATATGGAGAACATCCGAATGGAGCTGGAAAAGCTTATCAGCTATACCTGGGGCAGGGATGTGATTACGGATCAGGATGTGGAGGAAATCTCTACAGCCCAGGCAAGCAACAAGATATTTGAAATGATTTCAGCCCTGTCTGCCAGGCAGACCCGAAAGGCGCTGGATCTCTACCAGGATCTTCTGACCCTGAAAGAGCCGCCTATGCGGATCCTCTTTCTCATTGCCAGGCAGTTTAATCAGATTCTTCAGGTAAAAGAACTGGCTGCAAAGGGAATGGATAAAGGGGCCATTGCAGGGAGGCTTAAGCTGCAGCCCTTTGTGGTGGGAAAGGTACTTCCTCAGGCCAGGGCATTTTCCAGGGAGCAGATACTTTCCTATGTGGAGCTTTGCGCCCAGATGGAAGAGGATGTAAAGACCGGGCGGCTTTCGGATCGCCTGGCAGTGGAATTATTATTGACAAAGGAGTATGGAAAAAACTGAATATGAGACGGCCATTTTTCGTGATTGCAGCGGGGTTCGTACTTGGAGAGGTATTTGCTCTGCAGATGAAGATGGCGGGAATAGAGGAAATCTTTTTGACAACCGGAAGGACTCCTCTTATTACGGCGGCGTTTTTGGTAACAGGAGCGCTGGGGGCCGGAGTATTTCCGGCAACATTTTTTGCCGTACATTTCCTGAAAATTCCCACAGGCAGAGCCATAAAAAGGTTTCTGCCTTTTTACGTTGTCCTGCTGTCCGGCCTGGCAGGAGCCGGGCTGGCGGGGAGCCGGCTCCAAAGCCTGGAAAAGCAGGAATATTGGGTTCAGGTACGGGAAGGAAGAATTGCCGCAGAGGGCCGGCTGGAGAGGATAGAAGAAACAGGAGACGGTCTGGAGATATGGATTCGGGAGATAAGGGAGAGGAAGGCAGAGACAGGGCCGGAGACGCAACCGGGGACGAGGAAGAAATCAGAAGAAGGGACAGAACCGTGGATGGAATCAGAAGAAGAGACAGAATCAGGGCCGGGAGCAGGCGGGGACTGCCGGAAAGAAAGGGTTCCGGATCGTCTGATCGCCCGGATACCGGAAACGGACGCCCCGGCTTCCCGGGAACTCTCCATAGGGATGAAGGTGGAGGTAAACGGATACTTAAGTCCTTTTAAACCTCCTGAAAATCCCGGGGAGTTTGACTACCGGACTTACAGTCTTTCCAAAGGAATTGGAGGACAAATTGGAGGAGCCAAGATAAAGGTTTTAAATCAGGATTATATTCCCTTTCATGATTTTCTGCGGAAGCTTCGGGGACAGTGGAGCCGCCTTTTGGGAAAGCTGTGCGGGGAGGAAGAAGCAGGATTATTCCGCTCTGCAATTTTAGGGGAAAAGAAAAACCTGGACGGGGAGATCCGCAGGCTGTACCAGCAAAGCGGCATTGCCCACCTTCTGGCAATCAGCGGGCTCCACCTGTCTATATTGGGAATGGGAGTTTATAAAGGATTACGCAGGGCGGGGATTTCTACCGGTTTTGGGGCAATAACCGCAGGTATTCTGGTAATCAGCTACGGGGTTCTGACAGGGGCGTCCCAGTCCACCAATCGGGCAGTCTTTATGATGCTGATTGCCTTCCTTGGGGATGTATTCAGAAGAACCTATGACCCTCTCACTGCTTTAGGGCTGGCTGCTGTATTGATTACCTGTCAGGAGCCTTACCAGCTGGTCCAAAGCGGCTTTCAGTTATCCTTCGGGGCGGTTTTTGGGATCTGTCTTTTCAATGAAGCCAGAAGGAAGGCGCCTGAAAAAGAAAAGATAAGGATACTGGGGGGAATTTCCAAAGGATTGGGCGCCAGTCTGGCTGTCCAGGCTGCCACTCTGCCTGTAGTAGCCTTCCATTTTTTTCGGGTTCCGGTTTACGGCATATTTTTAAACTTGATTGTAATTCCGCTGATGGCTTATGTTTTATATTCAGGGATTGCAGGAATCGGTTTTGGCAGCCTGTCTCCCACTGCGGGAGCTATCCTTCTTTGGCCCGGCCGCTGGATATTTAAGCTGTACCAGAGGCTAAGCGCCTGGACGGTAAGCCTTCCGGGTAACAGTCTGCTTCTTGGAAGGCCTGAATTGTGGCAGACAGGGCTATACTATGGACTTTTGATATTTGGCGTTTACCTGATAAAGAAAAAGGGCAGGAACCCTTTCGCTGTTCTTACTTTGACCCTTTTTCTGGGCACTTTTTTATTAAAAACGCCTGAGCCCGGGGGGCTTTCTGTAACCTTTTTAGACGTGGGACAGGGGGACGGGATTGTCCTTCAAAAGGGGAAAACAGTAATTCTCATAGACGGAGGCAGCACAGACAAAAAAGCATTGGGAAGCCAGATCCTTACTCCTTTTTTAGAAAGCCGGGGGATCGGGGAGATTTCCTGTGCAATGGTCAGTCATGGGGATGAGGATCATATAAATGGGCTGAGGGAATTGCTGGAAGAAGGGGAAATCCCTGTGAAACACCTGATATTACCAGCCCACGGAAAAGGACAGGAGGTGTATGAAGAGCTTTCAAAGCTGGCAGAAGAGAGAGGCAGTCAGGTGTCTTACATGAGCCGGGGGGATCAGTTGGCAGCAGGAAAAAAGACGGGATTTATTCTGACCTGCCTGTACCCCGGGGAGCCGGGAGAAGGTCAGAGACAGATAGAGGACAGAAACAGCCATTCCCTGGTGCTCCTGGCGGAATACAGAGGTTTTTCAATGGTTCTTACAGGAGATTTGGACTGTTCCGGGGAGAATGCTATGCTGGCTGAGAGAAGCCCGGAGGAGGTTTGGGTACTGAAGGCGGGCCATCACGGAGCAAAGAACAGTACAGGCCAGGAGCTTTTGGACAGGCTGAAGCCCCGGGATGTGATCATTTCCTGCGGAGAAGATAACTCCTACGGCCATCCCCACCCGGAAACCATAAAGAGGCTGAAAGATTTGGGGATCAGAATATGGATCACCGCAGAACAGGGAGCAATAGAGCTTTGGACAGATGGGGAGAGAATGGGGATCAGGGGTTTTCTTCCTGTATAACAGTTGAGTCGGGGTATTTTATTTTGGCAGGCAGCAACAAATAAAAGTTTATTGGAAGGGAATAAAATTGCCAGAAGTAATGTATAAAGACAGGCCAGATGCGATAGAACATTCTTACTTTCCTGCCGGTTTGGTTCAGGCGGTACATGGATGGCAAAAGAAGGATTTGTGTTTTAGGAGAAGATTCGTTATACTATAGAAAATGATACCCTCAGTGAACAGGTGTCCCCTTGTCCACTGAAGGTACCATTTCACAATGCAGACAGCTATTCTCGTGGAGTTAAATACAGAATTGACGTAGAGAGGATGGAGATTCAACAAGTTTGAAACAAAAAAGTAGAGGTTACCCAAGAACAATAGGGCATAAGAAATAAACCATCGTAAAAGGTGGTTTTGAAAAGTAAATATGGACACAACACCTAATCAGGAAACAAGAACTGCATCATCTTTGATGATATATCCTCGTTGTTTAAGCAGATTAAGTGCCTGTGAAGTAGTCAAGACTTTTGATTCGTTCACAGGGCGTTGTTCAAGAAAGCCTTCCGGTGTATAGGGTTTTAAATCTGTAAGTATGTGCCAGATAGCGGTCAGGAGCATACGACAGAGGGCAATGATTGCTTTCTTGTGATCACGCCGTGCTTTGATACGTCGATAGCGAGTTGTAAATTCCGGATGTTTCTTGGATTTGATTAAAGCATTTGCAACTTGCACCAAAACTGGTTTAAAATAAGAACCAGCACGGGAAATCCTGGTGGATTTGATTTTGCGATTGCTTTGGTCATTACGAGGACAACATCCAGCCCATGAAACGAGGTTTTTAGCTGTGGGGAAGACAGACATATCACCTCCGATTTCAGAGAGCACCTGAATAGCAGTCATAGGGTTCTTATCGAATCCTGGTACGGTTCGGATAAGAGTAAGGGCCTCTTCGTATTTATCACTGAGACGAAAGATTTCCCGTTCTATTTCTGCTTTGTGCTTTTCTAATTCATCGATGTGGTTCAGGCATTGCCTGAGCTTGACAGCCTGCTGTGTAGAGATGGCGCCGTCAACAGCAGCTTGTATTTCTTCAATAGGCGTTTTACATCTGCCATCCACAAAAGGTGCTACATCAAAGGCTTCCCCAGGGTGTTGTAAAATCTGTTCTGTAATGGAACGGGAAGATTTGCCAAATACATCAGAAAAGACATCATCTAGTTTTAGGTTGGAGACGGTAAGACAATTATGGGCACGATTCTTTTCACCGGTAATCATACAGGTGAGTTTATAACGGTATCTTACCAGCTCTCTTAATTCCCGGATGTCAGCAGGTGGAATAAAGGAAGGCTTGACCATTCCGCACATATATAAGTCGCAAAT
>CAJUJM010000029.1 GCA_910586755.1 uncultured Lachnospiraceae bacterium
GAAGCTTAATGATGGAACCAACAAAAGAAAATACAGATTCGGCGATGATTGAAGAAGTACAAAAAAGAGATGAAAAAAAAGAAAAAACTGATGAAATAGCGGCTCTTTTAAAAAAAGTTAACGAAAATTCAGTTATTAAAAACAGAATAATAGGAAACAACAGCTTAAAAGGACAAGCTGTTGAAGATATTATTGAAGAAACAAATAAAGAATTTTTATTACGTGTTTTGTCTCCGCAAATTGAAAAGAATGAAGAGAAAAAAAGAGTGCATAAAGATTGGCTAATGATTGCGATGAGTATTTTTTTATTGCTTCAATTTGTTTTAATTGCGATTATGATTTCTTATTTTGGTTATTGGATGATAGAGATGCAGAAATTAGAAAAACCGATTAAAGACTCAACAATTCAGATAGTTTTTACATTCATTGGTGCTTATATTACTTCAATTATTGTCGAATTGATTGCAATATTAAAATATATCGTGAAAAATGTATTTGATACATCAATAGCTGGAATGGTAAAAGAGGTTAAGAAAAAGCAGAAAAAGGGATAGCTTCGGCTATCTCTTTTTCTACATCAGCTACACGGCAGAGGGAGCAAGCGGCCTTATTCGACCGCCTGCTCCCTGCATAACTCATCCAGAGTAACCTCCAGAGCATCCGCCAACTTGATAGCGGTGTCAACCTTGCAGCGGTCAAAGCGTTCAATATCTTCAATGGTTCGCTTAGGCACGTCTGCTAATTCGGAAAGGGCGCGGATGCTTAAGTTTCTTTCATTCCTAAGTTTTTTTAAGTTCACGGGAATACCTCCTATTGGGTGAATAATAGCACTAATCCAACGACAATGATAATCAGCCAGATGATGGAGAAGATCAGGGAGAGGATGCTAATAAGGGTTTTTTTCATATTGTTTTGATAATGGAAATGTGTTATATTTTAGGTGGGGAGGTTTCCCTCCCCGGTAGCTATAGGACACTTTCAATAACCATTTTGATGACAGCTATGAGAGTTCCTATTTCTAAGGCAAGTTGTGTAAGTGCTCGAACCACTTTTATCAACTTGCCTATTTGTTTTTCCATTATCATCACCTCCTTTCTATGATTTAATTATACCACGTTATAACGTGGTAGTCAAGCAAAAAATAAAGAATTTCCATACTTTTTCGCATCTGCCCAGGCAGATGCCTATTTTTTTACCCAAAAAGCCGCAAGGTACTACTAGGCCCCAGGCCCTCCCACGGGTCACGAGGAAGGTCCATAGTTTTTCTCTTTCCGGGGAAAAAAATTAGGGCACTTCCTTCCGCTTTTTGGGGTGCCAGAAAGGGATGGTAAAAGGGATGATAGTAAACCAGAAAGAGCTTGCCCAGTGTCTGGGCATCAGTACCAGGAGAGCCCGTCAATTAAAGGATGAGGGGCTTTTTAAAGTGAACCAGCCAGTAAAAGGCTACCTGCTTGCTCAGTGTGTTCAGGAGTATATTGAGTACAAAATAAATGCGGAAACGGGAAGGCGGGCATCTATCTCTAAAGAGGAAGTGCAGGCGGAGCATGAGGAAGTGAAAAAACAAATCTCTCTTTTGAAACTTCGGAAGCTTCGGAGAGAGCTTCATGAGGCGGCTGACGTGGAAGCATATCTTTCGGATATGCTGATTCGGTTTAAAACAAGGCTGCTGGCGCTTCCTCCCAAGCTTGCCATGGAGATTGCAGGGGAAGAGGATTTAAACATGATTATGCAGACTATAAGAAAAGCTTTGGAAGCGGTTTTAGGCGAACTGGCAGAATATAATCCGGATGAAATAGACGGATTGCAGTCCGTCACAGAACTGGAAGAAGAGGAAGGGGGAGATGATGAGGAGGATGAAGTGGATTGACACAGCGTAACAGAAGCCGTAAAAAGACCTGGAATCTTTTCGCAAGGGTAATTAAACAGTCGTTATTGATTCAGGAACCCCTTAAGGTAAGCCAGTGGGCAGAAAAGCACAGGGTTTTGGATGAAAGCAGTAACCTGGCCGGGAAATGGTCAAACTCTGTAACCCCTTATCTGGTAGGAATAATGGATACCTTTAACGATCCACATATTCGGGAAACGTATTTGTGTAAAGGGTCCCAGCTTGGCGGAACAGAGGCAATCATCAATACCCTTGGATACATCATTACGGAGGAACCGGGCCCTACTATGATTGTCTACCCATCAGATGATTTGGCCAAAGATATATCCAACGATAAGCTGAAGCCTGCCTTCCGCCTTGCTCCGAAAATCAGGAAGCAGTTTTATGAAAACAGTTCAAAAGAGCTGAGACTTAAGTTCAAAAACATGGTGATCTACCTGAGGGGCGCTGGCTCCCCCTCAAAGTTGGCATCTAAGGCTATCAAGTATCTGTTTTTTGATGAAATTGATAAAATGGAGGGCGCTTCCAAAAAGGAAGCATCTCCCTACAGCCTGGCTATGGAGAGAATTAAAACCTTTAAGTCTCAAAGCAAGGTATATGCCTGTTCAACCCCTACCATAAAGGAAAATTATATCTGGACACTTCATGAAAATGCTGATGAGGTTCGAAAATATTTTGTTCCCTGTCCTCATTGCGGAGAAGAAATAATATTGCAATGGGAACAGGTAAGGTTTGATAAAGATCCAGAAAACAAATTTTCTCCTTATGAGAGAGCAAAAACAGCAGTCTATATCTGTGAAAAATGCGGCTGTGAAATCCTTGACAGAGATAAGCCGAAGATGCTCAGGGAAGGAAGATGGAAAGCGGTAAAAAAGCGGGGAATAGGGGAACCCAAGACAGTAGGCTTTCACATTAATTCTTTATACAGCGTGTTTGTAACCTGGGCTGATGTAGTGGAGGAATTCCTAAAATCTAAGGATGAACCGGATAAAATGCAAAATTTCGTTAACTCCTGGCTTGCGGAAGCCTGGGAAGATACGAAGGTAAAAGTTACGGATGACCTGGTACGGGAGCGCCAGACAGACTTAAGAGAGCTGGAAGTTCCGGATTGGGCTATCGAACTTACCGGAGGAGTGGATGTTCAAGAAACCTGTGTATATTGGGTAATTCGTGCATGGGGCGAGCGCTGGACAAGTCAGCTGGTTGCCAGAGGGAAAGCGGATAACTTAAAAGAAGTGGATGATATTATGAATCTCAATTATGAAAAAAAGGATGGCAGCCTTTTGGTTCCATCTCTTGTATTAGTAGATTCCGGCGACCAGACGGACATGGTATACAATTTCTGCGTGGATGCAGCGGAATATGCCCTTCCGTGTAAAGGCGCCAGCAAAAAAATGAATACAGATTACCGATTCAGCATTATTAATAAAGCAGGTTCAAAGGCTTGCGGTATGGAGCTGGTTATGATTGATACCGGAAAATATAAGGATCGGATAGCAGCCAGGATGAAGCGAAAAAATGGATCCGGCTCTTGGATGGTATTTCAGGGGATTGATGAAGACTATGCTCTTCAGATTACCGCGGAACATAGGATTAATGTCAAACAGGTAAATGGGCCACCTAAGCAGGTATGGGTAAAGAAAAGCGCACGCAGGGATAACCACTATTTAGACGCGGAGGTATATGCCATGACAGCCGCTGATATTCGGGGAGCGAGAGGCTGGCATATGGAAAAAATATGAGGAGGCCGCACAGACAAAGAAACAGCCTTTATCCCAGGAAGAACAATGGATAGAACAAGAAGAATTGAAAGGATGGGTATAGAGATGGATGAGAACAGGACGGAAATTCCTTACGGAACACAGGAAGAACGGTTAAAGACTATAAATGAGGCTATATATTCTATACTGGCAGGGGGACAAAGCTATAGAATCGGTACTCATTCACTGACCCGGGCAGATCTGGCTACTTTGATTTCAGAACGGGATCGGATAGAATCACAGATAAAAAGCGGCGGGGCCGGTTTCATTGATGGAGCCTATGCGGCAGACTTCGGATTTGACAACAGGAGATAGATTATGAAATTAAATATATTTGACCGTCTGATAGGAGCGGTAAGCCCAAAAGCCGGAGCGGCAAGGGCGGCATGGCGCATCCAATATGAGGCCTACCGTGGGAATTATGACGCCAGCGACTCCGGGCGGCTGCAGAGCCAGTGGAAATCCCAGAATCTGTCTGCTGAAATGACGGATCGATATGAAAGAGATGTAGTACGGGCAAGGGCCAGAGATTTGGAGCGAAATTCAGATGTTATGAATTCCGTATTAAAATCTTTCAAGAGAAACGTAATTGGAAGCGGCCTGCAGGTTCGGGTTACTACTGAAGATCAAGAAATAGACCAGGTGTTGGAAAAGGCCTGGGAGAAATGGTGTAAGAGTATTAACTGTGATGTGACAGGAACCCAGTCATTTAACCAGATCGTCAGGATGTGCATACAGAGAAAAGTAGCAGACGGCGGCATATTGGTTTTAAAGCGGTATACTTCTCAGGGGTTTCTTCCGTTTCAGCTCCAGGTTCTGGAGGTAGATGAACTGGATACAGCTCAAATACGTCCTAAAAATTCAGAAAATAAAGTAGTGGGCGGAATTGAGTATAATTCATGGAACCGGCCAGAAGGATACTGGATCCGGCAATATTCTATTGATGGGTATACATTGAGCGAGCCGGTATATGTGCGGGCAAAAGAAGTTATTTTCTATTATACGAAAAAAAGGCCGTTCCAGGTACGGGAAATATCAGACTTATCTCCGGTTCTGACCAGAATAAAAGATATGAATGAGTTCATTACTGCTGTTACGCTCAAGGAAAAAATAGCGGCCTGCCTGGCAGTGTTTATTAAACGGATTCTTCCTTCCGGTGTGGCAGGGCGGGGAAGAAATTTTTCGGGAGAGACCGTAAGCTATGAGGGAAAGCGGGTAGTTCCCGGAATGATTATGGAGATGAACGCAGGGGATGAGGCCCAGATGCTGAACCCGGCCGGACAAGGATCAGATGCTACCGCATTTCTTAAGACCCAACAAAGGATGATTTCTTCCGGAAGCGGCCTGTCTTATGAAGCCACCAGCCGGGACATGTCAGAAACCAATTACGCATCAGCGAGACAGTCAATGATAGAAGATGATCTTGCTTATGAAGAAGAGAAAGAGCTTTTAGTAGAGAGTTTCCTGAATGAAGTCTATGAGACTTTTGTTATATCATGCTGGCTGAAAGGGATTATTTCCCCTGCTGATTTCTGGACAGAAAAAGACAAATATATGAAGCACGAGTGGGTAGTCAAGCCGAAACGTTGGATTGACCCATACAAAGAGGCTAATGCTAATGCGGTAGCGCTAAAAACCGGTCAGAAAACATTCCAGCAGATTTGTGCTGAGAGTGGCCGGGATTGGAAGAAGGTTGTTGACGAGATGGCGGAGGCCAGAGAATATGCAGAGGAAAAAGGCATTAATTTGGATACCATGCTATTTGGAATCGCGACAGGTGGGGGAAAAGGAGATGAAGAAGTCAATGATAAAAAGCAGAAAGGTTCCCATGCAGAAAAATCCGCAGGGTGAAAATGATTTTAAACCAAATCGATTTATGAACGCAGGAATCCGCGCTATTGAGGGAGAGGGGAACGAGAGGAAATTTGAGCTTTCTTTTTCGTCTGAGGAACCATATACCAGATGGTATGGAGTAGAGATTCTGGATCATTCCGAAAAATGCGTAAATTTGGATCGGCTTGAAAATATTGGAGTAGTCTTATTTAATCACAATACCAACCGGGTATTGGGAAAAGTAGAGCGGGTCTGGATAGAAGAGGGCCGCGGAAAAGCAGTAATAGAGTTTGATGAAGATGACGAGACAGAGATTATCCGGAAAAAAGTGGAAAGAGGAACTCTAAAAGGGGTGTCTGTCGGGTATAGTGTAGATGTCTGGGAAGAGGTCGCGACAGGGAAAAAGTCTTCAGACGGTCGTTTTACCGGACCATGTTATATTGCAAAAAATTGGACTCCGTTAGAAATCAGCGTTGTATCTGTCCCGGCAGACTCTACGGTCGGAATAGGGAGAAACCTGGAGGATGAACCGGAACAGCGCCGGTTTGCAGAACTCTCTGCGCTTGAACGGTTGATTCAGCTAAATGAAACAAAAGGCCGTCTGATGGGACAGACGGCAGTTTTTTAACGGGAATGTATTTTCGTGAGCAATGCCTCTTGAAGAACCTGAGAAAAGTTAATTCCTAAAGCAATAGCTTCTTCATTTAACCATTCTGGAATAGAAAGGGTTTTTTTAACAGCTCTGGAATTATGCTTTTTCTGGTAGGCTTCCATGTCGAATTGAATGATGACAATGTGGCTGTCAGTGTCCTCTAGGGGGATCTGATTGGGAGCGGAGGGAGCTGGGATCGGCTCTTGGTTAGAGTAGCGGTCAGTGAGCGCTAGGCCAAGGGCTTCAATCGCCATTTGGTATGCGTCTTCCGCAGAATCGCCTTCAGTTAGGCATTCAGGAAGATCCGGAAAAGAAACCCAGAAGCCCCCTTCCTCAGCAGTGTGGAAGATTGCAGGATAAAAATATTGTCTCATGAAATACCTCCTTGATTATTAGGAAAAGGGGCGGGCTATTTTAACCCCGCCTGTTTTAATATCTCTTGTTCTAATCCCTTTTTCAGGGCCTTGGAATGATAAGGAACTATAGTCTGCCGGCCTGTGGATTGATTTTTTAGTTTTATATGAGAACCATTTTGGCTGACTTCTGTAAAACCATTTTGTTTGAGATGCTTGATCATCTCACGAGGGGTCATCGGCATCTTTTGTGCTCCTTTCCTTATCATAACATTATTGTACTACGTAAAAGTACGTATGTCAATAAAAAGCACGTATTTTTACGTGACAATTGAGAACGTTCTTTTTATACCATACAAGGAGGTGAGAAGTTGAATAATTTAGAAGCAAAAATGAAAGAGGTAGCAGCGGCGCTGACTGGAAAAGAAGCAGATGAAATCCCTGGCAATTTGGAGGACATCTGCTCTTTTATTGCAGAGAATTATCAGGCGTCAGATTCTGCCCCGGATTTTCCGTTTGAGCAGGTGAAAGCGCCAGAGATGGCAACGGCCGCGCCTACACAGGAAGACTTTAATGGTCTTATTGAGAAACTGAAAGCAGCCAAAATTTTTATGTAAAAGGAGCGAATGAAAATGAATTTAAAAGAAATGTTTGCCAGACAGCGCCAGCTCATAGAGTTGGCTAAAAGTGAAAGCCGGGGATTGACGGACGCAGAACAGGAAGAGTTTGACAATCTTCAGCGTCAGATTGATGAGCTGATAGACAGCAGAGAAAGAGGAAATCCGGAAGATGAAACAGGAGAAGCAGGTGAGCAGAGGGCGGCTTTAGAAGAACGTACAAGGATTAGCAGCATTAATTCTCTGTGCAGGCAATTTGGAGTAGATCCGGAGCCTTATGTTTCTGGGGGACATACGATTGATCAGGTAAGGAAAGAAGTTTTGGAACAACTTCAGAGAACAGGCTCCCCTATTTCCGCCAGAGTCACAGAGGATGCAGAGGATAAGCGGAGAAATGCGATTGCAGACGGCATCTTATTAAGGAATAATATTTCCATTACAAATCCGGCGCCAGGTTCCAATGAATTTAGAGGGGCATCTCTGAGAACGATTGCGGCAAGCTGTTTGGTTCAGGAAGGTAATACAGAGGGACGTAACTTCTACATGATGGATCCTAACGAACTATTTGAGGAAACGTTACGTAGATCTTATTACAACCCCACATCAGCTTTTCCGGCAATTATGGATCAGGTAATCAATAAAGCTTATGTAGAAGGGCATAAAACAGCCGCGGTAACCTTCGATCAGTTTACTACCAAAGGCACCTTGTCTGATTTCAAAAAGGCAGATAATTATTATGTGCAGGGCAGCTTCGGAGAATTTTTGGAGGTCCCGGAAAATGGGGAATTAAAGCATACGGTTCCGGTTGATGAAAAACTGCCTCAGAGACAGTTAAAGACCTACGGTCGTCAGTTCACCATGTCCCGGAAGGCTTTTATCAATGATGATATGGGAGTTGTTACTACTCTTCCGAGAAATGCTGCCCGTGCTGCCAGAGTTACTATTAATAATCAAGTATATAAGGTCCTTACTGGAAATCCTAAAATCTACGACAATAAAAATCTGTTTTCAACAGAGCATAAAAACCTGCTGGCTAAGGGAACCAGTGTTACCCGTGAGGCGGTGCAGACTATGATTTTAGCTTTAGGCGGTCACTTGACGAAAGATAACCAGGCGATTTTAATCCGTCCGGGCTCTATTATAGTGCCATTGGGCTATAAATTTGCCATGTATACATTATTTAACTCTCAGACTGTCAGCGCGTCCGGGGATGTAAATCCCTTGTATCAGTACCGGGAACAAATTCGGGTGGTAGAAGATCCTACTTTAAATGCCCAGGTTGCAAATGGGGCAATTCCCTGGTTCATGGTAGGAGATACGGCAGATTCGGACTTCATCCAGGTGGACTACCTCAATGGCCAGGAAGTCCCTAACATCCGGCGTATGGAGGCTCCGGGACAGTTAGGATTTATCTGGGACGTATATCTGGACTGGGGAATTACGGTACTGGATTATCGGGGAATTGTTAAGAATCCGGGAGTTCAGCTGGAATCCCCAATCGCATTAGCATAAGGAGGTGGAGAAAGGCTATGATGAAAACAGCGGTATATATTCAAAAAGGTGAGGCGTTAAATTACGTAAATAATACACAGTCTAAAATCCCGGCTAACACGGTGCTCCTTTTGGGGAACCGGTTAGGCATTGCCGGATGCGACATGGAGCCGGGGGAATTGGGAGCTCTTCATGTTGTAGGGGTATTTGAGATTCCCAAGAAAGCCGGAGAGACTTTAACTGTCGGCGACAATATCGCTTTTACAGAAGAAGACGGGATTGTAAAGGCTACAGAGACCGTAATGGGCTATGTGGTGGAAGACGCAGCAGCCAGTGCTCTTACTGCAAAAGTAAAGTTGTTAGGGTGACAATATGTTGAGTTTTAAAGAAATTGTAAAGAAAGATATTAAAAGAGTGTTTTTAAACCCGGAAGAATTTGGGGAAAAACACATGGTTTCCGGGCGGGAAATGTGTATTATTATTGATGAGGAGGAACTTACAGAAAGAGAGAAGAAACAATTTGGAAGGGGCAGGGATGGTACTCACCAAAAATCCTTGCTCTTTTATGTTGCTGCAAAAGACTTTGGCCCGCAGCCGGAGCCGGATCAGGTGCTGGTATTAGACGGAAGAAGCTATATTGTAATAGAGGCGGGGAATGAATCCGGAATTTACAGTATTAGCCTGGAGGCGAGAAGGAAATGAGAATAGTCACAATACAAACTCAGGTTCCTGATTCTGTATTTCTTAAGCTGGAGCAGGCCCCAAAAGAAATGCGTCGGGGACTTAAGGATGCGGTAAATGAGATGGCAAGGCAGACGGAGGAAGATATACGCATAGATGTATATCAAAGATATGCGTTGAAATCAGGCCGTTTTAAAAAAGGAAATGTAAAACTCCAAAAAGCAACGGTATCTAAGCCCACTGCAAAAATAAAGATAAAAGGCAATCCAATATCGTTAAAAACCGGTTATCGTACAAGAAAAAATGGAATTCGAAAAGCTGGGCAGGCCCAAGTAGAGAGGGCGGGAGGCTTTGAGGAGTTAAAGAAAAGCAATGGTTTAAAAGCATTTATAACTACTGCTACACAAGAAGATTCCGATGGTAATGAGCATAGCTATACAAATTTATTTCAAAGAAAAGGAAAAGAACGATATCCAATTAAAGCATTTCATGGCCCGGGGCAAGCAAAACTTGCGGAGATGGTTTTTCGTGATATGAAAGAGGATAAAGAAGATGAGCTGAGAAGGCGTATCTTCCATTTAGCAGAAAGGATTATGCAATGACAATCAACGACTTTATAACCCGCCTGGTAGCAGAGATCGAGATAATCTTAAAAGATGTTTCTTTTGTTGATTACCAGGGAAAGCAGGCGTCAATCAAAGGATATCCTTATGAGCTGCCATTTCATCCGGTCTCTGTTGGATGGGATCCAGAAAGGGAAGAACCGGATTGGGAGCTGGCAGTATTTCCATATTTTTTGGTTCAGATTGATGAAATTGAATATGAAGAGGAAAGCGCTGTGGCTAAAGTATGGATTCTTCTTGCTGCCAGAGATGAAAACATGGAAATGACAGGCTGGAAAAATGTAACGGTTGCAGTGGAGCGGCTGGTGAACCGTTTCCGGAGCAATCCGGTGCTCCATGATTATTACTATTGTGAGAGGAAAATGAAAGTAGCATATCCGGAAGCAAGCAGCTGGCCACAGTTTTTTACAGGCATTGAGATGCAGTGGAATCTTCCGGATGTAAAAGCAGAGCTTTGAAGAAAGAGAGGAAAAAATATGTATACAAAACAGAACTGGAAAACAGGAGACATTATTACGGCGGACAGGATGAACCATATAGAAGAAGGGCTTGCCAGTCATCAGGAGGGCCCTGCCGGTCCTCAGGGAGAGCAGGGGATTCGAGGAGAACAGGGGCCCCAGGGAGAGCAAGGCCCCCAGGGAGAACAGGGGACTCCAGGAGAACCTGGCGCTGACGGCGTAGGAATTCAATCAATTGCCCTTACTGTATCGGCAGAAGGAAAAGTGACTGGCGGTACTTGGACTGATACGGATGGGGTTCCCCATGATATTACCATGACAGAAGGAGGAGAAAACCTTGCAGGAGAATAAGAGGGAGGAGACGGCCCGGGTGTACCTGGGGCCGTCTTATTATGGAATAGTCCAGAAAGGGACTGTGTTTAGGGGGCAGCTTCCGCCAAAATTAGAAGCATTGATAAAAGGAATTCCTTTTTTAGAAGGCTTGCTTGTCCCCGTAGAGAATCTGGCAGAAAGCAGAAAGGCATTAAGGAGAGAAGGCAGTGAACTTAATGCTTTGTATAAGCGTGCAGAAGAAAAGAAGCAGGAGGTAGGGGATCATGTATAATCACAGGATTGCGGTGGAAGAAAAAAGCACATCCTATCAGCGCCCGCTGGCTACCAAATATGGTGTTCAGGTTGTAGTTGGGACAGCTCCAATTAATTTAGCCCAGAATCCGGAAGCGGTGGTAAACCGGCCGGTTATGGTTGGCAGTTATGAAGAGGCCGTTAAAGCTCTGGGGTATTCGGAAGACTGGCAGTCGTATACACTGTGTCAAAGCATGTACGCTTCCTTTAAACAATTTCGGGTTTATCCCATAATTTTTATTAATGTACTGGATCCGAAGAAACACATTAAGGAAGTGGAGGAAAAAACTCACCCGGTATTCAACCATACTGTAAAGCTGGAGGAAATAGGAATTCTGCCGGGCAGCATTAGACTAAATGACGGGACAGCCAACATAGTAGGAAAGGCAGCCGTTGGCTCCGCGCAGATAGGGAGTCCAGGAGAAATACCGGAATTAAAGCCTGATGAGGATTACATTGCAACCTTTGATGAAGAGGGAAAGGTACAGATTACTTTTTTAAGCACAGGAAAGGGCTATGATTTAAAAAGCGTGGCAATAACATGCAGCTGCCTGGCGCCTGAGTTAGTTACAGAGGAAGACATAATCGGCTATAGGGATATTGAAGCAGGAAAGGATACGGGGATTGAATTAATCCGCAAAATATATACCATGTTTCATTGCCCGCCCGGCCTGATTCTTGCACCTTCCTGGAGCAAAAATTCCAACGTGGCTGCTGCGATTCAGGAGAAATGCAGAGACGAAAACGGCGGCCTGCGCTGCGAATGTGTGATTGATTTGGATACCAGCAAAGTAAAACGGTATACAGAGTGTGGAATTGAAAAAGAGAAAGCAGGGCTGACCGATCCTCATACTATCGCAGTATGGCCGGAGCTGCTTGTGAATGGGAAAAACATTGCTTTTTCGGCGGTATATGGAGCCATGGCCAGTTATTATACGGCAACCAATGGAGATGTCCCATATCTTTACCCATCCAACAAAGAGCTGCAGGCGGATGGGGCTGTATTAGAAGATGGTACAGAAGTAATTCTCGACCAGACCCAGGCTGCTTATGTAAATGGGGACGGTGTGGTTACTGCATTAAATGACAGCGGCTGGAAGAGCTTCGGAAACAATACCGGATGCTATCCGAAGATTCAAGACCCCAAGGATAGATGGATCGGATGCAGAAGAATGTTCTCTTTTGTGGCCAACTATTTCATGATCGAATTTAGCAGTATGCTGGATCAGGGAATGAACCGGATTAACATTGACGACATGGTAAACCGGTTCAACACCTGGGGAAACAGCTTGGTAAGCCAGGGCAGATGCGCCGGGATAAAAATGGAGTACATAAAAGAAGATAATTTGGATGAAGATTTATTAAATGGCCATGTGAAAGTCCGGATTATGGTAGCGCCTTTCACTCCTATGGAGTACATTGCCGCTACAGAAGAATTTGATATGGAGACTCTCAGGAAAGCCATTGTAGGGGAGGTTGAAGCATGATAAAAGTGCCGCAGGTAGTGAATCGATACAACGTGTACCGGGGAGGAAATAAATTAATTGGACTCAGCGGTGAAATAACGCTTCCTACGATTACATATCTGGTTGACAGTCAGGAAGGAGCCGGGACAGGGGGAAACCTGGATGTTCCAGTAGTTGGACTCACAGACAATATGGAGGTGCAGATTAATTTTCTCACGGTAAATCGGGATCTCTTTTCCATGGCGGATCCTACAGGGGGAGAACTTTTGACCATTCGCGGGGGGCTTCAGGGAATCGATCCGGCAACCCAGAAGATCGTATATACTTCTGTTGCCATTACTATGGGAGGAACCGTCAGCGAGATTAACCCAGGTACCATGAAAGCAGGCGGGAAGATGGATGCCAGCATTAAGATGAATTTAACCCGTTACAAGGTTGTGCTGGATGATGTGGTGGCTTTGGAAATTGACAAGATGAACAGCATTTATACGTTAAATGGAAAAGATATCTTAAAGGAAGTGCGGGACATGTGCTAATGTGAAGGAGGAGCAAAATTTATGGAAAACAAGAAAGTAGTTAAGCCGAAAGAGAAAGAAGATTATCTCTTATATAAACTGGAATCCCCTATTGAGTTTGAGGGAAGCGCCATTACAGAGCTTGACCTTAGAAGCCTGCGGGAGATGGATTTTGACAAGCTGTGCAACCTGCTTGATACTTATACCGCCATGGGCGGTACTGAGAGTGTCTATGCAGATATGCCTATGCGGTTTGCAAAGGTGGTTGCTGCTGAAGTGGGAGGACTGCCTGTGGAGGCAATCGGGAAATTGGGAATTCGAGATGCCGTGCGGGTTCGGATGAGAATTTACCGTTTTTTCTATCTGTCCGAATAAACGGCCTCCATGATATAAAGCAGATAAGGAAGAATTGTATCTGTGCTGCAAAGTACAGTCATACAGGTCTTCCTTATTTTTATTCTTTGAAATTAACCAGGCTGTGGCAGGAGATCGCGGAGATTGCAGAAACCATCAGCGAGGAAAATAAGGCAAGGCAGGAGGCGTTAAGGCGTGGCAAAAAAAGGCGCATATGAAACACAGATCGTCATTTCGGGAAAGTTGGATAATTCCTTTGAAGGGACAATCGGAAAGGCAAAAAGGGAATTACAGGGACTTTACTATCAGCAAAAACGCCAGGGGAGTACGGTAGGCGGAATTGAACAGCTTGGCAGTTTTTCTGATAAGACGTTTGCCATGGTTGCCCAGGCCTCTAAGGCGGCGGCTTTGGGTGGAACAGCCATTCTGTCTGCCTCCACAGCGGTGGGGATGGGATATGAAAAACAGATGTCAGTAGTTCAGTCCATATCCAATGCCACTGCCGGGGAGATGCGGAAATTGGATGAAGTTGCCCAGGAAATGGGGCGCACCACCCAGTTTTCCGCCGCTGAAGCCGGAAAAGGGCTGGAATATATGGCTATGGCCGGATGGAAGGCGGATCAGATGACAGCCGGCCTTCCGGCTATCCTTTCTCTGGCAGCCGCCAGCGGAGAAGATCTGGGGGCGGTGTCGGATATTGTAACAGATGCCCTGACAGCCTTTGGGCTGACGGCAGAAGATGCGGCAGTGTTTTCTGATGTGCTGGCTCAGGCTTCCAGCAATTCCAATACCAACGTGGGAATGATGGGGGAGACTTTTAAATACGTGGCTCCCGTTGCCGGAGCTTTAAAATTCAGTATCCAGGATACGGCTGTAGCCATTGGGCTGATGGCAAACGCGGGAATCAAGGGAAGTCAATCCGGGACGGCTTTAAGATCCATTATGTCCCGGCTCACCAAACCTACCAGCGAGGTACAGGGAGCAATGGAAAAGCTGGGATTATCGATAACGGACTCTGACGGAAATATGAAGTCCTTTAGAGAAATCATGGTGGACATCAGAAGCGGATTTGCTGGTTTGTCTACAGCAGAGCAGGCCAGCGTAGCGGCATCTTTAGCCGGACAGGAGGCAATGTCCGGCCTTTTAGCCATTGCCAATGCGGCCCCTGAAGACTTTGAAAAGCTGACAGAATCCATAGAGAATTCCGCAGGAGCCGCCGAGAGGATGGCGGAAACCCGGATTGATAACCTGGCCGGAGATTTTACCCTCCTGCAAAGCGCTGCCGAAGGAGCCGGTATTGGAATCTATCAGACCTTTAACGGTATCTTGCGGGAAGGGGTCCAGGGGGCTTCCCAGCTTCTAAATGATTTTACAGAATCGGATTTCCTTGGAAATTTAGTTGAACGGATGCCGACAAACCGAAGAATCGGAAAAGAAATTGGAGAATTTGTGAAGTCAGCCTTAGAGCCCCTTATTGCCGTTGGAAACTGGTTTTGGCAACACCCGGATATCCTGGCTGGTTCCATTTCCGGTATTGGTTCAGCCCTTTTGACATTTAAAGCGGCAGAAGGGGCAACGTCTTTAATACGGACAGTAGGAAGCCTGGCCGGGATGATAGGAGCCTGGCCGGTAGCGGCAGCCGGTGTGGCTGTCGGGGGAATAGTCGGCATCAGCACTGCTATCAAAAAAGCAAATCGGGATGCAGCCGGAGCAAATCTGGCAAGACATTTTGGCAAGATTTCTTTATCTATGGAAGAACTGGATGAAACAGCCAAGGCCATAGTTGCCAATAAAAACATGGAAAAAGCTTCCCAGGCTATTGAAGAACTGGGGAAGATTAAAGAGCTGTCAGAAGATTTTTTTGAGGCTGACAAAAACCTGGATCGTTTAAACTGGAAAATCGGCATGGGGTTTGAACTTAGTGAAGGGGATCAACAGGAGTATGCGGATGCGATAGACTCCATGGTCAGAGGATCGATTGATATTGTGGAGCAGGCTCAGTATATCGCTACTATCAGCGTTCAGGCTTTGTTTGGGGAAAGTCAGGTAGGAAACAGCCTGATAACCGGATTTAACGAGGTTTATGAAGAGTTAAATGCAGAACTGGCCGCGTTGGGAAAGGAACTGGGGGATGTTTACAGCGCCGCTTTGGAAGATGGTGTGATTGATATTGACGAAGCGGAAACGATTCAAGAAATTCAAAGGAAAATGTCTGAAATTACCCAGAAGGTTGCCCAGGCCGAGTTTGATGCCAAATTAAAGCGTTTAGGGGAAGGAGCATCTGGAGGGGACCTTGATGCAGAGACATTTAAGAATACTCAGGCTCAGGTAAAGGAAGAGCTGGCGGCCCAGGAAGCAGAATTGGGACAGGCGACAGATTATGCCCTTGCAGCTTCGGGACTTAGATATTCTGAAGGAAAAATAAGTAAAGAAGAGTATGATAAGGAACAGGCTGAGATTATGCAGCAGTACCAGACCCAGCAGATGATGAACCGGGCAAAAGGGCTGCAGTGGTCTTCTGATACGATAAACCGCCAATATGATGAAATGTTTCAATTGTTTCTTCCGGGAATTGATGCCGGGACAGATACCGCCTTACAAAAAGCGATTGACACCATGATGGCTGAAGGGAACGGGATTCTTGCATGGGATCCCAACCTGATTTTAAAGGATATGGGAATCGACCAGATGGATCAGGCTACCAGAGATGCGATAGCCCAGCTGTGGGACGGAATGGAAGTAGACTATGGAAAGCTTCAGGCCGCGGCCCAGGAGTATCTGGAGGCGGGAAAAGAAATCCCTCAGGAGGTGGCTGACGGATTAGCAGATGCCTCTTTGATTGGAGCTATTGCAGGAAATCAGGATGCAATCTGGCAGCTGATGGCATTGTCTGCGGCAGATAATCCTGAGTTTCAGGAAGCATTAAACCAGGCAAGGGAGAATGGTTATGCGATTCCGGAAGAAGTGGCGGCTGCTATTGATGCAAATTCATCAGCCCTTGTAGAAGCCTCCAACCGCTTGGGAGACAGGGCGGAGGAGACCCTTCAAAATAGATTCGACCAGATTACGATTTCGGGAAAGATTAATTTTAATATGGGTGTGGGAGAGATTATCTTAAATGGAGGATCCGAACTTGCATCCAAAGTAAAACAAAAATTTTCCGGCGGAACTCCGGCTCACTATGCGGAAGGCGGTTTAATCCGGGATCCGACTCTTTCTTATTTTGCGGAAGATGGGCCGGAAATGGCAATTCCCATTAATCGCTCAGAGCGATCCTTATCTTTGTGGGAAGAGACAGGACGCCTGTTAGGCGCCTATGAGCAGAATAATTACAGCACCACATATGAGGCATTGACTCAGGGAAATGCCGGTTCGGCGGAAGGGAAAGCTGGAGCTCAGCCGATTGCTCCTGTATATTCTCCTGTTATAAATGTTTACGGAAGCGCTGACAGACAGGAGGTAGAGGGGGCTGTCCAGGCATCTTATGAGCAATTTACAGAGTGGATGGAACGATATTCTTATGAAAGGGCCAGAAGCAGCTTATGAAGTCTTATATCACAATTCAGGGGGATACCTGGGATATGATTGCAAAGAAGGTCTATGGAAACGAAAAATACCTGGATATTTTGATGCAGAAGAATTTTTCTTTATTAGACTATCTTGTATTTCCTGCTGGGATAGAGGTTTTAATTCCGGATAAACCTCCGGACAGGCAGGAAAATCTTCCTATATGGAGGCGATAGAACATGGAACCAAGAAAATATGTCCTTGAACTTGTTTACAATGGGGTAAATGCAACCAAGGAGATTACCCCATATTTGAGTTCAGCTAATTATACGGATGCTATTGATGAATCAGATACGATCTCAATAACGCTTATGGACAGGGATGGGAAATGGGTGTCGGATTGGGTTCCCCAAAAAGAAGACAGGCTAAGTCCGAGTATTGGGTTATATGACTGGGAATCTCCAGGGAGCGCTGCAATGGTATCTTGTGGGGAATTTATGGTAGATGACTATAGTTTCTCCGGCCCTCCTGATACCATTACCATGAATGGCATATCCGCTCCCCTGAACCTGGATTTTAAGGAAACTAAGCGCTCTAAAACGTGGAAGGAAGTTACACTGTCTCAGATAGGCGCTGAGGTAGCGGGAAAATACGGCTTGGAGCTTTTGTTTGATGGGAGTGATATACCTATTTTAAAAACAGAGCAGAGCCAGCAAACAGATGCAGAATTTTTAAAACGGACTGCGGAAAAATATGGATTTGGCTTGAAACTGTATTCAGGTAAGATCGTGCTCTTTGAATACGCCAAATATGAGGCGGCAGATGCCAAAATCACAATCAAAAAGGAAGAAATCCGGAAATGGTCTTACAAAAGCACTATGTTAGGAACTTATACAGGAGCTAAGGTCAGCTATACAAACCCCAAGTCTAAAGAAGTGGTGGAAATTATGGTGGGAAAAGAAGGCCGGTTATATAACACAACTGAAAAAGCAGACAGTCCTGCAGATGCGGAAAGAATTGCATTAAATGCCCTTAGAAACGCCAACCGGAAGGAAACCACAGTCTCTTTTACCATTCATCCCAGAATGGATATCCACGCTTCAGACATCATCAAAATAGAAGGGTTGGGAAATCTGGATGGGCGGTATCAGGTGGGGAAAGTAATCCACCAGATTAACCGGAAAGATTATTCTATGCAGATTACCGGATGGAGGGTCGCAGAAAATAACGGGGAAACAGAAGGAGCCGGGGAGAACCAGCAGGCCGGAGATATTTATGAGGTGAAATCTGGGGATACATTATGGGAATTGGCGAAACAGTTTTATGGAGATGCAGCCAAATATCTGGTTTTATATGATTCAAACCGGGAAGTAATTGAACAGGCGGCAAAGAAACGAGGGAAGAGCAGTTCCTCCAGCGGATACTGGATTTTTCCCGGTACTCAGCTTACGGTTCCTAAGGAGTGATAAAAATGGATGACATTATTCGAATCGGCTTTATTTCCAGCATAAACGCGGAAGATGGAAGCGCTAAAATAACATATCAGGACAGGGATAAAATGGTGACGGAAGATTTTCCGTTTCTTGCTTTTGGCGGGGAATATTATATTCCAAAAGTGAATGATATGGTTTTGGTGCTCCATTTAAGCAATGACATAAGCTCTGGGGTAATCCTGGGAAAATATTGGAATGACGAGAACAGGCCAGAGGCTAAGGAGTGGTATAAACGCATTTCTGAAAATATAGCGCTGAAAAAGAAAGAGAATACACTTGTGATAGAAGTTCCTGAAATTCTCTTTTCAGGGGAGGCAGGCAGTATAACACTGTCTCAAATAATAGGGATGGAACAGAGGATTCGCAAATTGGAGGCACAGCATTAATGAAGATAGGCGCATTTGGAACGTCATTAATATTCCGGATAAGCGATAACCAGATGTTGACGTTTCGTAATATGAAACGGGAAGTAACCGGGAGTTGGGGAACTATGGAGCGTATGGGAGAGAAGCCGCTTCCATATTTCCAGGGCCCTAATTTGCAGACAATTACAATGGAGATAATTCTGGACGCTACTTTAGGAATCAGGCCTGCAAAACTGTTGGAGATGATAGAAGGGTTGGTTGAAAGCGGGCAGGCAGAATTTTTGGTAATCGGCCGTCGGAAGATTGGAAAAAACAGATGGGTCATTACAAAAAGCTCTGAGGCGAGAAATACCATCCTTTCTGGGGGAGAGCTCTTAAAAGCAACGGCGAATTTGACACTTCAGGAATATTATTAGGAGAATCGTATGGTTAACTATTCTATGAAATGGGCTTCTGATTGTTCAGAAGCTGAGGATATCATGCGTTGCTTGAGAACGCTGCTAAACATTCGGGCCGGTACCCAGCCGGCTGATCGGGAATTGGGAATTTCATGGGAGTGTCTGGATCAATTGCCGGAGACGGCAGAAGCGCTGTTTATTGTTGAACTGGAGGATAAGGTTGCAAAATACGAACCCAGAGCAGAGATTTTGGAGGTTACGTTTTCATACTCAGAAACCGGCATTATGATACCCCATATTATTTTTGGAAAGAAGGTTTGATAGGATGCGTGGAGAATTAGAGAAATATCCGGAAGTAAGTTTTATTGACAGTCTTTCATTTCATGATTTTCTGGGAGAGATTATCCGAAATTATGAGGAAAAGTACCGGGAATTAACGGGAGAAGAGTCTGCGCTTCCTGCGGCGGCGCCGGAACGGCTGCAGCTCTACAGCTGTGCGGTAATGATTTATCAGGGATTCCAGTATCTGGATCGGGCCGGAAAGTGTAATTTGCTAAAGTACAGTACCGGAAGCTTTTTGGATAATCTGGCGGCAATGAAAAAAGTGAAAAGAAACCCGGCAAAAGCAGCCAGGACTATTCTGAAATTTACCCTTTCCAGGCAACAGGACTATGGAGTTACAATCCCCATTGGAATTCGGGCAAAAGTAAATGAACTCTTTTTTGCCACTGAGGAATCCGGAACCATTGATCCAGGTGGAAACGAGATAGAGCTTCCGGCAGTATGCCTGACCTTAGGAGAAGCAGGAAACGGCTATACGGCCGGGACAATAACCACACTTGTGGATCCCATTAATTATATTCAATCTGTGAGCAATGTGTCAGATACATCCGGAGGCGCAGACCAGGAGAGTGATGATGAGCTGGCTTCCAGGGTATACCTGGCTCCTTCCGGATACTCTACGGCAGGCCCTGAGGATGCATATAGATTCTGGATACAGACTTACAGTCAGGCTATTGAGGATTGCTATATAGTCTCCGAAAAGCCAGGGGAAGTGGATATTTATATCATTTATCACCATGGGCAGATACCGGATGAAGGCCAGTTAAAGGGGCTGCAGAAATATCTGGACGAGGATAACCGGAAGCCATTGACAGACCTGGTGAAAGTAAAGGCACCGGAAGAAAATGAGTACGAAATTGAGGTAGTATATTATATATCCGATTCTGAACGGAATAATGAGAGCAACATTAAAAAGCGGGTAGAGTTAGCGTGTCAGGAATTTCAGGAATGGCAGGGTGCTGTAATTGGGAGGGATGTGAATCCGTCCCAATTGATGTATATGTTGATTGACGCCGGGGCCTGCTATGCCATTATAAAAAAGCCGGAGTTTGAGGAAATCCATACAGCCAGCATATCGGTTGCAAAGTCCGTAAAATTGGAATATGGAGGGCTGAAAGATGCAAGAGTTATATAATTCCAACCCTTATGATCTGCTTCCGGAAGCTCTTCAAAGTCCCAAAACCCAGGCTATGGGATACGCTGTACAAATTGCTATGAAAAAGCTGCTTGAGTATGCGGATAAGCTTATGGTATATGCAGATTTGTCAAGCTTGCCGGATGAGATTTTAGATTCTCTGGCGCTGGAATTGAGAACCAGATATTACGATCCGCAAGCAGAACGGAGAATCCGGGAAGGGCTGATAAAACAAACCCTGGAATGGTATATGCATGGAGGTACCAAGTCGGTTCTGAGAGAATATCTTGCAACCATATATTCAGATGGAAAGATAGAGGAGTGGTACGAATATGGAGCGGATCCGTACTACTTCCGGGCTGTTGTCACAATAGAGGAAAGTCAGGAAATAAAGCTGGGGGAGGGCGCCAGGGTTGCTGCACAGATAAATACCTTGAAAAATGTAAGATCATGGCTGGATGCTCTGATCTTTCGCATTATCATTGGGTTTGCCATATCTATTCAATATACAAACGAGATAAAATTTCGGATAGACTTTTGGCCCAGGCGAAATTTGGAGGCTTTAAAGCTGGATAATACATGGAAGTTGGATGCTAGTAAGAAGCTGACTGGGTATAACAGTAATAAAATTATTGACTTGTACCCGGTTAGATGTGGTGTAAGAACAGAGACGACAGAAAAGGTACAGATAGGAGATCTGATTATCACCACGGAAAATAAGCTGGACGGAACATGGAAATTAACCGGCCGCCGGAAGTTAAACGGCGGAAGAGAGATTATGTAAAGAAAGGATTGAGGATTATGGCTGCTTCCAAAGGGGTTATTACGGTAGTGGGAAGAAAGAAGCTGTGTAAAGCACATGCAGGGGATATTCCCTTGCCGCCTATTACCCATATTGCCTGGGGAGATGGCGGGGTTCTGGAAAACGGAACGCCAAAGGCAACATTTGGCACAGAAATAGCTCTTTATAACGAGCTGTTAAAGAAGGAAATCACAGGCCACGTTTACCCGGAAGAAACTACTTGCCGGTACACAGGCTATCTGGACAAAGGGGAATTGACCGAAAAAGAAATCTCGGAAATGGGGTTGTATGATGCGGAAGGGGATCTGATTGCTTACCGGACTTTCAGAAGAAAAGGCAAGGATGAGGATATTCCTTTAAGCTTTGAGATGGATGAGATTTTTTAGGAGGGAGGAAGTTAAAAGATGAAAAATTGCGAGATCAAATCTCCTCCTGTATTTGCTGCAGATGTACCCAGGTGGGACAGGGAGACGGACGCTGACGGGGATGATATGGGGCTGGTGGTGGAGCAGGTATTTAATAATACTATTTATAACAAACAGAAAGCAGAGCAGGCGCTCGGAATCCTTCTGCCAGGCCGGATGATTCTGACAGGAGAATGGAATGGATTAACCTATACGATTGAGCATGAATCTATAAGGAAGGGAAGTACCGTATATATAGGTTATACATTCGATTCTATTCCGGCAGCCCAGAAGGCCAACATCCGAGGGAAAACAGAACAGGGCAAGCTGATATTAGTTGCAGCAAAAGCGCCGCCCACGGATATAGAGATTGAAGAAATCAGGGTATTGAATCTAAATGAGTGACAGGAGTGATAAGAAATGGCAGTGTATACCAATGCAGGAGGCGGAGGAGGAACATCCTCCGATGAGCTTACCGCGACCCGGGGAGATGTGCTGAAAGGCGTTACTGCGGTTACTTTAGACAGTAATGACGAAGCGATAGAAGGCACTCTGGAGCTGACAGGGGATGCAGCGGACTCCCATGTGCTGGAAGGAAAAACGTATTATAATAAAGATGCTAAAATACGCCGGATGGGCGCTATGCCTAACAGAGGTGCAACAGGCCAGACATTGAACGCCGGACAAAGCTACACTATTCCGGCAGGGTATCACAATGGAGGCGGAACAGTAACAGCGAATGGTTTGGCAGGACAGACGGCGGGAACGGCGGTAGCTGGTGATATTTATCCCGGAAAAACGGCTTGGGTGAATGGAGGGCATGTTACCGGCGCAATGCCCCTTGGCTATGGCGGAACCTACACCCCACAAGCCTATGCTCAAACCGTATATTGTGATGGGGCACGTATGATAGGTAACATCGTTATTAACCCAATACCGGGAAATTTTGTGGATGTCAATGTAAACCAAGACCTTTTTAGGAATGGCTCCTATGGCCCTATGGCTGTAGGAGCCGCTAAATTACATAACGTAGGCAGCGGCAATTCAAACACTCTGGCAAGATTTGTTGGCGTTGCGGAATGGAAAATGAGATGGACTTTTGGATGTGTACAGGCTGGATATGTCCCAAGCTCTGGAAAAGTAATCGTTGGGAGTTCTGGAACTTATTTTTGTGAAACCGTCTGGTTTAAGAAGAAAATTAATCTAACAAATTACCGAACTCTTGAGATAAAAATGTCCATAGGAAACCAGGAATCCTTAAGAGTAAGCCCGGTTATTTATTTGGTACAAGCCCCTCCGACAGCAGAACCTCAACACGCAACGCGCATCCAACCAGTGAAATGTTCCAATGATTCACAAGTCCCCAATGGGTATGCACTGAAAGACTGGAGTAATTATGTAAATGTAGGGGGAGCTTCCGGAGCGGAATATTATGGGATTGTAAGATTTGATGTTTCTTCTTATACGGGATGGTGGTACATGGGATTTAAGGTTTTTCAACTTCAATATGGCAGCAGTTACAAATTCATTCCGTTTGGAACCCCGTTTTATATTGATTATGCGACATTATTAATAACAGCACCTTAAAGGAGGCAAACATGAAAGCATTAGTAATTTACGATTTAACAGGAAAAATTTGGAGCATCATTTACAACCAGGAGAAAGCCCCGCAAGGGTTGCTGTGTATATGGGTGGACATTCCGGAAGGCGGTGTTTTAGAACGTATTGATTTGTCTGACCCGTCCCAGCCAGCTCCGGTATTTTCGTATATGCCAGAAACCGACATTGGAACCCTACAAAGGCAAGTAAAACAGATGCAGAAAAAAAACACAGTCCATGATCTGGCATCCAGTTTTGCGGCAGAAGGTTTTACCGATAAGCAGGCCTTGCAGGTTCCGGAGCTGTATCCAGAATGGTCAGGGGAAGGCGTTACATATAAAGCAGGTGAAAGAATTCGATATCAGGGTGTCTTGTATAAAGTATTACAATCCCATACCAGCCAGGAAATATGGACGCCCGATAGCAGCCCATCTTTGTTTGCCAGGGTTTTAATTCCAGATGAGAATACTATTCCTAACTGGGAACAGCCAGAGAGTACAAATGGTTATGCTGCCGGGGATAAGGTACAGCACAAAGGGGAGATATGGGAAAGCCTGATAGATGGAAACGTATGGGAACCGGGAGAGATTGGAACAGAAAACCAGTGGAAAAAGGCAGAATAAAAGAGAAAGGTGAGGTATATGAAAATGAAAGCAAAATCAATAGAGTATGTTATCAGCGCCGTTGCAGGTGCTTTTTTTAGTTTCTTCGGAATTCTTGCAATTCCCTTAGCCCTTCTTATCCCATGTAACATTATCGATTACTTTACCGGATTGGCGGCTTCAAAGGTAAACGGCGAAAAAATTACCAGCCACAAATCCTTTGCCGGAATTGTAAAAAAGGTAATGATGTATATCTTAATATTTGTAGGATTTGGAATTGACTGTATGTTGTCATATGTGGCGGTTACCTTACATATCGAAACGAAATTTCCATTGCTGTTTGCGGCCATGGTGGCCTCATGGCTGGTGATCAATGAGCTCATTAGCATTACGGAGAATTGTGAAGCTACAGGGGTGGTTATCCCTATCCTAAGCCCGGTATTGCGGTTTATCAAGAAAAAGATCGAAATTGCAGTAGATATTCCGGAAGATGATGATACCCGTGCGACGTCGCACAAAGACAATGGATAAGTCCTGGCGAAAGCTGGGGCTTTTTTGAGTGCAGTTATGAAAAGGAGAGAATAATAGATGAATATCCAAAAACAATATCTAACCGTCAGCAGTTACAACCGACCTGGAAGCACCAGACCCAAAACAATAGCCGTAGCTTGTCACTATATTGGGAATCCTGGGACCAGCGCTCAGGCTAACCGAAATTGGTTTGAAAGTCTGAGCAAGACACACGATACAAAAGCAAGCTGTCACTATATTATCGGCTTGAATGGAGAGATTTTACAGCTTATTCCAGAAGAAGAAATAAGCTGGTGCACCAACCAGGCAAACGGCTATACTATTAGTATTGAAGCTTGTCATCCGGATAAAACCGGAAAATTCACTGCAGCTACTTATGAGTCATACACAGCTCTCTGTGCAGATATCTGCCGCCGGTGGGGCCTGGATCCGCTAAATGGAGGTCTAATCCGGCATTATGATGTAACTAAAAAAGTCTGCCCGAAATGGTTTGTCGATCATCCGGATGCCTGGGAGCAGTTTAAACAGGATGTGGCGGCCAGATTGCATCCGGCAGAACCAGAGAAGAAGTCTGGCTGGTATCAGGAAAATGGCGGCTGGCGGTTCTACTTGGGAGACACCGGAGAGCCGGTGAGAAACGCCTGGTATAAAGATGGTGAGGACTGGTACTGGTTTGACGGCGCGGGAATGATGGTTCGTAATATTTGGAAAACGGACTCCAAAGGACTTTGGTATTATTTAGGAAGCAGCGGAGCCATGTTAAAAGACACCTGGATAGTCTGGAAAGGCGAGTTGTATCGTGTGAAAGAGGACGGCAGCATGTTTTTAGGAAATTTGAATTTAAAAACAGATGAGAAAGGTGCTTTCCATCCAGCTTAGTTGTATAAAAAGCTCCTAATGCCATGGATTTATATTATATGTTTTTACATTTAGGCGGGCCTAAATGTAAAAACATATAATATTTTGCAGGAGATAAATTAAGAAAGATAGTAGTAGAAGCGGAAGGTCTTTTCAGACCTGTCGTATACGATATATTTGATTACTCTCCGGATGGCAGCCCCTTTGGTCTCAAAGTCAATATCAGGGTCAGACAGGGTTTCGTAGATGGTTTGTATGCGTTCTAAGAGCCTGGCCTTTCCGGCGTCCTGGCCATCCTGACTGTTCTGGCCGTCCTGGCCGGACAGATGCTGCAGGTGTTCTAATTCTTCTGTGAGCTGGCTCCGTTCCTTTAAGAGCCGCTTTTTGTTTTCCCGGTATTCCTCAATGGTATCGATCCCGTTTTCATAAGCGTCACGAATCCGGCGCTCCTTAACCGCAACCCTTTCTAAGGCTTCTTTTAACAGGGCTTCCTGACTGACAATTTCTTCTCCCGGTTCCGGGATATATTCATAGTCAATTTCACCGGTAGCAAGAACGGCTTTCAAGGACTGGAGCACAGCCTGCTCCGCCTTTTTTACAGATATAGAATTTGAACCGGGATGAGCGCCTTTCAGGTACTTCCAGCACTGGAATATGTCGCTGCGCTTTTTCGGATTGTTAGAACGGCTGTAAGAGAGGGTGGCGTTGCACGCGCTGCATCTTAAGATGCCGGACAGCCAGTGCTTGCAGGCGGACGCCTCTCTGCGGCTCCGTACCTGGTATTCCTTTTTAATCCGCTCCTGATTATCGTCAAACACCTCTAAAATGGCAGGACTCAGCGGATGAGCGCCTTTAAAGCGGATATTATTCCACATCACTGTGCCAACATAGAATTGATTTGTCAGAATCCGGAAAATGGTTCTGCGCTCAAAAGCCTTTCCTCTCTGGGTCAGATATCCCAGGCGGTTTAACTCACGGGCAATACCGGTCATGTCCTGGCCGTTGTGGTAGGACAATATGAAGTGACCCCACATTTGTAGCAACGTGGATTTACCTGTATACTAGAGTTTGTTAAGAACAATGGTAACAGGGATTACCGCATACAAAAGGAGGCCACTTACATGAA
>CAJUJM010000030.1 GCA_910586755.1 uncultured Lachnospiraceae bacterium
ATTCCGATTCGTAGTATTCTTTTCATGTAAGTGGCCTCCTTTTGTATGCGGTAATCCCTGTTACCATTGTTCTTAACAAACTCTAGTATACAGGTAAATCCACGTTGCTACAAATGTGGGGTCACTTCATATTGTCCTAAAACAGCCGCACAAATACCGTTTAACTCCAGGCCGTTTCCCTGAGATGGGTTGGCAGCGCTTAAACGAGCTGCATAGATAAATCCGGCTGCCGCTGCCAGAGCCGCGTTTATCAGATACACGCTGAGTTTTATCTTTTTTACGTGGATGCCAGAGGTCCAGGCAGCATCCTCTTTTCCTCCTACAGCGTAAAGGTAAGTACCGTATCTTCTGTGCTTTAATATGTAATTCATCCCTATATAAAGGGCGGCCACCAGGAGAGCAGGAATAGGAATATAGAGAATATTTCCCTCACTTAAAAGCTGAAAGCTTTCATAAGGAATGTGGATCGTTCCTCCCTGCAATACCATGCCCAGACTCTCTGCAATACTCATGGTAGCCAATGTGATAATGAACGTAGGAATTTCTGTAAAACCGGCCAGGAGGCCGTTGACTGCCCCGATAGCCAACGCTGCCGCCAGACCTATCAGGCAGCCTGCTGCTATGGAGCTTCCTCCATTCATAGCCTTGGCCGCCACACAGGCAGCAAACCCGGAAATGGCCCCGCAGGATAAATCCGTCTGGTTGGTCAGAATCGCCAGGCAGGAGCACATAGAAATAAAGCACAAAACTGCCGACTGGCGGATAATATTTGAAAGATTGCTAACAGTCATATATCCTGGGATTGTAACGGAAAAAAGCAGTACAAACAGGATAATCCCGTAGATTGCGCCGCTGGACGGCAATTTTTTTCGGATACTTTTATGTTTCATTCTCTACCTCCTGACGCATAGCTCATAATCAGTTCCTGAGTGGCATCTTCATAATCTATCTCTCCGGCAATGCGTCCTTCCCGCATTACATAGATGCGGTCAGAAATCGTTAACACTTCCGGCAGATCCGAAGAAATCACCAGAATTGCCGTCCCTTTTTGGGCCAGCCCGTCAATAATATGGTATATTTCTTCTCTGGCTCCTACGTCAATTCCTCTTGTAGGCTCGTCAAAAATCAAAACGTCCGACTCTGTAAATAGCCATTTTCCTATTACTACCTTCTGCTGGTTTCCTCCCGACAAATAAAGAGGCCAGACAGACGGGCCGGTACAGACCACATTCAGCTGTTTTATATAGTTTTCCGATGCCTGTCTTTCTTTTTTCAAATCCAGAATTCCCAATTTGGTAACTTTCTCCATAGCCGCCTGGCAGGTATTTTGAAAAATGGGCAGTGTCAAAGACAAGCCGTTTTCTTTTCTGCTCTCCGGAAGCAGCCCCAAGCCGCTTTTTACACATTTTCCCGGGGTGGGCTTATCTATTTTCTTTCCCAGGATTTCAATCTGGCCGCTGTCAATCTTATCGATTCCAAAGATGGAATGTACCAGTTCTGTCCTCCCGGCCCCCACCAAACCAGCTAACGCTACAATCTCTCCTTTATGTACCTGAATCGATACGTTCTTGAGCACATTTTTTCTATTTAAATCTGTAATTCTTAAAGCCACTTCTTTTCTTGCTGTATTCTTAAGGCGTACCCGCTCCTGATTGACTTCCCTGCCTACCATCCGGTGCACCAGCTGATCCATACTGATCTTTTGGATGTCTTCTGTACAGATTGTCATTCCGTCCCTCAAAACCGTCACTCTGGTTCCTATTTGCTTTAGCTCCTGAAGGCGATGGGAAATATAAATTATGGAAACTCCGTTTTTCTGAAGGCGGCGGATGGTTTCAAAAAGCCTCTGAATCTCGCTGTCGCTTAGGGTAGCTGTGGGTTCGTCCATAATCAGGATCTTAGCATCCTGAGACAAAGCCTTTGCCACCTCCACAAGCTGCTGCTGGGCAACTCCCAGATTGCAAATTTTAGTATCCACGTCAATGTTAGCCCCCAGAAAATCCAGGTATTCTCCCGCCTTTTTCTTCATTCCGGATAAATCAATACTTCCGTTTTTCTTAAGAGGCTCTCTTCCCAAAAAAATATTTTGTGCCACAGTCAGATACGGAACCAGATCAAACTCCTGATAAATAATAGAAATTCCTAATCTTTGTGAATCCCTGGTATTACGGATTACCACCTTTTCTCCATTTACATAAATGTTTCCGGAATCCACACTGTAAAGGCCGGAAAAAATTTTCATCAGAGTTGACTTCCCTGCTCCGTTCTCGCCAAGGAGAATATGCACCTCCCCTTTTTCCAAATCAAAGCTCACATCGGACAAGACCTTTACTCCAGGAAAAGATTTATTAATTTTTTCAGCTTTTAGTACCACTTCATTCCCCATTGGCTTCCTCCTCTTTTAATTTTGTGCTATTGTAGTAAAACCACCATGCTTTTATCTGTTAATCGTTTACGCAAACGTTTAACTGATTGATAACATTATCATACACTGTGAAGCAGCTATTGTCAATTGAGCAGCTTTTATAATATTTTTTGCAGTTTTTTAGACATCTTTCACATAAAATTTTTTCTTTTCTTTTTTTATTGACTTTTTTGACAGCGGAATTTATACTCAAGTAAACGTTTACAATACCGTTTAATTAAAAGGGGAATATTTTTTATGAAAGCCAGTATGAAAGATGTCGCGAAGCATGCAGGAGTATCCGTAGCAACGATCTCCCACGTGATCAACAACACCCGTTTTGTGTCAGAAGATACCAGAAAAAAGGTTCTGGACAGCATTGCTGCTCTGGGTTATGTGCCTGATCCCATGGCCAGAAGCTTTAAAACCGGACGTAAAAACTTAATTGGAATTGTAGTTCCTGATATTTCAAATCCGGTATGGTCGCTTATTATTGAAGAGGTGGAGGGGGTCCTGGCCGGGGACGGCTATAAGCTGATAATCGTCAATACAAAGGAGACGGAAAGCCGTGAAATCGATAATCTTAAAGTCCTGTCCTCCGGTATGGTAGACGGCCTGATTATTGCCACCACTCTCACCGATTATTCCACTGTAGCTGCTTCTGTTCCCCAGGGATTTCCTATGGTATTTATTGACCGCCAGCTTCCCGGGTGTCCCTGTGATACTATCATTCCTCAGGATTATCCTGCTGTTTATGAAGGAATTTGTCAAATTGCGGCTGACGGTCATAAAAAAATCGGGTTTATTTCAGGGCTTATGCGGCTTTCCACCAGTCAGGTCCGTCTGGATGCCTATAAGGACGCGCTGGCGCACTGCCAAATTTCTATTGACCAGGAATTAATTCTCCACGGAAACAGTCTGGCACAAAGCGCGGTTCCCCTGGTACAAAAACTTTTGGAAAAACAGTGTACTGCCATTGTGGTTTCCAATAATGTTATGGTGGACGATGTTCTTTATTATCTTAATTCTCAGGGGTTACAAGTGGGAAAGGATCTTACTCTTTTAGGTCAGGCTGTAGAAGGGCGAAAGAATTTTTTTGCAAAAGATGTGCGGATGATCCTCCAGCCGTCTAAGGAAATCGGCCGGACTGCCGCCAGGCAGATTCTGGAACGGATCCAAAACCCGGAGCTGCCAATTCGGAATACGATTTTGCACAGTCTCCTTTTATAAACCAGCAGAAGCGCCGCAAAATCACCAAGACAGATTTTGCGGCGCTCCTTAAGTTTTATTCCCGCAGGCAATGAAGCAAGCGCTGTGTTTGCGGCGGGGTAACTATTAATAGGCTGCAGTTTTAAAAATCAGGTTCTTGTACCGTTCCAGTACAAGCATCAGGCCATTACCTAAAACTCCTATGGCCAGAACTTCCCCAATCCCCACTGTAATCATCATGTAAAAAATCATATCCTCAGCCCCGTAAGCATAGCGCAGGACAAATGGAATTATCAGCGAGTTGGACAAAATAGGCGGGATGCATACCAGCCATTTATGTTTCCGTACAGCGTAGGAACCTGCTGCTCCAATGAATGTGGCAAGAGTTCCGAAAATCACGTCCGGAACCATGGCGCCGCAGAAAATGTTGGCAAGGAGGCATCCCATTGCCACTCCCGGCACTGCCGCTGGCGTAAAAAACGGCAGGATACACAGCGCCTCTGAAATGCGGAACTGGACAGGACCAAAGCTGATTGGCGCAAAAATCAGAGTCAAAGCCGCATAGATTGCTGCAATGGCGGCTCCTTGGGTCATCAGGTACACGGTTTTGTTTGTTGTTTTCATTGTTTTGTATTCTCCCTGTAGTTTTGTTTTACGTCAGGAAGGTCTCGAACTGACGTTATATATTTGGAAAGCCTGGATTTTGCAGGCTTTTCCGAAGTTTTATTATAAAGGAAAATGGAAAAAAGTCAAGTTCTGACTTCACAGTCTTTTCGGAAAAAAGAGATTCCGAAGCAATCTATCTTCTGATATCCTTCTGCTCTCAGCTCGTCCATGTATTTTTTTTCATAAATCTGTCGTAATGCTTTCTCCGCGTCAGTCTCCAGGTTATCAATGGAATCCGAGGCCTTTAACTCCAGAATAAATGACCGGCCTCGCAAGGACGGACTCTTTACCATAATGTCCGACCGGCCGCTTCCCGACTCCCGGTTAGATTTTACCTGATAGCTTTCACTTTGGCTTAATATTCCTGTAAGAAAGCCATGATAAAAGTTTTCCGCACTATCATAAAAACTAATGGTATGGAAAAGCTGCTCATTCAAAATATCTCTCATTTTTTGTGCGTCTCCCTTTTCCATTGCCCTATAAAAGTCATGAAAATCTTCCTTTTTTATAGTATCTTTCATCCAATTCAAAATTGTATTCTGATAAACTGTTTTTACTTCTGTATTTGGAATACGGACCCGTAAAAAGATAGAAGATTCTTTAAAATATTCCCTTTCCTTCGTCAAATATCCTGTAAAATAAAGAAAATTCCACAGGCTCTCGCCACTGCTGTGCATATCTCCATAAGCCACTTCTTCCTGTATCCGAATATCCAGAGTGTAACCGTTCATCAGGGTCTCAATCTGCACTTTTGTCTCCCGGCCGGATCTGGAAATCAAATCTTTAACAATATCATTAGAACTGGTATTCACCCAATACGGGCGGGGAAATGCGTCAATATCCGCATACAAATCATACATAAAGTTGATTACGCTCCAGGGATTATAAACCTCTGTATTTCCAAATACGTATCCGTCGTACCATTCCTTCATTATCGGAAAACGGCTTACCACTCCATAGTATTCCATCATCTGCAGCACCTCCGGTTCTGTAAAGCCAAAGTGCCCGCTATACCGCCGGTCAAGGGTTGAAATGATCTTTAAATGGTTCAGCCCGGTAAAAATACTCTCTTTTGAAATCCTTAAACATCCTGTAATAACAGCAAATTGCAAATAATCATTGGTTTTCAGCGCAGATTCAAATAATGACCGGATAAAATTTGTCATTTCCTCATAAAATCCTTTAAAATACGCTGTCTCCAGCGGCACATCATATTCGTCTATTAAGATGACTGCCTTTTTGCCTGTCGCCTGGTAAAGGCATGCGCTTAGAAACTCTAATGCGCCGGAATAATCATCATACTCTGCTTTCCCGCTTATAATATCCCGAAACAAATTTTTATCGTCATCGCTGATTTCGTCGCTATCCAATATATAGCGGTGTCTCCGAAACTCCTTGGCAATCTCTTTCTTTATCTTACTATAGGCTGAGCAAAAGACAGGCTGCTTTGCTGATTTCAGCGTTAGATTAATGACTGGATATCTTCCCATATGCTCCGTATATTTTTCTCCGGTATCCATAATCTTTAGCCCCCGGAAAAGTTCTTTGTTCTGTTCATTCATTTTTAAATTTCCCGTATCTTCAAAGAAATACCGGAGCATACTTAAATTTAATGTCTTTCCAAAGCGTCTGGGGCGGATAAACAGGTTTACTTTTCCTTTCAAGTCCAGCAGTTCTTTTATAAACATTGTTTTATCTACATAGTAATAACCGGATTGCACCAAATCCTCAAAATTCTCCACGCCAATCGGTAAAGCTTTTTTCACTATTGCACCTCCGTCCAGTTTTCTGCTCCTTTATCGTAATCCCCTGTCTATCCCATGTCAACAACTTTTCGTAACAGTTGAGACGGCGGGGGATTTGATGTGGATTTTGACGTCAAGCTCGCTTGTAAGTCAAAATCCACATCAAATTCCCCATCGGATGGACATCCGATGCTTCTTGTCCGGCTCAGCCGGCAAGAAGATGCCCCGTCTCTCACAACTTTTCTATTGATATATCCGCAATATACAGATATAATCAAATGGCAGGAGGTAACACTATCATGAATCTTAACAGCATCAAATGTTTTTTAGCCATTGCGGATTTGCAGAATATTTCCCGGGCTGCCGAAAAACTGTATATGTCTCAGTCAACGGTGAGCCACCGGTTAAAGCTTTTAGAAGAGGAGCTTGGCTGTGAATTGATTGACAGGGGACAGGGACAGCGCAGCAGCCTTCTCACCCCCAAAGGGGAAGCGTTTCTTCCTCTGGCCCGCCGCTGGATGAAGCTAAACCAGGATACTCAGAATTTTAAGAAAGTATCTCCTTTTCCTGCTATTACGGTAGGATGCGTAGACAGCCTGAACATGTTCTTTTTTCATCCTCTGTACATCCGGATTATCGATCAGGAGCTTCCCCTAACCCTGCATCTGAAAACTCACAGCTCCCCGGAGCTATATAAGAGGATGGAAAACGGCGCCATCGACGTTGCTTTTACCATACAGCATATTCGCTCCAAAAATATTGTGACAGAGCCGCTATTTAAAGAAGATTTATTGTTGGTTTGTCCTCCCGGATACCTGCCGGAGGGGCCGGTTTATCCGGGAATGTTGGACCCTTCTGAAGAACTTTTAATCGACTGGGGAACCAGCGAATTCGAGCTTTGGCATGACCATTGGTGGAGCCCCAGCATTACTCCATTTCTGGAGATCAACGCCCCCTCCTTTGCCATGCGTTTTATCTGCAACAGAACCTGCTGGATGGTGGTTCCTATCTCCGTAGCCAGATATTGTCAAAAGGTCTATGGGCTGGATATTCACCCCTTAACCGATCCGCCGCCCCAGAGGATCTGTTATAAGCTGACCCCCAGACATCCCCATTCTAATCATCCGGAAGCAGAAAAACTTTTCAGTTCCTCTCTGGACGCCTTTTTAGCTGAAATCTCCTGGATCAGCGAATCATGTTAATGATTTACTCAAAAAGATGGCAGGCCACCTTGTGTCCCGGCGCTATCTCCTTTAATTGGGGACGGATGGTTTTGCATATTTCCCTGCAGTCCGGACACCTGTCATGGAAGACACATCCGCTGGGCAGATTAATGGGATTGGGTATTTCTCCTTCTAATTTTACAGGAGGTACAATGGGCTCCTCCCCTACTGTAGGTACCGCAGAAAACAACAGCTTGGTGTAGGGATGGGCCACGTTTTCAAATACGTCCTTTTTACTTCCCAGTTCTACGATACATCCTAAATACATCACTCCCAGCCTGTCGCTGATATGGCGTACCACCGACAGGTCGTGAGCAATAAACAAGTAGGAAAATCCATATTCGTCTTTCAGATCCATCATCAGATTCAAAATCTGGGCCTGAATAGACACATCCAAAGCTGACACCGGCTCATCGGCAATAATAAACTCCGGCTCTACTGCCAGCGCTCTGGCGATTCCGATTCTCTGCCTCTGGCCTCCAGAGAACTGATGGGGATAGCGGGAAGCCTGCTCTGGCCTTAAGCCTACTTTTTGCAAAAGTTCCATGCATTTTTCTTCTGCCTCTTCTTTGGTTTTTGCAGTCTTATGAAACAGCATAGGCTCCATAATAATATTTTTAATCGTTTTCTGGGGATCCAGGGACGCATATGGATCCTGAAAGATCATCTGCATTTTCTTTCTGTAGGGCAGCATCTGCCCTGCTTTCAGCTGGCTGATGTCCTGATCCCGATAATAAATATGTCCGGAAACCGGATTTAAGAGCCGGATAATGGTTTTCGCCGTAGTAGATTTCCCGCACCCGCTTTCGCCTACCAGGCTGAAGGCCTCTCCGGGATAAACTTCAAAGGTTACCCCATTCACTGCATGGACTGCCTTTTTCTCCCTTACCAGTTTGTTTCCTTTTATTTTATAAGAATCCAGAATCCCCTGTTTTACAGGAAATTCCTGTATCAGATTTTCTACGCGAATTAAAGAATCCATCTTTTACCCCTCTTTCCTGCAGTCCTTTGACTGACGGAGATTTTGTGTAAAATAACAGGCTGCTTTATGGTCCTTTCCAATTTCTTCCATAGCCGGCATCGTATTTTTACATACTTCCTGGCAGTATTTACACCTGGGGGCAAACAGACACCCCTTTGGCAAATCATACATATTGGGAACCATTCCGGGAATAAAGTCCAGGCGGTTCTGTTCCTTTCTCAGCCTTGGAATAGAAGCCAGAAGCCCTTCTGTGTAAGGATGGCCGGGGTTATGGATAATCTCTTCCACAGGCCCTTGTTCTACGATCTTACCGCAGTACATAACCACAATCCGATCTACCATCTCCGAAACCACAGCCAGATCATGGGTAATCAGGATCAAGGACGCATTTCTCTCCCGAACCAGCTGCTTCATAAGCTTTAATATCTGAGCCTGAATGGTCACATCCAGGGCTGTGGTAGGCTCGTCTGCAATAATCAGCTTAGGATTTGCTGCCAGCGCAATAGCGATAACGACTCTCTGGCGCATCCCTCCGGAAAATTGATGGGGATAATCCTTTAACCGCTGTTCCGGATTGGGGATTCCCACAGCCTTTAAAAGCTCTATACAGCGCTCTTTTCTCTGCTCCTTGTTCATCCCGCTTTCATGGAGAATCAGCATTTCCTCAATTTGCTTTCCCACTGTATACAAAGGATTCAGGCTGGTCATGGGATCCTGAAATACCATGGCAATATCCTTTCCTCTTACCTTCGTCATCTCTTTTTCTGTGGCTTTGGTCAGATCCCGGCCCTGAAAGGAAATTTTACGGGCCTGAACCACTCCTGGTTCTTCTACCAGCTTAAGGAGAGAAAAGCAGGATACAGATTTCCCGCTTCCCGACTCTCCTACAATTCCCAGAATCTCTCCTTTGTCCAGATGAAAGGAAATGCCGTCCACTGCCTTTACCACTCCGCCAAAAGTATGAAAATAGGTTTTCAAATCCTCTACTTCCAACAATCTTTCGCCCATAATCCATCCCTCCTATTTTAATTTCGGATTCAGTTCATCTCTTAAGAAGTCACCCATCAGGTTGATTCCGAATACCAGAAGCATAATGTACATGCCGGGGAACACGGAGGTCCACCACAAGCCGCTAAATAAAACATCAAATCCATTCTTTACCAGGAGTCCTAAAGATGGCTCCGTCACCGGAACACCTACGCCCAGAAAGCTTAATGCAGCCTCTGTTAAAATAAAGTCTCCCATCTGGATGGTTGCAAGAACGATTACGGAGGAAATTACATTGGGCATAACATGGCGGATGATAATAAGAAAATCCGGGATCCCCACTGTTCGGGACGCCTCAATATACTCCATTTTCTTTACTGACAAGGTGGCTCCTCTTACAGTTCGGGCATAGGTAACCCAGCCTACCAGCACTAAGGCAAGAAGGAGCTTGTCAATTCCCTGTCCTACAACGGATAAAATGAACAGGGCGATAAACATAGAGGGGAAGGATAGCTGAATATCTGCAATTCGCATAATAATCCCATCTACAATTCCTCCAAAATAGCCGGCCAGCAGCCCCAGAGTAGTCCCAATCAGGCAGGCAAAGGACATTCCGCAAATACCGATGGTCAATGAGCTGACGCTTCCGTAAATAATGGCGCTGAAAATGCATCTTCCCTGATTGTCTGTCCCTAAAGGAAACTGCCAGCTCCCCCCTTCCAGCCATGCGGGCGGCAGATAAGAGTTGGATAAGTCTATCTGGGTCAGATCATAGGGATTCTGAATGGCCAGAAGCTGCCGTCCAAACAGGGCCACAAATATGGCAATTCCAATGAGAACCGTACCGATAATTGCCGGAAGATTCTTTTTGTAGTGGAAGAAAAATTCCGACTTAAAAAACCGTTTCGCTGTTTTTTTCATATCTTTTTTGTCACCTCAATTCAATTCTCGGATCAATAATCGTGTAGATCATATCCACTATGAAGTTGATTCCCACAAACATTACGGAGGTTATCATCAGGTAAGCCACGATTATAGGCCTGTCGGAACGATAAATCGCATCAATTAAAAGCTTTCCCATTCCCGGCCAGGCAAAAATAGTTTCCGTAATGGTGGTAAATGCAAACATCTTTCCAATGTTGATGCCAAATACCGTAACTACCGGAATTAGCGCATTTTTAAGGGCGTGGCGGAACAGGACATTTCTCGCGGAAACTCCCTTGGCCCTTGCAAATTTAATGTAGTCCTGTTTCATATTTTCCCGGATTCCGGTCCGGGTTAACCGAAGAATTGTTGCAATATAAGCCAGGGACAACGTAATGGCAGGCATTATCAAATAGCGCCAGCCTCCGGGCGCAAAAATGCTAAGCTGCATTCCTAAAACCGTAACAGTCCGGCCTCTTCCGGAAGCAGGGAGAACGCCGTATTTTACAGAAAAAATATAAATCAACATCATCCCAATCCAAAAAGTCGGAAGAGAGATTCCCAAAATAGATCCGGTCATAATCAGCTTGCTGATTCTGCTTTTGGGAAATGCCCCTGCAAATACGCCAAGAGGAATGGCGATTATCAGAGTCATTAAAGCAGTAATCGTTACCAACTCCAGGGTAGCCGGCATTCTCTCTCCGATTAACTGGAGGACCGGCTGTTTATATACGTAAGAGCTTCCAAAATCCCCTCTCACAGCATTTTTTACAAAATTTACAAATTGAACGGGAAGCGGATCATTTAATCCTAACTGCTCCCTGACCTCTTGTATGGTCTCATAGGTAGCCTCTTCTGTCAGCAGGTTTGCCACCGGATCGCCAATATAATTGGTCAGGATGAATACTACCATAGCCACTACAAAAAGTACCACTATGGTCTGCGCCAAGCGCTTCACAATGTATTTAAACATGTTCTCACCTCATCTATCTCTCCGTCTTGCCCCCGGGGATAAGGGACAAATGCCTGATACAAGTACAGGGCCTGCTGCAAAATGAGGGCGGGCTTTAACAACGAAAATCCGGCCTTTCATTTTGCAACAGACCCTATCATAGAATTATTTTACACTGATTTCCCAGGCAAATATATATTTATTAAATCTGGGGGTGTAATCAATGTCATCTTTTACTGCAAAAATATTTTCCTGAACATACAGAGGAATATATGCAACATCATCATGGGTCATCTTGTCAATCTGCTTTGTCAATTCAGCTCTGCGCTCTTTATTGCTTTCCTGCATTGCTTCACTAATCAGTTTATCAACCTCAGGATTGCTGTAATGGCCGCGGTTCGCATTGCCGGTGCCCTTTTCCTGGTCATAGGTATAGCAATGCTGATTCATCATAGTGATACCTTCACCGGTATATACGGACCAAGCGGAAATCAAAAGTCCGGTTTTATGCTCATAGGGACGGATATGGGGAAGGAAGGTTGCGCTGGGCATCAGATTTAAGTTTACCTTAATCCCAACCTTTTCCAGATATCCGGCTACTGCCTGTGCTACTTCAGAGCTGTTTACCGTAATATCGCTTCCTGCATCCAGAGTAATGGTAAATCCATCCGGATATCCGGCCTCGGCCAAAAGTGCCTTTGCAGCTTCCGGATCATAGGGGAAGCGCTCTAATTCCGGACTGTAACCGTTAAAGGTATCGCGGATCAAGGTGGCAGTGGGATATGCATGCCCCTGCATTACATTGTTGATAATCATATCCGTATCAATTGCCTGGTACATTGCCTGACGTACACGAACATCCTTTAACGGATTTCCGCCGCCTTCTACTGCCGGGTTATCGTCCAGCATCTGCTCCATGTTCATGTAAATCATTTCCATACTGGGTTCCGATACCACATGGATACCTTCTGTGGCTTCCAGTCTTTCTACATCCTGTACGGACACGCCGCCCATAACGTCCAGCTCTCCGCTCAGCATAGTTGCGGTACGGGTAGCTGCGTTACTGATAGGACGGAAGCGCACAGATTTGATCTCCGGTGCTCCACCCCAGTATTCTTCATTGGCTACCATATCAATATGATCTTCTTTTACATGTTCTACCAGTTTGTACCGGCCGGTACCGATTACGCTGTTTCCAATCTCTTCTGCAGTCTTACCTTCAATGTTTTCCTTGTTGCTGATGCATACCATTGCCAGATCCGTAAGAAGCAGCGGGTATTTGTTCTTCATATGAATCACTACCGTATAATCATCAACAGCCTCTACAGACTCAACGCTTGTAAAACGGCTGTTGTAGGAACTTCCAACTTCCCTTGCATAGTTATAGGAAGCCACTACATCCTCTGCTGTAAAGTCACTTCCGTCATGGAATTTCACTCCCTCATGGAGTTTAAAGGTCCAGGTCATTCCATCCTCTGATTCCTCCCAGCTGTCTGCCAGACAAGGAATGATGCTCAAGTCTCTGTCCTGGGTAACCAATGGCTCATAGACATGGAACATAACCTGATTGGTTACATTATTATCCTGTCCATAAGGATTTAAAGAAGAAACATCCGTAGCTAACGCAATGGTTACATTGTCCCTCTTTGTCTCTGTCTCCTGGCTCTCCTGAGGCTCTGTGCCGGCTTCCGGCTCCTGAGCTTTCTGGCTTTCCTGAGCCGCCGGCTGAGTTTGATTGGTGTTCTTTTCAGAACCGCCGCCGCACCCGGCCAGCAAAGACACAGACATGGCTGCTGCCAGTAAAAGTGCTAACTTTCTAGTCTTCATACTACTTCTCCTCCTCTTTTTTGTATAGTAGAGTGTCTAAAGCCACTAAAGCTTCCGCAAATATTCCCGCCGCCTGCTTAAGGCCACATATAGAAGCTGCTTCATCCGGCAGATGGCCGGTTCCTCTTCCCGGTCCAAAAGGATGGGGCCCCGGGCAGCTTGGCCCATATCCTACCGCGGGAGCAGGTATTTTTCTCCCATAGGTTCCTCCCCTTGCCGTATATGCTTCTAACGTAAGCCCCAGCCTGTCACAGGCAATCCGGTTCAGAAGTTCAATTGCCGGATGGGAGGAATCCAGAATATAGCCTGGATTATCACCTATTGCAGCGACTGTAAAGCCATAGTCTGTAAAAATCTTTTCCAGCTTTCCGCAAATTGCTTTGCCATCTGCTGTTACAGGATACCGAATATTAACGGTGCCCCTCCATTCTGTCTGATCCATAAACATTCTGGTAAGCACACAGGTAAGGCGTCCGGTAGATGAGTCCTCACAGCTTATTCCCAGCTCCTCCCCATAGCATCCGCCAAACAATGCTTCTATCTGGGAGAGCAGTTCTCTCTCATTATCGGCGAGAAGATCCGTTTTCAAAAGATATCTGATAAGCTTTAAAATGCCGTTTTCAGAACCTTCCGGAAACGCAGAGTGTGCTGCTCTTCCGTGTGAGGTAATCCGCAAAGTCTTTTTTTCCTGACAAATTTCAATTCCTTTCCCGGATCGGTATTCTTGAAATTTGAAAGATTCTTCAGGCTTTATCCTCACCATTGCAGATTCCGGAATCAGGTTCGATGCGACTCCGCCGCTAAATTCTAATATACTTTGCCCTTTGGAATTAAGGCTTTTTTTAAGTTCCAGCTCAATTACTCCCTTTTCCCCATAACACACTGGGAAGGGAGCATCCGGTACTATAGAAAACAGAGGTGCTTCATGGTCTTTAAAATAATATTCCGCATCGGCCATCCCCAGCTCTTCATTACAGCCAAAAAAGATTCGAATTCCATGATTGAGGAAAATCTGATTTTCCACAAGGAATTTTACTGCATACAGGACGGCAACTGCCGCGCCTTTATTATCCCTGCTTCCTCTTCCCACAATCAGATCTCCTTCCCTGATTGCTGCAAATGGCGGATAGGTCCATCCCTCTCCCGGAGGCACCACATCCAGATGAACGAATATTCCCAAATCTTTACATGTCAGATCCTTGCCTGGAAGAAAAGCAGTTCCGCAGTAATACTCATGGCATTGGGTCTGAAATCCCATACGCCTGGCCATGTCCAACGCTTTTTCTAAAACTTTGGCACATTCCTGACCAAAGGGAAACTTGCTGCTCCTATCTACCGGTTGGCTGATACTTGGAATCCGAATCAAATTTTCCAGATCTTCTACCCACTGATTTTGGCAGGAGGAAAGCCATTCTTCTGCCTGCTCCATGATTTCCCCCAAGCTGTTCATCCTATCGCTTTACTCCTTTCTTCTTTTCAATTCCCCTGCATAAATATTAATAAATTCAACTGTTTTCACCAGAATATCACAATATAATTAAAATGAAAAAAAGTTTTTCCTGATAAGTAATATCAACTTCCAGCATAAGTTTATTGTGACAATATTATCTCTTATGCTGATATTTTTACAGAAACTTATGAAATAACACCATAATTTACAATATTTACTTTTTCCCATCCACTCTTTATAATCAAATTATCCTTTTGTACCCTGGTATGGAATATTATTCGTCAACTGTTTTAAACTTAAAATAATATTAGGAGGATTTTTATATGTCTATTTCTATGGTTCGTCGTGAAGAGATAGTTTTAAATTTTAAAGACGGCTTTGCCCAGACTGAGCTTCTGCCAGGCACTTTTGAAGGCATTACCAATTACAGATGTGAATTAAAAGCCGGCTGCACTGTTCAGCCAAAGCTATACTCTGATAAGGTGGTTGTTTACTGCTTTACCAAGGGCAGCGGATATATTACCGACGGCCTTAAAGCTTATAATATCACGGAGCTGTCTTTCTATACCCCGGACTTTGACAAAAATGAGCTGTCCATTCACGCTGTCAGCGATATGGAATTTTTGTGCCTGGTTTCCGATATGACGGAAGGCGACTGGCGCACCTATGAGCAGGGCCATCATGTGCTTCCCATCTTTGCTCCTATCTCCCAGTGTCGGGAATACACTCAGGATTGCAAAGGGCCTAACACCCAGAGCTGGTCCGTATTAAGTACCAGAAATATCGGACGTATTATGGTTGGCGTTGTCCGCGCTGTTGGCGAGGGCACCACTGAAAAAGGACATCCTTCTGTTGACCAATGGAATTACTGCCTGGACGGCGCTGATTTTAATCTGACTGTTGATGGGGAAACGGTTTCTCACAAGGACGGCGACTGGAGTTTTGTTCCGGCGGGCCTGGATCACTCCCTGGTGGCAGAACCGGGAAAACTGGTTTACTATATCTGGTTTGAGCATTTTGTAAAGGAATTTGGTCAATAACCCCTCCGGATTCCTTGCTGGAAGCCTGTCCCCCCGGGCATAGCGGCTTTCTGATGCATATAAAGAGGCAGTTGCCTGGCTGAGATTACAGCCAGGCAACTGCCTCTTATGTGTTGTATGTCTAAACCTCTATACCTCCGAGGTGCAGTGGGCGCACTTGGTGGCATCAATGGGAATCTCACTTTTACAGTAAGGGCAGGTTTTGGTGGTAGGTGCTGCAGGCGCTTCCTCCTCTTTTTTATTGCCTAATGAAACTGCTTTGTTAATAATTTTCAGCAGGCAGAACAGAATAAACGCCATTAAAATAAAGTTCACCACGGAACTGATAAATGCAGAAGCAAATCCGGCAATATCTGTCAGGTTGTACGTTTCGTGGCCTAACAGAAAGTTTAAAATGGGGTTAATAAAGTTGTCCGTTAATGAGGTAACAATTCCGGAAAAGGCGCCGCCGATGATAACACCGATTGCCATGTCCATCACATTTCCTCTCAGGGCAAATGCCTTAAACTCTGAAATAAACTTTTTCATACATACTCTCCTTGTGTCTTTAATACCAGTCTGTTCCTTTTTTCAAAATTCCGTTTTAGCATCAGACCGGCATCTTTTTTAATTTCTGCACAATTATACCATATTTTTCGACAAATATCACTTAATTTTTTACAGGGAAATTCCTCCCTTCGCCCTAGCTCTCCTGTCCCGGATAGACTGAATTACCGGAACCAGGAAAATTGCCACGATACCGCCGGCAAACCCATTATTATACAAATTCATCCCGCCATATACAATCCCCACATTAAGAGCCACTGATGAATGTAAAAATCCTGCCAGAATTCCCGCTATCCATCCAAACTCTCCGGCAATGGGAGCAAGGGTGGTAGACAATAACAGTGCTAAAATGGCGGACGGGTCATAAATATTCCAGGTTTTCATAATTCCTCCCAAGCAGACTCCCAGCATAATCGGTAAGATATTACGCAGATTCTTGCCCGTTGCAGAAAATCCCACTATAGTAAAGATACTTCCAATAGTCGGGCCGTTTAAATCTCCTCCCACTGCCAGTACAAAACAGGTGGCAAAGAGGCCATTAACCCCCATATTGAAAATAGTTGCCGCGCCTCCTTCCTCCTTCAAATAGTCTGTCCCGGAAAGACCATAAGATTTTAAAATCTTCCGGTAAGAGGAAAAAAGCTCTTTTCCTTTATAGAAAACTGCCCCTGCCATCATACCGCCAAACAGGACTGAAAGCATAATCAAAAACATCAGATCGTTTCCTGATGACCAAATCAGCCGGGATTCGGTGGTAATTCCAAAAGATTTTAGCACAGAGACCACCACGGTTGCAATAATTCCGGCAGCAAAGCCTACATTATACAGGGAATATCCTTTATGGGCATAATGCACATGGGTTGCCAGAGACGGCAATACAAAACCGATTACACATCCTACAGCCAAACTTAAAAGGAAGCGCAGAGGCAGGGGCAAATGCCAGATTTGCATTACCTGGGTTAAAATCGGAGACAAACTGGTGCCGTAAAATCCTACATAGATATACCGGGCTACCGGCGTCTTGTGGTATTTGGCATAAAAAAATACTCCCATAAGAATGGCCCAGATGTTGAGAAAATTTTTGCCGAATAGAGAGAATCCAAACATCAGGCAAACCGAGGTAATGGTGTGCCCGGTCATGTCCATCTTCAGCTTATAAATAATCCAAATGCTAATAAGGGAAAGCACCCCTGCATTGATAAAAGCCGCCCCAATCCCTCCTATTACAAAATAGTCAGTAATCAAAAAGTCCGGCTCCATAATCAGCCTTATCAGTCCCGGCCCTATCTCCCCAATTGGCTGGACAACCAGCCCTGCTGCGATAAAGTAAATCGGAATCAATGCCAGCAGGCGAAATTTTGCCTTTCTGGACATAGTCTTTTCTTTTTGTGCTTTCCCCATGCCAGTTCCTCCATGTATATAGTAATTCTATTATAACGTATAATATAGGATTTACCAACGTGTTTTACCAAAAAAGGGACAAACTATAAAAATTTGTAAGAATTAAGCTATCCCTTTGTCCGGTTTTCGTGGTACAATATAGATAAATCCCTTTACGGTTTAAATTATTTTTACAGTCACATATACAGAGGAGGAATCTGCATGAAACCTACTATTATCGGTATTGCAGGCGGCACCGGTTCCGGAAAGTCCACCTTTACCAATCGGCTCCATGACGCCTTTGGAGAACAGGTAGCTGTTTTATATCATGACAATTATTATCGCTGCAATGATGAAATCTCTTTTGAAGATCGCAAAAAGCTAAATTACGATCATCCTGACGCTTTTGAGACAGAGCTTTTAGTAAAACATCTGGCGCGGCTTAAAGAAAACCAGGCCATTGAATGTCCTGTCTATGACTACTCATTGCACAACCGCGCCCGGGGAACTGTCCGCATTGAGCCTAAGCCGGTGATTCTTCTGGAAGGAATCTTAGTTCTTTTCGACGAGCGGCTTCGGGATCTGCTGGATATTAAGATTTTTGTGGACGCAGATGCAGACGAGCGGATTCTTCGGCGGATTCTTCGCGATACCAAAGAGCGCGGCCGGGATGTAGACGGGATTGTGAGCCAGTATCTGGCTACAGTTAAACCCATGCATAACCTGTACGTAGAGCCAACAAAGGTCTTTGCCGATATTATTACCAACAGCGGCATGAATGATGTAGCTTTTGACTTAATGCAGGGAAAAATCCGGACTTTATTAGAGAAAGCTCAGGGAAAATCCAATTTGTAAAATCGGGAATAAAAAACGGTCTGTCGCTGATTTATTTTTCAGGACAGGCCGTTCTTTTTTACCTTCTAATTTTCTTTGCATTCAAAACGCTCTTGCAGACATGGAAGGTATCGGGACATCAGCGGGATATAGGTAGCCAGAAATACCAGAAGCGATAGCTGGATCACTGGTTTACGGTATTCTTTTTTGACCATACAGCCAATGGCAATGCCTAATGCCAGCAGGCAGAACTTCAGCACCGCTATGTCCCTCCAGGTTGCTTTTTCCAAATAGTCGTCTGCGGAAAGGAACAGTTTATCCATTACTTCTTTCATAATGAGGAACCTCCTTTTCTTTTTAGTATAACCGATTTTTCAGGTTCCTACAATCTTTATGTACTGCTGCCTGCTATTTTCCCGTATCAGTTCAGGCGGCTCCTGACGGGTTGAAAGATAAAGCAAGGGTGTCGCAAATCTGTTTGGATTTTGCGACACCCCTCTTTTCATAATACCCGAGCAATCGAATATTGATTCCTTTTGAATAACAGAAGGACGAATTACTTTAAGGTAACCTTTGCGCCCTCAGCTTCTAACTTGGTCTTGATCTCCTCAGCCTCTTCCTTGGAAGCGCCCTGCTTAACTACCTTGGGAGCTCCGTCAACTACGTCCTTAGCTTCCTTTAAACCTAAGCCGGTAACTTCACGAACTACCTTGATAACCTTAACCTTGTTAGCGCCAACTTCGGTCAGCTCTACGTCAAACTCGGTCTTCTCTTCTGCTGCCTCTGCGGGGCCTGCTGCTGCAACTACTACGCCTGCTGCTGCAGATACGCCAAATTCTTCCTCACATGCCTTTACTAATTCATTTAACTCTAATACGGATAATTCCTTGATAGCTTCGATAAACTCAGCGGTTGTTAACTTTGCCATGATTCTTACCTCCATAAATATTTGGTTTATTTTTCTATTGGTTTGTTCTTATTGCTGTTCAGCTCCCTTTGGTCGCTGAACAGCTAAGTTTCCAGGCTCGACAAGACCTAGCTAAGAAACTTATGCCTTGGCTTCTGCGATCTGATTCAGGACGCGAGCGAAGTTGGTGACGGGGGACTGCATACTGCCAAACAGTCTGCCCAGAAGAACTTCTCTGGACGGAATGGAAGCAATTACGTTCATTCCCTTAGCGTCGTAGTAGGTTCCTTCTACAACACCAGCTTTGATCTCCAGTTTGTCAGCCTTTTTCGCAAACTCAGCCAGGATTCTTGCCGGTGCAGTAGCATCGGTTTTCGATACTGCTAATGCAGTCGGTCCTTCTAAGTTGGGCTCCAGAGCTGCAAAATCAGTTCCCTCAGCGGCGCGCTTAATCAGGGTATTCTTGTATACCTTGTAAGTTACGCCTGCTTCTCTTAACTGCTTACGAAGCTGAGTATCCTGCTCTACGGTTAAGCCACGGTAGTCTACTACCACTGCAGTAGCAGCGCCGTCTAATAAACCAGCAATCTCATCTACGATAGGCTGCTTTAATTCAACTTTTGCCATGATTGGTTTACCTCCTTTATTATTTTGAAGTATCCCTGCGAAAAAATCCCTCTGTCACAAAGACAGAGGGCTACAAAATCAAGTTATGTTTGATTTGTATGTTCCTCGGCAGGCGTTTGCACCTTAAGCCTTGCGGCACCTGCTGTCTTCGGCAGTCAATACTTGTGTAATATAGCATATAACTTCTTTATTGTCAATAATTGTTTTCAAAAAAGCAAGGATCTCCTGTTCTCCTGTTCTAACAAGAATTTAGACTCTTCCAAAAGTTCTTTTGCACGTTCCATGCGTACTTTTGCCAATAAAGTATAGTATTCTCTATCCATACAGCACATCCCCCTCTATATCAATATTCCGGAAATAAGCGTACCAATCCTTTTTCTCTTGAAATTCATCATCAGGTAGGCAGACAAAATTTACCACAGCAAAATACTTCATTGCAAGTTCTGTGGCAATATCAGCCAGACCACTATTAAATTTCTGCGATTCCATTCGGCTGCATTTTGTAATAAGTGCAATATCTACGTCAGAATCCTCCGAATAATCGCCCCGGGCACAGGAACCGTATAAGATTACTCTCAGCAGTTCTTCTTTCAAAAGTCTCTGAACCATCTCTGTCGCTTCCTGTTTTATGCACGCTATCTTTTTGCTGTTCAAAGCAAGCTCTGGCATATCTGCTCCCTCCTTTCCCTTTATCTTACCACAGTTCCTACCCAATAGATACCCCAAACCTTTTTATTCTTTTTTCAAATCCTGTATAATTATTTTGCATCAATAAAAACTCTTCATTCTGCTGAAGATATATTTCTTCCCTTTTCAGTTATTCTTTATGAAACAACCCTGTCAAAAAAAGAAGCTGTTACTCCGGCAGGCAATTCACCTGTCTTCGTAACAGCTCCTTATAACATGCATCTCTGAAATTAAAACAGCAATTTAGTTAGCCAGCTTTGCTACATTAAGCTTTACGCCCGGGCCCATGGTAGAGGTCAGGGTTACGCTCTTTAAGTAAGCGCCTTTTAAGGTGCTGGGCTTTGCCTTCAGGATTGCATCCATAAGCGTCTGGAAGTTGTCCGCTAACTGCTCCTCGGTAAAAGAAGCTTTTCCTACTGGCACGTGGATAATGTTGGTTTTGTCAAGTCTGTACTCAATCTTACCAGCTTTGATATCGTTAATAGCCTTGGTTACATCCATGGTTACAGTGCCTGCCTTGGGGTTGGGCATTAAGCCCTTGGGTCCCAGGACACGACCCAGACGTCCTACAACGCCCATCATATCGGGAGTCGCTACTACAACATCAAAATCTAACCAGCCTTCATTCTGAATCTTGGGAATTAACTCCTCTGCTCCTACGTAATCTGCTCCGGCAGCCTGAGCCTCATCAGCCTTGGGTCCCTTTGCAAATACTAAGATGCGAACAGTCTTACCAGTACCATGAGGCAGAACTACTGCGCCACGGATCTGCTGGTCAGCGTGACGTCCGTCACAACCGGTTCTGATATGAGCTTCAACGGTCTCATCAAATTTTGCAGATGCATTTTTCTTAACCAGAGCAATTGCGTCTGCTGTATCATACTGGATAGCGCGGTCTACTGTTTTAGCAGCCTCTGCGTATCTTTTTCCTCTTTTCATTCTAATAACCTCCTAGTGGTATTGTCGGGGATTTCCCTCCCACGTATTTGTTTGTTCCATCAGACGGGATTAGTCTACTACCGTAATACCCATGCTTCTTGCAGTGCCGGCAATCATGCTCATAGCTGCCTCAACGCTTGCTGCGTTTAAATCAGGCATCTTTAACTCTGCAATCTTCTGTACTTCTGCCTTGCTGATGGTGGCTACCTTAGTCTTGTTGGGTACTGCAGAACCGGACTCGATTTTGCAGGCCTTTTTTAACAGAACAGCAGCCGGCGGGGTCTTGGTGATAAAGCTGAAGCTTCTGTCAGCATATACAGTGATGACTACCGGAATAATCATACCAGCCTGATCAGCAGTTCTTGCATTGAATTCCTTGGTGAACTGTACAATATTAACACCATGCTGACCCAATGCAGGACCAACTGGCGGTGCTGGTGTTGCCTTTCCAGCAGGAATCTGTAATTTGATATAACCTGTTACTTTCTTTGCCATTTTAGGCACCTCCTAAATTATGTGGTATTGTCGGGGATTTCCCTCCCACCAGCCTTTACCCGGTAAAGGCCGATTCCTGTTACATAAGCCTTACGGCTTACAGCTTAAAAGAAGGCCGGGCCTTGCCCTTACATCTTCTTTATTTCGCTGAAATTCAGCTCGACCGGTGTCTCACGGCCAAACATTTCAACATTGATTGTGATAGATTTCTTGCTCTCATTAATAGCCTTAATGGCGCCAACGGTATCCTTCCAGGCTCCGGCAGTCACCACCACCACATCGCCAAGCTCGAAATCTACTGCTACTTCCTTCTTCTGGAAGCCCAGACTGGCAATCTCTTCCTCAGTCAGGGGCACCGGCTTGGAACCTGGCCCAACAAACCCGGTAACGCCTCGGGTATTACGTACCACATACCATGTGTCGTCATTCATGACCATGTTAACCAGCACGTAGCCCGGGAACATTTTTTTGTCCGCCTGCTTTTCCACACCGTTCTTTAACTCGGTGACAGCCAGCATGGGGACAGAGACCTCCAAAATCTGATCCTGCAGATCCCGATTCTCGATGGTTTTCTCAATGTCAACTTTTACTTTGTTTTCATAGCCTGAGTAGGTATGGACTACATACCAGCGTGCATCTGCCATTCTAATCCACCTTTCAGTTTACAGGATGAGATTCAGACCAAACTTAATTATCAAATCAAGAACACCGATAATTAAGCCCAGCGCCAAAGACACAACCAGAACCAACACGCTCTGTTTGGTAATGGTTTCCTTATTTGGCCAGATAATCTTTTTGAACTCGGCTTTCAAACCTTTGAAAAAGCTTTTCTTGTCAGCTTTCTCCTTCACCGCATCTCCCATAATTTCACATCCTTTACTAGCTCAATTACTTAGTTTCCTTGTGCAAAGTATGTGTTTTGCAGAATCTGCAGTACTTCTTGGTTTCCATTCTGTCAGGATGAGTCTTCTTATCCTTGGTCATGTTGTAATTACGTTGTTTGCATTCAGTACATGCCAGTGTAATTCTTGTACGCACGACTTCCACCTCCGCTTAAATTCTTTGTTGTTGTCGGGGCCTTTTTTCGCTGAACCTGCATGCGCCCGACGGCGGACGCATGGGGCATACCTGAATTTATGCCGCCTGCTGGCAGCGGATTTTCATAGTAATTTTGAGCATAAAAAAAAGACCTAAGTTCTTCCATTCGCCCGTTTACTATACCATAAAAACTTTGATACGTCAATGTTTTTTTAGATTTCCAGCCGCACTCTTATGCAAAATTCCGGAGTATCCCAAACAGTATAAAAATCCCCGTCATAATCCAAAGGATTCGGTTTTCTATCCGTGTAGGGGACAGCGTACCGTATTTTACATATCGTGCCGCCATCCGGACAGCTATTACTATACCAAAAGGAAGCAGAATCATAATCGCGGCATTTGCCTGAAAGGCTGCCTGAAAATCCAGTTCCAATAGCGCCAGGCACATATGGCTCACTCCGCAGCCGGGGCAATAAAGGCCCGTCATTATATGAAATACGCAGGGAATAATCGGACGTCCGGTCAGCCGGCATAAAAATGCATAGAGCAGGCCTGCTATTAAAAGCCCGCCTGCTCTTGAACATAACCATTTAAAACGATTGTACATTGTTTCCATATTTATTGAGTTCGTTCTGGATCAAAGCATAGGCTACAATCCCTAATCCAAACAGGCTCAAAAGCAAGTATACCACCGGCGCGCTTCCTCTTGGTTCCCCATTCTGGTCATGGATCGTCTCTACCGCCACACCCATCTGGTACATCCAGTAAATGCCATAGATACCGCAGGTAATCAGCGAAAACAGAAGTACCATTCCGCCGCTGGGCCCTAATCTCCTGGAAAGATAATTGACGTCATCATTGAGCACAACCATCCAGTAAATAGTATATATACCGCATGTGATAAAGCACAGCAAAATACATACTACTATGTTACGCTGTTTCATACTATTTCCCTCCTATGTAAAAAACATTAGTCACCGAGAATCTTACCATAATTCGGGTCACTTATCAATAGATTTTATCATTTTAGAAGAGCGCCGCAATATTCACATTCACCGTTTTCCCCGGTAATAGTATTGGTTGCCCCGCAGCAGGAACAAACAATCTTCTTTTCTTCTGGCTTTTTCGGAAGCGTCTTATTAATAGTTTCAACTTTTTCCACTTTCTTGACTTTTGGATACAGAAGTACAACTTTGCCAGTACTTTCATCAATATAGGCCTTGTTTAAATACCCTTTTTGAATCATTTTTTGGATATCCTTTTTTACAGCCTCGTAAGATTTTCCCCTGGCAGCAGCAATGCTATCTAACTGGTAGACACCGCCGTCCACGATGATTGCCGTATACTGTTTTATATTTTCTCTATTGGCTCTTATCTTTTTCGCGCTCCTGCATAATACAAAGCCTACAATGCCGAAAAATAAAAACATTGAAATGTCCAGAGGTGTCATTTCCTCCCCTAAACTTACAATAATAGCAAGCACTGTAAAAATATATGACAGAACACCCAGAATCTGAAAAACAGCTGCGATAATGTACGAAAGAATACTTGTAATTCGAATTTTGTCCATTTATCCCTCCGGAATAGAGTCTTCCTTTTTCCTCTGTGCCTTAATGTCGTACTCTCTTGTCTACTTTTGGTAGAATTTACTTTTAGTCCCTCTCTTCCGTTTCCCCATCTAAATACAAAAGTAGAATATCTAAAGCAATTGCAATTGCCAGTATAAGCAAATTGAGTAAAACATATTGTTTAAGGAGCACCGGGAAAAAATTTACAAAAACAAGGGCTAGTATTACTACGATTATCAGATGAATTGCGCTTACGGTAATCGTTGTGACGCCAAAAATACTTTTATTGTTCTTTAAGGACTTTGCGATTCCCATTACCTCTGCAGCCAACACAAACATAAGCGAGATCCACCTTATAGGTAAAGAGAATACACTGTCAAATATTAAAAAGTAAAGCAGCAAAGTTACAATCATCGCAATTAGTCCACAAAGCACAATTGTTGTCTGCCTGTTCTTTTTCATTGGTTTATCACCTGCTTCTTTCTAATCTCCCAAAACATTTTTAATCGCCACCGGAGTACGGTAATACATATCGGATCGGGTAATTCCCACCCGCTCATTGGAGGCGTGGACCACCTGTCCGTTTCCCACATATATAGCTACATGATTGACATTACTTCCATTGCTGTAAAAAACCAGATCCCCTGGCCTGGCCTCTGCCGCGGACACTGTTTTTCCCTGGCTGGACTGGGCCGCCGCGGTCCGGTTTAGATAAACCCCGGCTATATTTCCCAAAATATACCGGGTAAAGCCTGAGCAATCTACTCCTGTATGGGGATCATTTCCCCCATAAACATACGGATTCCCTATGTAACTGGAAGCGCTGGCCACAATGGAAGCCCGCAGGGCTTCTTTTCTTGCCTTTTCCGCTGCCACTGCCGCTTTCTTCTCCTCAATGGTACTCATATAGCCTTCATACTGTCCGGTCTTTTCTGAAAGCATCAGCTGCAGTGTTCCCATCTCCGCCTGAATCGCCCGGAAACTGGCTTCGTTTTCTGCCAGAGTAATAGGCAGATTTACAGAGGAAGCCCGAAGCATTCCGCCGCTGTCTGCTGCCCCTTGCCCTGCATCCGGACCGGGAGCTGCCACATCCTCAGGTTCCTGGCTGGAAGCTCCTTCCTCCTCAGGCAGTTCTTCCGGCTCATCCCCTTCCGGGCTGTCTATGTATTGAATCTCGTCAGACTCTGGATCCGCTTCCTCCAATCCCAGTTCCTGGCGGATCTGCCCCTCCCGTTCCACCAGATCTTCCAACTCTTTTAAGGTGTTTCGGGTTCTGTTCTCCAGCTCCTGAAGCTCTTTCTTTTGCTGCTCTTGCTCCTGACGGAGAATTTCATTCTCCTGATCTGCCAGCTGCTTCTGCTCTGCCAGACGTTTCCACTCCTGTTCCAGCTGCTCCTTTTCCTGGCGCACCTGAATAAGCTGATGGCGGGAACCGGCAAAAAACAAACAAGCCCCTGTCAGCACTAAAAGCCCAAGGAAGATAACGCCGAATGTCCAAACCGGCGTCTTAAAGTGAATCGGCTTTTTCTGGGAATGTGGAACCAGCATAACCGTATAGTCCAGAGAAATCCGTTCCTTCTTAAACTTTTTCCATTTCATCGGCACTTAATTCTTTTCATTTCCTTTTTGTTTGGTTTGCCCATTCTCCTTCGGTTTATCCTGCGCCTTTTCTTTTCCAAAAGGAGATTCTTCTATCGGAAAGCTTCCGCGGATATCCTCAGGAGCTTTTTTCTCTTCCACAACTTCCATGGTACAATTTCCTTTGAAGGAAGCTCCTTCATCAATTACCAGGCTTCTGGTAACCAGATCACCCAGTACCCGTCCGGTCTCTGTCAGCTCAATCTTCTCTTCTGCTTTCAGATTTCCGTAGACCGTTCCTGCCACTAAAATCTCAACTGCACGGATATCTCCCTTTACCACTCCGCTCTCGCCAACAATAACGGAGCTTTTAGACAAGATCTCTCCCTGCAAAAGCCCGTCTACCCTGGTAGGATCGGATGCTACCAAAACGCCCTCAATCTTGGAATTATTTCCGATAATTGTGTTGATCATTCCTGTTCCAGCTACATCTGCCTTCTTTTTCATATTAAACATATTTCCTCCTTATTTGCCCTGTTCTTTGGGCATACAGGTATACTCCTGAGTATTTCCTCCTTATTTGCCCTGTCCTTTGGGCATATAGGTATACCCCCGGTATTTCCTCCCTGTATTTTCTTTATAAAATTCCTTTTACTCATGCCCATCCTGTTTAAGGAAATGGGCATGGCCTTTTGACTCTGGTATCATATTAATACTTTTAAAACAAAAAAGCAATGCTCTTTAACATTTTTGTAATATATTCTGATAACAGTTCAGACGGGTGTCTTCTTGCCCGTCTGCGCCGGATAAAAGCCGGGATGTCCATCCGATGTGGAATTTTCGTCCCGTCAATTCTCTATTGGTTTCCTATGCATATGGTCACCACAAAGACCTCCTTCACCCCCGCCCTTTTCAGGGCTTTGGCGCAAGCATCCGCTGTGCTTCCGGTGGTGTAAATATCATCTGCCAGAATTACCCTTTGGATGTTTGCAGGAATCTCTCCGGCTTCAAAGGCTTCTTCCAGGTTTTTCAGGCGTTCTCCCGGATTTAAGTCCTTTTGGGGAAGGGTCTTTTTTCTTCGGTACAGCACATTGCCTACCGGGATTTTCACCCTGTAAAGCCTATCCATCTCTGTTGATATCCGTTCTGCCAATACTCTGGCCTGATTAAATCCCCTTTTTTTCTCTCTGGCCGGGTGAACGGGAACCGGAACCATCAAATCTGCCTTAAGGGCAGTCAGCCTCTTTCCCATCCTCTTAGCTATGGCGGTTCCGTAAAAGTCCAGATATTCTCTGCGGCCCTGATATTTGATTCTGGCCATAGATGCACTGGTTATCTCATTGTAATTGCACAAGGATATTCCCTTATCAAAGGCATGGCGGCGGCGCATACAATCCGGACAATACTCTGTCCGTTCATCTGAAACCTCCCTGCCGCAAGTTTTGCAAACCGGGCCGGTTACCCAGGAAATTTGTTTCAAGCATCCGGAACAGATTAAAGATTCTCCCCGCACCACAATTTCATCGCAGACAGGGCACCTTCTGGGGTAAAGACCGTCCAGCAAAAAGCCGCCTGCTCTCCTTGCTGCGGCGGCAATCTGTTTTCTTGTTTGAGGATTTAAGGTAATACGCATATTTCCCTGATTCTCTCCTTTAGTCCGGAATAACGTTTCTGCTCCACCGCGTTGTCTGCCATGGCCTGAAAGGTTTCCGGAAGTCCTACCAGGCACACACAGGCTCTGGCCCGGGTGACGCCGGTATAAATTAAGTTGCGGTTCATAAGCATTCTGGGACCGCTGTAAACCGGTATGATCACCGCCGGATACTCGCTTCCCTGGGATTTGTGGATGGTAATGGCATAAGCCAGCTCCAGTTCTTCTGTCTGTTTAAAAGAATACTCTACCAGGCGGCCTTCGTCAAATTCCACTGTAATGGTCTCTGCAAACAGATTTACTTCCTGTATCCTCCCAATATCGCCGTTAAATACGCCTGTGCCCTTGTCTACCGGGATTCCATATTTGTTGCGGATCTCCCACTCAATCTGGTAATTATTTTTAATCTGCATCACCTTGTCCCCGGTCCGCCAGGTAATGCCATTTATCTCCTTTTCCGACTTCTTTTTATCCGGCGGGTTCAGGCAGGACTGAAGGATCTGATTCAGCCGTTCTACCCCCAAAGCGCCTTTACGCATAGGCGTCATAATCTGAATCTCCATAGGATCTGCCTTGACATACCCCGGCAGCTTCTTCTGAACCAGAGTAATCATTGCGCTGATTATGGCATCCGGCATATCTCTTCTGATAAAAAGGAAATCTTTGCTGGGTTTCCCCAGCGGAACCGGCTGCCCGTTGTTAATGCGGTGGGCATTGACAATAATATCGCTTTCCGCCGCCTGACGGAAAATCTTCGTAAGCTTAACCACGTTAAACTGGCCGGAATCTATAATATCCCGCAGGACATTTCCCGGTCCCACGCTTGGAAGCTGGTTTACATCTCCCACCAGAATTAAACGGGTTCCCACGGTAACCGCTTTCAGAAGCGAATGAATCAGACCGATATCAACCATAGACATTTCATCAATAATAATCACGTCTGCATCCAGAGGATTTTCTTCGTTCCGCTCAAAATGCATTCCAACCGTCTCTTTATCGCCCGGAATCCCTGTAAGTTCCAGCATCCGGTGAATGGTCCTGGCCTCATACCCTGTGGCCTCTGTCATACGCTTGGCGGCCCGGCCTGTGGGCGCTGCAAGGAGGATTTCCATTTCCTCCATCTCAAAATACCGGATAATCGTATTGATTGTAGTGGTTTTTCCGGTTCCCGGCCCTCCGGTGATAATCATCAGGCCGCTGTTTACCGCCTCCATAACTGCCCGGCGCTGCATCTCATCCAGTTCCAGTTCTTCCTGACTCTGAATCTCATCCAGGCGGCTCTCAATTTGATCCCCCGGAATATCTCCGCGGATGTTCAGATCATGGAGCATTTTGGCAGTATTCAGTTCCAGGTAATAATACTGAGCCGCATAAATAATGCGCTCTTTACTCTCCTCACCCTGATTACGTACCATAATCTTCTTTTCCATCTGAAGATCCATCAAATGCTTATCCATATCTTCCGGGTGAACTTGCAAAAGCTCTGCTGCGTTGGCTTTTAACTGAGATTCTGGAAGATAAGTGTGGCCGTTTCCCACAGCCTGAAGTAATGTATAGAAAATCCCGCTTTTAATCCGGTAATCCGAATCCGTAAACAACCCCACCCGCTGGGCTATCTCGTCTGCCATTTTAAATCCCACCCCCGGAATATCATCCGCCAGGCGGTAAGGATTTTCTTTTAGAATTGTATACATTCCGGGGCCGTATTCCTGATAAATCTTCCCTGCCAGATTCACAGAAATACCGTATTCCTGGAGAAACATCATGGCTTGGCGCATCCCCTTTTTTTCTTCTATCTGTTCCCCGATTGCCATAGCCATTTTTTCGCTGATTCCTTTTATCTCCGAAAGCCGCTCCGGCTCCTCCTCCATGATCCGAAATGTATCTGCCTTAAATCTTCTGACAATTCTGGCAGCTAAAGCGGCTCCCACGCCTTTGATAGCGCCGGAGCCCAGATATCTCTCAATTGCCGTATTGTCCTCGGGAGCTTTGATCTCATAGCTTTCCACCTGAAGCTGTTCCCCATAAACGGGGTGCTCTGTCATAAGGCCGGTAGCTTCTATCATCTCTCCCTCGCTGATAAAAGGAAAAGTTCCTACCAAAATGGTCTCGCTCTTTCCGTCAGCAATACTTAAAACCGTATATCCATTTTCATCATTGCGGAATTTAATCCGCTCTACAAATCCTTTTATAGTTGTCATAAAAATTTATGAGTAAATTAATAGTCGTCTTTTCCCTCTCCATGAGCAAATTCAATAAATTTTCCGGTTCCGATTGCCACTGCTGTTAACGGATCCTCTGCTACCATGGTAGTAATGCCTGTTTTCTCTTCAATAAGCGCATCCAGACCGCTGAGCAGAGAGCCGCCGCCGGTAAGCACGATACCCCTCTCAAAAATATCAGCAGCCAGCTCCGGCGGAGTCCTTTCTAATACGCTGTGGACAGCGTCTACAATCTGCATGGCAGGCTCCCGCAGGGCTTCCAGAGTCTCATCGGAAGTTACCACAATCGTTTTGGGCAGGCCGGTTACCAGGTTGCGGCCCCGAACCTCCATAGTCAGAACTTCCGGCCTGCGGTATGCCGCTCCAATGTTAATCTTGATCTCCTCTGCAGTTCTCTCACCGATAAGAAGATTGTGCTTCTTTCTCATATAGCGTACCAGAGCTTCATCAAAATCATCGCCAGCCACTTTAATGGAGGCGCTGACTACCGTACCTCCCAGAGAAATTACCGCAATATCCGCAGTACCTCCTCCAATATCTACGATCATATTTCCGCAGGCCTTGGAAATATCAATACCTGCTCCGATAGCAGCCGCTACCGGCTCTTCAATAATGGATACCTCTCTGGCTCCGGCCTGATAAGTAGCGTCTTCCACTGCCTTTTTCTCCACTTCTGTGGCTCCGCTGGGGATACATACGCTGATGCGGGGCTTACGTAAAGTTTTTTTACCCACTGCTTTGTTAATAAAATATTTCAGCATTTTTTCCGTCACAGTGTAATCAGAAATAACACCCTGGCGCAAAGGGCGCACCGCCACAATATTACCTGGGGTTCGTCCTATCATAAGGCGGGCTTCCTCGCCAATTGCCATAATTTTGTTGTTATCCCGGTCAATGGCTACAACGGAAGGTTCTTTTAAAACAACGCCTTTTCCTTTAATATAGACCAGAATACTGGCTGTACCCAGGTCAATTCCAATGTCATTGGACATCATGGTAAACATATATTAATTTCCTCCAAATTTATATAAACCTATAATCAAGTTGCAAGAGTTCTATCTTATTATATACAATCTCCAAGAGTTTTCAAAGGTTTTTTTTATTTTTAATAGAGTTTATTCTTTTTTTATTGTGCCGTCATACTTCGGACACAATTTCCGGATATACTTTAAGTAAGTTATCCGAAAGGATAACGGGCCTTTGTTTCAAGTGGTTACTTGAAATCACAAAGCTTTTTCATACTCATACCGGACGGTGCAAACCGTCCGGCCCCCCTAAACATTTTCTTATTTATTATACCTACCATTCCCAAAAACCCCGCAGGTCTTGCCTGCGGGGTTTTCGTTTATAACCCTGCTTATGCCCGCAGTGACCAGTCACTGCAATCCAAAACTTTGGTAGCTATGCCTTCATAAAACTCCGGTTCATGGCATATTAAGACAATGCTCCCCTTGTAAACTGTCAGCGCCTGGCGAAGCTCCTCCTTTGCATCCACATCCAGGTGATTGGTAGGCTCGTCCAAAAGAAGTACATTGGTTTCCCGGTTAATCAGTTTGCATAATCTTACCTTTGCCTGTTCCCCACCAGAGAGAACCCGAACCTGACTCTCAATATTTTTCGTAGTCAGTCCGCATTTTGCAAGAGCTGCGCGAACCTGATACTGGGTATAGGAGGGGAATTCTTTCCAGATTTCTTCAATACAAGTGGTGGTATTTCCAGGCGGCATCTCCTGCTCAAAATAACCCAGATACAGATAGTCCCCTAATTCCACCTGGCCGGAAAGAGGAAGCACCTGACCTAAAATGCTCCGCAGAAGGGTGGTCTTTCCAATCCCGTTTGCCCCTTTTAAAACGATTTTCTCTCCCCGCTCCATAGAAAGGTTAATGGGTCTGGACAAGGGCTCATCATACCCGATTACCAAATCACGGGTTTCAAAAATGTATTTTCCTGCAGCCCGGGCTTCCATAAAACGAAATTCCGGCTTGGGCTTTTCCCTTGCCAGCTCAATCACCTCCATCTTGTCCAGCTTTTTCTGGCGGGACATAGCCATATTGCGGGTGGATACCCTGGCTTTATTCCGGGCCACAAAATCCTCAAGCTGGGCAATCTCCTGCTGCTGGCGTTTATAAGCAGCTTCCAGCTGAGCCTGCTTTGCAGCGTGAACCTCCTGAAATTTGTCATAGTCGCCTACATAACGATCCAGGCGCTGGTTTTCCATATGATAAATAATATTGATTACGCTGTTTAAAAACGGGATGTCGTGGGAAATTAAAATAAAGGCGTTTTCATACTCCTGGAGATACCGTTTCAGCCATTCAATATGCTGGGCATCCAGATAATTGGTAGGCTCATCCAGGAGCAGGATATCCGGCTTTTCCAGGAGAAGTTTTGCCAGAAGCACCTTGGTTCTCTGACCGCCGGAAAGCTCTGCCACATCCTTTTCCAATCCCAGCTCATTAAGCTCAAATGCCCTGGCAATTTCTTCCACCCTGGCGTCAATCACATAAAAATCGTGAGCCATAAGAAGATCCTGTATGGTTCCCAGTTCTTCCATCATGACCGCCATTTCTTCCTCAGAAGCAGAACCCATTTTGTCACAAATCTGGTTCATCTGGGCTTCCATCTCAAATAAAAAACCAAAAGCGCTTTTTAACACATCCCTTATAGTCATCCCCGGCTCTAAAACCGTATGCTGATCCAGATATCCTACCCGGACATTTTTCGCCCACTCCACCTTACCTTCATCCGGCATAAGTTTGTCGGTAATAATACTCATAAATGTGGACTTGCCTTCTCCGTTAGCCCCTACCAGGCCAATATGTTCTCCTTTTAAAAGCCGGAAAGAAACATCCGTAAAAATCGCCCGGTCTCCAAATCCGTGGCTTAAATGCTCTACATTTAAAATACTCATACAGGTTACCCCTTTATATCTTGTCCGTTATGGTTTATAATATCATGTAATATCCTCCGCAGCAGGAGGACGTCCCCACTATTTTACATGACAACAAAGATTCTGGCAAGCAGAAAGGATATTCCTATGTACACTTACTCCTGGTATCACTGGATAACATTTTTTTACTTATATTGTTTTTTTGGATGGGTCTTTGAATCCACCTACGTTTCCCTCCGGCAAAAGCGTTTTGTCAATCGTGGATTTCTCCGTCTGCCTATGCTTCCTCTCTACGGAACAGGGGCGGTAATGATGCTGTGGGTTTCCCTTCCGGTAAAAAATAATCTGATACTGGTCTATCTCTCCGGATTTGTTGCCGCCACTGTGCTGGAATATGTAACAGGCTGGGCTATGGAACAATTGTTTAAAATGCGGTATTGGGATTACAGTGATCAAAGATTCCAGATTAACGGATATATATGCCTCAGCTCTTCTATTGCCTGGGGATTTCTGACCATTCTGATGACAGAGGTCCTTCACAAGCCGGTGGAACGCCTGGTTCTGGGGATGGGGCCGGTATTGGAATTCAGCTTTTTAGCAGTGGTCAGTGTTCCCTTTGTTCTGGATTCCATTCAGTCTGTGCTGGCTGCTCTGGATTTAGGCCGCGCTCTGGAAACCATGACCAAGGTGAAAGCCGAGCTGGAAGATTTGCAGGTGCAGATGGCGCTTTTGCGTACAGATGCCAGAGTCTGGGCTGCAGATTTGCGTGAAACCGCCCTGGAACGGGCGGAGGCAATTCGGGAAGAAGCCGTTACTTTCCGGGAGGAACTCCGGGATCAGATGGCCCCGGCGGACGGGCCGGAGTTTGCCGCTTTATCAAAGCGGCTGGACGCCCTGAAGGAAAGGCATCTCCATCTTTCCCGGCACATGGGCTTTTACCGCAGAGGGCTTTTGCGGGGCAATCCAAGCGCAAGTTCCAGACGGTTTAGCGAGGCATTAAAGGAGTTGAAGCGCCGGTTGGAGGATGAGGAGTAATCCGACGGATAAACAAAACCAACTTATCCACCTCTTCTTCTGTTACAAACCAGTTTAGGGATACCCGGATTCCCTCTTCCTTTGTATAAAGGTTTACAGTCCGCCACTGGATAATAATCTTTTCTTCTTCCCAGGCCTGTTTTACTATCTCCCGGTGGTCCATCCCCGGCAGCCGGAAAGAAAAAATTCCTGTTATCAACCGCTGGTCCTCCGGGGACAGGATTACTGCTTCCGGTATCTTTTGCAAAAATGCATTCCGGCAATATTCATGAAGCTCTTTCTTGCGGGAAACAATGCAGCCCAGGCCAATCTCCCGGGCCAGCCGGATGGTTTGGGAAAAAGCGGTATACATGGGCACATGCCGTCCTCCGTATTCAAACCTTCTGGCATCTGGCTGAGGTATCCAAGTATTGTCCTGAAAGTCAAAAGAAGTTTGAATTCCTACTCCGCCAAAAGGGATTTTCAGTTGCTTAAGCAGTTCCTTTCGAATATATACGGCTCCGATTCCTTCCGGACCGCAGAGCCATTTATGGCAGGAAAGAGCGTAAAAATCGCAGTCCAGCTCTTTTACGTCAATCACAATATTCCCTGCTGCCTGAGCGCCGTCCAAAACCGTAATAATCCCTTTTTCCCGGCACATGGCGCACATCTCCCTGGCCGGAACAGCCGCTCCTGTGGTGTGGAAAACATGGCTGAATACTGCCATCCTGGTCTTATCACAAAGTTTATCTTTAAATGCTTCCAGGATCTCTTCCTTGTTTCCCAAACCGCAAAATTTGTCTGTCTCTGTTTTATATTCCGGCCCCAAAACAAAGCAGGGCAGGATAGACGCCGGATTTTCCTGGTCGGAGATCAGCAGCTTGTCCCCCGGCTCCCATGTAAACATGCGGTTAATGGTGTTCAGTCCTTCTGCAATACAGCGGACAAAGAAGATCTCTTCCGGCCGGGCGTTAATAAATTCTGCCACGTCTTTTCTGGCCTCTTCTAAAAGCTCTTTGACCTCATCATGGACTTTCACATTGACCTGCCCTTCTTCTGCCATATAAGTAAAGATCTCTGTCATGCGGTTTAGTACCGGAAGCGCCAGAGGACCACAGCCTGCAGAGTTTAAATAGGTATACTTGTTTGCTGCCGGAAGAAGCTTTCTGTATTCCCGAAAATATTCCTTTGGTTGTCTGTCTCTTTCCTCCATCATTCCACCTTTTTCCCTCGTTTTATCACCATAACAACATCCTTAAGATTTAAAAAGGATTCCAATGGGTTCTCTTTTACAATGAGAATGTCCGCCTGCTTCCCAGACTCAATGGTTCCCACTTTGTCTCCTACTCCCAGAATGTCCGCCGCAAGACTGGTGGCAGACAGCAGTACATCTTCCTTTAAAAGATGGATCTTTTTTTCCATCATATCCAGGGTAAGATAGAGTTCGTCAAATTTTGTATTTTTACAGCCTGCGTCGGTCCCGGCAAAAACAGGAATTCCGGCCTGGTACATCCGTTCTGTGGTGGAAAAACGGCTCTTCTGAAAGCCAGCCCACATGGCTACCTTATCGGGCTGAGGCGCAGCTTCTTCTGCCGGGAGAATATAAGCCTTCCCTACTGCTGGATTTACCGCTATGTTTTTCTTTTTCATTTCCTTAACCAGCTCTTCCCGGTAATCCTCCCCGTCCCCGTCTTTAAAACTGCAATGCTCCAGAATATCGAAGCCAGCCTGTATTGCCCGCCTGATCCCCGCTACACTGTGGACGTGCCCGGCTACCTTTTTTCCTCTCTCATGGGCCTCTTTTACAATAGCAGCCAGTGTCTCTTCTTCATACTGATCGATCATGGAATTGCTTCCCGGCGTCATATTTCCGCCGGAAACCATGACTTTGATATAGTCAACTCCGCTTTTTAGCAGAGAGCGGACTGCCTTTACCACCTCTTCTTTGCTGTCTGCTTCCAGTCCGCAGAAATTACAATGTCCTCCGGTTATGGTAATGGGCATCCCGCAGGCAATAATATCCGGCCCCTGGATCACTCCTTCCCGGATAAAATCCCGCAGCTCCAGAATAGACATCCCTCTGGCGCCGCAATCTCTTACTGTGGTAACCCCGCTCTTTAGTTCCTTCTGAGCCGCCGCCGTTTCCCTGAGAAGGATCTGGGACGGAGTGTCATTTATCAGTTCCGTCACAGGCTGGCTGCTGGCGCTGAAGCTTAAATGGAGATGGCCGTCAATAAGCCCCGGCAAAACGTATCCCTCTCCTGCATCTATCTTCTCTATCCCGGAGTCTTCTAATTCCTTTTGAAATTCCTGTAGCGGCGCTTTGTTTTCAATATGCTCTCCGCAAATTAAAATTCCTGTGGGGCATTGTTCCAACCTGACATGTCCCTCTGCACAGCTTATTAAGTTCTTTGTAATAATCAGTTTCTTTTCCATACCTTATCTCCTACATCATAGGCGGCAACGAAGAATATTCCAATGCCTCAATTGCCTGATTAATATGATGCTGTCCTCCGCTCATGGTAAACCGGTAGTGTGAGGGAATCAACGCATCAATCTTTCTGTCCGCCAGCTTATGGATATTTTTCCGGTAGCCTTCCATGGTAGAGCCATAGCAATTAATTAAACTCAGTCTTCCGTCCAGGTAAATGCTGTCCCCGCTAAATAAATATCTCTTATTGTTCTTTTCCAGCAGATAACACACAGACTCAATGCTGTGACCTGGAAGAAGGATGGCTGTTATCCGGGCATTTCCCACCTGATATACTTCCTCATCCTCTGTTACGTGATCTGTTTTCCCGTGGACATAGCGGTAGTCTTTGGGGTAGGCCCCCTTTTTCTTGGCGGCAATAAGTCCCAGCTCTTCCTCTGTTCCTTCTTCTAATAATCTCTTTTCTCCCTGGGATGCAACAACAGTAAGGGAAGGGATTTTATCCTGGAAGTCATGGACTCCGCCCCCGTGATCCCCGTGGGCATGGGTAAGAAACAAGGTATGGATTGCCATAGGATTTACACCTGTTTCCTCAATATTTTCTATAATCTGTTCTGTGTTCATACCGCTTCCGCCGTCAATTAAAACGGCTTCTTTGCTATCCTCAATCAGGTATACATTCCCGTCCTTAGGATGGGAGATCCCTGGCCCGCCTTTTCCGCCGGCTACCATATAAATCCCTGTGTCTAACCGAATATACATGTCATTCCTCCTTACATTAATCCAAAAAGGAGAGTACCCTAACAAAAGGCACTCTCCTTAATCTTCTTTTCAGATTTTATCCGGATTCTTTTCTTCTTCGGGTTTTCTGTCTCCCCGTATAATATCCAGATAATTATACAATGTGAATTTGGAAATCTGTAATAGCCCGCAGATTTTCTGACCGCTTTTTGAAATCAGAAACGCTCCCTTCCGGTCCAGGAAATCAATAAACTTTAATTTTTCTTCCCGGTTCATACTGGCAGCGGCTTTTCCTGCCATCTTCTCCCCTTCGGCAATCAGATATTCCAGTAACTGCTCCACATTGTCTGCAAAGATCTCTTCCTGCTGCCCCTGATTGGTTATTTCATATTGATTATAGTCTTTCAAAAATTCTTCAAATTTCACACTTTTTGTTATATCCAGGTTGATACAAAGGGAACCTATTGTCTGTCCCTCATCATCTTTTATGTACATACTGGAGGAACGAAGAATTTTTCCGTCTCTGGTATGGATAATGTAGTTAAAACGGTTGCCGTTTTTTACATTTCCGCTTAATACTTCTAACCCGAGATTACTCCCGCAGCCACCGATTTTACGCCCTGTAATATGGCCGTTGCGGATATCCACAATCGTATGGTTGTAATCCTTTGTCAAATCGTGAAGAACAACCTCGCAGGAATTGCCAAACTGCTTTTCCAGCATATCCATAAACTCCTGCCATAAATCCCATTGTTCATAAATATTCTTCATTCTGTTACCACCTTTAATCTTTTTATATCATACTTTTAGTTTTAAGTCA
>CAJUJM010000031.1 GCA_910586755.1 uncultured Lachnospiraceae bacterium
ATTCCGATTCGTAGTATTCTTTTCATGTAAGTGGCCTCCTTTTGTATGCGGTAATCCCTGTTACCATTGTTCTTAACAAACTCTAGTATACAGGTAAATCCACGTTGCTACAAATGTGGGGTCACTTCATATTGTCCTAAATCAAGTGTTTTCATAAACCGGATCCAAAACAGCCAGATCATACCGCCTGCTGGAATGTGAGAAAGCGGCTAAAACCCAAAAGTATGTATTTCTCGTCCCAGGGGAAGCCACGGTAGGATGATACCCTGCCGGAGCTAAAACCATGCTTCCGCTTCTTACGGTGTGAGCCACTATATCCTCCACCTCACCAGATTTTAGATAGCTTACATGGAAGCCAAAGTGAGGTTTATCCATATCAAAATAGCAGTATACCTCTTCCAGATCCTTCTCATGCTGGTGCGGCGGCCAGCTTGTCCATGCGCCGTTTCCTCCCCAGGTCAGGCCGCACAGCAGCCTTGATGCTTCTACCTCTGGATTCAAGGTAAAGAATACCTCTCTCTGTCCAACCCCATGTCCATGAATCTGATGTATCTCTCCCAGCGGCAGGTCTTTCTGGAATTTCCGGAAAAACGGTTTTCCGTAGCCTTCGCACATTGCCGCTCCTATATAAAAAATACAGTCTTCTTCTGCCTCAATTTTCACCGTCGTTTTTCCGGTTATATAAAAGGAGTCCAGCGCCTCCATTTCTTCCTCAAAAGCGGCACAATTAACAGCAGCCTTTCCTTTTACTAATACCGGGTTCATCTCCAGTTCCCCGGACTCCAGCTCAAACGCAGATCCTGCGTTTAAATTCAGGCGGTAGATAGAGACTGCTTTACAATCCTGGATTCCCGGCTGAATACATTTATGAAGGCCTTCGCTTTCCGGAGAAGTAATATCCCAGCCTTCCATACGCTTTTTATTTTCCAAATTTCCTGTCATAATATCCTCTCCTTATTATTATGCCGTTGCTTTATGGGCTTTTGCGGATTTATAGTTTAAAAATACTACGGTTGCCAGAATTGCAATTCCGATAATGTCGGTAATGGTTTCCGGTACAATGGATAAAAACGCACATCCCAGAAGAACCAGGCGGGTAACCTTGTTAAGCGGTGCAAACATAAAACCGGCAATAGCGGCAGCCAATGCATACACACCTAAAAACAATGTAAAGGAGCTGGTAATTGTATTGACAATTTCTCCCTGAAGAAGGATCGCCGGCTCATATGCAAATACAAAGGGCACGATAAAAGCTACTGACGCATAGATGAATCCCGTCCATCCTGTCTTCCATGAGTCGGCCCCCGCTATACCGGCCGCAGTAAAGGAGGCCAGGCAGACAGGCGGCGTAATCTGTGCCATAACACCAAAGTAAAAGCAGAACATATGGCAAACCAGCAGCGGAAGTCCCAGCTTAACCAAAACCGGAACAAACAGAACCACTGCTATCAGATATGCAGCAACCGTAGGAAGCGCCATCCCCAGCAGCATACAGCCCAGCATGGTAATCAACAGAGCCAAAAGCAGACTGGAGCCGCCTACTACTGCAATTACACCTGAAAACTTGTTTGCAAGTCCGGATTGAACTACAGTACCAATAATAATTCCACAAGCTGCAACCGGAACAGCCACATTAGCACACTGCTTAATTCCGTCCATAAACGCCTCAAACAGTTCTTTTAAATTCAACCGGTTTTTATTCACTATGTTTAACGCTAAAATAATAACCGTAGCAGTAATCGCGGAGGAACGTAAGGATTTTCCCGTTAAAACCATGAATACCAGCACCAGCGCAGGAACCAGCAGATACAGCCTGGGAAGAATCGGATTTACTTTAAAGGTTAAATCTTCAGCGCTTACTTCTGTTCCAATATGTCTCCAGGCATTTCCTCTTGCCAGGAATCCTACCAATAAAAATACAGAAGTAAAATAGGCAATTGCCGGAATCGCTGCAGAAAGCGCTATCTGTCCATACTGAACCCCTAAAAGTTCCGCCATGATAAAAGCGCCTACTCCCATAATCGGCGGCATAATCTGGCCTCCGGTAGAAGCCACGGATTCAATTGCCCCTGCCTGTTCTGGGGTATAACCTGCTTTTTTCATCATAGGAATTGTCATAACTCCAGTGGTAGAAACGTTGGCAACTGCAGAACCGGAAATCATTCCCATCAAACCGGAAGAAAGCACTGCTGCCTTTGCAGGCCCGCCTGTTTTAGGGTTGCTGAATTTCATTCCAATATCAATCAGCACCTGGCCGCCTCCGCAAGCGGCGAACAGGGAACCGAATATCATAAAATAGAAGATATAACTGGCTGTGGTGGAAAGCGGTGTTCCGTAAATTCCCTGAGAAGTCAGGGTCATAATCTCGGTAAACTGCTTTAAATTAAATCCCGAAAACTTGGTAAACCCAGGGCAATAAGCTCCTAAAAAGCAATAGGCAATAAATACTAATACAAATACTAACAGGTTCATGCCGATAACTCTGCGGACTGACTCCAGAAGCATTACCATGATAATTACCATAGCAATTTTATCTGCAAGAAGCACTGGCTCAATATAAGGAATACGGCTTATAATACGAAGCTGCTGTGTAAAAGAGTAATAAATCACCCAGCCTAAAACCGGAAATGTAAGATAATCTATTAATCTGAGCCAGGGATACTTTTTACTTCCCGGAAACGGCTTATTAATAAATATGATAGCTAAAGCAAAGCACAGGAAAATAGGGCTTAATGTCATAGGGTGAATGGGCTTTACAAAAGTAAAAAACAGCTGTGCAATCATCCAGGCAGATGCCAACACTCCCAGCACAATGTTGGATATCCGTTTTAATTTATCTTCAAAGCTCATAATCTGCTCCTTTATTCTGAAGAGGGAAAGGATACGAAAAAGCGGACGGGCCAGCTTTCCACGGCTCGTCCGCTTCCCTTACATAGGTTACGTTGTAAAGATGAATTACTTCATCAGACCTGCATCCTTGTAGTATGCTGCCGCGCCGGGATGAAGTTCTACACCTGTCATCTCTATCATCCAGGCGGTAGAAGGATCAAAGCTCTCCATAGCCGGTACTAATTCTACAATTTGGTCCTTTTTCTCACAAATTCCCTTTGTCAATGCATATACAACATCATCCGGAACATCCTTGCGGACTAAAATTGTTTCACATCCGCAGACTGTTTCAACAGGCTCAGTCTGTCCATTCCAGCTATTTGCCGGCATGGTCATGGAATTGTAGCCTTTTTCATTCATTTTTGCTCTGGTTTCTTCCTTCAGTTCAATTACATGCATGGTGGAAGTCATGCACAACTCTGTAAATGCAGGCTGTCCAATAGACACAATATCAATTGATACGTCTGCAGAACCTTCCTTTAACATATCTGTCATCTGAGACGGCGCAATGTGGTAAGACGCGCCTCCCCAGGAATCAATATCTTCCCAGGTAATTCCAAAGCAGTCAAGAAGATCGTTTGCACCATCCATACCAAAAGAGCCAGGAGCCTTGGTCACAATACGTACCGGATACTTTGCTTCAAACACCTCTTCCAAAGTAGTATAACCAGTCTTCTGAACAAAGGCGTCAGTAAACATTATGGTTCCCCAAGTAATATCTGTACCGCCGCAAACTGCCGCTACATTCTGAAGAGGCGCTCTCCCTTCTTCATAGGTTCCCTCTGCCAGTCTCTTCCCTGGTACATTGGAACCACTTGCAAAGCTGCTCTGATTTTCTTCAATCAATAATGCTCCTGCTGCGCCGCCAGTAGAAATAGGCTGAATTTCGATGGTATTACTGCCTAAATCCCCCTTGCCTAACACCTCAACAATTGCCGCTACACGGGAGTAAACTGTAGTATCTACGCCCTGGGTAGCCAAAATATAATTCTGTCCGGAGGTGGTCAGTTCTGCCCCGCCTGCGCCTCCTGCTTCCGTTGCCTCTGCAGCGGCTGCCGCTGTCGTAGTTTCTGCCGGCTTTGCTGTCTCCGCTGCCTGCTGTGTTCCTCCACACCCCATTAAGCTAACTGCCATAGCTGCTGCCAAAAAAGATACTGCCATCTTTTTATTCTTTTTCATTTGTGTAACCTCCTTAAATATTTCCCTAATTTATTATTTTCATAATACCGTCTAATGCTGTTTTATAGGATTCTTTCCCAAATCCGCATACCAGCCCTCTGCAAACCGGGGCTAATACCGACTTATTCTCTGGCTTTCTGAAAAAATTTGCCAGGTGAACTTCCACACAGGGGATATGGAGCGCGTCTATCGCTTCCTTCAAACCAATACTATAGTGTCCGAAAGACCCGGGGTTAATGATTACGCCTTTGTAATTCTCGTCTGCCCGGTGAAGAAGATTTATTAATTCTCCTTCCAAATTGCTCTGATACGTTTCCACCTCCACGTTGATTTCTCTTCCGTACTCGATCAATTCCCCCATGATTGATTCCAGTGTATCCGTCCCCAGAGCACCTTTGTCTCTTTTCCCCAGCAAATCCATATTTGCGCCGTTGATCACTAATATTCTTTTTTCACTCATCCACCCTTCCTCCTGTTAAAAATTGCACAATTTTTTGTTTGTATTTTATAATAAAAATTTTGTTTGCCCGTAAAATTTTTATGCTTTTATTTTACAACATTCCCATATATCTGTCAAACACAACTTTATTTTTTGTCATTCTGCCCATATATTACTTATTTTTATGGGCATTTTGCTATTTTTTATTTTTAAAATCATAACTTATTTTTGGATTGTATATTTATTTTTTTGTTTTTCCGATGTTTTAGTGTCAAAAAAAGATGTAAGGACATCCTCACATCTTTTCCACAAAGTTTATATTTTATTATTCTTCTGGTTCCCGCTTCCTTTGAGACTCTTTGTCACCTCGAATACTGTTCAGATAATTATATAATTTAAACTTAGAGATTCCCAAAAATTCACAGACCCTGTCACTGGATTTTGTAATCAAAAATGCGCCCTTTTCGTCAAGATAGCGCAATACGCTTTCTTTTTCTTCTTTTGTCATTTTCTCCACGTCAACGCCAACCATTGCGACTGCCTGATCCATCAATTTAGTAAGAAGTTCATTGACATCGGCAAACATTGCCGTTTCCGGAATCTGTTCCCCTTCCGATGGATTATACATATTTAAAGTGCGAAGGTACTCTTCACAACGGACAGAGTCAGATATATCCGTATTAATGCAGATAGATCCGATTATACCTCCGTCCTGCCCCCGAAAAAATACGGTTGATGTACGAATAATCTTGCCATCTCTGGTATGGATAATCCGGTTATAACGGCTGCCATCTTTCACCGTACCAGCCAAAACCTCTATCCCCCAGTCTCCTCCTGGGTCTCCTATTTTCCTGCCTGATAAATAGCCATTTCGGATGTCCGCAATTGTATTTCCATAATCCTTTTTTAAATCATGCAATACTATCTCACTTCTTGTTCCCAAATGGTGCTCCAGAAGATTGATATATTGTTGAAACATGTTCCAATTATCATAAATCGTTTCCATTTCTTCCCTCCTTCTCCTTAATAGTATAATATTTTTTTTGTCCTGTAAAGACTGCGGCCGAAATATTTTTTCGATTATCCAGGTAGAAATCCGCAATTTCCCTAGTTTTTATTTATTTTTCTTTGATTTTTCGTGAAAATGCATGATTTCGTGGCAAACAACCCGGACGAGAGATGTTTCAGCCTTGCCGGTTACCGCCTGGCAGCTACCCTGTCGGAAAACGGTACGGTATCCCGTGGAATATGCACCGTGGACAAGGACAATTTCCTGACCAGCATCACGGAGCGTACCAAAATCGGACGGGAAGGTTCCGCAATCAAGGACATGAACTCCGGCGTCACCCTCCACGAGGACAATGTGGTTTCCATGAACTTCTGGGGATTCACGCCCATGCTTTTCGGA
>CAJUJM010000032.1 GCA_910586755.1 uncultured Lachnospiraceae bacterium
ATCATCTGCGTATTCGATGACCTCCACGCCACGGCTGCGGAGCAGCTCCTTTTTCCACTGCTTTGCATCCGCAGACATATGGACGATTACCCGAAAGCCCAGCTTTGCGCTCATAATGCCAATGCTCATCCCCAGGTTGCCAGTGCTTCCCACCTGTACCGTATGCTTTCCGAAAAATGCTGTAAATTCCGGTTCCGCCAAAATGCTGTAGTCATCAGTTTCCTTTAACATTCCGGACTCTAAGGCCAAATCTTCTGCATGCTTTAAGACCTCATAGATACCGCCTCTGGCTTTTACAGAACCGGATACCGGAAGATGGCTGTCCATTTTCAGCATCAAATTTCCTGCAATTCCTGCTCCGTATTCTTTGTTTAAGAATTCTTTCATTTTGGGGATACGCCGCAGCTCCGATTCGATAATGCCATTCGTCGCTTCCAACTCGGGAAACACCTTCTTCAAATAGGGGGCAAATCTCAGCAGACGGTCGCTGGCATCTTTTATCTGATCCGGCTGTACCAGGGTAATATTCTGTTCTGCCTCCGGAACCATCTTATCATTGAGCCAGAATGTCTCTTTTAGCTGTACCGCATCTGCCACAGCCGGAATGGTATCGATATATTTTTGAAATTCAACATTCATAATTTCCTTACTCTCCTTTTTCCTTCAGATATCCGTTAGCCGGATCCATAAATTCTCCCGTCAGTTTCCGAACCTGAGGCGCCAGACAAATCAGCGCCGCTATATTGGGAATAATCAAAAGGCCCAGGGCGCAGTCCTGGATGGACCACACCATATCAATGGTACTTAAACTGCCCAAAATGATAACAAACGGAAAAATAATCCGGTAAATCTTTGCCCAGCCTGGCTTTTTCAGATAGTTGAGACTGACATGTCCGAAATACCACTGACTCATGAGAGAGGTGCTGGCAAAGAGAATTAAGCTGATGTAAATCACATACTGCATCCCCGGAAGCACAGACTTAAAAGCCGCAGCCGCCAAAGTAGAGGCATTGGCATGATAGGTATTGGCTCCGGTAATTAAAACCGTAAAGCCGGTGGTGCTACAGATAATCATAGTATCCACAAAGACTTCGATTACGCCGTAAAACCCCTGGCGCACCGGATGATCCACCTCCGCAGAGGAATGGAGCACCGCTGCGGAACCTTCCCCGGCCTCATTAAAGTACAGGCCTCTCGCCACGCCGAAACGCATAGCTTCCCGCATGGTGACGCCTGCTAAAGCGCCTCCTCCGGCCTCAAGGGTAAATGCCCCTTTAAAAACAGAAGCAAACATGGCTGGGATCTGTCCTGCATGAAGCAAAAGCACTACAATCCCTCCTGCCACATAAATCCCAGCCATAACCGGTACAACCCGCTGGGCCACCTGAACCAGCCGTTTAAATCCGCCACTGATAATAAAACTCATGATTGCTGCCAAGAGCAGCCCGGTAAGTAAAAACGGCGCCTGAAATCCTTCGTTTACTACATTAGAAATAGTATTGGCCTGAATCAGTGTTCCTCCTGCATTCTGGATAAACAGCATGCAGGCCACAAAAACGCCGGCCCACTTCCACTTCATTCCATACTCAATATAATACATGGGGCCTCCATTAATATTTCCCTGGCTGTCTTTCCCATGATATTTCATTCCCACTACAATTTCCCCAAACTTGGTAGCCATTCCAAAAAACGCAGCTACCCACATCCAGAACAGGGCCCCGGGACCTCCGGCTAAAATTGCCGTGGATACTCCTACAATGTTTCCGCTTCCCACACAGCTGGCGATAGCTGCACATAATGCCTGGTAGGAAGAGCACTTTTTCTCATCTTTTACCTGGGCCTTCTCTTTTTTCAAGGAAAAAAAGCCTTTTCTAAAAAGAGTTATACATTGAAACTGGACGAATCCAGTCATTATCGTATAGAAAAGGCCAAGACCTAAAAGGGCAATTAAAAGCCAGTCTCCCCACAAAAAATCAGCAAGAGCTTTAAAAACTGCTTCTATTCCCGCCATAAATCATTTCCTCACTTTAGAAGATTAACGCCCTGGGCGTCTGGAAGGCGCGCCCCCATAATGGCTGCCAAAGTAGGAGCAACATCAATCAGGCGGACATTTTCTACATTTCCTTTTTCAATTCCTGCGCCAGTAATCATAAAGGAAGCCCGCATTTCCGGAAATTCCTCGCTGTAACCGTGCTGGGCCTTCTGAGTCAATCTGGTACGGCAATACTCACCGTCCACATCATCCCGAAGCTCATAGCCTTTCTTGGATACCAGGACATAAGCTGCCTCCGGAAAGCCTCCTCTTGTCTTTGCCTCCATTGGATCCACCACTTCTAAAATACCGCTTTCCGGATCCGCCAGCAAATCATCCAGCGGCTATATTACCGATAAGGTGCTCCATTCTGCAACCAAGTATTTGCGTATTGCATTTACCGCTGTTACCGTAGTTCTGGTAGTGTTTACGTTCCTGCCCCACCAGAGTATGGGAATCATTTTGGGTATGGCCATCAGTCTTGGCATCAGTGCCATTGTTTACAGCATGCGCGCTATCTTCTTCGCTCCTATGGACGAGGTGGATGTTCCCCGTGAAATTACCGGTTCCGCCATGTCCCTTGGATCCTTCGTCGGCTACCTTCCGGGCGCGTTTATGTACGCTGTTTACGGCGGTATCCTGGACAATTTTGAAGGCATTGCCGGATACCGGATTGTGTTCCTTATTATGGCAGTATTTGCAGTCTGCGGTATTTTGTTAAGCTCTTATATTTTATCTCTTATGAAAAAGGCAAAAGCTGCCGCTTAAATTGTAAAAACTTATAGGAAAAGAGAATCCCGAAAGCTTCAGGATTTTGAACCATTGAAGCTTTTGGGGATTCTCTTTTTTATTTGTTTTATTGATACTTATTGTATGTAGACCTTTTGTATTCAAACTTATTATAGTATGGGATATGGAGGTTTAAGTATGGATATTGTAAAAGTTTTCGGCACTAATCTAAAAAAATATCGCACTGCTATGGGAATCTCTCAAGAAGCCTTTGCTGATAAATGCGGTATGCATCGTACCTACATCAGTTCTATTGAGTGCTATCGAAGAAGTATCTCTCTTGAAAATATTCAAAGAATTGCGGATGCACTTGATATTGAAACTTACAAGCTATTCATTGAGGAGGACCTATAATGCAGTATTTCTTAACCAAGTCCCAGTTGACCCGTATGGAAAATGGCCTGAAAGCTGCTATTTCCATTCCCTTTATCGATGATATTGAGGATTATATTGTTGAAGCCATTTTAGAGTATGCAAAGGAAATCCAGGGGATCGATCCTTTTACAAATGTTCGTTCCAAACGACTATACGATGTTGTAGATCCGAAAAGCCAAATTGGTTATTCTGTAAAAAGCCTGAAATGGCCATTTAAAGCAGGAACAGAATCTGAATTTGAGTTAGTGATTCAAAGAGCGGATATTTTCAAAAAGGCCTTGTCCCTTGGCTTTTGCCATCTGGATATCAATACAGATCCGCAAACACTTGGCGCTGCACTCCTTACTCATTGGAGAATTAAAGTTGAAGAGGATGCTGTTTTTCAAAATGTGGATGACAAAAGGATCTTTGTTCTTTTAAAGTCCACTGACAATAAAAAATTTGCGTTCTTTGAAGAAAACATCCGGCTGTATCAATCTGATGAGATCACTTGGAAATGGACGGATAAAACAAAAACTGGCCTTCAAGGCATCCGCAATGAAGACCAGATGTGTGTTTACAGATGGTATCCCAATCAAAAACAGTTCTTTGAGCGTTTTAAACTTCCTTCAAATATACAGAAATTAGAAATCAACCCAATTCGCCTGGAAAAAGCTCAAGTTGTTGACATTCTTCTTCCTTACCTTCAAGCGCAGCCCTGATGTTGTCTGCAAGCTGTTCCATAAAATACGGCGGGACTGCATTGCCGATCTGACCGGCCTGCTCATTCCGGTTTCCCATAAAATGAAAATCATCTGAAAATGATTGAATCCGCGCCGCCTCCCGCATTGTCAGTCCACGGACTTCTTTGGGATGGGCAAATCGTCCTGAACCAATATGGAATACCCAGCGTGTAATAGTAGGCGCAACGGAAGTGTAATCAAGCCTTCCGTATGCGCCTGAATAACCGCCTTTTACCTGAAGTTCCGGCGGCATATCCTTTAGCCCCTGCCCCGGGCCTATAGATGCCAGTCTGGCAGTCTGCACTGGCCTCATAACATTGGCAATATGGTTATACAAAGAATCCGAGCCTTTCCGCATATGCTGTTGATAATCATTGGTTGCTTCCCCGGTGTAAGGCATTCCGTCATACCCCTCCCCCTGATTCACAACGGGCAAATCCGAAATTGCATCCCATCCGGCAATCATCTTTTTCCTTTCTTTGGGAAATGACGGAATTCCCATTTTTGAGGCAAAGAAAAAGCATCTCCGGCGTTTCTGAGGAACTCCGTAGTGAGACATATCGATAATCTCAACCTCAACTTTATATCCCCACCTTTCAAGGGTACTGACAATTTCTTTTCTCACCACCCCGCCAAACGCATTGTAGATTTCCGCTACATTTTCGATAATCACCACTTCAGGTTCAATCTCTTTTACAAATCGAAGGTATGCCTTATAGAGTTGATTTCTTGGATCCTCTAAAAAACGTCCTGAGGCTGGTATGTTTTTTGAAAATCCCTGGCACGGAGGGCCGCCGATAATAATATCAATATTATTCGGATCAACATGAATGTTTTTCAGTGCTTCTATGGGATCCGCGTCTGTAATGTCTAAATTAACAGCTTTGGCATGTTTATGATTATACTGGTAAGTTTTTAAAGCAATATCCCAGATATCAAGCCCTGCAACAATTTGAAATCCCTTTTTTGCAAGGCCCCAGGACATTCCTCCGCATCCACAGAAGAGATCTAACACATTATACTGTTTTCTGCTTATTGTTTCTTTTGAATCCACTGTAGCCACAATGATTCCCTCCGTGTTTGTGCCACTGCAGTTGTGCTGTTGTTTCAGCACACTATTATATCCTTAATTAGATATGATTTCAAGGATTTTTCGTTTTTGGAGATACTTTTGAAGGTACTTTCCGGAGGCGCTTTGGGAATCGCTTCCCTCTTTTTTTCCAAATTACCAGACTCCCAATCATAAAAATTGCCGCTGCCGCCATGATCCATCCGGTAAAGTCTTTCTCCGGCCTCAGAATCACAAATTCACCGGGTTCATCCATCTGGAATACCAGATAATCCCCGTCCCACCGGCTTTCTGTCACTTCCAGCCCGCCGTTTTTCATAACCGCCGCCTTAGAATCCTTTGGATATTCTTCTGCCAGGACATGAATGGTAATGGTTTTTGGCATTAAAACTCCTTCCGGCTGCTGAATGGAACAGGAATACCGATCTCCCTCAATTTTCTCTGCTGTCAGCCGGGCGCCCGGATAGAAGTTGGCCTCTGCCAGCATAAGGGGCTTTTTATCCTCTGAAGATGCAATAGTGGTATTCCAGGCTTTGTAGATTGCATGAACCTTTTCATTGCCTGTAATGCAGGACAGATCCTTTTCTTCCCACTCATAATAGTATCCATCCTTCTTAGGCGCCAAGGGAATGTCCTCTGGTTTTACTCCGCTGCCATACTGGCATGGAATCTTCTTAATCACCTGATCCTCCGCCAGAAATGTCACCATCAGCTGGCCAAATTCCTCCGGCACCTGCTCCATATCCCGAAATGCTTCATAGGGGATTCCCTGGGCCTGAGCCTCGTAGGTAATCCCGTCCACTGCGCCAATTCCTTCTTCTACATAGAGATTCCCTTCAACCGCTCCTTCTTCGTCTATATCCCCGGCAATGCTGCCAATCCATTCTCCTTCCCGGTTTTTAAAAGAAACCATGGCATAATTTCCCTGAATATCCGTTCCATATCCGGCAATTCCTCCTAAATAATTCTTTCCGTCAACCGTGCACATGCTGTAATTCTGGCGCAGCATAAAGCCGCTGTCCCCGGCAATTCCTCCGGCATAATTGCCTTCTTTTGCCGTCACATCTCCATAATTCTGGTTCTGAACCAGCGCGCCCATGTTGGCTTTCCCCACAATTCCTCCGGCATAATCATTTTTCACATAAATTTCGCCCTGATTTTTACAGCTCAGCACGATTGCCTTGGCATTGCGTACCATATTGAGTGTCTTTTCATCCTCAGTCTCCAGATCCTGCTCCGGATCCGCGCTTACTTCTACTCCAATGATTCCCACGATCCCTCCGGACTGATAATCAGAAGAAACCATCCCCTGGTTGACACACTCATAAATCATTCCCTCTGACAATTCCCCCTGCCCGGCGTCGGAAATGTCCTCAAATAATTCCTTTTCTTCTTTGGCCTGATCAATCCCATCGGAAAGTGTATCCCGTATCTGGTCAATCTGGTTTTCCATCTGATTCTTCTGGTCGCGAATCTGATTCCGGCTGGCTCTTAAATCATCCGTTAACGTATCCATATCGCCGGACAGCAGATCCAGCTCTATTGACATCTCTTCATCCATATTTTCCAGATCCCTTTTTACCCGGTCCCTGTTGATACGAATCACATCCAGCATTATGCTGGCCTCTGACTGAAGATCTTGCAAATCAAAGGCAAAATCATCTATGCCTCCCACTACATCCTCCGGAAGATGGACCACCAGATAATCAATGTCTTCTTTCAGCTGTTCACTGTATTCTAAAAGCTGCTTCAATGTCTGAAAGCGCTGGGTAAGCCACTTCTTCAGGCCTTCTGTGTCGTTAATATCCCCCTCATATCCTGCTTCCAGCTTTTTCTCTAATTCCTGAATGTGAAGGATTTTCTCTTTTGCATCCCTTAATTTTCTTTCAGTTTCCCGGCCGGTAAGGACAAAATCCATCCGGTCCAAAATCTCCTGAATTTCTTCTGCAGATCTGTCTAACTGCCGGTCAAACCGGTCTCCGTCATCTTTATAGATGTCTTTATAAACTTCCCCGATGCTTTTTACATTTCCCATCCGGGCATCTACCTGGTCTAAATTTCCGGATGCATTATCCCCGGCTTGTTCCAGGAGTCTGGATAAATTGCGTTCCATGTCGGACAAGGTATCCAGCTGATCTTCCAATTGCCCGAATACGTCTTCATCATAGGAAACTGTCAGATAGGGCTCAAACTGTCCAATAATTCCTCCTGTATCCTTTCTTCCCTGAATTTCTCCATAATTGAAGCACTGCTCCACCAGGCCGCTCTGGCGCCCGGCAATACCGCCCAGATTATATCCTGTATGGGGATATCCTACTGCCCCATAATTCTGGCAGCCCCGGATGGTTCCCGGAGACAATCCGGAGATTCCCCCCGCATCATTGACTCTCTCCACACGAATGCTTTCTTCCAGGCTGATTCCTGCTGCTGAAAGTGAATCTGACTCTATCTCAGCGCTCTGATCTGTGGCATTGATTCCCCCCCGGTTGATACACCCTTCTACCAGCCCTTCATTAAGTCCCACAATCCCTCCTGTCTTTAAGTTGCCGGTTATGGTTCCCTCATTGATACAGTTTCGAATGATTCCCGCCGGTTTATTGGTTCCCGCAATTCCTCCCAACGTCTCCTGAGCAGTAACCTCTCCGGCAAATTCACAATTTTCAATGGTTCCCTCATTGGTTCCCGCAATTCCGCCAATCCCTGTACGGCTCCCTCCCGGAGAAATCGTTCCCTGTACTTTTAAGTTTCTTACTGTAGCGCCGTCCTCTACATACCGGAACAAGCCCAGGTTAGAGCCGGAAGAACAGATGGAAAGTCCGGTAATCCTGTGGCCATTTCCCTCAAAGGTCCCGGCAAATACAGGGATGGGCTGAAAATCCGATCCCGTCAGATTAATATCTGCTTCCAGGCTGAAAGAATTTCCCTTAGAGAAGGATTCCGAAGCGCACTTTCTGCTAAATTCTGCCAATTCCTCAGCTGTATGGATTTTCATGGTTTCCCGGGCAAAGTCTGACGTTTGCTCCTGGTTTTCATTTTGGGCAGCCATAGCCTTTATAACCCACAAGCTGTTTCCCTGTACCCCGCTTACGGTTAAAGCCGCCGCCAGAACTACTGCCAGCTTCTTTTGTGTCCATCCATATCTTTTTTTATTTTCTCTCGCTCTCATCCCTTACGCCTCCTCTCTTTCCTGTACTCGTTTCACGGCTCTGGTCAGCTCCGTTTTATCAATCAACTTGTCGCAGACCATAAGAAGCTGGGGCAGCACGGTCATAACCAGAACAATGGAAATGAACGCCCCCCGTCCCAGAACCTTTCCCAGAGAGGCGATAACCGCATTGCTGGTTACTGCCCCGATAACGAATCCGGCGCAGGTTAAAATCGCCCCTGATGTGATAATGGTAGGAAACGCCTGGTTTAAGGATTCCACCACCGCCGCCTTCCTGTCCGGCATGGTTTTCCTTAAATCCAGATACCGGCTGGTGATTACAATGGCATAGTCAATGGTAGCACCCATCTGGATAGAGCTGACCACCAGATAGCTTAAGAAATACATGGTAGTTCCGGTCAGATAGGGCATGGAAAAGTTCATCCAGATGCTTCCCTGAATGGTCAGCACCAAAAGGAAAGGCAGCCCCGCAGACTGGAAGGTAAACAATAAGATAATCCCCACAAATAAGGCGGTCAGAACACTGATAATCACATTGTCTCTCTGGAAAGAGCTGCTTAAATCATAGTTGCTGGTGGCATCTCCCACTACATAGACCTCATCATAATATTCCAGGGCAATATCCCGAATCCCGTCAATAATTTGGAATGTCGCTTCTCCTTCCACCGGCCCCTTTAACGCAAACACCAGGCGATCATACTTTTCTCCTTCCAGCTGCTTCCTGGCATCGCAAACCGCCTCATGCAGGTCGTCAATCTCCTCTGACAGCTCTTCATCCAGTTCAATTCCGCCCTTTTCCTTCTGCTCATAGATAAAGTCCACCATGTCGATAATGGAAATCTCATAGTCATCCAGATTTTTCATAAAGGCGCTGTACTGCTCCCTGTCAATGGCGTAAAACCGGTACAGCATCCGCACCAGATCCAGATCCACCTCAGCCACCTCGGAAAATTCTCTGGGGTTTAATTTGTCCACCAGAATATATTTTCCGTCTTCGTTTACTTCCACATTGGCCAGACCCAACGCCATATCCACTGCGTCCAGTGCTTCCAAACGTTTTAATATCTTTCCTTCTTTTTCATAATTTCCCCTGGGCACCACGATTGCCATAGTGTTGGTCACCTCAAAGGTTTCATCTATCCGTTCCTTGGACGCCATAAATTCGTTCTTCTTGCTGGATTCAATGGAATTGATATCATAGATATAAGGGCATTTTCCGGAAAAAATACTGGTTGCCCCCACAACTACCAGAAACACCGGAATGGTAACATAACGGAGTTTTACCACCAGCTTTCCCCACAGGTTGATTTTGGGTACAAAATTGCGGTGTCCGGTCCTCTCAATGGCATTGGAAAACATCATAATCAGGGCCGGCATCAAAAGGAATACGGTCAAAAGACTGAGGATGATGGCTTTTGTCAGAACGCTGCCCAAATCCATACCAATTCCAAATTGCATGAACATCAAAGCTACCATGCCGGATATGGTAGTCAGACTGCTGGAGGAAATCTCGGGGATTGCCTTGCTTAAAGCTACAATAAGAGCCTCCACCGACTCTTTCGTCTCCCTCTCCTCCATAAAGCGGTGAAACAGAATAATAGCATAGTCAATGGCAAGGGCCAGCTGTAAAACTGCGCCTACTGCGTTGGTAACAAAAGAAATTTCTCCAAACCAGTAGTTTGTTCCCATATTTAAAAGAGCCGCCACCCCAAAGACAATTAAAAAAATTACAATCTCCATATAGGTTTTGGAGGTAAATAAAAGAACCACCAGAATAATCAGCACGACAATCACGATAATCACCCGCATGTCTGCTTTCAAAGCCGCTGCATCGTCTTTATCCACTGTAGTATATATATAGGAAGAGTATCCATCCAGGGTCTCCCGTATCTGAATCATAGCTGCCTGAGACGCTTCTGTGTCTTCCTCTTCCTCAAAGGTAATGGTATAGAGGGCGGATGCATCTTTATAGTAATCTGCCCTGTCATCATTCTCATACCGGCTGTCCTCTTCGTCATAAAATGACACAGCGGAAATCCCCGGAATCTCTTCCAGTTCTCCGGCCAGCTTAAGAGCTTTTTGGTATGTAATGTTGCTAACCAACACTTTGGCTGTCCCAAAGGTGGTAAATTCCTCATTCATAATATCCAGGCCCTGTCTGGTTTCTGTATCTTCTGACAGATATTCAGTCAAATCATTGATGACCCCTACCTTGGGAATGGAAATCACACTGTAAACACAGGCCAGGGCAAACAGTGCAATAAAGGCTTTTCTCTTATTTACAATAAAAGTCGCCAGTTTCAACATGATATATCACTCCATCCTTTCTTTTTCACTTCTGTCACTTGCCATATTATGTATGATTGTGATAAAATACTCAAGAATCAGATTTATTAATTTGTCTCAAATGGGACAGTTTTTGGAAATTGTACACTCTGATACGGAAATGGAGATTTGTTATGGAGCTTTTAAATGAAAAATCAGAAAAGCTTGCCACCCGGCGGACTTATAAACTTTTGAAAGCAGGCTTGTTTCATCTGTTGATGGAGATGCCATTTGAAAAAATTTCCCTGACTGAAATCTGCACCCGTTCCCTGGTTCCCAGATCCACCTTTTACCGGTATTTTGAGGATAAGCACGATTTATTGTGTTATTGCTTTCAGATTTTTTTTGACGAGGCTAATTTGGAGGAAGATGTTCTTTATTTGAGAAATGTAGATTCCATGAAAGAATTTTTATGGAAAATCCTCCGTATCATGGAACAGAACCGGGCCGCAATTTATAAAATATATGAAACCAATAAAGACGGCGCCTTTATGGAGATTTTTCGTGATTTCCTGGTTCAGCTTCTGACAGAAAAGCTGATGGTCTCGGAAGCCAAGGGCTGCCGCCTAAAGATTTCCCCTTCTGTTTTGACCTATCTGCTGGCTGATCTTTATATCAGCATTGCCAAGTGTTATTTGGAATCCGACAGCTCCTGTGATATGGAAGAATTCGTACAGAATGTCTGCCTCTTCGCGGATAAAGATTTTTTTATTTGAATCTGAATCCGGCGGGACATAAATTGAGGGGGATTTCACCCCCTCCTGTGATTCGTAACTTGGTTTTACGCGCTTACATCGACATTTTTTCCCGGCTCCGCCGCTGGCTCCACACTTACTCCGGATTTGTCATAGGCGGCGCTTTTGGAGCTGTCTATGGCTGCCGGAGCCGATGAACCGGTCATTTCAGCCTGGTATTTTCCCTCCTCACTGATTTTTACGGAGTCGAGACTTGATTCTTCCTGCTTTTTCTGTTCTTCCCGCTCTGCTTTCCTGGCCTCAATCAGCTCTTCCTGGCGCAGTTTTTCCTGTTCTTTGGCTTCCTTGGCATCCAGTTCCATTCCCTTACTGGTCTTTTCGCTGTATTCTTCTGCCTGATCCACCAGATCGGCTGCATAGCCCAGAGCCCGCTTTACCTTCTCTGTATCCCCTTTGTGTTCTGCCTCTTTGGCTACCCCTATGGGGATGGATATCATACTCATGTTGGTGCTGGCCCCTGTCAGGCCTTCCATTGTTTTTACGTTCATACCATTGCCTCCTTTACCGTTATGTGAGATGAACCGTTACAAAATTTCACCTTCTATCTGTTGTTTCGGCATCCTTTAAAAGAAGCTTAGTCAAGTGACACATACGGTTTTTTTCATGTCATATAAGGGAATTTCCCTGTTCTGTTACATAGGCAGCAGAATCGATATGGTAAAAACCCCTTTTTGAGCCTCCACATGTACTGTCCCGTTATAGCTGTCCACAGCTGCCTTAATATTTTCCAGTCCCAGCCCGTGTTCTCCCGGGTTCTTCTTGTTTTCCCATCCGTCTTCTATATCCGCGCTGTTTCGCACTTCTATGAAAAGGCATTTTTTTATTTTTCCCAAATAGACCTGAATAAACGGATGATCCTTTTCCGGAAGCTTTCCGCAAGCTTCCAGAGCATTATCCAAAGCATTTCCAACAATGATGCACAGATCAATCTCTTTCACCAGACAGTCTTTGGGCAGTCTGGCATCACATTTCCAGAGAATTCCCCTTTTTATGGCCTGCCGTCTTTTATGATACAGAAGAGCATCCGTCACCAGGCTTCCGGTAATCTCGTCTCCGGCCTCCACGCCTCCTGCTCTTGCCATTTCTCCCAGATAGGAGCCTGCCTTTTCCCACTGCCGGTTCTGCACCAGATTATTCAGGGCAATGACATGATTTTTCATATCATGTCTGAGGCGTTCCATCTGGCGGTACTGCTCTTCCATCATCTGGTAGTACATCACCTGGGAACGGTACTGTTCTCTGGTTCTCTCCTCCCGTTCAATCCTGTCCATTCCAAATATAAGAACCCCTGCCGCCGCCATAGCCAGCCCGGTAAAGATACACATAGCTCCATGGCTGAAAAGCTGGTTTTCATACAGTCCATATCTCCCCCAATCCTGAACCATAATCCCGTTGCTGGCAGCCCAGTTGGCCACATCCGTTACAAATATAATGCAAAAAAGCGGCATTGCCAGGCAGAGATACCAGCTTTTCCTCTTTTCCGTAAATACAGGTTTCAGAAGCTTTGACATCCGATTCACAGCAGTAATCCCTGCTGTATAAGTCATAACCGTAATGATTCTGTCTCCCCACACTCCCACAGAAACGGCCTGCCTGCCGCCTGGAAGAGCCTTCACAAGAATCAGCCCCAGACAGCACAGGAAAGATTCGCTAAAATTCCAGAACAGCTCTGTCATGACCTCCAAAATCACTGCCGCCAGCAGTTTCTTCTCCTTTTCCCCCTTAAATACCGCCATGGTCAGGCCCACAAGCATCGCATGGTTGCACATGGCATAGAGGATGTAGGGGATATTTTCTCTTTCCAAAAAGGCAGCCATGATTCCATGACTGCAAAAAAGAAGCCCGAAAAAGGCTCCTCTTTCTGATGATTTTCCCTGTAAGTGTCTTTTTAAAAAGCAGGAAGCCTGCCAGGCATACAGGAAATAACAGAGCAAAAATAGAAGAAAGTCTATGTAATTGTTGATTCCTCTCATAAAATCCCCCCATTTTCTCTCATATAAGCCAGTATTGCCTGGCAAAATTCCTCGTATCTGCGTTTGGCAATGATGATCCGTTCCCCATTATCAAGGATCGCCTCCTGCCGGTTGTAACCTTCCACATATTTTAAGTTCAGCAGATAGCTCTTATGACACCGGAAAAAGCCTTTCCCTTCAAGCTGCTTTTCCAGAATTCCTATCTGCTCATAGTAGGTGAAGATCCCCTTCTCTTCATGGACATCAATCTGCCTGCCTCTGATCTCAAAGTACCGGACTGTGTCTAAAAAAAGTTTTCTTTTCTGTCTTTCCCTGCTGATCACAATGTAATCCCGGGAAAATTCTCTCTCTTTCTCTGTTGCCCTCTTTAAGATATTTTTCAGCTTTTCCTGATCCACCGGTTTTACCAGATAGTGAAACGCCTCCACATCATAGGCCTGAAAAACATATTTACGGCTGGATGACAGAAACACCAGGATTTTTTCATATGCAAGTTCCCGGCACCGTCTGGCTGTCTCCATACCGTCCATCCCTTCCATGAGAATGTCCAGAAAAATCAAATCAAATCTTCCCAAAGACTCCAGCAATGCTTTTCCGCTTTGAAACCGCTCAATGCTGCAGGGTATTCCCATCTCCTCCATACATTCCTGAATCTTTGCCGATATATTAAGACATTCCAGAAGTTCATCATCACAAACCGCAATTGAGATCATGGCTTTCCCTTCTTCCTTCCCTTGAAACTCACACTGCACCGTCAAATATCCGCGCAAGCGCGGCTACCTGGCTCGTTGCCCGCGGAAATAAAGAATCCTTATTTTTATATCGGCAAAAAAGAGAGAAACATTCCTGTTATGTCATGAACTGTCGAAAATTTGTTACAAACGTCTATGACGGCGCCTGACAGAGTTCTTTTTCACCCGTTCTGTTCTAATCTCCCCACCTCTCATCCATAAGTTCAAAAATTTCCTCATCTCTCAGGTGATTCTCCATATTCATTATCAGCATTACTCTCCGATCATTCTCAGAGTACAAAAATTCCCTCTGCCACTGATAATAGTGAGGCCCATCCCCAAGGTTTCTGATATAACTCATAAGTCCGCTAAGCACCCAGGCTGTTTGTTTTACATCCGTCAAACACTCGTTGGCATAAAATCCATGCCACTTTCCATGTTCCCGGTCTCTCATAGCCTGGTTGGCGGCAAGATATTCCTTTCGTCCTTTTCCCGCCAGATAAAAACCTTTTTGATGTTCTCCCTTTAAGGACTGGCAAAGTCCTTCCATTGTAAGGACAGCTCCTTTATAGCAGTGGTAATGAATCTGCGCCTGAAGCAGAATAGAATCTTGAAATAATTGTCTTTCCCGTCCTTTCAGTTTCTCTTCTGTCTGTTTACACTGCTCTAAAAGCGTTCCATAGCTTTCCACAGCCTGGCGGCAAAGAGACCCATACCAGGAAATCTGTTCCTGCAAAGTTCCGGCCCTGGTTGCCCATTCCAGCCCCTCCGCAGAACGGCCTTTATCCCTCATATATTGAGAGACAATCATCCGGCACACATGGTTGCTGAATTGTTCCCCGCTGTGTTCGTCCTCATGAGGTCCGTAAGCCAGGGACGCCAGGAAATATTGACGGAAACAGGCGGCAATTTCTTTTTCATGATTCCTGCTGTAGTAATCCCTGATGTAGGCCGCCAAATGTTCCTCAATATCTATTTCTCCTTTCTGCCATATTGCAGCTAAAAGGTCTAAGTAATACACATGAGGCTTAATGTTGGAGCTGTTTACCAGCCAGTAATCCTTCATCCCCCGGTTCATTACCTGTGCCAGTTCTTTTTTCACAAAATCAGGCGGATTAGGGAGCATAGTAATGTGATTTGCCGCCTGGAGATCATAGAAGGATACATGATAATAGATTCCATGTTTGCCCTCACAGCCTTCTTCCGGCATAGCCGGTATTCGGGGATTGTGATTCCCCTGTCTTCTTGTCACCATTTTCCCGAATCCGTTATCCGCCCAGATATAGATAACATCCTCGGGAAGCTTCAGCCATCCATCCTGGTATAATTCCATAGTCTCTCCGTACAGATTCGTACAGCACAGAGCCTCAGGATCCGATTCCTTTATCATATCATATTGAATTTTAATCAGCTTTCCAATCAGATCTCCTCTGAGAGCCGGGGTATGATAAGCCGGATCATTTTCCCAGAAGGGAACATCTCCCTGACCTCTGAAACCGATATTCCAGACAACCTTCCTGCCCTTTTGTTCTTCTATGGCCTGTCTCCAAAGCTTCCGGTATTTTTCACCATACTGGTCATAGGAAGGCGTCAGATCCGGATAGGCTCTGGCAAACATCTCCGCCCCCAAAGGTTCTGCATGGTGATGAGTCAGATACAGCCCTCTGTCAAAAACCAGGCTGCGGTTTTTACGGGAATTTTTATCTGTGCCGGGGATAACCATGTTTCCTCCGCACCGAAGCAAAGCTTCTATAGCCATCTCCCACGGCCCTTCCTCTCTCCTGTCTACTTTCCAGGTGTGGAGAAGAACCTCGTCATTGATAAACAACCCCCGAAGGCGGACGGCAAAAGGCTCTGACTGTTTTTCGTAGCTTTCCTTCACTTCCCGGAAATTTGTCACAGGAATAGTCTGATCATTCCAGAACCAGAAGTTCCAAATCCCCAGGATCTCACGGCTAATAGCGTAAATCCCATAGATAAACCCGAAATCCTCCCCGGCTTCACAGATCAGCTCATTTTCTGCTACATAGAGCCGGTAACATTCCTTTTCCTGTTTCCCTTTTTGAAGGCGGATATGTTCACAGATTCCTGTCTCCCCCTGTCTCTTGCCTTCTTCTGTTGTAAGACAACAAGCCTTTTTCAAATCTCTGGCTAAATCAGCCGCCGCCAGTAAAACTGACAGCGGCTGATCCTGAGCCAATATTTTAGTATCAGAAAATAATTTTATGCTCATAAAATTTCCACCTTACCCTTTGATTCCGTCCATAGCGATTCCGTTTACCAGATATTTCTGGAAGAAAATAAAGAATATAATTACCGGCAAAAGAGAAACCACAGACATTGCAAACAGGCCTCCGTAATTATTATAGGAATTGGGATCCAGGTACATATTCAAAGCCAGGGAAATGGTAAATTTCTTCGTGGTGCTCATAAAAATCAACGGCTGGAAAAAGTCCTGCCAAATCCAGTAAAAGGCAAAGATCGATGCTGTAACAATGGCAGGCTTTACTACAGGAACCAGTACCCGAAACAGGATTCCCGCTTTCCCGCATCCGTCAATCATAGCCGCCTCATCCAGCTCCTTGGGAATCCCTCTGAAAAACTGAACCATAAGGAAGATAAAGAAAGCGCCTCCGAAAAAACATGGGAGAATCAGAGCGACTCTTGTATCAATAAGTCCCAGCTTTTTCAGAATAATATACTGGGGAACTACCATAACCTGCGGCGGAATCATCATGGTCATCATCACGCAGCCAAAGAGAAAATCGGATCCCCAGAACTTGATCCTTGTAAACGCGTAGGCGGCAAGCAGCGAAATCATCACGCAGCCGGCAGTTCCCACCACCGTTACGATTACCGTATTGACAAAAAATGTGTAAAAGGAAACGCCGCCCACTCCCTCCGGTCCGCTTTGGTAATTGGTGGCTGCATCCCAGACCTTGGGGATCAGGGAATAAGCGTCCTGAAACATAGTATCATTGCTTTTAAATGAGCTGGCCAGAAGCCATAGCAGCGGGTAAATCATAACAAACCCCAAAGCACAGGCTGATACATGAAAAA
>CAJUJM010000033.1 GCA_910586755.1 uncultured Lachnospiraceae bacterium
GAAGCTGGACGATGATTACGCTCTGGCAAGTATTAGTGGAAAGACTTACTGCTTCCGGGCAGACGGCCGCGTATACAGCGGGCTTCTGGAGCTGGAGGACGGCAGAAAGTTCTACTTTGATGAGAAGGGCGCTATGAAAACCGGACGTGTATTAGTCAATGATGAAAATCACGATAACGAGGTATTTTATTTTGACTCCTCAGGCGCTTTGGGTTCTAAGGGCGACGGCGTTACCGGCATGAAGAGCGGATACTTATATAACGAGGGCGCTCTGGTTCGCGCAGAGTCTGGCATGAAGTATCAGGTTGTAGAGGTAGACGGACTTCAGTACATGGTCAACGAATCCGGCAGCGTTAAGACCAGCGGTACGGTAAGAGATGCAGACGGCGTTAAATATAAGATTACCAAGGCAGAAGGCGGCGGCTACAATATTGAGATCGTAGACGAGGATCGTTAAAGAAGATTTCCTTGACAAATTTTTGTTCCATGCTATAATGAGGGCTAGGAAATAATGCAACACGCAGATGGGAAGAGTAAGGAATCTGAAAGTTCCCAGAGAGGGATGCGGCCGGTGTAAGCGTCCCGTATCAGTAAGATTCCCCAAGACCACCCCGGAGTGTCCCTTAATCGGGAACGGTGATTCCGTTATCATCAGAATTAAGTGGTTTGAGCATTTTGCTCACTCAAAAAGGGTGGAACCGCGATTAGATAAGATCGTCCCTTGTCATACACAGGTATGGCAAGGGACTTTTTTATGCACAGGCCCATGCAGAGGAAGTATGCCACTAAAGTGGCGCATTTTACAGAAAAAGGAGAGATTACCATGAAAATCACATTAAAAGACGGCTCTGTAAAAGAGTATGGACAGCCAATGTCCATTCTGGATATTGCAAAGGATTTAAGCGAAGGACTGGCGAGAGTGGCCTGCGTAGGCGTGGTAGACGGCAATACTGCGGATCTGCGTACCGTGTTGGATAAAGACTGCGCCTTAAATATCTGCACAGCTAATGACCCGGAGGGTCTGGCGGCTTTGCGCCACTCTGCCAGCCATGTAATGGCCCAGGCGATCAAGCGTCTGTATCCAATGACCAAGCTGGCTATCGGCCCTTCTATTGCAGACGGTTTCTACTATGATGTAGATCCGGAGACCACCTTCACTGCAGAGGATATGGAAAAGATCGAAGGGGAGATGAAGAAGATTATAAAAGAAGCTCTTCCCATCAAGCGCTTTACCCTTCCCAGAGAAGAGGCCATTGCCTTTATGCAAAAGAGAGAAGAGCCTTACAAGGTAGAGCTGATTGAAGATCTTCCGGAAGGAGAGGAAATCAGCTTTTATGAGCAGGGAGAATTTGTGGATCTGTGCGCCGGTCCCCACTTAATGAACACCAAAGATCTGGGCAAGGCTTATAAGCTGATGAGCCTGGCAGGGGCTTACTGGAGAGGCAGTGAAAAAAATAAGATGCTGACCCGGTTCTACGGCACTGCATTCGGAAAGAAGGCAGAGCTGGAAGCTTACATCACCATGATGGAGGAAGCAAAAAAGCGGGATCACAGAAAGCTGGGCAAGGAGTTAGGCTTATTTATGATGCATGAGGTAGGCCCTGGCTTCCCCTTCTTCCTGCCCAAGGGAATGGCATTAAAGAACACGTTGCTAGATTACTGGAGAGAGATTCACAAAAAAGCCGGTTATGTGGAGATCGCAACTCCCATTATTTTAAACAGAAGCCTGTGGGAAACTTCCGGCCACTGGGATCACTACAAGAACAACATGTATACCACCATAATTGATGAGGAAGATTATGCAGTAAAGCCCATGAACTGCCCCGGCGGCATCCTGGTTTATGCCTCTGAGCCCCGCTCCTACCGGGATCTGCCGTTACGTATCGGCGAGCTGGGTCTGGTACACCGCCACGAGAAATCCGGACAGCTTCACGGCCTGATGAGAGTGCGCTGCTTTACCCAGGATGATGCCCATATCTTTATGACTCCGGAACAAATTAAGGATGAGATCAAGAAGGTAGCAAATTTAATTGACAATGTGTATTCTTTATTCGGATTTAAGTATCACGTAGAGCTGTCCACCAGACCTGAGGATTCCATGGGAAGCGAAGAAGACTGGGAGATGGCGACAGACGGATTGAGAAGCGCTTTGGATGAGCTGGGGCTTCCCTATGTCGTAAATGAAGGGGACGGCGCTTTCTATGGTCCTAAAATTGATTTCCACTTAGAGGACTCTATTGGCAGGACCTGGCAGTGCGGAACCATCCAGTTAGATTTCCAGCTTCCCCAGCGGTTTGAGCTGGAGTATATGGGAGCAGACGGTGAGAAGCATCGTCCCATTATGATTCATCGGGTTGCCTTTGGTTCCATTGAGCGTTTTATCGGCATCCTGATTGAGCATTTTGCAGGCGCGTTCCCCACCTGGCTGGCCCCGGTTCAGGTAAAAGTGCTGCCTATCTCCGACAAGTTCAGTGAGTATGCAGAATCTGTGGCTGAAAAACTTTCGGATGCAGGAATCCGGGTTGAGGTAGACACCCGTTCTGAGAAGATTGGCTATAAGATCCGCTCCGCCCAGATGGAAAAGATTCCTTACATGCTGGTAGTAGGCCAGAAGGAAGCAGAAGAAGGAGTTGTCTCTGTCAGAAGCCGCTTTGCAGGCGATGAGGGGCAGAAAGGCTTAGAAGAGTTTATAGCGGCCATTCAGGAAGAGATTGAGAAAAAGTCTATCCGGCAGATAGAGAAAAAAGAAGAAAAATAATGGTTATGAAACAAAAAAGGCTGTTCTACCTGGATGTAATCCGGGCAGTCTGTGCAGTGATTATTGTAGTTTATCACTTTCCTCTGGCTATTTCCCAGCCGGTTGACTACTTTCACGCCTTTGCAAACGGCAGCTTCGGAATGATAGCAGTATACTGCTTCTTCATGGTCTCCGGAGCTGCCCTGATGCACCAGTACAGGGATGAGGACAGGCTGGATTTAAAAAATTTTTATAAAAAGCGGTTTTTAAGCCTTTATCCCCTCTTTTGGATCACGTATATTATGGCGTTTTTCTGGGTAGTCTGGCAGCTTCGGGAGGTATACCGGATTATTCCCACCTGGTCGATAATCTGGTCCGTGATAGGAATAGACGGCTGGCTGGTAAATCTGGTCCCCACCTTCTATATGGTGGGAGAGTGGTTTCTAGGGAGTATTCTGATGCTGTACCTGGCATTTCCTGTGCTGCGGGTGTGGTATAAAAAGAACCGCTATTTGATTACTGCCATCCTGTTTTTGGCGTCCCTGGCTTTGTTTTACCGGAATCCTTTCCCTGTTGAGATGAAACAGAATCCAGTAGTAGACATGTTTTACTTCCTTTTGGGAGCCTGGCTGGAGGATATGCGCCGGGATTTTGAGGCAAAGCGCCCCAAGGCTTTAAAATTTGTATGGATTTGTACTGCCTTAGGTATGTTCCTGTGGATATTTGTGCCTGTGACAAACGGGGTGGGGCAATTTGGAAGGGAACTTTCGTTTCTGATTTTCAGTGTAAATTTTTATCTGTTCTGGATAGGGGCGGCAAAAGTGTTAGAAAAGACCAGAGTGACCAAGAATTTTTTAAAACGGATTGCTGCTTCCAGCTACGGGATCTTTTTAACTCATCACATGGCAGCCCAGATGATCACCAGTCATTTCTATGGAGCAGATTTAAGCGCCAGAGAAATCGTAGTTATGCTTCTTATGACATTTGCCCTGACCTGGATTTGGACCATTGCAATCTATAAAATCCAGGCATACATAAAATCCTTCCTTTGAGACATACTAACTTTGCCAAACCAAACAATCTGCCCACGGGCAAAGGAGGACTTTCTTATGACAAAGTTAGACTGTAACGTAACCAGTTGTGTGCACAACTCCGAGAACTGCTGCTGTAAGCATGGTATTGTGGTAGAAGGCCAGACTGCTAAAGACAGATGCGATACCTGCTGCGGAAGCTTTGACGAGAACAAGGGAGAATCTTTTAAGAACCTGTTTAAGACACCGGAGAGCCGCTTAGAGGTGGACTGTGAAGCAGTAAACTGCGTGTACAACGAAGGACGCCGCTGCGCGGCAGATCACATCGGTATCGGCGGCGGCAAGGCAAGCTGTGGAAGTCAGACCGAATGTACCAGCTTTAAAGCAAGATAAATTAAGAGAGTAAAGAAAAAGCGCCGCGGTGACAGCTGTTTTTCTTAGGAGACAGCATCATTGCGGTGTTTTTTGATTCTTTAAAATTTAAAAATTTGCAAATTCCTTGACAAATCTCCACCAATATAGTATAATCAATCAGGTTGTGAAAACAACATACAGGAAAGCAGGTATCCGCCTCACCCTGGCACGAGTCAGTGACCCGGGTTCATAACAGACTACATAAGCCTTGATATTGTCAGGTTTTGCAGTGCTTAGTAGCGTGTGACAGGTGGATAGATTGGATCTATCTGCTTTTTTATTCCCGCGGACAATGAGCCAGGCGCTGCGTATGCGTCAGTATTTGGCCAATGCTGCGGGGATTGACTATGGAATATCCGGCAGAATGTGTCAGTGACGTGCTTTGCAGGATATCTGTGAGCAGCCGGTCAAAAGCCAGCCCTTATGGCGGGTACGGACTCCCGGCATGGAATCATATCATATGGAGGTGTACGACTATTAGCGAATTAATGATTAACGAACAGATTAGGGACAAGGAAGTCCGATTGATTGGCGAGGACGGAAGCCAGCTTGGCATCATGTCTGCCAGGGAAGCGTTTCGGATGGCTCAGGAGGCTGAGCTGGACCTGGTAAAAATTGCGCCGACTGCAAAACCGCCGGTATGCAAGATTATCGATTACGGAAAATACCGCTATGAACTGGCCCGCAAGGAAAAGGAAGCCAAGAAAAAGCAAAAGGTAATCGAGATTAAGGAAGTTCGTTTATCTCCCAACATCGACACCAACGATTTGAATACCAAAATGGGAGCTGCAAGAAAGTTCCTGGAGAAGGGCGATAAGGTCAAGGTGACTTTGCGTTTCCGCGGCCGTGAGATGGCTCACATGTCCAAATCCAAGTATATCCTGGATGACTTTGCTCAGGGTTTATCTGACATTGCTGTGATTGATAAGCCGGCTAAGGTAGAAGGCAGGAGCATGGTTATCTTTTTAACTGCAAAACGTTAAAAGAACAGATTAAGGAGGAAAATACAATGCCTAAATTAAAAACAAGCAGAGCAGCAGCAAAGCGTTTCAAAAAGACCGGAACCGGTAAGCTGGTTCGCAGCAAAGCGTACAAATCCCATATCTTAACTAAGAAGTCAACCAAGAGAAAGAGAAATCTTAGAAAAGATATTGTTACCGATGCTACCAACAGCAAGGTAATGAAGAAGATTTTACCATATCTGTAAGTTGATACTGGATTAAGAAGGAGGAAATGACCGATGGCAAGAATTAAAGGCGGTATGAACGCTAAGAAGAAACATAACAGAGTGTTAAAGCTGGCTAAGGGTTACAGAGGCGCTCGTTCCAAGCAGTATAGAATCGCAAAACAGTCCGTAATGAGGGCATTAACCAGCTCCTACTCCGGACGTAAGGAGAGAAAGAGACAGTTCAGACAGCTGTGGATCGCTCGTATTAACGCTGCAGCACGTATCAACGGCCTGTCCTACAGTAAGTTTATGTACGGCTTAAAGCTGGCCAATGTTGAGATGAACCGCAAGGTATTATCTGACATGGCTATCAACGATGCAGAAGGCTTTGCAAAGCTGGCAGAGTTGGCAAAATCCAAATTAGCATAGTCAAAAACACAATGAGAGGGAGTCGGAGACAAATGTTTTCGGCTCCCTTTAAAGTTCCTGAAAAGCCCTCTTTAAAATAATACTAGCCGCCAGGTATGTCCGCCGGACACGGGGCAAGCCGCCTGAGCATAAACTATGAGTAAGTTTAGCTTTGAGGTGACTTTCTTTGAAGACTTTTCCAAAACCACTGAGTGCCAGTGAGGAAAGAGATTACCTGGAGCGTTACAAAGAGGGTGACCAGGAAGCAAGGGCTGTATTGATCGAGAGAAATATGCGCTTGGTGGCCCATGTTATTAAAAAATACCAATATACAGACTATGATATGGAAGATCTGCTGTCAGTAGGCACCATAGGACTGATAAAGGCGGTCAATACTTTTAAAATGGATAAAGGCTCCCGCCTGGCCACTTATGCCGCCAAATGCGTAGAAAATGAGGTTTTAATGCTTCTGCGGGCCAATAAGAAGTTCTCCAGGGAAGTTTCTATCTATGAGCCTATCGGGGTGGATAAAGATGGAGAGAGCGTCAGCCTGGTAGACGTAATTGAGACAGACAATACAGAGACCATTGATCTTCTGATTCTGAGCCAGGATGTCCGCGCATTGTATGAAGCCTGCGACACTTGCCTGAAGGACACAGAAAAAACCGTGATACGGCTGCGGTATGGCCTTTATGGAGGGAAAGAACACACCCAGAGGGAAATTGCAGGGATGCTGGGTATCTCACGGTCTTATGTGTCCAGGATTGAGAAGAAGGCGGTGGAGAAGCTGCGGGTGGGGATGGAGTGTTCCGGATAAGTGGCGAAAGAGATGTTCATAAAATGGGATAGAGTCAGTTCAACCGAGAGAGGACGGGCTGATTCTATCCTTTTTTGTCTGGTAAGGCTGTAATTTTCTTGTAGGCTATATGAGAAGCATGTATAATAGAAAGGAAAATAATCTTTCGTTGAGCATATTTGCACAAAGTGACTTAATCAAATGAAAAATGAGAAAGTGGTTCCAAAGGCAAGAAGGACAAGTGTCACAGATTGGTATGCATTTATAGTAAAGATGATCCGAAAATGGTTTACCCGTTCCGGGACTGTCTACAACGGCTTTATTAGGGCGCTTTTACAGGATGACGTAAAGTCCATGAATGCCTACATGAACCGGGTTGCTCTGGCCACTTTCAGCTATTTTGACAGCGGGAAAAACCCTTCGATGGAATCCCAGCCGGAGCGATTTTATCACGGCTTTGTGCTGGGACTGACTGTGGAACTGGCAGATCGCTACATCATTACTTCCAACCGGGAGAGCGGTTTTGGAAGATATGATGTGATGATGGAGCCGAAGAATGGAATAGACAATGCGGTAATAATGGAATTCAAGGTGAAGGATTCGGGCGAAGAGAAGTCTTTGGAGAATACTGCGGATGCCGCGCTAAAGCAGATTGAGGAGCGGCGATATGAGACGGATTTGGAGAGCAGGGGATTTCCTGGCGACCGAATCCGGAAATATGGATTTGCCTTTGAAGGGAAAGAAGTCTTGATAAAAAGCTGAAGGATTTTTTAGCCTTAACCTGACAGGGAGAGTACGCTGCTGTTATGCAAGTAGTTTTCAGACATGCTTAGAAGCTTAGCAGCATGTCTGAAAAAATAATAGAGAGGATTACATGCTGTCAATAGAAAGAATGCCAGGTAATTTCGAAAGTTCTTTTAAATAGATATCTTTCTTGAGTTTTCTGGAAATGCCAACGGTTGACAGGATTGTAAAAGGTTGCCCGCTTGCTTTCGGGCGTTCAATATCATACATATCAATTTGGCATCCGTCTGCTTTTAGCTTATGTAAAAGAGAGGATGCAGTTCGGCTGTCCTCTGCTTCTATGTATAAGGTTACATACAGAGAATGGTGATAAAACCGCTCTTCAATCAGCGGAAGAATATGAAGCCCAACCATTAGGATCAAAGTAACCAATATGGCTCCATCTATAAATCCGATTCCGGCAGCCAGACCAATGCAGGCACAGATCCAAACTCCTGCAGCAGATGTCAGCCCTTTAATCTGATGACGGGATACAATAATAGAACCGGCTCCTAAAAAGCCAACTCCACTGATCACTTGAGCCGCCATCCGGGAAATGTCAGTACCGCCTGGAAAATAAATATCCATATATTGAGCTGTCATCATCACCATAGCAGCGCCTAAACAGACGGAAGCATCTGTTCGGGCGCCTCCGCCCCGTCGCTTGACTCCGCGATCGATTCCGATTAAAGCGCCTAAAAGAAAAGCAACTAGCATCCGAATTACAATATTTTGAACGTTCCATTGGGTTAATGATGTAAAAAACATAAAATCTCCACCTTATATGTTGCCTTCCGCAGAATGCGCTCCATTTTGTCTTAAGAAAGAATGCAAATATAAATGAAATGCGCCTGCTTCAGCAGCAATGATACCAAAAGTATAACATACCTTTTTGCATAGGACAATCCAAAAGGTGCGTAAGCATCCAGGTATGCTTTGCCGGCAATGACAAGAGCAAAAAATCAAAAGAAAATTGTATTGTGCTTTACCGGCAATAAGAGTATAATAAGAAAAGGGCCCCACTCCGGAAACCACCGGACAGGCAGCCCGCAGAAAGCCAGGCAGACGGATAGAAAACCTGTTCATTTGCCCCGATAAAAAGGAGGATGTTTTATGGCAATTCTAGTAGCTGGCGGAGCCGGATATATCGGAAGCCATACCTGCGTGGAACTGTTAAATGCAGGGTACGAGGTAGTAGTAGTTGACAATCTTTACAATTCCTGTGAGGAAGCTTTAAGACGAGTAGAAAAAATTACTGGCAAAAGTGTAAAGTTTTATAATGTGGATTTGCTGGACAAGCCTGCATTGGAGGAAGTATTCCAAAAAGAAAAGATCGATTCCGTCATTCAGTTTGCCGGATATAAGGCAGTAGGCGAGTCTGTGGCCAAGCCGTTAGAGTATTACCATAACAACATTACCGGAACATTGATCCTCTGCGATGTTATGAGAGAGCATCAGGTGAAAAATATTGTATTCAGTTCTTCTGCAACCGTTTACGGGGATCCGGCTTTTGTGCCCATTACAGAAGAATGTCCCAAGGGCGAGATTACCAATCCATATGGCCAGACCAAGGGCATGTTAGAACAGATTCTTACCGACCTGAATGTAGCGGATCCGGAATGGAATGTAATTCTTCTGCGTTATTTTAATCCTATCGGAGCTCACGAAAGCGGAAGCATTGGTGAAGATCCTAAGGGAATTCCCAATAATCTGGTGCCCTACATTGCCCAGGTGGCAATTGGTAAGAGAGAATGTGTCCATGTATTTGGCAATGACTATAATACTCCGGACGGAACGGGTGTCCGCGACTATATCCATGTAGTAGATTTGGCAAAAGGACATGTTTGTGCAATCAAAAAGCTGGAAGATAAAGAGGGCGTTTCCATCTACAATCTGGGAACCGGGCACGGCTACAGTGTTTTGGATGTCATTCACGCTTATGAAAAAGCCTGTGGTAAGGAGCTTCCCTATGTAATTGATCCCAGACGTCCAGGCGATATTGCCCAGTGCTACTGCGATCCGGGGAAAGCCGCCAGGGAACTGGGCTGGACAGCGGATCTGGGAATTGAGGAGATGTGCCGTGATTCCTGGAGATGGCAGTCTGCCAATCCTGATGGATATAACCAGCAGTAAAGATATATAATTGCAACAGTTGAGACGGGTATTTTCCTGCCCGTTTGAACTGTTACATAATGTATAAGGGGCTGCTTAAAATGACAGGAAGGATGAAACTCCTGGCTTCATTTTAAATGGCTCTTTTTCTGACTGAAAATGGAGGCAGAATATGGAAGAAAAAACAGAATTAATAAAGGCCGGACTGATTTTGGAAGGCGGCGGGATGAGAGGAGTCTATACGGCAGGGGTGCTGGACTTCTTTTTAGACAAAGGATTAGAATTTGAAGAAGTTTACGGAGTATCTGCAGGAAGCGTCCACGCTTGCAGCTATTTGTCAAAACAGAGAGGAAGGGCTATCTCTGTCAGCGTAGACTATCTGAAGGATCCCAGATATTGCGGAGTCCAAAGTCTTATTAAGACCGGAGACCTGTTTGGCGTGAAAATGTGCTATGATCAGATTCCCAACCAGCTAAACCCCTATGATCATGAGGCATTTTTAGCCTATCCGGGGCGATTTTATGCGGTTTTAACTGACTGTGAAACAGGCGAAGCCAGATACCAGCAGATTAAGGATATGAACCGGGACATTTGGGCCATACGGGCTTCCAGCTCACTGCCGTTAGTGTCAAGAATTGTCGGAAGCCATGGACATCTTTATCTGGACGGCGGAATCGCAGATTCAATTCCCATAGAACATTCTGAAGCAAAAGGAAATTCCAAAAATGTAGTCATATTGACCAGAGACAAATCTTACCGGAAAGGCCCAAACGGCGCTATCAGGCTCCTTCGCTGTTTGTACAGAAGATATCCCAAACTGGTATCCCAGATGGAAAGCAGGCATATCCGCTATAACCAAACCCTGGATTACATTTCAAAAGGGGAGGAAGAAGGGCGTATTTTTGTGATCCGTCCTTCCAGCGAAGTTACGGTAGGAAGAGTTGAGAAAAGCAAAGAAAAGCTATTAGCCCTTTATGAACAGGGATACCGGGACGGAGAAGCCTCATACCAGGATTTGAAAATCTTTCTCGGATTGCTGTAAAAGCTGGCAGCCAGGCTTAAAAAGATTCGGAACAGGCAGCCGGGATGGAAGAAGATGTCGAAAAATAGCAAAAAAATAGCCCTTTCGAATACTTGAATAATGGATGGAGATATGGTAATATGTCTCCATCCATTAAACTTTCTGGAAATCAAATCTGTTATCTAAAATTATCGGCGTACTGCCAGTGGATTCCAAAGTTTAGGAAAAGATTTGGAAGTAAAATTTCCAAACCTGCTTGTACGGCGCAGCAATTGCGTCAAAAATGATACAAGGGAAAGAAGGGATTGCCTATGCCTGCAGGGCTCTGTTTTTGTACCTGAAAACAGAAAATGTTAACCAAAATTAGTTGAAAAGCAGAAATGGGAGGAATTTATTTGAAAAAAATCGGATATGCATTTGCCTTCAGCTTTATGGTATTGCTCTTAACCTTTCAGAGCAGGCTCTTTACCTGGGCTTTGGGAGTACACCGGGACTATTCCGGCTATGCCAGCAGTCCTAATGCAGACTATGAAGAACCGGAACAGGCAGAAATGCCAAGAGAGAAACAAATATCAGGAGAGGAGCCAATACCGGAACATGCGCCAATACTGGAACAGGCGCAGATTCAGCTTCAAACCATGAAAAGCAGCCGGGCATCCAATGTACTTACCATAACCGGTTCGGGAACTCATGAGGAGATGGCAATGACCCAGGGGAAACCGGGAGTATACCTGCTGTTTCAGGGAGCCCAATACTACCACGGATTTAATGAGATGATCTCGGATCATTCCAAAGAAGGCACATCCAGACAACTTGATGGTATCTGGGAATATTACCAGAAAAACTCCTCAAAATCTGTCACAAAGCTGGAAACAGAGATCTGGGTTGGAACTGGCAGCTATAGCAATGCAGAGAAAGTAAAAATAGCAGATGCGATTACTATTCAGAACTCCACTGATACCAGCACAGGAGCCTGGAACACGGTCGTAACGGTTACCAACCCCCATCCAAGACTTACGGGGGTAATGTTTTATTACTATGCCCCTCACTTAGCCGATTACGGCGGCGTTACGATCTTTCCGCTGGGGGGACAGCAGGCGGTTAACGGGGCGGCGGCAGCCCATACCCATACGGGGATAAGCAGGACGGAACCTTCCTGTTTATTGCCAGGAGCCATTACCGGAACGTGTGCCATGTGTGGAACTGTAAATGAAACCATTCCCGCATTGGGACATGCAATTCCGCCTTACTATGACACGGAAAGTGTTCCGGGCTATAAGGTAAAAAACTGCGCCAGATGCAATGCCAGACTGGAGACAATTGCCAATCAGTATCAGGTAGTCTATGAGGGAAATGGATCTACCGGAGGAAGAATGGCCGGATTTTCCCAGCAGGTAGGAACTCCCTTTTTCATTGCGGGAAATGATTTTATCCGCCTGGGATACTATTTTACCAACTGGAATACCCTGGCTTCAGGCGCTGGAAGCATATTCCGGGAGGGCCAGTCTGCTGAGAACTTAACCATGAAGGATCAGGATATCGTTCACTTGTATGCTCAGTGGGAAGCCAACACTTATGAAGTTTCTTTTGATCCTAATGGAGGTATCTGTGAAGAAGAAAAACGGGAAATAACTTATGACACCCCTTATGGACAGCTGCCGGCAGCAGTGAAAGTAGACTATTTATTCCAGGGATGGCTTCAGGAAGGGGAGGAGGAAGCCGTAACAGAAGGTACTTTGTACAAAATTGCGGAAAATACTTGTCTTAAAGCATTGTGGAAACTGAATTTTGAAGATTTGGGAAACGGAACCAACAGGCGTCCCGGGGAAGACGGAATTATGGGAAGCCCGGATGACCACTATTTTTATAATGGCAGGGACGGGGAAGCCGGAACCGAAGACGATATTCCCTTAAATCCGGGAAATGACGGAATTTATGGAACCGGAGACGATTGGTATCAGGCAGATTCGGGGCAGATCCACTGCGGATTGGATGAAATTTTTGATACAAAGGACGACTACATTGATAAAGAGGATGGAACCAACAAAAGGACAGGAGAGGACGGAGACTGGGAAACGGAAGATGATGAGCTTTGGTGGAACGGTCCTGACGGTCTGCCGGGAACTGTGGATGATCAGCAGATTCATCCGGGAATGGATAAAGAATACGGAACCGGGGATGACTTTATTGACAACGGGGATGGAACGAACCGCCGTCCGGGACCGGACGGGATCTGGGGAACGGAAGACGATGAGATCTGGGAAAACGGTCCGGATCAGCAGCCGGGAACGGAAGACGACGTGAAAAAGGTAGAAAATGATCCTCCGGCAAGAGAAAAACCTGACGGAAACAATTCCGGAGGAAATTCTGACAATACCGGAAATGGTTCTGACGGCAGCTCTGGAAGTGGTTCTGGAAACAGTTCTGGCGGCGGCGCCGGGAGCGGTTCTGGCAACAATACCGGAAATGGTTCCGGCAGTTCCGGCGGCAGCACCGGAGGAGGATCTGGCAATTCCGGAAGCAGCGCAGGAGGCGGATCTGGCGGAGGTTTTAGAGGCAGTTCCGGCAGTAGTTCCGGCAGTGCCCAGGGAGGACCGGGAGTAAAAGGCGGTTCTGTTACAGACTTAGGAAAAGGAAAAAGCGGCGAGTGGGAGAAACTTCCCGACGGCTGGACTTTCCGGTATACGGAAGGAGGAAAGGCTAAGGATGAGTGGTGTTACCTGTACTATGGAGTTACAGGGCGTACTGACTGGTATCGATTCGGACTGGATGAATATATGAAGATTGGCTGGTATCAGGATAAAGATGGCCGCTGGTATTTTCTTCACACCGTGTCGGACGGAACGCTGGGACACATGAAAACCGGCTGGTATTTAGATGGAGATGGAAGCTGGTATTATCTGAATCCGGTAAGTGATGGCTATCGGGGAGCAATGGTTACAGGCTGGCATTTAATCGATGGAAAATGGTACTATTTTAACCCCGGACCCCAGGGGAAGTTGGGGGCCATGTATGCAGGATGTGTCACACCTGACGGATATTTGGTAGGAGAAGACGGGGCCAGGATAGACTAGTGCCTTGTCTGAATGAGTACAGGATGGCAGTCAGTCTCCCGCGGCATTGGCCAAATGCTTGCGCTTGCACGACGCTTGGATCACTGCCCGCGGGAACAGAAAGAGAACAAAAGTTCGAAAAAACTCTTGTAAGTAGTCTTGAAATGTGATATACTATAAGAACAGATGTTCGAAATGCGAAGACAAAAGCAGGAGGAAAGCTATGCTGATTCAACAGGATCTGAGTTTACAGGAAAAATTGCGGATTTTAACAGATGCAGCCAAGTATGATGTAGCATGTACTTCCAGCGGAGTTGCGCGCAAAGGGAAGGCCGGCATGGTGGGAAATACGGCGGAATCCGGTATCTGTCACAGCTTTGCGGCAGATGGCCGCTGTATTTCTCTATTAAAAATTCTTTTTACCAACCAATGCATTTATGATTGCAGATATTGTATTAACCGAAGCTCTAATGATACTTTGCGGACGGCGTTTACTCCGGATGAGGTATGCCGTCTGACCATGGAGTTTTACCGAAGGAATTATATAGAGGGGTTGTTTTTAAGTTCAGGGATTTTGTACAGTGCAGACTATACTATGGAGCTGATATACCAAACCGTGTATTCTCTGAGAAATGAGCATCATTTTAATGGATATATTCATATTAAGGCAATCCCGGGGGCAGAGGAAGAGCTGATTGAGCGTATTGGCTTTCTGGCTGATCGGATGAGTGTTAATTTAGAGCTTCCCACAGCTCAGGGTTTAAAAAGCCTTGCCCCAGGGAAAACCAGAGATAAGATTTTAAAGCCTATGCGTCAAATTCAAAGGGGGATTTTCAGCCAGCAGAAACTTTTAGAAGAGTTGTCCGGGGAAAGGAAGAGACTGTATGGTGGAGCAAGGGCCGGCTTTACCGGCGGGGCATCTCTGTTTCGCCCGGATAAAGCTTCCGCTGTCCTTCTGGAGGGAAGAGCTTCTGAAGAGCTTTCTCCAAACAGGAGCTTTTATGCACCGGCATCCCTTCAGAGGGAACAAAGATTTGTGCCTGCCGGACAGAGTACACAGATGATTGTAGGGGCTACTCAGGAGAATGATTACCAGATGATAAAGGTGACAGAGGCCCTGTACCAGAGCTATGGCCTGAAACGGGTATTTTTTTCTGCTTTTGTCCGGGTAAATGAGGACTCTTTACTTCCAGCTCTTCCGGGAGGTCCTCCTCTGCTGCGGGAGCACAGGCTTTATCAGGCAGATTGGCTTTTGCGTTTCTATGGATTTCAGGCAGATGAACTTTTAACAGAAGATAAACCGGATTTTAATGTATTTTTAGATCCAAAATGTGATTGGGCGCTGCGCCATCTGGAACTGTTTCCGGTAGAAGTCAACAGAGCGGAGTATCAAACCCTGCTAAGGGTTCCGGGAATTGGAGTAAAGTCTGCCGGAAGGATTGTGGCAGCCAGACGGAATGGGCCACTGGATTTTTCCGCCTTGAAAAAGCTGGGGGTAGTGTTAAAGCGGGCTGTTTATTTTATTACCTGTTCCGGAAGAATGGAGCAGGGAACGCGGTTGGATCAGGACTTTATTACCTCCTGCCTGATAGGAGATGAAAGGCGGAAAAACTGGGATATTTCTCACCAGGACTCCTACCGTCAGCTTTCATTGTTTCATGATATGAAACTGGAGGAGGAGCCTACAAGGGAGGATAAAGTATCTGCTGTATTCGGGAATATGTAGCTTTTGGAGGTATGAGATGACAGTATATATTTGCGAGGATTCACTAGACGGGATTTTATGCGGGGTATATGATGCCTGGATGAGCCGGAAGGGCCATGCTCATGTCCGCCTCCAGCTGGATGGATGTTTTGAACAAGAGCTGTTTACAGAGTACCTTATAGCCCACAGAGAGGTGGAAAAAGCAGATAAGGTTATAACATCTATCCGTCAGAAGATTTCTGAGAGAGTTTATGAAAAGGTATATGTTGCATCCCTCTCTCAGGATCCGGACAGGGCTGACAAAATTTACCGGTTTTTAATATATGGTTTCCATTTTGGGGAAAAGGTGATGGATATGCTGCAGATTCCTGCAGTATTTGAGGTGTTCCAAATGTGCAGGAATGTGTACAACGAAAATCACCTTCTTACTGGCTTTGTCCGGTTTTCCCGGGTTCCGGACAGAGGACTGTTGTTTAGCCGTATTGCGCCCAAAAACAGGGTACTTTCCCTTTTGGCAGCTCATTTTTCCGATCGTCTTCCGGGAGAGCGGTGGATGATCTATGATGAAAACCGGCAGGAAGCGGCGGCTCACCTTCCGGGAAAGGGCTGGGCTATTTTTCAGGCAGATCCGGATATGAGAAAGGAGATAAACAACTGGCAGACAGACGGCAAGGACTACGAGGATTTATGGAAAATTTTTCACAGGACTATCGGTATTAAGGAGCGGTTTAATCCAAAATGCCAGAGAACCCATCTTCCATTGCGGTTTCGGGGTTATATGACAGAATTTGAGTAAGAAGAAAAACAGAAGGGAGACTATGTGTTTAGCAGGATATATAGTGCGGGAACCAGCGGAATCCAGGGCAGGATTATAACGGTGGAAGTGGATTCCCATGACGGTTTGCCAGGGATAGCTATGGTGGGATATCTTTCCTCAGAGGTAAGAGAAGCGCAGGAGAGAGTGCGGACTGCCCTGAGAAATTCCGGTTTTTCACTTCCTCCCCAAAAAACAGTGATTAATCTGTCTCCGGCATCTATACGCAAGGCGGGAACCAGTTATGATTTAGCCATTGCCCTTGGAATTTTAGGAGCTTTGGGGAAAGTAAACCTGGAGCCCTATTCCAACAGTTTATTTGTGGGGGAGTTGGGACTGGATGGTATTATAAAGCCGGTGAGAGGGGTGCTTCCTATGGTTCTGACAGCTAAGGAGGAAGGCTTTTGCCGGTGTTTTCTGCCGCCGGGAAATCAGAGAGAAGGACAGGCAGTCCGGCAGATGGAGATTGCAGCTCCGGAATCCTTAAAACAATGTGTAGAATGGCTGCGCCATCCTGATAACATAAAAAAAGAGGCCAGGGTACAGGGAGAGTCCTTACTATGTACGGCTTCTTCCGAAGAGGAAAAAGATTTTTCAGAGGTTAACGGACAGTTGGTATTAAGAAGGGCATCGGAGATAGCAGCAGCCGGTCAGCACAATCTTTTGATGCTGGGGGAAGCAGGGGCGGGAAAGACTATGGTTGCTCAGAGGATTCCTACCATTATGCCTCCGATGTCAGAAAAAGAGCAGATTGAGGTATCCAAGATTTACAGCATATGCGGGCTTCTTCCAAAAGGGGAAACACTGATGACAAAAAGACCTTTCCGAAATCCCCACCACACCATAAGCCCCCAGGCATTAGCAGGAGGCGGTCTGGTCCCTAATCCCGGAGAGCTGTCTTTGGCATCAGAAGGGCTTTTATTTCTGGATGAGCTTCCGGAGTTTTCCTCCAGGACGATTGAAATATTAAGAGAACCATTGGAAGAGAAAAGAGTAACCATTGCCAGAACCCACGGAACCTATGTTTTCCCGGCAAATGTACTCCTGGTGGCGGCAATGAACCCATGTCCTTGTGGATTTTATCCTGACAGGAACCGGTGCCGCTGCAGTTCGAAGCAGATACGCAACTATTTAGGAAAGATTTCCAAGCCAATTCTGGAAAGGTTCGACATCAGCGCAGAAGCAGCTCCGGTTACCTATCAGGAACTTCGGATTACGAAAGGAAATGAAAATTCAGAGCAGATACGTCAGCGAGTGGAGGCCGCCAGAGAGATTCAAAAACATCGCTTCCGGAATGCACAGATCTCCTGCAACAGCCAGATGAGCGGAAAAGATTTAAAGGAATATTGTAAAATCAGCAGCACTGATGAGGCCTTTTTAGAAAACGTTTATAGAAAAAAGCAATTAAGCGCCAGGGCTATTCATAAAATTTTTAAAGTAGCCCGCACCATAGCAGATTTGGATGGCAGACCTTCTATCAATCACAACGATCTATGTGAAGCTGTAGGGTACCGGAGCTTAGAGGGAAAGTATTGGGAGGAAGAACGCTTGTGAGACGAAAGTTTTACAACTGGAATGGGTTCTGACGAATTGACAGATGACGCGCAGCGGCGTGTGCCCGTACACGGAAAGGAGGAAGAAATTTGACTGCTCCCCTGACAACAGAAGAACGTAAATGTTTATTCTGGCTTACAAAGATTGACGGATTTGGCCCATTAACAATAGAAAAAATATGGAATAACATCCCGGACAAAGTCAGTATATATAATATAGAAGGAAAAGTATTGAAAGAAAAGAGACTTCTTCAAGCAGCCCAGGCGGAAAGCTTTGATATTTTTCGAAAATATGAAAAAAGACAGAAAATTCAGGAAGAATATGAAAAATTAAAGGACAGAGATATTCGGTTTATCACGCCGTTTGACCAGGACTACCCTAAGGGATTGCAAAATATTGCTTCAAAGCCTATGGGACTTTACTGGAAAGGCCGCGTGCCGGACAAAGATCGCCCGGTGGCGGCCATCGTGGGCGCCCGGGAGTGTACCAGTTATGGAAGCCAGGTGGCCAGATTCTTAGGAAAGGAGTTAAGCAGACAAGGTGTACAGATAGTCAGCGGATTGGCGGCAGGAGTAGACGGAGCAGGACATAGAGGAGCTTTGGAGGCCGGAAAACCCACTTATGGAGTGCTGGGATGCGGGATTAATGTCTGCTATCCGAAAGAAAATTATAAACTATTCGAGAGCATGGAAAAAGCAGGGGGAATTGTGTCCGAATATGGTTTGGGAATCAAACCAAGGCCCGGGAATTTTCCTATGCGGAATCGAATTATCAGCGGGATGTCTGATATTGTTATAGTAGTGGAGGCCCGGGAGAAAAGCGGTTCTCTTATTACGGCAGAGATTGCTCTGGAACAGGGAAAGGATGTGTTTGCAGTCCCGGGACGGATTACAGATGTCCTAAGCGCCGGGTGTAACCGGCTTATTCAGCAAGGGGCATTTCCTTTGTTGGAAACAGACGATATATTAGACTATTTCGGGATGGCTCACGGGAAAATGTTAAGAATTCAGGAAAAAAATCAGAAGGGACTTGCCAAGAAAGAAAAAAAGGTGTATATTTGCTTGGATTTACAACCAAAATTTATCGAAGAGATTGTAAAAGAGAGCGGTTTGCCTATGCACGAATGTGTGGGGATCCTTCTGGACCTGGAGCTGGAGGGATACATTGTGCAGGAGGCGAATCATTATTACAGAAAAAAACTGTGAATGAGGAGTTGTTATGGCAGCAAAGAATCTGGTAATTGTGGAGTCTCCTGCGAAAGTAAAAACAATTAAAAAATTTTTGGGATCAACCTATGAGGTAGATGCCTCCAACGGCCACGTAAGAGACCTTCCTAAAAGTCAAATGGGAATTGACACGGAAAGTGACTTTGAATTAAAGTATATCACCATACGGGGAAAAGGGGATATTTTATCCAAACTCCGTAAGGAGGTAAAAAAGGCAGACAAGATTTACCTTGCAACAGACCCGGACCGGGAAGGGGAGGCTATCTCGTGGCACCTTATGAAAGCGCTGAAGCTGGATGAGACAAAGGATAAAAAGATTTACCGCATCAGCTTTAACGAGATTACCAAAAATGCAGTTAAAAACTCTATTAAAAATCCGAGAGAAATTGATATGAACCTGGTAGATGCCCAGCAGGCCAGGAGAGTTCTGGATCGACTGGTGGGATATAAAATCAGCCCGCTGCTTTGGGAAAAAGTAAAGAGAGGGTTAAGCGCTGGCCGTGTCCAGTCTGTTGCACTTCGAATGATATGTGACAGAGAAGAGGAAATAGACGCCTTTATTCCGGAAGAGTATTGGAATCTGGATGCCTCTTTTAAAATGCCGGGAAGCAAAAAAGCTCTGACTGCTAAGTTTTACGGAGACAAGGACAGCCGTATTACTATTGGAAACAGAGCGGAGATGGATGGGATCCAGAAAAACCTGGAGGGCCAGGCTTATATAGTAGAAGAACTGAAAAACGGAGAGAGAGTAAAAAAAGCTCCCATTCCTTTTACTACCAGTACCTTACAACAAGAAGCCTCCAAAGTTTTAAATTTTTCTACTCAAAAGACCATGCGGTTGGCCCAGCAGCTTTATGAAGGCGTGGAGGTAAAAGGCCATGGGACGATTGGCCTGATCTCTTATCTGCGTACGGATTCTACACGTGTGGCAGAGGAAGCAGATCTGGCTGCAAGGGAGTTTATTGGAGCGCAGTATGGCAGCCAGTATGTGGCAAAAGCTGAACAGGGAACAAAAAAGAGCGGGAAAATTATTCAGGATGCCCACGAGGCCATCCGTCCTACAGACATTTCTCTGACCCCGGTGATTATTAAAGACTCTCTGCAAAGAGATTTATTCCGCCTGTATCAATTGATCTGGAAGCGGTTTGCCGCCAGCCGTATGGAGCCGGCCCGGTATGAGACTACTGCTGTAAAAATCGGAGCAGGGGCCTATACCTTTACTGCAACAGCTTCTAAGCTTGCTTTTGATGGATTTATGTCTGTTTATGCCCAGGAGGAGGAAAAGGAAGAAGCGAATCTGCTGCTTGGACGACTGGAAAAGGGGATGAAGCTTGAACTGGAAGAGCTGCTGCCCAGCCAGCATTTTACTCAGCCGCCATCTCATTACACAGAGGCATCTTTGGTTAAAGCGCTGGAAGAACAGGGGATTGGACGTCCCAGCACCTATGCTCCCACTATTACCACAATTTTAGCGCGGCGCTACGTGGTGAAGGAAAATAAAAATCTGTATGTGACAGAACTGGGCGAAGTGGTAAACCGTATGATGAAACAGTGTTTTCCCAGTATTGTAGACACAGCCTTTACCGCTAACCTGGAATACTTGCTGGATAAAGTAGGGGACGGGACCGTGGAATGGAAGACAGTGGTTCGGAACTTTTATCCGGATTTAGACGAAGCAGTAAAAAGTGCCCAGGCAGAATTGGAGTCGGTTACTATTGCGGACGAAGTGACAGAAGAGATATGTGACCATTGCGGGCGCAATATGGTAATCAAGTATGGACCACATGGGAAATTTTTGGCTTGCCCTGGATTTCCTGAGTGTAAAAATACCAAACCCTATTTAGAAAAGATAGGTGTACCTTGTCCAAAGTGCGGCAAAGAGGTGGTTATCAAAAAGACCAAGAAAGGGCGCCGCTATTACGGCTGTGAGGCGAATCCGGAGTGCGATTTCATGTCCTGGCAGAAGCCTTCCAAGGAGAAATGTCCGGAGTGTGGCAGCTATATGGTGGAAAAGGGAAATCAGAGAGTATGTGCCAGTGAAACTTGTGGATATCGTGAGAAAATTAAATAAAAATAGAAGTATTTATTAAAAAATATAAAAATTTCCAAAAACTCTTGTGAATGTTAAATAAACATGATACAATTTAAATAATAAATAGCTTTTTCGGAAAATCAATTTAACAGGCAAGGAGGTTTTGGAAAATGAGCGTGCAGTTACTGGATAAAACCAGAAAAATTAATAAGTTATTGCATAACAATAACACCCACAAATTTGTATTTAATGATATTTGCAAAGTATTGAGTGAAATCTTGTTATCTAATATTCTGGTTATCAGTAAAAAAGGAAAAGTCCTTGGCGTCAGCATTTGGCCTGGAGTCGATGAAATTGAAGAGTTGATTGTCGATCAGGTGGGAAATTATGTCGATAAGCTGCTCAATGAACGACTCTTAAGCGTACTGTCCACAAAAGAAAATGTAAACCTGGCCACCTTGGGATTCGCTGAGGAAAATGTCAGAAAATATCAGGCAATAATTTCTCCTATTGATATTGCCGGAGAGCGTTTAGGCACCTTGTTTATGTACAAATCAGATGCTCAGTACGATATTGACGATATTATCGTAAGTGAATATGGAACCACAGTAGTTGGCCTGGAAATGATGCGTTCTGTCAATGAAGAGAACGCAGAAGAGAGCAGGAAAGTTCAGATTGTAAAGTCTGCTATCAGCACCCTGTCCTTTTCCGAATTGGAGGCTATCACCCATATTTTTGAAGAGCTGGATGGGAATGAGGGGATTTTAGTAGCCAGCAAGATTGCAGACAGAGTGGGGATTACCCGTTCTGTGATCGTAAATGCCCTTCGTAAATTTGAGAGCGCCGGAGTGATTGAATCCCGTTCATCCGGCATGAAGGGAACCTACATTAAAGTTTTAAATGATGTTGTATTTGATGAGCTGAAATCAATCAAAGCCGACGGTGGAAAGTAATGGAGAAAATCGCCGTCAAGGCGGGTTCTGTATAGTGAGACATGAAAGGCCGGCAGCCCCGGATGAGTTTTCTTGTCAGAAAATTCATGATAGGGGCTGCCGGTTGTGCATTTGGACGAAATAAGTTAAAATAAGTTAAAATCATAAAAAATACTTGCACGACAGGGCGACTTATGGTATAGTGGAATGGCTTACGAAAAAACACGTCTGCGGATTCTTTGGGAAGGTGCCTGAAAATGACTCTCCGGTCTCCCTGGAAGTATGAGATGCAGGCGGAAGTTTAAAACCAAATGGAGGTAGAAACATGAGCGTAATTTCTATGAAGCAGTTGCTGGAAGCTGGCGTACATTTTGGCCATCAGACAAGAAGATGGAATCCTAAAATGGCTCCCTACATCTATACCGAGAGAAACGGTATCTATATCATTGATTTGCAGAAGTCTGTAGGCAAGGTGGATGAGGCTTATAAGGCGGTTGCGGATATCGCGGCAGACGGCGGTACGGTTCTGTTTGTCGGAACCAAGAAGCAGGCTCAGGACGCAATTAAGACTGAGGCTGAGAGATGTAATATGTATTATGTAAATGAGAGATGGCTAGGCGGTATGCTGACCAACTTTAAGACCATCCAGAGCAGAATTGCAAGATTAAAACAGATTGAGACCATGGCTGAGGACGGGACTTTTGATGTTCTGCCTAAGAAAGAAGTTATCGAATTAAAGAAGGAATGGGACAAGCTGGAGAAGAACTTAGGCGGCATCAAGGAGATGAAGAGACTTCCGGATGCAATCTTCGTAGTGGATCCCAAGAAGGAGAGAATCTGCGTACAGGAAGCACACACTCTGGGAATTCCCTTAATCGGCATTGCAGATACCAACTGTGATCCGGAAGAACTGGATTATGTAATTCCTGGCAACGATGACGCCATCAGGGCTGTTAAGTTAATCGTATCTAAGATGGCTGATGCAGTGATTGAGGCAAATCAGGGTGAGGCTGTTGTGGATATGGAAGCAGCCGGCGAAATCGAAGCAGACGAGACTGTAGAGGCTTAATTTGAATGACTGATGCTTCGGCCGGTTGGAAGATACGGGTTGAAGCATCTTTTTCGGTTGTGATTGTTGCTGTGTGCCATTGGTACACAGCAACCCTGGATTTAGGCCGCCTGTCCGGCGGCGGATTTTTAAGAGTAAATAGAGATGGAGGAATTTTAAAATGGCAGCAGTTACGGCAGCAATGGTAAAAGAATTAAGAGAGATGACCGGCGCAGGTATGATGGATTGCAAGAAGGCGCTGGCTGCAACTGAGGGAGATATGGACAAGGCAGTAGAGTTCTTAAGAGAAAAAGGACTTGCTTCCGCACAGAAGAAGGCTGGCAGAATCGCTGCAGAAGGAATTGCATTTACTTTAGTAAGTGATGATGATAAGAAGGCAGTCGTAGTAGAAGTTAACGCAGAAACCGATTTTGTTGCAAAGAACGAAGTATTCAGAGGCTACGTGGCAGATGTTGCCGCACAGGCTTTAAACAGCTCTGCAGCAGATATGGACACATTCTTTGCTGAGAAATGGGCAAAGGATGAGAGTTTAACCGTAAAGGAAGCTTTGGCTGCCCAGATCGCAGTAATCGGCGAGAATATGAATATCAGAAGATTTGAGCGCCTTGAGGAGCAGAATGGTTTTGTTGCTTCCTACATTCATGCAGGCGGTAAGATTGGCGTTTTGGTCGATATTGAGACAGACGTTGTAAATGATGCAATCAAAGAGATGGCTAAGAATGTAGCAATGCAGGCTGCAGCTTTAAAGCCATTATACACCAGCAGAAACGAAGTAGATGCTGACTATATTGAAAAAGAAAAAGAGATTCTTGCAGCAGCAGCAAGAAATGAGAAGCCGGATGCCAACGATAAGATTATTGACGGTATGGTAATGGGCCGTATTAACAAGGAATTAAAAGAAATCTGCCTGTTAGATCAGGTATACGTAAAAGCTGAGGACGGGAAGCAGACCGTTGGCAAATATGTTGAGGAAGTTGCAAAGGCTAACGGCGCCAAGATCGCAGTGAAAAAGTTTGTACGCTTTGAGACCGGCGAAGGTATGGAGAAGAAAGAAGAAAACTTTGCAGAAGAAGTTGCAAAGCAGATGGGAAAATAGTCCTGTTATATAAATAAGAAGAGTTAAAAGGGGATGCCGCAAGACGATAACAGAAATTGCCTTGTTTCATGTTGCGACACCCCCGCTTTTTAGCAGCAATTTGTGCTTTCTACGAGAACAAATGTCTTTATTAGCCTGACAATCACTGGAAACAGAGGAGCAGAACGGAAAAATAAGCGATAGTCAGAAGAATGACAGGCATTTATATAAGTAAAAATAAGGTGTGATAAAATGGGCAAATATTTTGCAAAAAGACTGGGAATGGCAGTTGTTACGATTTTTTTAGTAACCTGCATTACATTCCTTCTGATGAATGCAGTTCCAGGAAGCCCCTGGCTCAGTGAGAAAAACCCCTCAGAAGCTACGCTGGCAGCTTTGAATGCAAAGTACGGACTGGATAAACCGGTTATCGTACAATTGGGGATTTATTTAAAAAATCTGCTTCACGGAGATTTCGGCGTATCTTTAAAAATGCAGAAAAACCGTGCGGTTATGAATATTATTTTAGAGATGTTCCCGGTTTCCGCCAAGGTAGGCGCTTTGGCTCTTAGCTGGGCTGTTTTGGTAGGAGTTCCTTTAGGCTGCCTGGCTGCCTTTAAGAGAGGCAAGCTTACAGACAGCATCCTTCGTGTAGTTTGTACCCTGGGAATTTCCACTCCCAGCTTTGTGGTGGCATCGATTCTGCTGGTAACTCTGGCAGGAGGCATTGCGTCTCTCAAGTTCTTTCCTACGATTTTTGATCCGGCGGCAGGCTGGCGTTCCTATGTGCTCCCCTGCTTTGCTTTAGGATTTTATCCCATGTGCTATACGGCGCGTCAGACCCGGTCTGCCATGCTGGACTCCTTAAATCAGGAGTATATTAAAACTGCCCGGGCAAAAGGACTAAAAAATAGTAAAATCATTTTTAAGCATGCATTAAGGAATGCTTTAATTCCGGTTATTACTTATTTGGGTCCTCAGGTGGCATTTACTCTGTGCGGCGGTTTCGTTGTAGAGAGTGTGTTTTCCATTCCCGGACTGGGGCGTTATTTTGTTCAGTCTATCCAGAACCGTGATTATCCGGTTATTATGGGTACTACCATTTTTTTGGCCACCTTTATTATTTTGATGAACGCTGTGGTGGACCTGCTGTATAAGGTGGCGGATCCCAGAATCAATCTGACAAAAGGGGGAAAATAAGTATGGCAAGAGAGAAGAAAATAAAACGCTGTCCTGTTTCCCTTCAGCCGGATATAGAGTCTATGCTGGATTTAAACAGCCTGACAGCGGCGGACTTTGAACCGGCCAGCCAGAGTGAGAAGGAAGACTTTATCCAGGACAGGGCCAGTGTATCTTACTGGAAAGATGCCTGGAGAAGATTAAAGCAGAATACAGTGGCAATGGTCGCCCTGGGCGTGGTGATTTTTTTGTTCCTGTTCGCTTTTATAGGGCCTTATTTGATGCCTTACGGATATGATGAGTTTAATAAAGGCGCAGAAAACCTACATCCTTTTCATTATGCCCTTGAAGATCAAAATCGCCTGGATGCAGAGATAGCAGCCAGAACCCAGACAGAGGTTTTAAGTGTAGACGAAATGATTGCCAAGGCAGAGGAAGAGGCAGCAGCCAGAGGAGAAAAGCTGTCCAACGTGGACAAGGCAAAGATCCGGGCTCAGGCCAAGGTGTCTACTCAAAGTGCAGCCAGCGCCGAAGAGGTGGATCCGGAAGCCCTTCGCAAAGAGCTGGGGATCAAGCGCCGTCTTTTTGGGTATTCTAAGGCAGAACTGGAGAGAAAAGCAGCTGGAGAAAGTGTATTTCCCCATATCTTTGGAACAGATATGTACGGCCGTGACATCTTAGTCCGTGTTATGTATGGAGCCAGGGTTTCCATGTCTGTCGGTATTTGCGCGGCGCTTTTGGTACTGCTAATCGGAGCAGTATACGGATCCATTTCCGGCTACTGCGGCGGCAAAGTGGACGCGGTGATGCAGCGGATTGTGGAACTGATTTATTCTGTTCCGGAAATGCTGGTGGTCCTTCTGATTGCCACAGCTTTGAAACCGATTTTAACGGAATATGTGAATTCCGGAAGCGGCCCCTTAAAATCCTTTGTAGGAATTCTGGGTCCCAACCTGATATCTTTATTTATTGCTTTTGGTATGCTTTACTGGGTAACCATGAGCCGTATTATCCGCGGCCAGGTACTTCAGCTAAAAGAGCAGGAGTATGTAACCGCTGCCAGAGCCCTGGGGGCTTCCGGCGGCCGGATTATCCGCAACCATCTGCTTCCTAACTGTATCGGCCAGATTGTTGTAACCACCTGCCTTCAGATTCCTTCTGCAATTTTCCTGGAGTCCTTTTTATCCTACCTGGGAGTAGGCGTGTCCGCACCCCTTCCCAGTTTGGGATCTATGGCTACCGATGCATTGAGCGGTATGTATACTTATACCTATCGTCTGATTATTCCGGCAGCAGTGCTGTCCATTATGATCCTGGCATTTAACCTCTTTGGCGACGGCCTTAGAGATGCGCTGGATCCCAAGCTGAAGAAGTAGAAAGGAGGAGACTTGAATGGCTGAATCAAAAGAAAATAAAAAGTTGCTGGAAGTAAGAGACCTGCATGTTTCCTTCTTTACCCCTGCAGGAGAGGTGAAAGCGGTAGGAGGAATTTCCTACGATTTAAATTACGGAGAGGTAATGGGAGTAGTAGGAGAGTCCGGATCCGGAAAGAGCGTAGAGGCATATTCCATTATGGGACTTTTACAGTCTCCTGGTAAGGTAATTGGAGGTTCTATCACCTTTGAAGGACAGGACGTGTTGAGCTTTTCCAAAGAGGAAATGACTTCTTTCCGTGGAAATAAAGTGGCGATGATTTTCCAGAACCCTATGACTTGTCTGAATCCGGTATACACCATTGGAAACCAGTTGGTTGAGGCATTAAGAGCCCACGACAAATCTATTTCCAAAGAGGACGCAGAGAAGCGGGCAATGGAGATGATGGAGCTGGTAGGAATTAATAACGTAGAAAAGCGTATGAAGCAGTATCCCCACGAGTTTTCCGGAGGTATGCGCCAGCGCGTTATGATTGCTATGGGATTGATTTGCCATCCCCAGCTTTTGATTGCCGACGAGCCAACCACAGCTTTGGATGTTACCATTCAGGCTCAGATTCTGGAGCTGATGAAGGAACTTCAGAAGAAGACTAAGATGGGCATCATCTTCATTACCCACAATTTAGGCGTGGTAGCCGATATCTGTGATAAAGTGTCCGTTATGTATGCGGGAAAGATGGTAGAGCAGGGACCAGTGGACGATATTTTCTATCATCCGGCCCATCCTTACACCAAGGGACTGCTTCGTTCCATGCCCCGTGTAGATGCAGAGAGCTATGAGAGGCTGATTCCTATTGAGGGAACCCCGGTAGACATGCTGAATCCGCCGGAGGGCTGTCCTTTTGCTCCCAGATGCGAGGAGTGTATGAAGATTTGCTTAAAGAAGATGCCGCCTTATGTGGAGGTGGGAGAGAACCATCGCTCTGCCTGCTGGCTCAGGGTGCAGGAGCAGTTAAACAAGGAGGAAAAGGTTAATGAATAGTGATGAGAAGATTCTCCTTGAAATCAAGAATTTAAGAAAATATTTTCCTGTAAAAGGGATGAAGGGGCCTGGAGTTCAGGCGGTGCAGGATGTTTCCTTCTTTATTAAAAAGGGGGAAACGCTGGGATTGGTAGGCGAGTCAGGATGTGGAAAAACCACCTTGGGAAGAACCATCCTTCGCCTTCATGAGCCTACGGGAGGCAGCATTATTTATGACGGGACCCCTATTTATGAGAATCCTCTGGGGGAGGATGGAAAGCCTCTTGGAAAGGCTAAGACAGCCAATATGCTCCCATACCGGCGGAAAATGCAGATTATTTTCCAGGATCCTTCCGCCTCTTTGGATCCCCGTATGACAGTGGGGGAGATTATAGGCGAGGCCATTGATATTCACAAGCTGGCAGACAGTAAGCAGGACAGAACCGATATGATTAAGGAGCTGCTGCGCCGGGTAGGACTCAATACAGAGCATGCAAACCGCTATCCTCATGAATTTTCCGGCGGCCAGCAGCAGCGCGTGGGCATTGCCCGGGCCTTGGCGGTAAAACCGGAGTTTATCGTCTGCGATGAGCCGATTTCCGCTCTGGATGTTTCTATTCAGTCTCAGGTTGTGAATATGCTGGAGGACATGCAGCAGGAGCTGGGCCTTACCTATCTGTTTATTGCCCATGACCTTTCTGTTGTACGCCATATTTCCAGCCGGATTGGCGTTATGTATCTGGGTTCTCTGGTAGAGCTGGGGGAGAGCTATGAGTTAAACCGCAATCCAATCCATCCTTACACCAAGACCCTTTTGTCTGCGGTTCCGGTGCCGGATCCTCAGCTAAGCCGCAGCCGTAGCCGGATTGTGCTGGAGGGAGATATTCCCAGTCCTATTAATCCGCCCAGCGGATGCCGGTTCCATACCAGATGTCCTTATGCCATGGAAAAGTGTAAACAGGCTATGCCTAAGTTTAAAGAGCACGAACCGGGTCATTGGGCAGCATGCCATTTGTTGGATAAGTAAGGTTACACAAAAGATTCAGGTACCATCGCTTCCCAAACCTCTGACAGGTAAAGATTAGAAGCGTTGCGATACAAGATTTCCCTGTATGAATACAGGGAAAAAGAAAAAAGGAGGAACAATTATGAGAAAGACAAAGAAAATCATGTCTCTGGCTCTGGCTTCTGCAATGGCCCTTTCCCTGGCGGCCTGCGGACAGAGCAGCACCCCCCCTGCCTCTACTGCGGCTCCGGCAGAGACCACAACAGCGGCAGCGGCTACCGAGACCACTGAGGCTCCTGCAGCTGAGGAGGCAGATGGAGAGTTTAATCTGGCAGTGTGCCTGGCTTCTGAGCCGCAGACCATTGACCCGGCATTAAACTCCGCTGTAGACGGCGCAATTATGATCAACCACTTCTTTGAAGGTCTGGTTAAGTGGGAGGATGACGGTAACGGCAGAGCCAAAACTGCTCCTGGCCAGGCTGAGTCCTGGGAGAAGGTTGTAAATGATGACGGTACCGTTACTTACACCTTTACCATGCGTGACGGAATTACATGGTCTGACGGCCAGCCCGTAACTGCAGGAGATTTTGAATATAGCTGGAAGCGTCTGGCCAGCCCGGATACTGCTGCTGACTACTGCCACATGATCGATATGGTTAAGGGCTATGCAGAGGTTTCCTCTGGAGCAGCAGATAAGGATACCTTGGCAATTAAGGCAATTGATGACAAGACTCTGGAGATCGTATTGTCCTATGACTGCCCCTATTTTGAGGAAATCATGGCATTCCCGGCAACCTTCCCGGTTCGTCAGGATATTGTAGAGGGCAACGAGGAGTGGACTTATGATGTAGCTACCTACATTGGTAATGGCCCCTACAAGATGCAGGAGTGGTCTCACAATGCATATATCAATGCAGTAAAGAATGAGAATTACTACAATTTTGAGAGCTTAGGCCCCGACAGCATTAAGTTTACCTTGTTAGATGATTCAAACGCTATCCTGGCTGCTTTCAAGAGCGGCGAGCTGGATTTCATTGAAGAGTTCCCCACAGATGAAATCGCAAACTACATTGCTTCTGGCGAGATTACCATTGAAGATTACATCGGCTGCTACTATGTATGCTTCAACACTGAGGATGAAGTATTTAAGGATCCGTTAATCCGTAAGGCTTTCTCCCTGGCAATTGACAGAAACTATATTGTAGAGAACGTTTCTCAGTCAGGCGAGCTTCCTGCAACCGGTTATGTTCCCGCAGGTGTTAATGATGCAGATCCTTCCGGCGATGATTTCCGTACCGTAGGCGGCGACTACTACAGCGTTGCTCCTGAGGATTACGAGAAAAACTGTGAAGAAGCGCGCGCTCTGTTAGCAGAGGCAGGCTATCCGGGTGGCGAGGGCTTCCCCACTGTTGAGTATATGTACAATACCAACGATAAGCACAAAGCAATCGGCGAGGCTTTACAGAGCATGTGGCAGGAAGTATTAGGCGTAAACGTTACCCTGAGCAATCAGGACTGGAACGTATTCTTAGAGAGCCGTAAGCAGGGCCAGTACCAGATCGCCCGTAACGGCTGGATCGCTGACTACAACGATCCCTGCTCCTTCATCGACATGTGGTATACCGACGGCGGCAACAACGATGCTCAGTACTCCAATCCGGAATATGATGCATTAATCGATGCTGCAAAGGCTACCAGCGTACCGGAAGAGCGTATGGAAGCATTCCACAAGGCAGAGGATATCCTGATCAAGGATGATTCCGTTCTGGCTCCCATCTACTTCTACACCCAGCCCTACATGCTGGCAGACGATGTTGAGGGTATGTACTATACTCCGCTTGGATACTTCTTCTTCGGTTATACCAACAAGAAATAATCAAAGAAATACGATTTCAGCCGTCCCAAAACCGGGGCGGCTGTTTTTGTATAAATCCGTCTTTCCAAACCGCCATAAGTGTGGTATAATATGTCCACGAAAGCAATGAGCAGTGCGAAAAAACAAATAAGAAGCAGCGCTGTGCTTACACAAAAGCGCCCGCCCCCATTAAGACAATACAACAGGAGAACAATTGGTATGAAGACAAGACGCGTACTGTTAAAATTAAGCGGTGAAGCTCTGGCCGGCCCCAAAAAGACAGGCTTTGACGAAGACACCGTAAAAGAAGTAGCCAGACAGGTTAAACTTTCCGTAGATGCCGGAGTCCAGGTTGGAATTGTCATTGGCGGCGGAAATTTCTGGAGAGGCCGTACCAGCGAAGCTATTGACAGGACCAAAGCGGATCAGATTGGCATGCTGGCCACAGTAATGAACTGCATTTACGTCTCTGAAATTTTCCGCAATGCAGGGATGATGACACAGATTTTAACGCCCTTTGAGTGCGGCTCCATGACCAAACTCTTCTCCAAAGACAGGGCCAATAAATATTTTGAGAAAGGCATGGTAGTGTTCTTTGCCGGAGGAACCGGGCACCCATACTTTTCCACTGATACAGGAATTGCTCTGCGGGCCATTGAGATGGAGGCAGATTGCATCCTTTTGGCAAAAGCCATTGACGGGGTCTATGACAGTGATCCCAAAATAAATCCCAATGCCAAAAAGTACGATACCCTTTCCATCGAGGAAGTTATCGACAAAAAGCTTGCAGTGGTGGACTTGACTGCTTCTATCATGTGTATGGAACACAAGATGCCTATGGCAGTATTCAGCCTTAACGAACCGGACAGTATTGCCCTGGCAATGCAGGGAAAAATAAACGGCACGATTGTGACCGCATAATCAGGAGGGTATTTATGGATATCAAACTATACGAAGAGAAGATGAACAAGACCTTGGATTCCTTGAACAATGATTTTGTAACCATCCGGGCAGGACGGGCCAATCCGCGGGTATTGGACAAGATCCGGGTAGACTATTATGGAACCCCCACTCCCCTGCAGCAGGTAGGAAATATTTCTGTTCCCGAACCTCGGGTACTGGTAATCGCGCCCTGGGAGAAGAGCCTGATTAAGCCCATTGAGAAAGCGATTCAGACATCAGATCTGGGCATTAATCCCACCAATGACGGCAGCGTTATCCGCCTGATTTTTCCGGAGCTTACAGAAGAGCGCAGAAAGGATCTGGCAAAGGATATCAAAAAGAAAGGCGACAATGCCAAGGTTGCTTTAAGGAATATCCGCCGGGATGCCAACGACGTATTTAAGAAGGCAGAGAAGGCAGGAGAGATTTCGGAGGATGATCAGGAAGAATTAGAGCACAAGATTCAGAAGCTGACAGATAAGATGGTTGAGAAGATTGACAAAGCGGTAGAGGCTAAGACCAAGGAGATTATGACCGTATAAGATGCGGCAGGGGGCAGGCGCGGCCTGCCCCTTGTTTTACGTCGTATCTGGCAAAAACGCGTCTGGGACGCATTTTGCCGGAGCGGGTTATTTGGCGGACAATACAAGGAGGACTGGACCATGGCAGAGAAACAGACAGAAAAGATAGAAAACATGGCGATTCCTGCCCATGTGGCAATTATATTGGATGGCAACGGCCGCTGGGCAAAAAAAAGAGGGCTTCCCCGATCCATGGGCCATAAAGAGGGTTGTAAAACTGTGGAGAAAACGGTAGAGCTGGCAGCGCGTATGGGGATCGAGTATCTGACAGTATACGGCTTTTCCACTGAGAACTGGAAGCGCTCCGGCGAAGAGGTAGGGGCGCTGATGCAGTTATTCCGGTACTATATGGTCCGTCTCTTAAAAATTGCCAAGGCCAACAACGTCCGGGTTAAAATGATCGGGGAGAGAAGCCGGTTTGACCAGGATATTGTGGAGGGAATTAACCGCCTGGAGGAGGAGACCAGAGAGAACACAGGCCTTACCTTCGTCATTGCAGTAAATTATGGCGGAAGAGATGAGATAACCCGAGCCGTAAAAAAGTTGACAACAGCCTGTCAGGAAGGAAAGCTAAAGTCAGAGGACATCACAGAGCAGACTATAGAAATGTTCCTGGATACCGCCGGAATGCCGGATCCGGATCTGCTGATCCGTACCAGCGGGGAGATCCGCCTGTCCAACTATTTGCTGTGGCAGTGCGCTTATACGGAGATTTATGTTACAGACTGTCTGTGGCCGGATTTTGATCAAGAGGAATTAGAAAAAGCTGTTGCTGCGTACAATAGAAGAGAACGGCGGTTTGGCGGCGTCAAGTAGGGAAAGGAGCTTGTATGTTTGGAAAACGACTAATCAGCGGTATTATTCTGGTTATCCTGGCCCTGATTTTTGTGGTTATGGGCGGCAATGTGCTGCTGGCCGTTACGGAGATCATTTCTTTAATTGGCCTGTTTGAACTGTACCGCGCTCTTAAAATCCAAAACAGCCCCATGGGGGTAGTGGGATATCTGGCAGCAGTCGGGTACTTCGGCCTTTTATGGATTTCCGATACCAGCTATATGATGCTGGTGTTTATCGGATTTTTAATGGTTTGTATGACCATCTATGTGGTTACCTTTCCCAAATATAAGACAGAGGAGGTGACAGGGGCGGTATTCGGCCTCCTCTATGTGCCGGTAATGCTGTCCTACCTTTATCAGACTAGGCAGATGCCGGACGGGATTTACCTGGTATGGCTTATTTTCTTTAGCTCCTGGGGATGTGATACCTGCGCTTACTGTGTAGGGATGCTGTTTGGAAAGCGCCGGTTAGCGCCGGTGCTAAGCCCTAAAAAGTCCATCGAAGGAGCCATAGGAGGAGTGGCCGGAGCGGCTCTTTTGGGATTCTTGTATGCAGGCCTTTTCAAGGATAACATTATGAATCTGGTGAATCCTCAGGCGGACTGTGCCATTGCCTGCGCCATAGCGGCAGTGATCTCCCAGATTGGAGATCTGGCTGCGTCAGCCATTAAGAGAAACCACGACATTAAAGATTACGGACACCTGATTCCAGGCCACGGCGGGATTCTGGATCGATTTGACAGTATGATTTTTACAGCCCCAGCCATTTTCTTCGCAGTAAACCTGTTGGATAAATTACTGTGAAAGTCCCAGACGGCAGCCATGGGACGGTCATGCTTGCATGAACCGGAGCATGGATATCGGATGGGCAAGCCGGTATGAGCAAGCAGGCCGCCAGGCCGGATTGCGAATACAGGCGGCGATTGCGGAGCAATCGTCTTTCACAGGGCGGCTTGCGGGCAGCCATGGGACGGTCATGCTTGCATGAACCGGAGCATGAATATCGGATGGGCAAGCCGGTATGAGCAAGCAGGCCGCCAGGCCGGATTGCGAATACAGGCGGCGATTGCGGAGCAATCGTCTTTCACAGGGCGGCTTGCGGGCAGCCATGGGACGGTCA
>CAJUJM010000034.1 GCA_910586755.1 uncultured Lachnospiraceae bacterium
GGGGCCCATATAATCATTCCAGGACCATACGAAGGTAAACAGAACCATGGTTACTATGGATGGCTTTGCCAGAGGCAGAATAATCCGGTAGTAAATCTGGAAGTGTTTGCAGCCATCAATTTTTGCAGCTTCGCTGATGGATTCCGGGATTCCGATAAATGCCTGGCGGATCATAAATACAAAGCAGAGAAGTCTCAATGTAGTTGCTAATTTCCTCGTCAGATAAATCCACTCTTGCGGGAACACGGCCCATGCCTAAAGTATACTGATTTTCAGCCATGCAGGCGGCGGCAGCAAAGGCTGCCTCTTTATTCTTGCTGGTGGAGGGAACCGCATAGCATCCGGGAACTGTCAGGGTAGAAGGATCCTCGCCTTCCGGATAAGGCATGGGAAGAAGGCCTGTCTTCCACTCTCTGGGGTATTTGTCAAACTGGTTTAATACAGAGGTTACCCAGCCGCCGCACATAAACATACCATAGTTTCCGGTAGATACGAAGGAGTTCCAGGGCATGTTGGCTGCCTTAAATTCCAGGATGGAAGGCTGAATCTTCTCATTATTTCCTAAGCCGTAGAAGAACTCTAAGCTCTCCTTAAACAGCGGATCATCAAAGTTTCCGGTTCCGTCTGCCTTGTAAGGCTCCCAGCCTTTCTGCAGTGCATACATATAGGCGTAGCAGTCATAGTCTAACATAAAGGAACCGTAAATGCCCTTGCTGGTGTCGGTTAACTGTTTTGCAGTCTCAATGTATTTCTCCCAGGTCCAGCCTTCTGCGGATGGATAGGGAACTCCTGCATCATCAAAAATCTTCTTGTTATATAGGGTGATCCAGATGTCGGAGAAAGCGGGAAGACCGTATACGTCGCCGTCAAATTCGGGCACATAGTCGCCGAAGGTTCCAGGAATATCATATCCTACTGTTGCTGCAATCTCGTTTAACGGGGTTAAAACGCCTGCATTGTAGAATGTCTTTAAACCGGGCTTGGTGTTATAGATTAAGTCTACTTCATCACCGGCCATAAGGCTTACCAGGGTCTTGTCAACCTCTCCGGCCTTGGCAGTGGGGATTACATAAAACTCAATATTGATACCGGTCTGTTCTTTTACCAGCTCAATAAGCTTTAAGTTCTCATCGCCGGTACTTGCGGTCTGGGTAGTTGCATACTTTAAAGTAACTCCCGCATATGGCTGATCGGAATTTGTTCCTTCAGCCGGGGCTGCTTCTCCTGCTGCTGCGCCTGCTTCTGCTCCGCCTGCTGCCGCAGTGGTAGCCGCTGTGGTGGCAGCTGCATCAGAAGAACCAGATGAGCATCCTGCCAGGGTTCCGATTGCCATTGCTGCACAAAGAGACATAGAAGCAATTTTCTTTAAACTTTTCTTCATTGTCATTTCCTCCCAAATTTTCTTTGATGAGTCTATTTTAACCTGGCAATCCGCATAATTCCATAGTTCGAATTTTGCTTTTATTGGTTATTTTTGTCCTCAAATGGTAATTTGGGAATCCTGATTGTAACAATAGTGCCGGAATTAGAACGGCTCTGAATTTTTATGCTGTCCTGAAAACCAGTATAAATGGCAATCCGTTCCTTCACACTGTACATTCCGATACCTGCTCCCTGTCTGCGTCTCTTTCTTGCAAAGTTTTCAGCAAAATGTGCCGGCGGCGCGTTTTGTTCTCCTTTCCCATCACTTTGAATCCGCCCGTTCTCAATCTGTTTTCTCACTCTGTCCAGCTGCTGCCTTGTCAGGCCGCTTCCGTTATCCGCTACCCGGATTACCAAAATATCCTGCCGGATTTGAATATCCACCCGGATCTTTAACATCCTGTCGATTCCTTCTATGGCATACATAAAGCAGTTTTCCACAATGGGCTGCAGAGTCAGTTTAATGATAGAATATTGCCGGATCTGTTCCATATCTGCAGTGAGATCAAATTTTATCCGTTCCTTATACCGGTTTTTCTGAATTGCCACATAGGCCATCATGTGCTCTACTTCCTGGCGGAGGCTGACCAGGATCTCCCCATTTCCAATAGACAAACGGTACAGCCGCCCCAGAGAGGCCGCCACCCGGCCAATATCCGGATAACCCGCTTCGTTGGATTTCCATACAATGTTTTCCAGGGTATTGTAAAGGAAATGGGGGTTGATTTGCCCCATAAGGACCTCCAGCTCCAGCTCTTTCTTTTTCTTTTCACCTGCAATCTGTTCTTCAATAAAATGATTGATTTGAACCAGCATGGCGTTGTAATACACCATCATCTTTTGAATTTCCCCGTTGTATAATTCTGGTTTTACGTATGCTTCCAGATTCCCGTCATAAACCTCCTTCATGGAGGCGTCCAGTACCTCCACAGGCTTTAAAAAGCGCCTGGACAGCCAGCTAAGGAGAAATCCGCAGATTACCACACAGGCCGCCAGGGCCGCCACAATCTTTTTAAATAACGTGTTTACCGGAGCAGTAGCCACGCTTACCGGAACCATGGAAACCAGTCTCCAGTTGTTTTCTTCCAGCTCCATTATCTCCACAATATGCTTCTGATCTTCAAAATGAATTTCCGGATGTCCGCTGTCCAAATTCCGGATCGAGTCTAATAATTCCTGCGGAACCTTGCCTGCCTCTACAAAAGACTCATTGGACGAAGAAATCAGGCCGTCATTTTCATCCAGAAGAATCATCTGTCCCTCCATCTCCGCTGCAGATTCCCGGTAAAGCTCAAAAATTTTTTCTTCATCAACACAGAAAAATTGAGTGTACATCCATGAGCCGATAAAAGGATGAAGAATCCGCCGCACTCCCACTACCACTTTTTTCTGTCTCACCGGGACTTCTGTCTGGGGGGAAAGGAAATTGTCCTGAAGAGGATGCCAGCGAAACATGGACAGGCTGCTGCGGTCCGTAGCGCCCAAAGACACCATCCTCTCCTCCACCTCATCCTTGTCCCAATACGGGTTTTCCAGATTAAATACCGCTTTGTCCTTCGTGTAAATGGCGCTGATACGCTCATTTTTATTAAAAGGATCTGTTTTGGTAAAGTAGCTTTGGAGGTTGTAGATATCTTTCTGCTTTTCCAGAGACCGGTTCCGGTAATCCGCCTCTATCATTTCTTCAATCTCTTCATCATAGGCGAAATTATCAGACACGTTGACGATTCCTGCTACAAATTTGTCAATCTGTTGGCCGATAGCCAGGGAGCGCTGGCGTACATGAACCAGAGCCTGTTCCTTCATCTTATCTCCGGCCTCCAGAAATAAAAGGGCAGTAACCAGAGTCATAGGAAGCAGAACCCAAACAAAAAGATAAAACTCCAGTTGGCGGCGCAGGCTTTCTTCTGTATAATTGCGTATTTTCAATAAAAGTTTCTTCATAGCCTGTCTCACCCAAATAAGCTGCGATATTCATTGGGACTCATACCGCAGTGCTTTTTAAATACTTTTATGAAATTAGAGGCATCGGCATAGCCGATTAGTTCCGCTATCTCATAGATTTTTAATGTCATATCTGTCAGGAGCTCCTTGCCCTTTTCCATTCGCTTCTGGGTAATGTAATCGCTGAAATTAAATCCGGTTTCTTTCTTAAATACTTTGGATATGTAAGCCGGATTTTTTCGGAAGTGATCTGCCACCTCTTCCAGAGAAAGGGAGTTGGAACAGTAACTGTTGTTTAAATATTCCCGGACTGCATTTACCAGCATATTGCTCTTTTTTTGATTGACGGAAAGATCCGGCGCCTTGGAGGTAACCGTCTTTATTGTCTGTGCATAAAGAGACGGAAGCTGGTTTTCATTCCGGCACACCGGGCTGATTCCAGCAAGCAGGGCCAGATTATAGATATCGCCGATTTCCCCCTGCATTTCCTGAATACTGGCCTGAATATCTTTTTGCTCTTCCAGCTGGTCCAGAGTAATGATCCCTACCACCTTATGATCCCGGTTTAAGAAAAACTGTTTCTCCAGGGAATCTGCCTGGAATTGCAGTATTGAATGATTCTCTGCTTCAACTGGTAATGATCCTCCTTGGAATCCCCCTCTCCCGGATCCGTATCCATAATCACCATAACACAGCAGTCAAAGGCCATTCCCATGGCTTCCATCTCCTGTTTCCACTGATACTCCAGGCTTCCGCCAGTGTAGCCATCCAGGAGATTGCTCAAAACCCGGCCATAGGACAGCTCCTTACTCTGCTCCACAAAAGCCTTCAGGTTCTCCATCTCCTTTTTCTGTTGCCGCTCCGCGTCCAGTTTTGTCTTTAAGCTTTTAAACAGCTCACAAAATTCGTCAATGTCCGTAGGCTTTAGCAAATTATTCGGTAACCCGGTTTTTAATGGCCATATTCAGATACTCTACGTCATTGTAGCCGCTTAAAATAATAATTTTAATCTCCGGCTTATTGGCATAGAGGTACTGCATCAGCTCAATTCCGTCCATTTTGGGCATTCGGATATCTGAGAGTACCACGTCCGGCTGGGTTTTCTCCAACAGCCCCACCGCCTCCTCACCGTCACCTGCCTGTCCTGCCACTTCAAATCCCAGTTCTGCCCACGGGATCCCTCTGGCGATGCCGCGGCGGATATCCTCTTCATCGTCTACAATCAGCAACCGGTACATAACGTCTCCTCCTTTGTCTTTTGTTATTATACGGAAAACGGCAGGAAAAGGCAAGAAATACCACTGGTTTTCCTGCCTTGCCCTGCCGGTCTGTATAATAGTTTTGTATCTGAAAATCAAAGATTTAACAGCAAAATAGATTATATCCAATCACCAGACATCCGATGATAAATGCCAGAGTCCCGAAGGTTTCTGGTATAAACAAAAGTACCGTCATCCCGGCGCCGAAGCAAAACAACATCAATCCGCACACCCGTTTCATAGAATCCTCCGTGTTTCTTCTATAGGGTTATTCTATGCAGGTTCGTACCAAATTATGCCGTCTATCCATAGTCTTTGTCCGGGTTTTGACTTTCTTTCGCCAGCCCTTTGGGACTTGTCAGCCTTTTGAAAGTTCTTCCGCCATAGCGCCGGCCGCCTCCACCGCCTCGGGGGAAATCTCGTCGTCAAAGGTCTTTCCCCCCATAAACCTGTTAACAACATCCGGCACCATATCCAGGACCTTACTCATAGCGTCCTGATTTTTTACATTAACCAGCTTGGTGGAGCCGTTTTGAATAATCAAAATAGCGCTGGGGCTTATTTTGGCATTCATGCCGCCGCCGCCCCCCTGCCTGGCTTCCTTATTGAAAGATCCGGCTCCCATGCCGCAGGTTACGTCCACCAGAGGGAGGATAATGGTATCTCCGATTTTCACCGCATCTCCCACCACGGTCTTTGTGGAAACTAACTGGTCCATTCCTTTAAATAATGATTCAATTGCCTCTGAAAAATGTTTTTCAGCCATAGTACCCTCCTCTGTCTCAACGCCCTAAATAAGCGCGGACAATTTTACGAATATTTTTATCAAGCAGCAGCCTTACCGCATAGCCCAAAACAAACCCTATACGGATACGGCCCCTGCAATTGCCTTCTATCTCCAAAACTTTTCTGTCAAACTCCGGATACAGCTCAATATGTTCTGCATAAAGAGCGTAAAAAGGGCTTAAATAGGTCAGCACCTGACCAGTCAGGTAAGGATCCTCCCCCAATCCAAAGGTAATCCTGGCCTCTCCCTTTCTGGGAAGGATGTGGCGAAGCAGCTTTTTCAACTGAATGAAAATCAGCTTTAAAGACGCCTGATTTTCCTTATTTTGAATCCAGGCTGTCATCTTTTCTTTTTTCTCCCAGGCGGCTTTCAGGCGGCTTTCCATATTTCGGATGGAATCCGGAATATGTTCCAATGTCTTTCGAATCCGGGAAAATATGCCTTTTATGCGGGATCCTATGGAGGAATCTGTCTTACTCTTTTCAGGCTCCCCCAGCTCCTGAGCGCCTAAAACCGTTTCCTCGCCGTCTTCCTCTTCCCAGCCCGGCTCATTTAAGCCATTATCCTCTAAGCCTTCCTCTTCCCGGTCCTCTTCAAATTCGTCCCCGCCGTCTGAAAAATCATCCTCCGCTTCCTGATAATCCGGGGACACGCCGGACCGAACCTTCTTTTTTTTCTTTCTCTTAGGGGAGCGGACAGGAATTCCAAAAAGCCGGACAGTGGTTTTGGTTTTTTCCTCAAAAGCCACCTGTACTGACAGGATGTGAAACAGCCAAAAGCATTTTACCCATCCTTTTAATTTTCCCTCCAAAAAGGTTCCTTCCGCCCGATAGCCTACGGCAGCAAACAATACTGCCAAAAGAAGCAGAATCACCAGAGCCAGCAAAATCACCAGAGTCCAGCCGATGATTTTTAAAATCCCAACCATTGCCCACATCATTCTGCCTGATCCTCCAATAATTCCTTTAAATCAAAGCCTCCGGTTTTTTGATACAAGTCCTCTACAATCCTTGCCGCCACCTGGGCGGCCTCATTGTACCCATAAGCGATCCCCATAATCAGAAAGTCTTTGTCCCGATAATAGGGAAGCAGAAGCTCCGGGGCCGGATAGATGTCAAGAATATTATTGCCTCCTGACGCCGGAGTAATCACATAGGCCCCCGGGCAAAGCTTTCTCTTCCGGATTCCCTGAATCAGGCGGAAACGCTTTTTTGAGGCCGTCTCTCCCATATATAACGGCTTATACCATCTCATCCAAATCCACCATAATCTCCCGGATCAGATCCATGGAGACTGCCTTTTCATCCGGATCCGTACAGCTTCCCAGGCTGTTTTCAATGTAATTCTCCACCTCAGGAAGAGAATTAAAGCAGACAGGAAGATTGGATAATATTCTGGCCATAGTCGCCCGGACTACTATTTTGGGCATCCCTGTCCACAGACTGGTAAGATCCTGGAAAAATTTCTGCTCTTCTCTCTCCAGTTCTGCTTCTGTAAGCTCCGTCTTGTCCTCGTCTTTTTCGTCCAGCTCCACAAAGGAACTTCCGGACAGCAATAAGCCCACCATCCTGAGACGATGATAAGTTTCCTCAGCCGGACCCTGGGAGAATTCTTTAAATGCCGCCGGATCGCACCGGAGCCATCTCTCATAATAGCGCTCCTGCCTGCCTTCCAGCTGGACAAGCATCTCCTCCACCTGGTCTTCCGGGATGGAGTAATCCTCTTCCTCCAGCTTTTTCCAGACAGTAGAGAGAATCTCTTTCAGGTTCTGCCTTTCCTTCGCCTCCATTACCCCGTCTTTCCCCGCCAAATGAAGGACATAGAGATCATTGATCAAATCCATGTGAAGCATCATTTCACCGGAAGCCTCTAAAAGCTCCTGGCTTGCCAGGGCAAGGCCATCTGAGAGCCGCTTAAACTCTTCTTTTTCAAGGGACTTATAATCCGCCTCTTTCAGCATGGAAAGGATCCCAAAAAGCTCTTCATGGCCTTCTTCCATGTTTTCAGGAAGCTGAATCATAGATTCCGTGCGGAGCACATACATCATAGCATCCAGGCTGCTCTTTGGTGAGCCCTGATAAATAGAAAGGCCGGACTGAACCATGGAGAAGAACTTGGTCTTTGTAAAGCGGATGGGAAGCTGCTCCATAATCATCTGGATCCGTTCATTTACCATAGCGGAATCCTTACAACCTGCAAGAAATCCCATAATTTCCCCGGTAAGTACCCTGTCTTCAGGCAGAGCCTTTTTCTCCCTGTCCGGCGCATAGCGCTGCTCTACCCGATTTAATACGTGCTCATAAACCTGGAAACAATCGGTATAGGAGGTGATGATATCCGTCTCATTAATAGCCTTCTGTCGGAGATCTTTAAGCCCGGGCAGATCTCCTTCCCCAAAAAGCAGGGAACCTAATATCCTCTGAAAAGCAGGGTAAAAGGTCTTTTCCCATTGGCTGGGTTCCTTTTCGTCTGCTTTGCTTTCAAAATACATATAGTAATTCAGGGCCATTCTGGTATAGGAATACCCAAGGGCCGCTGCCAGATGTTTTTTCATCATCTGCTGATCCATAACGTCCTCCTAATCTTTGTCTTTTCCCTTTTCCTTCCGGTAATTGCAAAGGATGGAACGGCGCAGAAGATCCAGTCCGCACACCACCGACTGCTCTCTTATCTTTGCCCGGCTGCCCTTAAACCGGAATTCCTTTACCGTCACCTTATCTTTTGCAAAGCAGGCAATGTATACCAGGCCCACCGGTTTCTCCTCCGTTCCCCCGTCAGGCCCTGCAATGCCGGTAATAGCCACACAAAGGTCCGCGTCAGCCGCAAAAGCGCCTCCGGCGGCCATCTCCTTGGCAGTCTGCTCACTGACTGCCCCGTATTTCTTCAGGGTGCTCTTGCTTACATCCAAAAGTTTTCTCTTAGATTTGTTAGAATAGGTAACAAAACCTTCCCGAAACACTTCTGAAGCCCCGGGGACATTAACCAAACGGCCGGCTAAAAGGCCTCCTGTGCAGGACTCTGCCGTAGTAACCGTAAGCTCATATTTTTCCAAAAGGCGGACAATGGCATCCTCTAAGTTTTCTTCCTCCCGAACCGTATAAACGCTGTCGCCAAACCGGCTCTTTATTTCCTTTACCACTGGTTTTAAGAGTTTCTTAGCCGATTCCTGATTTTTGGCTCTGGCGGTAATCCGAATATGGACTTCCCCGGTTTTGGCATAAGTGGCAATAGTGGGATTGGTCTGATTATCAATAAGGTCCAAAAGCTTATCCTCCACCTGGCTTTCGCCATGGCCGCAGATCTTTATCATCTGAGACAGAATCACTTCCGGCTGCTTCTTCTGAAGATACGGCATTACCTGGTTCTCAAACATGGGATAAAGCTCGCCCGGAGGGCCTGGAAGCAGGATCGCCGTCTTTCCATCCTTTTCCAGTATCAGGCCGGGAGCCGTGCCGTTATGGTTGTCCAGTACAATGGCGCCCTCCGGGACTATTGCCTGCTTCCAGTTGTTATCCGGAATTTCTTTATAAATACTATTTTTAAAGTAATCCTCTATTCTCTGTCTGGTATGGGGATCTTCTTTTAAAGCAAATCCCATAACCTCCCCGCAGACCTCCTTGGTCATATCGTCCTCTGTAGGGCCCAGTCCTCCTGTAAGAATCACAATATCAGACCGGCCAAGGGCTGTCCGGATCGTTTCTGCCATCCGGTCATGATTGTCCCCCACCGTTGCCTGATGGTACATGGTTAGTCCCAAAAGGGCACATTTCTCCGCCAGATATCTGGTGTTAGTATTGACAATATTGCCCAGCAAAAGCTCGGTTCCAACCGAAATCAGTTCTACTACCATAGGTTACATACTCCCTTCTGTCAGCACCTTGTGGTTTTTTGCCAGATAGTCTATGAGGGACACAATGGTCAAAATCAGGGCAATCCAAATGCAGATCTGGGTGAGCAAATTTAGGGCCGGAATGTTAAGGATCATCAGCACAATGGCGATCATCTGAAAAGTAGTCTTAAATTTTCCCCAATAGCTGGCGGCAATCACCACGCCATTGTCTGAGGCCACCAGGCGGAAACCGCTGATAATAAACTCCCTGCTGATAATGATAATTACCATCCAGGCCGGGATCTGATGAAGCTCAATAAAGCAAATCAGGGCTGAGCACACCAAAAGTTTATCTGCCAGAGGATCCATAAACTTTCCGAAATTGGTTACCAGATTATATTTCCTGGCAATCTTGCCGTCTAAAAGGTCCGTAAGACTGGCCACAATAAAAATTACAGCCGCCACAATCCGCATGGTTTCATTGGCTCCTCCCTGGATCATAAGGGCAGCAACAAAAAACGGAATTAAAATCACCCGAAGAATGGTAAGCTTATTAGGTAAATTCATGATACACCTCTCCTATCAAATCATATTCACTGGCTCCCACTACCTTTACCCGGACAAAATCTCCGGACATCAGAAGCTGGCCGGTGTTTACAAAAATCAATCCGTCTACACCGGGCGCGTCCATATAGGTACGCCCCACATAGGCAGGCTCGTCTGCTACTTTTCCCTCAATCAATACATCTAAAATCCGCCCTTTCATGCTCTCCGACTTTTCAAAGGCAATCTCCTGCTGAAGCTCCATAAGCTGATCCCGGCGCTCTTCTTTTAGTTCTTCCGGCACCTGATTTTCAAAGGAAAACGCCGGTGTATCCTCTTCAGCAGAATAGGCAAATACTCCAAGACGGTCAAATTCCATCTCGTCCACAAATTCCATGAGAGCCTCATGATCTTCCTTTGTCTCCCCGGGGAAACCGGAAATCAGGGTAGTCCTAAGGGCAATGTCCGGGATTTCCCTCCGAAGCTTTCCGATAATCTCCTTAAGCTGCTTTTTATCGGTGCGGCGGTTCATCCTTTTTAAGATAGTATCGCTGGCGTGCTGAATGGGAATATCCAGATAATGGCAAATTTTCTCTTCTTCCTTTATGACCTCAATGAGCTCATCTGTAATTTCCTCCGGATAGCAGTATTGGATGCGGATCCACTGGATACCGGAAATCTTTGCCAGTTCCTTTAAGAGTTTTGGAAGCATCTTTTGCCCGTAGAGATCCACGCCGTAAAGAGTCGTCTCCTGGGCTACCAGGATCAGCTCCTTTACCCCCTTTTCCGAAAGCTGCCTGGCCTCCTCCAGCAGCTCCTCCATGGGATAGCTGCGGTAAGGTCCCCTTAAACTTGGGATAATACAGTAGGTACAGCGCTTATCGCAGCCTTCTGCGATTTTTAAAAAGCTGTAACAGCCGCCGGTGGTAAGGATCCGGCCAGCCGGGGTTTTGGGAAGGCTGTGTAAATCCTCAAAACAGGAAACCGGGCCATTCCCCTCTAAAACCTGTTTGAGAGCTGTCAGAATCTCATGGCCTGAGGCAGTTCCCAGGATAGCATCCACTTCCGGGATCTCCTCTAAAATCTCCTGCTTATACCGCTCTGCCATACATCCGGCTACCAAAAGCGCCTTTACCTTGCCGTCCTTTTTCAGCTCCGCCATCTCCAGAATGGTGTTTACACTCTCTTCTTTGGCATCGCCGATAAAGCAGCAGGTATTGATTAAGACAGCGTCTGCCTGTGTCTCATCATCCGTAAACTCCCATCCGTCCTGATAAAGCAGGCCCATCATCTTCTCCGTATCTACCAGGTTCTTGTCACAGCCCAGTGAAATACACAGTAATTTCATAATACTTAAATGCACCTCTCTCTGTTAAGGGTATGTTGCAAGAAAAGCCATCTCAATACAAAGAGACGGCTTACGCTTACTTTAAAAGTCCGCCGCCGACAGGCGGCATGCATTCCGGTATGCCCCATGCGCCCGCCGGACTTTCCTATGCGGTAGTGCGTCCGCTGCCGGGCGCATGCAGGTTTGCTTATTGATTGTCCTCCTTCGGGATCTCGTCTTCCCCCACAATCTTTACCTTTGTCTTATACAGCTCGTCAATTGCCATAGACAGCGGCTTGCGGTTTGCTCCCGGAACCATAGGATCCGACCCGCCGATGATCTGTCTTGCCCGCTTTGCAGAGGCGATAACAATGGAATACCGGCTCTGCACCACCGGCTGTTCTCCCGGTTCCACCTCGCTGTTTACTACATTAATTAAATCCGAATAAGATGGATGTAACATATACAAATTCTCCTTTCTATCTCTTACTTATCTGGTGAAGTTCTGTCCGCATGTTCTCAATAAACTCCAGCCGGTTACAGGTGCGGCTGTGATGATCCTGAATGATCTGATGCATCTGTCTTACACAATCCTCCACCTTATCATTAATCAGGATATAATCGTAATTCTCAATGCCTTCCGCTTCCTCTAAAGCCCGTTTTAACCGGTTCTTGATTACCTCAGCCGTCTCAGTTCCCCGGCTGGTAAGACGCTCTCTCAGCTCTGCCGCGCTGGGAGGCATTACAAACAGAAGCAATGCCTGAGGAAACTGGCTTTTTATCTTTAATGCCCCCTGGATCTCAATTTCTAAGATAACATCCTTTCCGGCATCCATCTGATTGATTACGTATTCTCTGGGAGTCCCATAGTAGTTCTCCACATACCGGGCATACTCAATTAACTGTCCGGCCTTTATCATTTCTTCAAACCGCTCCCGGCTGACGAAGAAATACTCCCTCCCATCTGCTTCCCCTGGTCTGGGGGAACGGGTGGTGGCGGAAATAGACAGGGCATAATTATCATACCTCTCCAGCAGCGCCTTCATCAAGGTGCCTTTTCCAGCGCCGGAGAATCCGGATACCACTGCCAATACTCCTTTATTTATCATCTCTGTTCTCCTATACGCCTTATTCGATATTTTGAATCTGTTCCCTTACCTTTTCCACCTCTGTCTTTAAGGCAATGGCTCTCTGAGAAATCTCCAGGTCATTGGCTTTGGAAAGAATCGTATTGGCCTCCCGGTTCATTTCCTGGGCAATAAAATCCAGCTTGCGGCCAATACTGCCTCCCAGGTCAAGTTCCTTCCTGGTGCTGGCAATATGACTGCGGAGGCGGACCGTTTCTTCATCTACACAGATCTTATCTGCAAAAATCGTAACTTCTGTGGCAATCCGGTTTTCATCTACAGAAGCCCCGGTTAGCAGCTCCCTTACCTTTTCCTCCAGCTTGGCCCGGTACTCTGCCAGAACCTGTGGGGAACGCTCCTCCACCTCAGACACCAAAGTCTCCATATAATCAAGTTTACCCAGAAGGTCTTTCTTTAAATTCTCTCCCTCCAGAGTTCTAGTCTCTACAAACCTGTCCGAAGCCTGCCTTACAGCGTGAGAAAGGATTTTCCACATCTCCTCCTCATTCTCAGGAGCCTGCTCCATGGTAAGAACCTCCGGACATCGGGCCAAATCCGTCACCGTTACAGTATTGGGAAGGCCAAACTGCCTGGCCATAGCCCCGTAAGCCTCCATATATTCTGCCGCCAGGCCGCTGTTGTACTTTAAGCACATCCGTCCTTCTGTATAGTCCTCATAACTGATAAATACATCCACTTTGCCTCTTTGGATATAATCCTTTAAGAGGGTCCGGATACCAGCCTCAAAGTAATTAAACTTTTTAGGCATCTTGATGCTTAAATCCAGATACCGGTGGTTGACGGCCTTCATCTCCACGGATATCTTGTAGCTGTCTGTCACCGTTTCAAATCTGCCAAAACCAGTCATGCTTTTTATCATGCCTTATGCCTCTCTTTCACCATGGTTTTTACCATAGATGTTTCCATTATAAGGCAAAGGCTATGGCAAGTCAATAAAACATTTCATTATCAGAAAATCTGTGGTATACTATGAACACTTGGCGAGGTCTTTTCGAGCCTAGTGAGAATGCATACCTGGATACTTAGCGAGGTCTTTCCGAGCTTAGAATCCAGGTGTACTATAACAGTTTAGACGGCGGGGAATATGATATGGATTTTGTACGTCGAGCTTGCTCGTAAGGCAAAATTTATATCATATTCCCCATCGGATGGACATCCCAGCTTCTTGTCCGGCTGCGCCGGGCAAGAAGATACCCGTCTAAACTGTCAACACTTGGCCAGGTTTTTCCAAGCCCAACGCCAATTCACAACTCAACGAAGAAAGGAGCATCCCAATGGCTTTTGACGGAATCGTAATCGCAAATCTGGTCCATGATTTAAAATATGCCGTAGAAGGCGGGCGCATTTCAAAGATCGCCCAGCCAGAGAAAGATGAGCTGTTGTTTCAGATAAAAAAGGAGGGAAATTCCGTAAGGCTTTTGGCCTCAGCCAGCGCAAGCCTTCCTTTAGTATATCTTACTGACACCAACAAGCCAAGCCCCATGGTGGCCCCGGGTTTCTGTATGCTGTTGCGGAAACACATCGGAAGCGCCCGGATTGTGTCCGTATCCCAGCCAGGTCTGGAGCGGATTATTGAATTTACCCTGGAGCATTTAGACGAGATGGGGGATGTATGCCGCAAACGGCTCATTATTGAAATTATGGGAAAGCACAGCAATATTATCTTCTGCAAAGAGGATGGTACGATTCTGGACAGCATCAAGCACGTTTCGGCCCAGGTAAGCTCTGTCCGGGAGGTGCTGCCCGGAAGAATGTACTTTATCCCCCACACCGTGGAAAAGTCCGATCCCCTCACCGTAACCCCTGAGGCTTTTTCCGCCGCCATGTCCCGGACTCCTATGCCTCTTCAAAAGGCCCTGTACAACCGTTTTACCGGTATCAGCCCCATTATTGCCGAGGAGCTGTGCCATTTGGCATTTCTAAACCCGGATAAGGCGGCCGTGGATCTGACAGAAGAGGAAACCCTTCATCTTTACCGGACTCTCACTCTTATGATGGAAGATGTGGCAGAGGGCAATTTTACTCCCAATATTGTCTACGACGGGGAAACCCCGGTGGAGTTCTCTTCCCTTCCCTTAACCTGTTTTGACAGTCCCCGTTTTAAGCGCCGGGAAGCGGATTCTATCAGCCAGGTTCTTAAAACCTATTATTCCTCCAGAGAAACCATTACCCGGATCCGCCAGAAATCCGTGGATCTGCGCCGTATCGTCCAAACTGCCTTAGAGCGCAATTATAAAAAATATGATCTTCAGCTAAAGCAGTTAAAAGACACAGAAAAGCGGGAAAAATACCGGATTTACGGCGAACTGTTAAACACCTATGGCTATGAGCTTTCCGGCGGGGAAAAAGAATTCCAGTGCATGAATTACTATACCAATGAGGAAATCCGCATCCCCTTAGATCCTCAGCTTTCTGCTAAGGAAAATGCCAAGAAGCATTTTGACAAATATAATAAGCTAAAGCGCACCTTCGACGCCCTAAGCGGCCTTATCAAGGAAACCAAAGGGGAAATTGACCACCTGGAATCCGTAAGCGCCGCCCTGGATATTGCCCTTCAGGAAAGTGATTTGGTACAAATCAAAGAGGAATTAATGGAATATGGCTACATTAAGAAGCGGCGGGCCGGGGACAAGCGTCCCAAGATTACCAGCCGTCCCTTCCACTATCTTTCCAGCGACGGGTTCCATATCTATGTGGGGAAAAATAATTATCAAAACGAAGATTTGACCTTTAAGGTGGCCAATGGCGGCGACTGGTGGTTCCATGCCAAGGGAATCCCCGGCTCCCATGTAATTGTGAAAACGGAAGGGAAGGATCTGCCTGACCGGGTATTTGAAGAAGCCGGAGCCCTGGCGGCCTGGTATTCCAAGGCAAGGGAGAACGACAAGGTAGAAATCGACTATATTCAGCGCAAAAATATCCGCAAGGTAGCGGGCGCGGCTCCGGGATTTGTGATTTACCATACCAATTATTCATTGGTGGCCACGCCCTCCTGCGGATTTACGGAGTTAGAGTAAAAAATTGTTATTAAGAGGTCATCAGCATAAATCCTGAATATCCTTTATCTTCTGCGGATCGAATTTATACTGATGATCCTCTGTCAAAAGCCCGTTTATCTCCTGCTCCACATCGGCAAGCTGTGTATAGCAGTAGCCGCAAATCAGCTCTGACTGGCTGACGGCCTCCATAATCCGTTTAAACTCTTCTAAAAAGCCGGTTTTCTCCACGGAAGTATAGCCCCAGCCTTCTCCATCCTCTGCAATGGAAATACCGCCGAATTCCGTCAGCATTACCGGCTGGCCCTCATAAGAAGTCCCCTGGGCAAACACAGGTTTTTCTACAATGCCGTCTAAGCGATCCACGGATTTTAAACACCAGGCAAACCGTTCCTGCTGTCTTTTATCTTCCTTTTTCCCATGCTGATAAGAATGGAAAGCACAGATATCCGTATCCGTCATTTCCCACCCATCGTTGGAGATTACCAGCCTGGTATCATCCAGGCTGCGGGCCAGATGGTAAAGGGACCTGGCAAAGGATTGCTGCTGCCTGCAATGGCCAATTCCAGGCACTCCCCAGCTCTCATTTAACATTCCCCAGACCAGGATGGAAGGGTGATTGTAATCTCTCAGGATCACGTCTGTCCACTCTCTTACAAAGGCGGCCGCCGCCTGTGGCGTATAAACCCAAAAGCTTGCCATGGCCTCCCAGACAATAAATCCCAGCTTATCCGCCCAGTATAAAAATCTGGGATCCTCCACCTTTTCATGCTTGCGGCAGCCGTTAAAGCCCATGGCCTTGGCCTTTTTTATGTCTTCTATGTAGGCATTGTCATCCGGAGCCGTAATCAGACTGTCCCTCCAGTATCCCTGATCCAGAACCAGCTTCTGATAGCAGGGCTTGTGATTTAAATAGACCCGGCCGTTTTTCACTTCCACCTTTCTCATTCCAAAATAAGAAGACACCTGATCCAAGGGATTGTCCCTTGCGCCTGCTGTCATTACCACGTCATAAAGGTTGGGCTCCTCCGGAGACCAGTAAGCCCCGGTAAAGTGGAAGGAACCATTAAGGGCCTTTTTCTGAAATACATCCACAATGATGGTCTGCTGGTAGTCCTTTGCCACCATGCTTCCGGAGAATACCGGCTGGTTTTTTCGGGAAATGGTAATGTCCACCGGGCAGGGAAGGGAGCTTAATCCGGACAGGCAGTAGTCGATTCGGACGGTTCCCTCATCAATATCCGGGGTAAAATGGATCCATTCAAAGCTGGTTTTTTCCACCGGTTCCATCCAAACAGTCTGCCAGATACCGGTGCTGGGGGTATACCAGATAAACTGGGACTCTTCCTCCCAGAACTGCTTCCCCCTTGCAATCTTCTCATCCTTCAGCCAGTCCTCTGCCTCCACCCGGATCACTTCGTCCTTCCAGGACAGTAAATCCGTTATGTCCAGACTAAAAGGGGTCTGTCCTCCTATATGATTTCCGGCAAGGGAGCCATTGACTAGAACCCGGCACTGGTAATCCACTGCGCCGAAATTCAGCTTTACCCGTTTTCCCTTCCATTTTTCCGGCACAGAGACCCGGCGTTCATAGACTACCTTATCTTCGGTAATCCGCTGTCCCACCGTGCTCATAGCGCTTTGGCATACATAGGGAACCTCTATGGTACAGGCCTTCTCTCCTACAAAAAAGTCCCAGGTTCCGTTTAAATTTAACCATTCTTTCCGGACAAAATCCGGACGCGGATATTCTTCTCTCATTTTTCATCATTCCTCTTTCCGACACAGTTTTTGGTTATTCTTTTAACCACTCTTCAATTACACAAGTGTGCCCTTTTCTCTCATCATAATTAATCGCTACCAAAAGAATATTTCCTGTATATCCCTGAATCCAGGATGCATATTGCCGTTCTTTAATCTGATTAATAGCGCCATTTACAGACTTGTTCCACTTTAATTCTACTACCAGCGCCGGTTTATCCACCTCCCGTTTTGGAAGATATACTATGTCAGCAAACCCTTTTCCAGAAGGTAACTGCATTCAAAAATTCCTGAGATATCTCCTTATTAGGGATTACATGTCTGCTGCCATAGACTTTCCAAACCTTCGGGGCGGCTGACACAAAGATTTTTCTGCTTTGTATTCAACACCTGGTAATTTTTACAACTCCCTCATAAAATCCTTAAAATAATGGTAAGAATGAATATGGCCGGTTTCCTCAAACCGCTGATCCATCTGGCCAATGTATTCCTTTGTCGTAATATGTTTTACCTGGCTGACCGAATAGGTTTTGCCGCTTTCATTTAACATCTTTTTCAGATACTTTTTCGAGTATCCGCCAATGCTGCTTTCCTCCCGGGGAGCCTGCATTTTTTCCGGATCTGCCTCTGACACATTATAATGAGCCGCAAAAGGTTTAAATTCTCTGCTATATACGGAGGGGAACATACTCCTGTTTCCTAAAAACCAGGTTTCCAGACACATGGTTTGCAGAATAATGGTAAATTCAATCTCCATGCCCCCGTGCTTTACCAGTTCCTGTACAATTCGAAAATGGGTATCTCTTTCATTTCCATAATAATCCGTATCCAGACACACTACCAAACGATCTATCTGTGGTTTATGAGTATGGTTAAACTCTGTAATATCCTCAACCGCCGGTCCGATTTTATCATACAGACTGGGGATTCCCTGCCCGCTAAACATATAGTAAGAATTTTCGTGAATGTCATCCAGTCTCTTTACCTGTTGGTATTCCGGATGATAGGCGGCTATCAGCTTTGGGTAAACCTTCATTTCTGTTGACTTTCCCTCTACCAGCATATAAAAATTCATCATCTGTACCTCTGAAATCACTCATATTGCAGCCGGTTTACTAATTGTAAATAAGCGTCGTGGCGCGACCTGCCCAAAGCCATTTCATCGGAGCGGTATGCTTTTACCACCTGCTCTTTTCTCTGCACAATCATCCAATTATCCATAGGAATTGCGTTAATAATGTAAGGATGGTGGCTGGTGGCCAAAACCTGGACATCCGGACGGCTGTTTATAATAAAATCGCTGACGCTTTCAATGCAGTTTACTCCCAGGCCATTTTCCAGCTCATCAATTAAAACCACCGCATTGCCTGGCATCATTTTCATTTTGATAATGATCCATAATGTTTTCAACATTCCGGAAGAAATCCCTTTTTGCAAAATCCAGTTATTATTTACCCGGATGGCAATTCCATACCGCTTCGATTCGTCCGGTAAATACAAAATTTCTTCAACCTCTGGAAATATTTCCTGATAAAATTCTAAAATCTCCTGACACATCTTCTGGTAAGCTTTAGAATTCACATTTTTTAAAATCCCATACTGATCAAAAGGTGACATTGCTACTATAGGAATATTCCGTATGAGAGAAATAGAATTCTCCTTATAAAACCTGCAAATTGCTTCATAAAGCTCTGGATATATAGAGCCCCTCATATCTACCTCAAACATTCGCAGATATACCTTCTGAAATTCCTCATAAATCTGCCCAATCTGTTCTTCCTTTCTGTACTGGGAAATCAAGCTTTCATTTTCTTTCGGCTGAGGCAGTAAACCGTAATTCAAAAGCTTAAACCTATCGCCGCTTTTTTCTATTACAACCTCCCCGTTAACCGTAAGCCTCTCTTCTTTTATCACCGCGTTAGACTCCTCCACATCCGCCTTAATTTGCGGCACATAATCCACCTGAACCTGCCAGCAGCAATCCCTGTCTTCCACTTGAAATTTCAGTTCCGCCTCAAAAGGATTTTGAATACTTTTTTTTGTTCCCACAGCTAATTTGCAGACCATATTTACCGCTTCCAAAATCCTTGTCTTTCCTGCCCCCGAATTTCCAACCAGCAACGTCTTTCCATGGTCAAATCCAACATGGTCAATAACGAATCCGCTGTTTAACTCCTGATACCATATCTCTTTAATAAACACTTCATTCACCTCTCATGCCGTCCGGCCTCGAATTTTTATGCCTGCTCCTCTGCCAGCTTTACTTTGCATCGTTTCTGATAACACCCAATCCCATATTTTAAAATTTTGTTCACTCCGCTTTCCCGGAGATTTTCGTCATACTTTCTTTCCTCTACCTGCCTTAACGCCCGTTCACAGGCCTGAGCAAGGTTTCCATCATGGGCATACTTGACTTCCATAAGGATAGCCATTTCACTGTTTTCGGTTTCTATGAGAATATCACTGTAACCTTCACCGGTTTCCTGATTGGAGAATACGCTCCACTCTTCTTTCACGCCTAAAATTCCAAGTAATATGCCATGATAGAAGTTCTCCTTCAGCGCCTTCTTCACAAAAGTATCCCGAATACTGATGGTCTTTTTCAGATAACTTTCAAAAATATCCTCTGCGTTCTCTTCCTCTCCATTTTTCAGAGCATCACAGAATCTGCTTAAGGTATCTCCGTCTTTTTCAACACTTTCTTTAAAGTATTCCATAATCTGTGTTTTAAAGATCTCCCGAATTTCAAGATTCGGAATTCTGAGTTTATACATCTGCCCGTCCCCTGTACCTGCCTGAGTCAGATACCCGGCTGTGAATAACACGCTCCAGATGTTTTCAATGGAATGATACATGTCTTGATAGGTCAATTCCGGGCGAATGGTTTTTGTGACGATTTCACCTGCCATCAAACGCTCAATCTCCCGCTTTACCGTGGCACTTTTAGACTGCCGGATAAATTTCTTCACTTCTGCATTACCGCTTGTATTTACCCAATAATTCTGAGGAATGGCTTCTTTGTCTGCACGCAGGCTGCGGAGATAAGAAACCACATCCCACGGACAATATACATTCACATTTCCAAAGCGGTATCCGTCATACCATTCTTTGATGCTTTCATACTTGTCCGTACATTCATAATACGTTAAAAGGTCATGCACCTCCTGATGGGTAAATCCAAAATATTCATCAAAATCAACGTCTGTAATGGTGAAGGTAGTGAAATTATTAAGTCCTGTAAAGATACTCTCTTTGGAAATACGCATACACCCGGTCATCACTGCGAATTTCAGGCTGTTATTGGTTTTTAAGACTTGTTCTAACAGATTCCGGATTAAAAATACCATCTGATCATAATATCCATTTTCAAATGCCTTTGCTAACGGAACATCGTACTCATCAATCAGGACTATCACTTTTGTTTCGTAATGCTTCTCTAAAAGTTCTGACAGAGTTTTTAAACTCAAAAAAAGTGTGGCTTCATCCATGTCTTTATCAAGAAGTGTCTGATAATCACTTTTCTCATGGTCATCCAGTTTGTCACTGGTTTCCAGGAATTTGGCTTTTTTCGCCACACCTTTTATAGTCTCAACCGCTAACCGAAAAGCGGTATCGTAGGATCCTGCATTGATACCTTTTAATGATACGAAAATAACCGGATACTTCCCCATATGTTCTTCACACAGTTTTGTATCTTTTGAAATTTCCAAACCATCAAAGATACTCTGATCTCCCTCTATGGAAAAAAAGTGTTCCAGCATACTCATATTTAAGGTTTTTCCAAAACGTCTTGGCCTGATAAATAGATTTACCATTCCGCCGTTACGGAGTAGTTCCGATATCAGCCCGGTTTTATCCACGTAATAATAGTTGTCCTTCATAACCTGGTGGAAATTTTCTAATCCTACCGGAAGCCGTCTTCTCTCTTCCCTCATGCGCCCCACACTCCTTTCCCGATGGCTCTATTATATTATAGCAGAGATTCTCTCAAAAGCCTATACCGGCTTTTTCTGTAGTTTCTTATCATCCGCCTATCAAATACATAGGGCAGGAAAAGAGCTGCTGTTTTCCCCACAGCAGCTCTCATTCTCTATCACAATCAATTCTCTGTTCACACCTATTTCTTACAAATAACCTTCTGTCCCCCCATATAAGGCTGCAGCACCTCGGGGATCTTCACGCTTCCGTCCGCCTGGAGATTATTCTCCAGAAATGCAATCAACATACGGGGCGGCGCTACCACAGTATTGTTTAAGGTATGGGCAAAATACTTGCCGTCCTTACCGTTTACCCGGATCTTTAACCGGCGGGCCTGAGCGTCTCCTAAGTTGGAGCAGCTTCCCACCTCAAAATATTTCTTCTGTCTGGGAGACCAGGCTTCCACGTCTACGGATTTTACCTTTAAGTCTGCCAGATCTCCGGAACAGCACTCTAAGGTGCGAACCGGAATGTCTAAGGAACGGAACAAATCTACCGTGTTCTGCCACAGCTTGTCAAACCACATGGGGCTTTCCTCCGGGCGGCAAACTACAATCATCTCCTGCTTTTCAAACTGATGGATACGGTAAACCCCTCTTTCCTCCAGGCCGTGGGCGCCCTTTTCCTTGCGGAAGCACGGGGAATAGCTGGTCATGGTTTTTGGAAGCTCTTCTTCCAGAATGATCTGATCAATAAACTTGCCGATCATGGAGTGCTCGCTGGTGCCGATTAAATAGAGATCCTCCCCCTCAATCTTATACATCATGGCATCCATCTCCGCAAAGCTCATAACGCCGGTTACCACATTGCTGCGGATCATAAAAGGCGGCACGCAGTAGGTAAATCCCCGGTTAATCATAAAATCTCTGGCATAGGAAATCACTGCAGAATGAAGTCTTGCAATGTCCCCCATCAGGTAATAGAAGCCATTTCCTGCCACTCTTCTGGCAGAGTCCAGATCGATACCGTCAAAGCTTTCCATAATCTCCGTATGGTAGGGAATCTCAAATTCCGGTACTGCTGGTTCGCCATACCTTTGAACCTCTACGTTCTCACTGTCATCCTTGCCGATGGGAACACTGGGATCAATAATGTTGGGGATGGTCATCATAATTTTTCTGATGCTCTCCTCATACTGGGTCTCTTTCTCCTCCAGCTCAGCCAGACGCTTGGCATCCTCGCCTACCTGGCGTTTTATTTCCTCTGCCTCATCCTTTTTCCCCTGGCCCATCAAAGCGCCGATCTGCTTGGACAGCTTGTTGCGGTTGGCTCTTAAGGAGTCCGCCTCCGCCTTGGTGGCCCGGCTCCTGGCATCTAAATCAATCACCTCATCCACCAGCGGAAGCTTGGCGTCCTGAAATTTATTCTTAATATTCTGCTTTACAATGTCTGGATTTTCTCTGACAAACTTCAAATCTAACATGATTTTCCTCCTGGTAGTCTCTTTTTATCCTGCATCTTTTGGAAAAGGCAGGAAAATGCTTGGAATCTGGGTAGGATTATACTACAGATTCTTTGTAAATGCAAGGGAGGCCATGGTAAAAGAAAATTTCATTTTACGGAAAGCTTTCGGACGAAAAATCTAATTGAATTATAAGCAAGGTAATGGTAGAATATGTATATGCGAATCCAACAGCCACAGGATCTGGCGCATGATTATAACCGATATGCTGTTCAGCTATGATGAAAGAGGATTTCTGGATTCACAGACAACAGATAATGCGATTAAGAGAAAACAGTTTGCCATTATAGCAAATGTGATTGTCGGAAAGCTGAGAAAGAACAGCTAAAGCAAAGAGAGAAGTATCTTCATCTTTTACGGACATACTTCCCTCTGCTTAAAAACTTTTTATTGTTATATCAAACTCATTACCTTACACAAGCTGCTTTCCATACTGTTCTAAATACGCCTGTGCCTGTTTTAAAGGCAGCCCGATGATTTTTTCCTGCAGCTTTTTCAAAATTTCCGAATCATCAAGACCGACTTCCTGCCCCATTTCAATAATCGTCCGTATTTTAATCTTATCAGATTCCGTTTCAATAACAGTTCCACCCATAATATTCACCAGCCTTTCTTCATTTTTATTGCCATTTGTGATATGTGTAATGATAGTGTTTACA
>CAJUJM010000035.1 GCA_910586755.1 uncultured Lachnospiraceae bacterium
TAGGTGTTGCGTTAATATTTAATTTTTAAGCCACCCCAAGGATGGTTTATTTGTTATGCTCTGTTTTCCCGGGTAACCTCTACTTCTTTGTTTCAAACTTTCACATCCTCTCATTCCATTTCCTATATTCCCTGCAAGATGCTGCTGTTCCTCTCCTATATTGTCAGTTGACTTTCCCATGGATATTCCGGTAGTCAAAAAGCTTTATAAAGCATTTACAGGTTCAAACATTTCTTCCAGCTCTTCCCAGTCAGAGAACATTTCCAAAGGAACCGTCCCTTTAAACTCAGCAGGAACCGCCAGCTTCCTGGCAACCCAATTGCCGAATCCGCTGTTGTACCATTTCCCGTCATACTCTACACATTCCATAAAAAGAATATACGTCTTTCCTTTATATTCACAGGCTACTGCACAGGAATCGATCTTATCAGCATTATAAGGCGCAAACATCAAATCAATTCTTCCTGTATTTCTGGCGCTATCATTGACAAAAGCATTTTCAGGAACAAAGCCAAGCACTTTAAATGAATTCAGCTCCATCTTTTCGGGAATTTCCTCCCAGCTAAAGGATTCCCCATCCACAATTATCTCCGGATCTTTTAAATATTCATCAAACAGGTAAAAGACTGCCGCCTGAGCCATAATCTCCCACTCAAGCCGCTCTCCTTCGCCATAGTACATCACATCTTTGGCAAATTCATTGACCGGAGGAAGTTTTAAATTTCTCCATGTAAACGTGCGTGAAAGCGCCTGGCAATAAGTCTCAAAATCGTACTTTTCTATGTATTTCCCCAAATAAAATGTATTCAGTATCTGGTTCATATCGTGGGCTTTTAAACCTTCCAGATAAGATGCCGCCGCCTGCCGGGGGCTGTCAAACCCTTCCGTTTTTTCTTCCGCTGCGGAATCTTTCCTGGTTGGCTCTGGCAAAGCTTCGCCTTCCTCCGCCAAAAGCTGCTCCACAGCTTTTTCCATATCATCATCCAGGCGGACAACCCCTGTCATATCCATGTTAAATCCCAGTCGCTCCTCCAAAGCGCCGCCCAACTTATACAGATACCATCTGCCTTCTTTTTCCGCCAGATCAAAAAACAGAAGATACGGGTAGCCATTTACCCGGATGGCAGCTATTCTGCTGTCCAGCTTCATGCCCTGGTTGTGCTTTTCAAAGATCTCACGATAATTCTCATAATTCTCCATATGTGCAGAATCCGGAGCTATCATCTCTTCAAGGGGGATAAATCCCAGAAATTCCAGATTGTCAAAATCCGAGTCTTCCATCCGCCGGATTATCTCTTTCGCAAGCCGGTGAACCTCCTCATTGACTACGCCATTGTCCCCCAAAAGATCCATGCCGCAGAATATATTATACTGGCAGGCAACCTTCTCCACATCCATTCTGTAGAGAAACGCCTCCTCCATATATCGGAGATCGCTGTCCCTGAGTCCTGACAAGTAGTGGAAAACCGCATCCTCCGGGGTCTGAAACCCCGGCTTTCTCACAGGCCCTTCTAATACCTCCTCCCGGGCAACGGAATCTCCCCTGCCCGCCCGGCTGGCCTGGGACTGATCCTGCCATATAAACCGATGCCATGTTTCCATCAGTTCCTGGTTTTGCATTAGTTCCTGTACCTGGGTCAATTTCCGTATTTTCGGCGGCTCCCACTGCTTCTCTTGTTCTATCGTTCTGGAGCCGCAGCCTATCAGGCAGGTTACTAACAGCAATAGGGCAGCAATTGCCGCCCTTTTTACGTTTCTTTTCATTTTCGCTATCCTTTCGGTATGCCCTCGTCAGACAAGAGGGACACATATGCTCTCTTGTTCACTGAGAGTATAGTTCTTTTGGAATCCAGATTCCTCACAATATTTTGCAACTTCCTTTGCGGAAACAGACATTACATCAGGATGCGCCAGATGCTTGATCTCCACTTCCCACAAAGAAGCAATGCTATAATATATTTCATTATCTTCATTTTCGATTAACTTTCTTGCTTTATCTGGAAGTTTTACATCATTAGAAAGTGTCTAGAGGAGAATATGGGTATCTAACAAAATCTTCATATATCTCCTCCAAACATTTCCTCAACCTCTTTATCCCATACAGTAAATTCATCCGGAACCTTAAATTTACCTTCCGCCACACCAATTCGTTTGCCGCTTATTTTTTGAGGAATTAATGTCATCTGTGCAACAGCTACCCCATTCTTTGCCAAATAAATAACTTCCTCTTGCTTAGTTTCAAGCATTTTTACCAATCTTGACAATTCTGTTTTTGCTTCCAGCATATTTACCTGAGTCATTCCAATTCCTCCTAATGATACGCAGATTACTCCACATTTCATGCTCCTGTCTCTCCGCTGCGGTCCCAAAAGCATGCCCATCACGCCTGCATAAATGGGCATGGCCTTTTGATCTCTAGTATCATTATATGAAATTATCTCTGCTATAGCAAGTAAATTCTTTTATCCCCTAATCCGGAAAAACAGGGTAAGAAAATACCCCGCAGGCAGTAATATCCCCGGGGCATATCCCATCACTCTTTCACTCCGCCTTCCATAATACCCCCCAGAATATTCTTCTGGAAAACCAATACCATAAAAAGCAGCGGAAGAATGGTAATCATTGCAGCTGCCGCCACCACTCCAAAGGGAATGGTATGGGTCGTCTGATATAAGGTAAGTCCCACCACTACTGTCCGGCAGTCTTCAAACTGATTCAATACCTGGGATAGGAGGAAACGGTTCCAGGCGCCGATAAATACTAAAATACTGCTAGAAAAGATACTTGCCTTTAAAAGAGGCAGCAAAATGTAGATAAAAATCTGAAACATATTGGCTCCGTCCAGTTTTGCGCTCTCTTCAAAGGAAATGGGCACATTTTTCAATACCGCAGTCAGAAACCAGATAGTCATCGGCAAATCCAGCACGGAAATAATTACCGCCAGACCAATGTGGGTGTTTAACAGGCCCATTTTGCTGTACATTTTAAAAATCGGATTGATTAAGGTAATGGTAGGCAGCAGAGAGATAGCCAAAACGAACACCAAAAAAGTGGTTTTAAACCGGATATTGGTTCTGGTGAGAGCATAGGACGCCATGCTTCCTGCCGTAACGCAGATGACAACCGCGATAATGGTAATGATAAAGCTGTTATACACGTATTTTAAAATGGGCTGCTGAGCCAAGGCTCTGGCGTAATTTTCCAGTGTAGCTTTGAAAGGCAAGAGCCTTGGCGGAATCATGTTTAAATCTGACTGGGGCATAAAGGATGCAGAAACCATATACAGCATAGGGGCAATCATCACAAACAGGAAGAAAATCAGAAATATAACATATCCAAAAGTTTCTGCTTTCTTTTTTCGTTTCATAATCTACACACTCCCCTTCGTTTTCAGACTATCTACAAAGAACATACTGATTCCAACAGAAATAATCAGCATCAGCACGGATAAGGTTGCGCCATAACCGGTATTCCCATAAGTAAAGTATGTGTTAACTGCATACATGGAAACCGTCTCTGTTCTGCCTGCCGGTCCTCCTGCCGTCATGGCTACGATCAGATCATATACTCTCATGGCAGAGATAATGCGGAACAGAATCGTTACAGACATAGTAGCTTTAATCAGCGGCAAAGTAATGTTAGTAAATTGACGGAATTTGCTGGCTCCGTCAATTTCCGCCGCTTCATAGTAATCCTTGGAAATGGTCAAGAGGCCGGACAGCAGCAGCAAGGACATATACGGCGTATTTTTCCAAATGTCCGCAATTAAAATGGACAGCTTGGCCAGCCACTCATTCCCCAGCCATCTTAAGGGTTCTTTAATCAGGTTAAAAGTCATCAGGGTACTGTTAATAATTCCGTTCTGAGCAAAAAACTGTGTCCAGATAATACCGGAGACTATGGTGGGAATCCCCCAGGGAATCAGAACTGCCGTCCGAATTAACCCCTGCCCCGGAATCTTCCGGTTCATCAAAAGGGCCAGCCCCATACCAATAACCAATTCCAGGGCCACGGACACTGCCGTAAAGGCCAGCGTCCACCACAGAGTATCCCAAAAGTGCTGATCCTGAAATGCTTTTATATAATTGCGGAAGCCTACAAATTTGGGGCCCAGGGCCGCCGTCTGGGTACGAATTTCAAAAAAACTCTGATATATGGTATTCACGGTGGGATACAAGATTAACACCAGAATCAAAAGCGCGCTGGGGAGCAGCATCAAATATCCCATTCTTGTACTCTTCCTATTCATTTTTCTACCTTTCTGAAAATGCAAATTTACAGCAGGATCTGAGCCACTTTTTGGACAATATTAGCCGCGCCTTCCTCCGGAGTAGTGAGACCAGTAATGACGCTGTGGATTTCCAGCTGCATAACACCGGAAATCTCGGCATAATAAGGAGACAGAGGTCTGGGCTTGGAAGCCTCTAATACAGGCAGATAGCTTGGGAGCTCCGGTTTCTTGGAAAGCAGTTCCTCATCCTCATAAGCTGCCTTTAAGGTAGGTTTAATATCTACCAAATCACAGGCGATCATTTGACTCTCATAGTTGGCTCTGAACTTGGCAAACTCTACCGCCTCAGCCTGGTTTTTGGAGAAGGCAGATACCATAACGCCCCATCCGCCAAGACACCCGTAGCTGGGAAGAGGTGCAATTTCCATGTTGCCTGCAACTGCAGAATCCTCTGCATTAAAGGGGCCGTAGCCACTTAACCAGTCTCTGGTAAATACTGCTCCACCTGCGGTTACCACCGCTCTGGATGCTGCAGTATTAAAAGTCTCAATACAGAACACTTGCGCCATTCTCATCTACAACCTCTCCGCCTTTTTCCCAATAGAATTCCAGCATGGAGCTGGTAAGGCTTTCATTCTGCATCCAGTAAGAAACAAAACCGCTCATATCGCCTTCTGCCTCTGCAATTTCCTTACCGGTTGCCGCCAGCTCTGCCCAGGTTTCCGGAACAGGCTTGTTGTATTTTTCCAGCAGATCCTTTCTGTAATACAGAGCGCCTGCATCTGCCATAAAGGGCAATCCCCAGGTTTTTCCGTTAAGTTGAAATGCGCTTAAAGGACCAGGAAGATATGCGTCCATCTCCCCTTCCTCCAAATAATCATCCAGGGCAATTACCCAGCCTGCGGAAGAAAAAATAGGCGGCCACACCACATCTCCTGCAAATACATCAATAGAGGAATCCCCTGCCTGAAGGACGGTATTGATAGTCTTTAAACGGTCATTGGAGGAATCCGGAAGCTCTACATAATTTACTTTGATGTTGGGATTGGCTTCCTCAAAAGCCGCAACGATGGCAGTCTCTACACCGTTGTCATCAGGGCGGCCGTAATAGTTGATGGTAACGGTCCCCCCGTCCTGTAACGCCCCAGTCTGATCCGCCCCGCTCTTTCCTTCCGTCTGTGCTGTACTGTTAGTCGCTCCCCCGTCATTAGAACCGGAAGTTTTGCAGGCTCCCAGGGTCAGGGATGCAGTCAAAAGTAATACAGCCAATGCAGTTCTCTTCATCTTTTTCATAGTCTCGTCCTTTCCTTTTTACTTTCTTTTGTCAATATAGTTTCTAAAAAGCAGCGGCCAGTCGGTCTGAATCATGTCAAATTTTTTATCTAACAGCCAGCCCCAGCCATCTTCCATACTCTTTAAGATGGCGGTATTATCATCATGGCCTCCGGAAAGCCGGATTGTATCATTTAATGTCAAGGCATTCACCCACAAAAGCTTTCCTTCTCCGTGCATTTTTTCAATAAATTCATCAGATGCAAACAGATGGTCATCTGTCTCAAAAATCACTTCCGCTCCAATGGTGTTAATATGATACCGGTTTACCAGTTCTATCTGTTCCGGAGTCCGGACAATGGGCAAAAACATCATATCCGGCGCCATCTCCTCCAGGGCTTTAAGCTCCTGTTCCTCCGGATGGCTTTTTAAAATAATCTGATCCTGCATATTGTGGTTCTTCAAATAAGGAATGATGTCATTCCAGAAAAACCAGGTCCGGTCGATATTAATCAGACACCTGCCTTTAAAATGCTCTAAAATATCATCCAGAGAATTCACGCCTTCTGAAATCTGCTCCTGAATCCCGTTGATGAACCGAAGATTTCTTACCTGGCCGGACGATAACGTCCGGATATCCAAAGGTTCTCCAAATACCCCTTTCTCCTGTCCATTGTGAAATGCAAAAAACTTACCATCTGTGGTCCGAATCACATCTACTTCAATAATATCCGCCCCATGGAGCAACGCATTTTCATAAGCGCCTATGGTATTCTGAATAATATTACCGCCGCAGGTTCCCCGATGGGCCGCCAGCAGCACCTTACGCTCTTGTAATTGTCTATATAAGCCTGGATTATTTACCACTTTTCTCCCTCCCATATTCTTGTTGGTCTAAGCATAACAAATAAATTGGTACGTGTCAATAATATTTTAAAATTTTTATTTAGATATTTTTGTTTTTAAAACAGATACCCCTTAAATATCTTTAGATTATCAGGATCTAAGAATTGGAACGTTCAATTTTTATGCATTATTTTTTTCATTTCCCCTTCCGATTTTGAAACATCCATGATATAATGTACACGAAAGCAACGAGCAGTGCGAAAAAAGAAAGGAGAATCCCCTTGCCAACCATAAAAGACATCGCCAAAGAAGCCGGAGTATCCCACGGTACCGTTTCCAACGTACTAAACAAAACCGGAAAAGTCAGCGCCGAAAAAATCAAACTAGTAGAAGCCGCCGCCAGACGGCTGGGCTACAAGAGCAACACCCAGGCCCGGCAGCTTCGGGGCGGCAGTTCCAAAACCGTCTGCCTGATTCTCCCTAATATACAGCTTCAATGCTACGTAGATCTCTATGATCAAATCCAGAGGATTTTTTCCGGAGCAGGCTATGAGGTAGCTCTGTTTACCACCAGCCGCATCCCCTCCTCCGAAAAAGAGATCTGGGATAAAGCCTATGCCCGCCGGCCGGACGCCATCATCTGCTCCACCTGTTTAGAAACCATTCCGGACCTGGACACCGTAGATTTTCCGATTATTTTAACCGATTATAACCAACCCATCCATCACCCTTTCGTATCCTGTGCCTCTTTCGATTTTGTAAAAGCCGCCCAGGAGATTGCCGCGTTTGTAAAGCAGAAAAACTATCGGAACATCGCCCTGTTTTCCACCTCCGGAAAATCCGCCAGCAAGACTATTTTTTCCAACACTCTGTCCGGCCTTTTAGGAGACTGCGCCCAGCTCACTCCCTTTAGTTCTGATGACAAGCTGATGTTTCACAAATCCTTTGAGATTGTCAGCTCTGTTCCCCAATATGATCTGGTAATCACCTTTCATGCCGAGCAGGCAGAATGTATCCATCAGGCCGCCGCCTGCACAAAAGAAGATGCGCTTCCGGATATCATCACCATCGCCAGTTACAAAACCATTCCGGACAACCGGTTTCTTTCATACGAACTAAATTACAAATACATGGGAACCCACATTGCAGAAAAGCTTTTAGAAAATCTTCAGGCCAAAGCAAGACAATCCCTGCATTTTGACCTGAAAAATGAAGGTTTCCGCTATCTATTCCCGGATTTAAAGAGGGCTGCAAGAGACTCCAGCCTCAACATCCTTACTCTGGAGTCTCCTGCAGCTAATGCATTAAAGATGCTGCTTCCGGATTTTGAGCGGCGCACCGGAATCCGCACGGTCCTGACCATTCTGGCCTTTGACGAGCTCTACGATACCATCAGCACCATGGGCAGCAGCGGCTATTACGATTTGATCCGTTCCGATGTGGCCTGGCTGTCTCATCTGGCGGAAAAGACCTACCTTCCTCTGGAACAGGCCCCTCTGGATCTGCCCAAGCTTTTATCCGGACTTATCAGGGAGACCGGGGACAGTTTTACCAGTGCAGACGGCACTCTATACACTTTACCCTTTGATCCCAGCATCCAGATGCTTTTTTACCGCAGTGATTTATTTGAGGATGCTATGGTGAAACGGCAGTACTATGAACTTCACAAAGAGGAACTGCCGGTTCCCAAAACTTTCGCCCAATACAACAAAGTAGCGGCTTTCTTTACCCGAAGCATTAACCCTGCTTCCCCTACAGAATATGGCACCACCCTGGCTTTTGGAGCCGCAGGAGTGGCGGCCTGCGATTTTCTTCCCAGACTTTTGGCTGCCGGAGATTCCGTTTTTAATTCTGAGGGAACTTTAGCCTTAAACACCCCCGCCCTTTCTCAGGCCATGGAAAACTATATTGAAACTTATCGTTATACAGATGGCTCTGTAAACAAGTGGTGGAAACAGTCGGTGGAGAATTTCTCCAGAGGGCGCACCGCCATGACCATTACCTTTAGCAACCACGCATCCTATTTAATTAACAGCAAGCACTCCAACGTGGTAGATCGGCTGGGCTTTGATATGATTCCCGGCGGAAAGCCCCTCCTTGGCGGCGGTGTTATTGGCATTTCAAAGGCCTCCCGCAAAAAGGAGGCGGCCTGTGAGTTTTTAAAGTGGGTATACAGCGACGAAATTTCCAATATTTTGACTATTTTAGGCGGTACTTCTGCCAACCGTTCCAGTTACACCAACGTGGAAATCACTTCCCTGTTTCCCTGGCTAAAAAAAGCCCGGGACAGTTTCCTCTGCGGTTCTAGACGGGCCGAGAGCAAGCGGTATCCGCTCTTTAATGAAAAAACTTTTGAAAATATCCTGGGATCTGCTGTGAGAAGCTCTGTCACCGGCATGATGTCCGTAGGAGATGCTCTGGAATATGGACAGAGAATTGCAGAGGAAATGTTTGTTCCGAAGCCAGAATAGTCGATTATAATGATACCGGGGCCAAAAGGTGTTTTGACCCCGGTATCATAAAGTATTCCCTGTAAGATTTACAAATACTCTCTCAATGTTTTCCGAACCGCCCCCGGTCCAGCCAGCATCTTTCGAACCATCTCTTCTATCTTCTCGCCCAATCCCGCCTCATAGAGGTTGACGCCGAACACTCCGGCATTCTCCAAAACAGGCCTTAGCTGATCTTTTAAACTATCCGGATCGCCTGCCTTAATTCCAGCCAGAGCCTGATCCAACTGCTCCAGCATAGGATCCGGACTTACAGGCATCTCATTTCCGGCATCATCTATCTTTAACAGATACCGCAGCCATCCGGCCAAAGCCAGGGGAATATAAGTCAGGCCGGAAGCATCCATATCCGGTCTTGCCATGTAGGATTTGATAGTTTCTCCGAAACGGATAGAAACCTTCTGACTGGTGTCTGTAGCGATTCTCTGAGGCATATCCGGAATAAAAGGATTGGGAAGGCGCTCCTCCACCACTTCTTTTATAAAGTCCATGGGTCTGATAATGCCCGGATCCGTTACCACCGGCATCCCTTCTTTGTAGCCGATATGTTCAATCAGGGATACCAAATCTTTGTCCTTCATTTCCTCCGCAATACTTTTATACCCCAAAAGGCAGCCATATACAGCCAAAGCCGTGTGCAGAGGGTTTAAACAGGTGGTAACCTTCATCCGCTCTGTCATATTTACCGTGTCCCGATCCGTCATGTAAACACCTGCCTTCTCCAGGGCCGGACGGCCGTTGGGGAATCGATCTTCAATTACCAGATACTGAGGGATCTCTGCATTGACAAAGGGGGCAATGTAGGTATTTTTGCCGGTAATCACCGGAGCCATATCTTTCATTCCCAGGCTCTCCAGCTGTTCCTCAATCTCCTTTGCGGGCCTTGGGGTGATCTTGTCAATCATGCTCCAGGGGAAGGACACCTTTTCTTCATCCTCTAAATATTCCAGAAATTCTTTTTCCACCAGGCCTTTTTCTGCCCAGGCGCCGGCAATTTCCGTAACGCCGGCTTTTAATTTTTCACCGTTATGAGAGCAGTTATCCATACTGACCATGGCAACCGGAGCCCCGCCAGCCTTGTAACGCTCATACAGCAAGGAGGCGGCAACACCCATGGCATGAACAGGAGCCGCCGGTCCTTCTTCCATATCTTTCAGAGCGATGCCGGAGAATTCCCCTGTCATAGTTTTTAAGCTGTATCCCTTTTCCGTAATGGTAAAACTTACCATCTGAAGAGCCGGGTTAACAAAAATCCTCTTTAACTCTTCCCACTGGGCACTGTCTCTGCTGTCTGCCCGCAGTCCCTTGGCAATAGAAGCAATCACCTTTTTGTCAGTGCTTCCGTCGGGCTTTAAGCCCACCATCAGAGTCATGCTGTCATGGGGAGTATAAATCTTGTCAATAATATCAAAATCAAAGGTATCAGCCGCCACAATTCCGCTGGTCTCGCTGCCATCCTCCAAAAGCTCCTGCTGCAAATCCGCAATAAATCCCCGGAAAATATTTCCTGCGCCGAAATGCACCCACACCGGAGCTTTTTCTGTGGCCTGACACATTTCCTTCCAGTCGAATCCCGGCAGAACTACCCCCGCTTTTTCCCAGGCTGTCCGATCTTTTAATCCCTCATAATTTAAATCCATAGCCCATCTCTCCTATTTATTATTCTCAGATTTTTCAATCGCTTCCCAAAGGCCGTTTAAGTAAGTTGCGCCCAGAGCCCGGTCATAAAGGCCATAGCCGGGACGTCCCACCTCGTTCCAGATCATTCGTCCGTGATCCGGGCGAATGTAAACATCCGGGCAGGTGTCATAAACCGCCTTCATAATGGCATACATGTCCAGATCTCCATCAGAAGACAGGTGGCTGGCCTCTCTGAAATGACGGTAGCCCAGGTGCTTAATGTTGCGTACATGGAGGCAGGGAAGCCGATCCATTTCTCCAAAATGACGGATAATAGAAGGAATATCATTACCTGGCTCAGAACCCAAAGAACCGGTGCACAGGCACACACCGTTGGCCGGAGAGTCGTAAAGCTTCACGATCTTGTCAAAATCCTCCTGGCTGTGGGCGATTCTGGGAAGTCCAAAAATAGGCCATGCCGGATCATCCGGATGGCAGGCCATGCGGATCCCTGTTTCTTCACACACCGGAATCACCGCGTTCAGGAAATATTTATAATTTTCTCTCAGATCGTCTCCGGTCATACCCTCATACTGCTTTAAAGTCTTTTCAAGCTCTGCCAGGCGTTCCGGTTCCCAGCCAGGAAGGGAAAAACCGTTACAGTTTTCAGCTGTTTTCTTTACGATCTCCAAAGGCCCCATGGCCCCCAGATCCTTCTCGTCAAAATACAGGCTGTTGGATCCATCCTCCTCAATAACCCGGGCCAAATCCGTACGCAGCCAGTCAAACACCGGCATAAAATTATAGACAATGACCTTCACGCCGGACTTAGCCAGGTTTCGGATGGTAGTCTTATAGTTTTCAATGTACTCATCCCTGGCAGGCAATCCCATCTTAATATCTTCGTGAACATTTACGCTCTCAATAACCTCACACTCCAGGCCAGCCTTTCCAATAGGGGCCATATAGCGCTCAATTTCCTCCTCAGTCCACACCTCCCCGGCTGCCTTGTAATCCAAAAAACCCATCAGACCGGTCATACCCGGAATCTGGCGTATTTGGCTTAAGGATACAGAATCACTGTTTTCTCCGAACCAACGGAATGTCATTTTCATTTTGTTTCCTCCTTCTCGCCCTGCTTTTTGGGCATATAGGTATACTCGCAGGGTGTTTCCTCCTTCTCGCCCTGCTCTTTGGGCATACAGGGATACCCTTTTCTTTGAAAGCGCCGCTTCGCATTTTTCCAATTATCATTATACTCTATTGCCTTCTACTTGTCTACTAGTATACTACATTATTTTCCCATTGGACATTGCAAGGCCTCCTTCCTTCTGCTATACTAAGTTAAAGCCCTTTTCTCTGGGCAGTTTCAATCTGTTTCCTTCGCCTGTCTGGCGCAAAACGGTTCCGGTTTGTTTAGAAAACCTTCTTTTACAAGGAATCTTCCCGTTGTTCAGGTTCAATCGACCGTCAAATTCCACATTGTTTTGAACAGGTATCTTGTAGTTATAGTCAGAATTTTATATAATAAAGGGAGGAACATTTATTTGGCACAAAAAGATAAAATCGAAAAATTACTGGAAGAGTACAACGATGTCTTCGCGGATATTGTAAATACCTTAGGCTTTAACGGCCGGCGTCTGGTCTCAGAAAATTCTTTAAAGCCAGGGCCTACTGCATCTTTCTACCAAGACGTTGCAAGCGGAATTCGGGAGCAGTTTAGGGATACCGTCAAATATTGTAGTGACACTGGCGCTGTCCTGGCATTGTTTGGCCTGGAAAATCAGACTGCCGAGGACTGGGATATGGTATTTCGAATGATGCGGTATGATAGTGGCGCTTACAAACAGCAGGCAAATCAAAAGAAAAAATACCCGGTAATTTCTTTTGTCCTGTATTTCGGAACCAAACCATGGAGAGCCCCCAGAACTATTCACCAGGCGCTTTCTGAGCAGTCTCCCCCATGGCAAAAGGTATTGGAATTAGTCCCAAACTATCGGATGAACCTTGTAGAAATAGCTTTTCTTCCCAAAGAAATCCGGGAACAGTTTACCTCTGACTTTCGTATCGTGGCAGAATATTTCTATGCTAAACGGACTCATACGGAAAAAGAGTTTTTTGAAGGCCCGGAGGGAAAGCGAAAAATCCGGCATGTTAGGGAATTATTGGAATTTTTTCGCATATTTTCCGGAGACAGCAGATATGAAGCGGTCATGAATTATTACAATAGTCTTTCACAGAAAGGAGAGATGGATATGTCGTGCAGTTTGTTAGATTATGTAGAACAAAAAGTACTGAGTCAGGGGATCAGCCAGGGAATAAGTCAGGGAATAAGTCAGGGAATAAGCCAGGGAATCCAGGCATTGGTCGAAACCTGCCGTGAGCTGGGGCAAAGCTATGACAGCACCCAAAACCGCCTTATGAACAAGTTTTCCCTAACCGAAGCCCAAGCCCAGTCCGAGATGGATAAATACTGGAAATAGCCTATAACAGCCAAACGGCATGACAGCTGTCAAAATGCTGTCACGCCGTTTTTATTATGGAAAAATGTAAGGTATATAAAGCTCACTGTTTACGCAAAGAAAGAAATAATCAATGCCACCAGAAATCCCGTGCCGCCAACCAGGGTCTCCATAATGGTCCAGGTCTTTAAGGTAGTCTTTTCGTCCATTCCCACCAGAGACTTTACCAGCCAGAAGCCGGAGTCATTAAAGTGAGAGCACACTGTGGATCCGCCTGCTACAGCTGCGGTAATGCAAGCCAGATACAGGGGAGAAAACTCTGCAATACCGGGCATCGCCGCAATAATACCAGCTGCCATAGTCATGGCAACGGTTGCAGAGCCTACAGAGATACGTACCAGGGCTGCCACTACGAAAGCAACCACTACCATAGGCAGAGCCGCAGAAGACACTGCATTTCCGATTACATCTCCCAACCCGGAATACTGAAGCATGTAGCGCAGAACGCCGCCACTGGCGGTTACCAGCAGAATCATTCCCGTTGGCTCCAGGGACTTGGTCATAACGTTTTCCAGTTCCTTGTTGGTATAGCCATGTTTGTAGCCTAAGATAAACATTGCCACCACCGTTGCGATTAACAGCGCCACAAATGGTTCTCCAAGGAAACCAAGAATAGGCTGAACAGGAGCCATCGCCGGGATCACCCCTGCAATAGAGTCAAAAATAATCAATACTAAAGGAATCAAAATAATTCCTACAATAGTGCTGAACCTGGGAAGCTTGGATTCATCAAAGTCTTCCTGATTTGCCAAATGTTCCGGAATCGCAATATTAAACTTCCTGCCGCAGATAGCGCCCCAAATGGGACCTGCTACAATCATAGCAACGGTTCCGCAGAAAATACCAACCAGGATAACCCATCCAAGTTCTACATTTAACATAGTAGCCACCAATACCGGTCCCGGTGTGGGCGGGATAAATGCGTGGCCCACTGCCAGGCCAGCCAGAAGAGGGATTACATAAAACAGCGAGGAGCGTTTGGTTCTTTTTGCCAGAGAAAAAGCAAGAGGAATCAGGATGATTAAACCTGCGTCAAAAAATACCGGCATTGCAATTACCAGACCGGTAATTCCCAGGGCCCAGGCTGCTTTTTCATCCCCGAACTTTTTTACCATGGTAACTGCAATACTTTGAGCGCCGCCTGACGTTTCCAATATGGCGCCGAACATAGAACCCAGTCCTACCAAAAGCGCGATGCCTTTTAAAGTGTTTCCAATACCGTCATTTACCGCTGTTACAATCTGCTCAAAAGGCATCCCTGCCATAAGACCGATGGCTAATGCGCCAATTAATATGGCGATCATAGCCTGAATGTTGAACTTAATTATTAATACCAACAAGATGATAAGGCCTACGATTGCCGCAATCACCAGCCTGGTCGGATTCAATGCTGCTGCATCCATTTTTAAAACCCTCCTGAATCATTTTCTTATTTATTTTTTACCATTCTCACTAAGCTCGTGAGAGACCTCGCTAAGTGTTCAGGCATATGTTCTCACTAGACTCGCGAAATACCTCGTCAAGTGTTCACATTATACCATTCTCACTAAGCTCGTGAGGGACCTGGCCAAGTGTTCATATTACACCATATAGCCGCCCTTCATAGGAGATACTGCGTGTTCAGAATATGTCTTTAACACACCCTTTGTATATTTAGCAGGCTTGGGCTGCCAGTTTTTCTTACGCTCTGCCAAAACCTTGTCGATCTCTTCCCTGGAAAGTTCTTCTCCGTGAATCCCTACTATCTCCAAAATCCTCTCCGGAATGTCAATTTTGATTAGATCACCTTCCTCCACCAGGGCGATAGGGCCGCCTTCTGCCGCCTCCGGAGACACGTGGCCGATAGCCGGGCCCTTGGATGCGCCGGAAAATCTTCCGTCTGTAATCAGGGCAATGGATTTTCCCAACTCCGGATCAGAGGAAATAGCCTCAGTCGTATAGAACATCTCCGGCATACCGGAACCCTTGGGGCCTTCATAGCGGATAAATACTGCGTCACCAGGCTGAATTTTGTGGGATAAGACCGCGGCAATGGCATCCTCTTCGCAGTCAAAAGGTCTTGCCTTTAGCACTGCTTTGAACATTTCCTTAGGAACTGCGGAATGCTTTACTACAGAGCCTTCCGGAGCCAGATTCCCCTTTAGGATACCTACAGTGCCATCCGTACCAATTGGGTCATCAAAGGAGCGGATCACATCGGTACGCTTTAATCCCCATTTCTTTAAATAACCCTCACACTTATCGTAAAAGCCGTTCTTCTTTAAATCCTCCAGATTTTCTCCCAGAGTCTTTCCGGTTACAGTCATTACATCCAGATGAAGCATGGACTTGATTTCTTCCATAACCGCAGGAACGCCCCCCGCATAATAGAAGAACTGTGCAGGCCACTTTCCTGCCGGACGGATATCCAGAAGGTAATGAGCGCCCCGGTGCATCCGGTCAAAGGTGTCCGAATCCAGCTCTAAGCCCAGTTCATGAGCCATTGCCGGAATGTGGAGCAGAGAGTTGGTGGAACCGGAAATAGCCGCATGTACCATAATGGCATTTTCAAAAGATTTCATGGTCACAATATCGCTGGCTTTCAAGCCTTTTTTTGCCAGCTCCATAATTTGCCGGCCAGCTTTGTAAGCCATATCTTTTAAGTCCTCACAGGTAGCAGGCATCAGGGCAGATCCGGGAAGCATGAGTCCTAAGGCTTCCGCCATAATCTGCATGGTAGATGCGGTTCCCATAAAGGAGCAGGCGCCGCAGGAAGGACATGCATGGTGCTTATAATAGGTAAACTTATCTTCTGTAATCTCGCCTCTCTGGCACATTGCGGAATACATTCCAATCTGCTCTAAGGTCAGCAGATCCGGACCTGCATCCATAACGCCTCCTGTAATAACTATGGACGGCATATCCAGTCTCGCCAGCCCCATAAGGCAGGCCGGCACAGATTTGTCACAGCTTGCAATAAACACGCCGCCGTCAAAGCCGGTAGAACTTCCGTGAATCTCGATCATATTTGCAATCATATCCCGGTGAGCCAGAGAATAGTTAATGCCATCATGGCCCTGTGCAATACCGTCGCAAATATCGGTGGTGTAATATCTGGCTCCTTTACCTCCTGCTTCCGTAATGCCCCTCATGGCCTCTTCCACAAAAATGTTTAAGTGGGCGCTGCCCGGATGACTGTCTCCGAAGGTGCTTTCCACCAGAATCTGAGGCTTTTCTAAATCCTCTACCGTCCATCCCATACCAATCTTTAAAGGGTCATTTTCCGGGGCCAGTTTTCTCACTCTTTGGCTGTTCAGTTCCATAAATTCCTCCTTACAAATTTGTTATATTTTATCGTTTATCATATGACGTCTTATGTATTTATGTTAGCATATCAATTGATTATTGTAAAGACATCAGATTACTTTTCTACTTTTTGCTGTATTTAAACGTACTTCTTTATGCATAATGCACATTTTCAAGACCTTTTTACGTTCTTTCGGACGGTATGTCATTCCGTTTTTTCATCTTCTCTCTTACCTTGCATTAAATTAGTCTGATGTTTTAGCTTTTTATCGGTTCAATATCTCCACAACATTCACTAAATGCCCATGGAGGTATGGTACTCGGTTCATTATTCCCGATAATAAAAACCCCCGGATTTCTCCGAGGGCTACTCTGCTTTTTTCATTTTCTGGATTCTTTCCAAAGCTTCCGGATCAGATTCCGGTTATAGGTCATATGCATGGTCATGGCGGTTCTGGCGCCGATTGGATCCCGGTCCATAATAGCATCCACTACCGCCCGGTGAGTGGCCAGAGTTTCTTCTTTCAGCATCTTGTGCGTTACATTGACAAAGACCATCACCGCAGTATCAATAATGGGAATTAGCTGCTCTACCACTTTGTTCTGTGAGCATTTTGCCACACAAGTGTGAAAGGCAATATCCTCCTGAACATAGTCCTCTCCGTTTTGCATTTTCTGCTCTACCAGGCTGCACAGGTGTTCCAGCTCTTCTATATCCTTTTCCGTAGCATTCCTGGCTGCCATCTCTGCAATGCCAGGCTCTAAAATCAGCCGCACATCCACCAGATCCATAGCCAGGCTCATCCTGTCTCCCAATCCCTGAAGGCCCAGAGGATCCATGTCCGCCGGAGTCGTACTGATCACATAAGTTCCGGATCCTCTGCGTACCTCCAACACCCCTTTGGAGATCAGAAGTTTTACCGCCTCCCGGATGGTACTGCGCCCCACCCCGAATTTTTCTCCCAATTCAAACTCATTGGGCAGCTTAGCGCCAATCTCAAAGGGAGTGTCGATGATGTAGCGGTAAAGTTGTTCTTCTATCTGCTCTGCCAGCAATTTATTTTTGATAGTAGAAAATTCTTTCATTAATCTCATGCTCCTCTGCCTAAACCTTCTAAATTCCGTTAGAACATGTGCCTGCCGGGCAAACCCAAAAAAGAAAGAGTCCTGCCAAAAGCAGAACTCCTTCCCCATAAGTTAACCTGATTATGCCTCCGGCTTCTCCACCTGCACAATCGCCTGCTTCTGCATCGGAATACGGCAGTTCTTGTTACTGCCAAATTCTACAATAACCGTGTCATCGGTCATGTCGATGATTACGCCGTAAAAGCCGCTGGAGGTCAAAACGGTATCGCCTACTGCGATACTGGCCATTAATTCCTGCAGTTTCTTCTTTTCCTTCTTTTGAGGTCTGATGGCAATAAAATACATCAGCCCGAAAATTGCCGCCAGATAAACGATCCAGAAGCCAATTCCCATAGTGCCTGTTGCAACCATTCTTCGTTTCTCCTTTCTTTGCCCTGTTTTTTGGGCGTACAGGGATGCCCTAGGGGTATTTCTCCTTTCTTTGCCCTTTATTCTTGTGAACCGGTTACGCCGGCAAGCTTTTCTGCTTTATACTCTGCGTAACGGTGTTCTTGGATGGCGTCGCGAATCTCACTCATCATTGTATTATAAAAATAGAGATTATGCAATACACAGAAACGCATTCCCAGCATCTCTTTTGCCTTTAACAGATGCCGGATATATGCCCGGCTGTAGCCTTCCCGGCAAACTGGGCAGCCGCACCCCTCTTCTATGGGGCGGCAATCCCGCTCATACCGGGAATTAAATAAATTCAGTTTTCCGCGGTTGGTGTAAACGTGGCCATGACGTCCATTTCGGGAGGGATATACACAGTCAAAGAAATCCACGCCCCTGTCCACCGCTTCCAATATATTGGCCGGCGTTCCCACTCCCATCAGGTATGTGGGTTTATCCTGAGGCAGGCAGGGAACCGTCACATCCAGTACGTGATACATTTCCTCATGGCTCTCGCCTACTGCCAGGCCGCCGATGGCGTATCCGTCTAGGTCCATAGACGCAATTTCTTTTGCATGGGCAATCCGCACATCATCCAAAACGCCGCCCTGGTTAATGGCAAAAAGAAGCTGTTCTTTATTAACCGTATCCGGCAAAGCATTGAGCCTTGCCATCTCTTCCTTGCATCTCGCCAGCCATCTGGTGGTGCGGGCCACACTGTTTTCGATATACTTCCGGTCTGCCCGGCTGGGAGGACATTCGTCAAATGCCATAGCGATAGTAGAACCCAGGTTGGACTGGATCTGCATACTTTCCTCCGGGCCCATAAAAATTTTACGGCCGTCAATGTGGGAATGAAAGTAAACTCCTTCTTCCTTAATCTTTCTTAAATTTGTTAAGGAAAATACCTGAAACCCGCCGGAGTCAGTTAAAATCGGCCTGTCCCAATTCATAAACCTGTGAAGGCCTCCCAGCTCCTTGATCAGCTTATCACCGGTCCGGACATGAAGGTGGTAGGTGTTGGACAACTCCACCTGGGTTCCTATATCCTTTAAATCATTAGTTGACACAGCGCCTTTAATGGCCCCCACAGTGCCCACATTCATAAACACCGGGGTTTGTATTATGCCGTGGACGGTCTCCACGGCTGCCCGCTTTGCCCGTCCTTCTGTTGTAATCAAACGATATTTCATCCACTAATTCTCTTTCTTTCCAGAGCGTTTTGCTTCCTTCGCTGCTTTTTTCTCTGCAGCTGCGAGAGCTGCTGCTTCCTGGTCTTTCTTCTGCTTGCCTGTAGTCATTACATACCACAGAGCTCCGGTAATGCATACGGAAGAATAAGTGCCGCAGACAATCCCCACCATCAGAGGCAGTGCAAACTCGCGGATGGAAGACACACCCATCAAATACAAGACAAATACCATGATAAAGGTAGTCAGGGATGTGTTAATGCTTCGCGTAAAGGTCTGAGTAATACTGTTGTTTACCAGCTCTGTTAAGGACTGTTTTCCCTGATCCGCCATGTTCTCACGGATACGGTCAAATATAACGATAGTAGCATTAATGGAGTAACCTACAATGGTCAGGATACAGGCTATAAAGGTGGAACCTACAGACCACTTTGCCAATGCATAGCAGGTTATCACTACCAGCACATCATGAACCAGGGCCAGTACGGCGCTGGCGGCAAAACGAATATTTTTAAACCGGAACCAGATATAGATCAGCATACAGATAGTTGCGATAATCGTTGCCACAACTGCATCCTTCTTCATCTCATCGCTGACTGCTCCGGAAATACTTTCTGCAGTAATCTTCTCTCTTTCTACGGCAAACTTTTCAGCCAAAGCATCGTTTAATGCCTGGCGCTCGTCTACAGACAGAGCCCTGGTCTTGATAATCACCTCGTTGGTGCCTGCCACCTTCTGGGTCTGAGTGCCTGCATCCCCTGTAATGCTCTCTACTACTGGAACCACATCCGTGGAAATCTGCTCCAGAGTCAGGTCCTCATTAAAGGTAACATTAGTGGAAGTACCTCCCTTAAAATCCAGGCTGTAGTTAAACATATCGCCGATGCTGGCTTTGTTCATTCCCATTCCCACGAATCCTGTGGCAATCACAGCCAGAGAAATGATAAAGCAGATATTTCTCTTGCCAAGGAAGTTAATAGGCGTCCGTTCTTTCTTGGTTCCGTACATTTTGGCATTGTCAAAGCCTAAATAGTACAGGGCGCGGAGAACAAAACGGGTTACAAACAGGGCTGTAAACATGGAAAGTATAATGCCAAGGGCAAGGGTGGAAGCAAAGCCTCTCACAGTGCCGGAACCTCTCCAGAACAGCACCAGGGCTGCGATCAGCGTGGTAATATTGCCGTCCACAATGGCGGATAAAGCCTTCTGAAAGCCAGTCTTGATGGCAGATTTTACAGTCTTTCCAACTGCAATTTCCTCTTTAATACGGGTAAAGATAATCACGTTGGCATCCACCGCCATACCGATGGAAAGAATAATACCGGCCACGCCAGGCAATGTGAGAGTAATCTCAAATGCAGACAGCAGAATCAAAATCAGGCCTACATACAGACACAAGGCGATAACAGCAGCCACGCCAGGAATCAGGTACACCCCAACCATAAACACGGCCACAATAGCAAATCCTACAGCGCCGGCCTTTAAGCTGGTGGAAATCGCGGTCTCCCCCAGCTTTGCTCCAACCACATTGGAACGCAGCTCCTCCAGCTCCAGGGAAAGAGAACCAATGCGGATGGTGGAAGCCAGATTCTCCGCCACTTCAAAGGATCCCAAGCCAGTAATTTCACAGGACCCCTGGGTGATCTCGGTCTGTACCACAGGGCTGGAAACCACGGCATTGTCATAGATAATGAAAATTTGTTTGCCGATATTGGCCTTGGTTGCTTCTGCAAAGGCCTGGGCTCCCTCATCATTAAAGGTGAGAGAAACTATAAATTTGTCAAGACCGGTCGTTTCGTCTTTATACATACCCGCCTTGGCGGAAGTAACCTTTGTTCCGTCTAAAACCGTCTTACCAGTCTCATCGCAGAAAATCAGGGACCCCGGCTTGCCAAGCTCTTCCAAAATTGCGTTGGCATCTGATACGCCGGGAATATCAATATTAATCCGGTTTCCGCCTTCCTGGTAAACTTCTGCCTCGTTGCTGTAGTTTTGTACACGCTGCTGAAGCTTGTAGATGGTATCCGACATTTCCTCTGAGGTAGGATCCTCTTTGACGGTCTGATAGGTAATGCTCACACCTCCGGCCAGATCCAGCCCCAGTTTGATATCGTTCATGGTCTGATATCCCATAAAACCAAATACCACAACTGCTGCAATGGCTAAGATCAGGCCCAGCAGACCTTTTGTTTTGCTGTTGTTCATGGTTTATTATCTCCTTTTCCTTGTCAATCCTCCAGCGCCGCCTTAATCATAACGGCACATTCGATTCGCTTCTTCTGCATCTGGCACCCGATATCATAGGCATCGGTAATGGAGCCGTGGAAGTTGTAAGAATTTGCCGCGCATCCCCCGCTGCAGTAAAATCTTGCAAAACAGTCCCTGCACTTTTCCTTGGCGTACACATTGCAGAGTTTAAACTCATCGCGGATTGCTGTATTGGTTACACCTGTATCTACATTGCCCAGAAGGAACTCTTCCTTCCCGACAAATTGGTGACATGGATAAAGGTCGCCCCAGGGGGTAACGGCCAAATATTCGGTGCCCGAACCGCACCCGGACAGACGCTTTGCAACACAAGGCCCCTGTTTCAAATCCACCATAAAGTGGAAAAAGGTAAAGCCTCTTCCTTCTTTGTGGCGCTTTACATATTCTGCGGCCAGCCTGTCATACTCCTTTAAAATCTCAGGAAGATCCTCCTCCCGGATGGCATAATCTTCTGTGGGCTCGGCCACCACCGGTTCCATGGACATCTTTTCAAATCCCAGATCCGCATAGTGAAGCACATCCTCCCCAAAATCCAGATTCTTGTTGGTAAAGGTGCCCCGGACAAAGTAATCTTTGTCTCCCCGGCGCTTTGCAAACTCCTGGAATTTGGGAACAATCAGCTCATAGCTTCCCTTGCCGTTTCGGAAGGGGCGCATACGGTCATTCACTTCCCTGCGGCCGTCCAGGCTTAAGACTACGTTGCTCATCTCTTTGTTGCAGAACTCCATAATCTCGTCATTTAGCAGAACTCCGTTGGTGGTCAGGGTAAAACGGAATTTCTTATGGCAGGTTTCCTCCCGGGAGCGGCCATACTCTACCAGTCGTTTTACCATATCCCAGTTCATCAGCGGTTCGCCGCCAAAGAAGTCCACCTCTAAGTGCTCCCGGTTTCCGGAATTCGCAATGAGGAAATCCAGAGCTTTTTTGCCTACCTCGAAGCTCATTAACGCCCGGCGGCCATGATACTCTCCTTCTTCCGCAAAGCAATACCGGCAAGCCAGGTTGCAGTCATGGGCAATGTGCAGGCACAAAGCCTTTACCACCGTTTTGCGCTTCTTAAAATCAGCCACATATTCTTTATAGATATCCTCAGTAAAAAGCTGCTCCATATTAATAAGCTCCTGGATATCCTCCAGAACCTCTCCTATCTCCGCCGCCGGATACATGCCGGACAACCGCTCCTTTACCAGGTTCACTGCTTCCTGAGGAAGCGCCTTGGGCTTTTCCATATCAGGAATCTTCGCTTCCTCCGCCAGCACCTTCACCGCATCATAAAAAGCCGGATCCCCGGAATGGACAGAGCCGCTGTTGACGTCCATAACAATATGGTAACCATTATTGATATATTGATGAATCACTGAATATTCTCCTTATCTAAACCTTCTGCCTGCATCATTCTTCCAGATCTTCCCATCCGGCAGACAGAACCAGGCAGACACGAAAATACCCCCTACAATCCGGGAAGACCGTAGGGGTTTCTTGTCTGCCTCTTCCTCACCTGGCCCGGTCTCGCCATACCAACAGACGCCCGGCCACTTTTGTAAAGCACTAACGGCTGCTGTTCTCGCAAGCCTGATTTCCTACTGTACAAGAGGTCTTGCAAGCGGACTGGCAGGAAGTCTGACATTCGCCGCATCCGCCCTTTTTCATGGACTCCTTTAAGGTGTTGGCATTTAAAGTTTTTACGTGCTTCATCCTGAAATCCTCCTATCTGAAATATTTTAAAAAAATACATAATTTCTTTGCGATTATATCATATGTGGGCTGGCTGTGCAAGGCTTTTTCCGGGCAAGAGAAAGCCTCTCCCCGTGAAAAGTAACATATCTTGTACTTTCCCTGAATATATTGAATCAAATAATTCTCACACAGAAATGAGGTATTTTATGTCAAACGGAACCGTAAAGGCTATTCTCCGTTCCTTACTGTTCTCCTACATTATCACCGGAATCCTGCTCCTGATTCTGTCCTTTGCCCTGTACAAGCTGCATCTAAAGTCCGCTCAGGTAGCCGCTGCCGTCAATATTATTTATGGTGCAGCCTGCTTTTTCGGCGGTCTTCTGGCAGGAAAAACCAAGGGACAACGGCGTTTTTTCTGGGGATTTTTAGCAGGCCTTGCCTATTTTCTGGTTCTCTTTGCCATGTCGGTGGTCCTGGACAAAGGAATTATTGCAGACACCAGACAGATCCTTACCGTCCTGGGAATCTGTGGAATAGCAGGAACCATTGGGGGAATGGCAAGTTAATGTGTCTGTACGCTGAAAAAGGGCCTGTGTCCGGCGCTTCTGCCGGGCAACAGACCCTTTCTGTGTGCCAATCTTATTTTTCTTCTTCTGTTACCGGCGGCTCCAGCCGGTAAATATGGATCTTTTCGATCCTGTTTTTATCCATCTTTTCTACCACCAGGCGGAGGCCTTCGTGCTCTACTTTTTCCCCCTCCTCCGGCAGGTGATCCAAAAGTCCGATAACCAGACCCCCGATGGAGTCATAGTCCTCCGACTCCAGCTCCAGGTTAAGCTGATCGTTTAAATCATCCAGCTTCATAGAGCCTTCTACCATGTATTCTGTAGGGCTGATTTCTGTCAGACTGTCCTCCTCGTCCTCATCGTATTCATCCCGAATCTCTCCTACGATTTCCTCCAGCATATCTTCCAGGGTAATAAGTCCTGCCGTTGCTCCGTACTCGTCTAAAACAATTACGATATTGTTGGAGGTTTTTCTCATCTCCACCATCAGCTCCGCAACCTTTTTAAACTCATAAGTATAAAGGGGCTGCCGCAGGTAATCCCTTATGGAAAAGCGCGCTTTTTCCTCGTCTGAAAGCAGCAGAAGATCCTTCATATTGATGATGCCGATAACATTATCCGTAGTCTCCTCATAAACCGGGATACGGGTAAACCGGTCTTCCCTGAAAATTTCAATCAGCTGATCATAAGTAGCATCCACTTCGGTAAATGACATGTTGATTCGGGGCACCATAATGTCTTTTGCCAAAGAGTCTCCAAAATCAAACACATTGGTAATCATCTTCTTTTCTTCTGTTTCGATTACGCCTTCCTCGTGGCTTACCTCCACAATGGTACGCAGCTCATCCTCTGTGATGGAGTCCTGCTTTTTGCTGGGGTCAATTCCCATAAGACGCAGTACCCCGTAAGACATTTTATTTATAATAAAAATTACCGGAGTCATACCTGTCATCAAATAATAAATAATCCGGCCATTTTTTAATGCAAGGGAATCAGCAGATAAAGTTGCCATGGTTTTTGGTGTAATCTCACCAAAAATCAGAATCAGTAAAGTCAGCACACCAGTAGCGATTCCTACGACCTTGCTGCCCCAAAGGCTGGTTACCAGCGTAGTCACCATAGAGGATGCGTACAGATTGACAATATTATTGCCGATGAGGATTGCAGAAAGCATTTTGCCCTGGTCCTCCACCACCTTGTTTACATACATGGCAGGCTTTGAACCTGCTTCCGCAAGGGTACGCATCCGAATCTTATTCACTGTGGTCAGTGCTGTCTCCGCAGATGAGAAAAATCCAGATAAAATTAACAGAATTACAACTATGATACCTTGTATCACGACGTCAGACGACGGGTCCAAAAAAGATCACTCCTTCATTCTTTGTTTTGGTACTGATTTTACAATACTTCCACCATTCTGTCAATATGCCGGGCCTTTCTCTGCGGCAAAAAGCGGCCCTTCAGGCAGTCATCTTTTTACCCGGCTAAGCCGTTACGCAAAAAAAGATGCGGCAAAATGAAAACTGCGAGAGCAGACAACTGCTTTCTTTCATTTTGCCGCATCTTTTTTTATCCTGTTCTTTACCGCCGGGTTCCCGCCCTTTTTCCAGCCTCTCTTAAAAACCGGGAAGCTTCCGCCAGCATAGTGATGATCATACCTGCAAAGATAAATAAGTCTCCCAGGTTAAATATAATCTTTTTCAGCCCTTTTATGTTAAAGCTGAAGTAATCTACCACATGGTTTCTCTTATACCGATCAACAATGTTGCTGACCGCCCCGCCCAATGTAAGAGAAAATGCCAGTTTTTCTGCAAAATGGCCTCTTTTCCCCATCAGGTAGGCCAGGGCGCCGAATACAGAGGAAGCCGCCGCCACCGGAATCATTCTGACCAGCTCCGGCTTTTCCTTTAAAAATCCAAAAGGAAATCCCCGGTTGTAGCTTTTGTGAAGAATAATTTTTCCTCCGGTTCCCTTAAGCTCCCTGGGAAATTCTTCGTCTGCCTGTTCTTCTATCAGCTCCTTCAGGCATAAGTCAATCAAAGCCAATACCCCAATCAGCCCTATCCAAGCCACTGATTCCACCATCCTTTCTTTTTCCCGCATCTGCCTGTTATTATTTTACTATGTTTATCTCCTGCCGTCCAGTGGTTTTTCACCCCGTCCGAATTTTCTCCCACACCGGCTCATATATTATATAAAAAGCTACTGGAGGAGCCTATGGCTGCCTGTGCCGTTGATATTGCCTCTGAAAACTATACGGATTTTATTTGCCGCCACGGATGCGAAGGCTGGCTTTCCGCAATGCCGGATGTAGCGCCCGTCTGCACGGATGATGCATTTCCGGGCTATTCCATTGTTTATTTTCCCTCTGAAAATACTCTTCCCATTTCCCTCGAAAAATATCCTTATTATTCAATTCCCAAACTGTTTACTCTTTTAGACACCTCTGCTCTGGAATCCTCCGGCATTTTCCAGGTGTTTAACCAGCCTTCTTTGGGCCAGAGGGGACGCGGAACTCTGTTAGGCTTTATCGATACAGGAATTGATTACCGGAGCCCGGTATTTCGAAAAAAAGACGGGAGTACCCGTATTTTAGGAATTTGGGATCAGACGCTTCCCAGACGCTTTGATGAAACCGGTGAAATGGCTGATACCGGCAGCCCGGATTCGGAGTCTTTCAGTTTTCTGCAATATGGCGCACATTTCAGCGAAGAACAAATTAATGATGCCTTATCCTCCCCGGATCCTCTTTCTCTCGTTCCTTCTCAGGATACCCTGGGACACGGAACCTTTCTGGCCGGCATAGCGGCGGGAACTCCTCTTCCTTCCCTGGACTTTATCGGAGCCGCGCCGGAAGCATCTCTGGCTGTAGTAAAATTAAAACCCGCCAAAAACTATCTGCGGGAATTTTTCTGCATCACCGAAGGTGCAAATGCTTATCAGGAAAATGATATTATTACGGGAATCCGGTATCTGGCGGAAATTGCGCGGATTCACCACATGCCCATGGTTGTCTGTATCGGCCTTGGCACCAATTTCGGAAGCCACGGCGGAACCTCCCCCTTAAGCCTGTCATTTTCCAGCATAAGCCGGTCCATAGGCGCTTGTACCGTTATCGCCGCAGGCAACGAAAGCGGCCTCTCCCATCACTATATAGGAACCGTTTCCGACGCCTCCATCCCGGACGAGGTGGAGATCCGGGTGGGGGAGGAGGAAAATGGATTTGTAGTGGAGCTTTGGGCATCTACCCTGGAAACCTATACGGTTGGCTTTGTCTCCCCCAGCGGGGAAATCATTAATCGAATCCCCCTGACTTTAAGCAGCAATGCCACCATCTCTTTCCTCCTGGAACCTACGGTTATCAATGTCAACTACCGTCCTCAGGAGCTGGGATCCGGAAAACAGCTTGTGTTTATGCGGTTTTCAGATCCTTCTCCAGGGATTTGGAGAATCCGGGTGTACAGCAGCCTTTTGCTGGACGGGGACTATCATATGTGGCTTCCTGCAGAAAGCTTCATCTCCCCCAACACGGTTTTTTTAAGGCCCAACCCTTTCACTACCATTACGTCCCCCGGAGATACTCCCCTTCCCATTACCATAGCCGCCTACAATCACAGCGGCGGAAATATTTACATCCACTCCGGAAGAGGCTATACCATAGACAACCAGATTAAACCGGATATCGCAGCTCCCGGCGTGGAGGTCTACGGTCCCGGAGTCATCCCTGAGGCCGCCTACCGGACTGCTGTTTTAAATGGGGAAGACGCTCCAGCCGTTCCCATGGTACGTAAAACCGGCACTTCCGCAGCGGCCGCCCTGACAGCCGGAGCCATTGCAAATCTTTTATCCTGGGGCATTGTAGAAGGTAATGACCCTGGAATGAGCGAAGCGGCCATCCGGGCCTATCTGATCCGGGGAGCCACCCGCAGCCGGGCCTTTTCCTATCCCAACCAGGAATGGGGATACGGCACCTTAAACCTTTACAATACCTTTCTTCAGCTGCGGGAATAACCATGTTTTAAAACGGCATTCTTCTTTTTATCCTCTCATCTGTACCAGCGGGCCTCCGCTCTTTTCCAGATAAGGCCGTGTAATTACCACAGAGCCAATATTGGGATCTTTGGGGATCTCATACATAATATCCAGCATGAATTCTTCTAAAATTGCCCGAAGGGCGCGGGCCCCTGTCTTTCTCTTAATAGCTTCCCCGGCTATCCAGGACAGGGCCTCTTCCTCAAAGACAAGCTTTACCTCATCCATGGCAAGAAGCTTCTCATACTGCTTTAATATGGCGTTTTTCGGCTCCTTCAGGATGCGGATCAGCATATCTTCCGTAAGGCTTTTTAAGGTTACAATTACTGGCAGACGTCCTAAAAACTCCGGGATCATGCCAAATGCCCGCAAGTCCTCATTGGTTACATGCTTTAAGATATCCGCCTCATTATCAAATTCATCTTTTAAAGCGCTGTTAAAGCCTATAGAGCTTTTTTTACTTAAACGCTCCTTGATAATTTTTTCCAAATCGGGAAATGCGCCGCCGCAGATAAACAAGATGTTATCCGTATTTACCGTGGCTGTCGGCGTCATGGCATTTTTCTGGTTGGAACCTACCGGCACCTCCACCACGCTTCCCTCTAAAAGCTTTAACAGCTCCTGCTGTACTGATTCGCCGCTGACGTCTCTGGTATTGGTCTCCTTTTTCTTGGCAATTTTATCAATTTCATCAATAAAAATAATGCCTCTCTCAGCCCGCTCCACGTCATTGTCCGCTGCTGCCAAAAGCTTGGAAACTACGCTTTCAATATCATCGCCAATATATCCGGCCTCCGTCAGAGAGGTGGCATCGGCAATGGCCAGGGGCACATCTAAAAGCCTGGCCAGGGTCTTTACCAGGTAAGTCTTTCCGCTTCCGGTAGGGCCGATCATCAGAATATTAGATTTCTCAACCGTCACCCCGTCTTCTTTTGCTTCCTGGCGCCAGTCTACCAGCGCCCGCTTATAGTGGTTATAGACTGCCACAGACATTACTTTTTTTGCCTGATCCTGGCCGATCACATACTGATCCAGCTGGGCTTTTATCTGGTGAGGCGCCGGGATATCCTTCATGGAAAGCTTTTTGGTCTCGCCGGTCTTTTTTTTGATTTTCTGCTTCTTCGGGATCTCCATATCCTCCGGCCTAATCTGAATTAAGTCGTTCAGGTTCAGATTCATGTAAGGCATATTCTGGATCTTTGAAAAATCCATGCCGCTTTTGCTGATAGAATCAAAAGCTTTCTGCATACAGTCGCTGCACAGGCACAAATTCCCCGGCATGGTAACCATAGGTCCGGCCTTGCTCTCCGGGCGGCGGCACATATAGCAGACTTTCTCGTAATGGTCCTCTTTCCCCTGTCCGCCATCTTCCGGAGACGCTGTTTTATCGGAATTCGTTTCTAAAAGTTCTTTTTCTTTGTCGTCCAAATTCGTTCCCCTCTTTCCTGAAACAGCCGCAAAATGAAAGAGTTACCCATAGTTTCATTTTGCGGCTGTTTCATTCTTGTCTATTATACCACAGCCGCTAAGCTCGTGGAAGACCTCGCTAAGCGGCTGGGCATTTATTCTCACTAGACTCGAAAATACCTCGCCAAGTGTTCATATTATACTGTATTTCCGGATTTGGTACAAGTGATGGGGAATGAATTTAATAGTAATTTTATCTGTTTCGGATTTTAGTTCCAGAACCCGCTCCGATTCCGGGGAGCAATCCCGCTCTCATTTACCGGCTCTTCTTCCGGCTTGCTTCCCAAAACAATCTCCACCTGCTTCTCCACATACTGGCCATTTTCCAGACGCATAACGGTCATGGTTACCGTGGATCCGCTCTCATAATAGGTCAGCATTTCTTTCAGCTCTTCCATAGTGCGGATGGGCTGATTGTCAATTTTGACGATAATGTCTTTTTCCTGAAGATCAGACTGGCTGGCTGCGCCGTCCTCCACAAGCTTATAGACAAACGCTCCCTTAGGCATTCCGTAAAGAGTGGCATCCCTCTCGTCTACGTCCGTGCCCTGGATCCCTAAATACCCCTGTTTGTCTTCCTCCACAGCAATACGGGTTTTCTGGTTCATCAGTCCCTGAATGATGTCCTGAACCTCTGAAACCGGAATCGCGTACCCTACGCCTTCCACAGAGGTGGCAGAAGTTTTGGCTTCATTAATTCCAATCACTTCGCCCTTCATATTGACCAGAGCGCCGCCGCTGTTGCCGGGGTTAATGGCTGCATCCGTCTGAATTACATTTTTGACTGTGCCGCTCTCGTCTACCTGAATCTTTCTGTCCACCGCGCTGATATAGCCCACCGTAGTGGTTTGGCCATAACCCAGGGCATTTCCGATGGCAATCACTCCCTGGCCCATCTTAAGCTGACTGGAATCTCCCAGCACTGCCGGTTTAATTTTGCTCTTGGTATCATCCGGTATCTGATCCAGGGAAACTGCAATCACAGCCAGATCTACCTGGGAATCCGTTCCCTTTACAGCCGCATCCACGGAAGTTCCGTCAATAAATGTGGCCTTGATTTCTTTGGAGTCCTGGATGACATGATTGTTGGTAACGATAAGAAGCTCCGTATCATTTTTCCCTACGATAATACCGCTGCCGCTGCTGGGCATCTCGTATGTCTGACTTCCGTAAAACCAGTTCTGGGTGGTGTAAAGGACTGTATTGTCAATGGATACCATAGAAGGCATAACCTCTTCCACAATCCTGGACACATCCATTACCACTGCGCCGGAATTTTCTGCAGTCTGAGCGGGCTGGGCTCCTTCCGTGGAAGCTGCGGTCTGAGGCGCCACCTCCAGGGAAGGCGCAGCAGTTTCCGAAGAATTTCCTGTAAGGAAGCTGTTTGACAAAGCATTAATGCCTGCCATCGTTCCTCCGGAAACCGTGCCAAACAGCAGGGCAGCCGCAGTAACCATCGCGGCCTTCTTTGCAAGTCCTCCTTTTTTAGGCTGATGTGAATTGGTTCCCGGCCCCGGGCCGCCACTCTGATAAGGATTCTGGTAATAGTTCTGTCCAGCCGGGCCGTTCTGGTAAGCATCCTGCTGGAACCGGCCTCCATTATAGTAGTGGCTCTCATTGGCCCGGTAAGGTCCCTGATAAGGCGGCCTGCCGGAATCGGACTGATTGGCAAACTGTCCGTTTTGCTCCTGCCGGCTCTGGCCATTGCTCTCCTTCAAGACAAAATTAACGGATTCTTCTCCATTGGCATTTTCTATGTTATTGGAATCCGGATTCATACCATCTGTATTGACTCTTTCGTTTTGATCATTCATTATGATAATCTCCTTCCTCTGCTTTTCTTTTGATATTACAGAGTTTATCATGTATTTGTGACAAAATTGTGATGAATTCATAACGTATTTATAAAATGATGCCGGGATTAAGAAAAGCTGCCGCCAAAAGCTTATATCAAGCCTATTGGCGGCAGCCTTATCCTTTTCATTCAAAAGCCTTGCAAAAATCCGAATTACATTCCTGGTCCAACGTTATCATAGTTTTCTGTAGGAACCGGCGTAATACTTGACGGACCTCCGGAAGGTCCCGGCTCTGCCGGGGAGGTGCTTCCTCCCGGACCGGGCCCGCCTCCGGGCGTCTGGCTGCCTCCCGGGCCTGAGTTTCCTCCGGACGAAGGGCCATTGCCTGAATTGTCAATAATTCCCGGGCCCCCGGGGTTATTCTCATTGCTTCCCCCCGGCTCTAATCCGGTTCCCGGGCCTGTGCCTTCTGTAGGTTCAATGCTTCCCGGGCCCCCGGGGCGAATCTGAATGCCTCCCGGCGAGGATGTAGTCGGGCTTGTGGGGGATGTGGGAGATGTTGTATCACCCGGATTGGACGGACGGCTGGGCCGTGTGGGCTCTACCGGAGAAACGGTAGCTGCCGGCCGGTTATTATTGCCGGGCCGGTTCCCTCCTCCAATGGTCTCCCCATCAATAACCTCATTGCCGAACACATCTGTCTCCCTGGGTGTGTTCAGCAGGTTTCCTTCCTCGTCTATCCGCCTTCCATGCTCGTCAATCAGGAACCCGTATTCATCAATCAAACGGCCCTCCTCATCCACCAGGTTTCCTTCTTCATCATAAAGGTTTCCTTCCTCATCTGTCTCGTAAGTCTCCCGGCGGCTGCTTTCTCTTTCCTCCCCGTCCTCACGGCTTCCGGTAGTAGCCTTGCTGCTGGGAATCACCCCATTATCTGTGGATACATGATTCACAGCGATTCCTTCCTTATACATACCGGTATCGCTGGCAATCTTGGCGCTGATTTCCTTCACCGTGCTGCTGGGAGTATAATTTTCCTCGCCAAAAAGGAACTGGTGAAGGGCAATTACATTACTCTCCAGAGTCTGGGGAATTACGCAGGCGCCTTTTTTGGGAATATTGGCATCCCCTCTTGCAGCAGGAAAGCCCATAGTATCCCCGATATGGTATTTAGTTACATTTCTCAGCATACCAAATATGTCATTGACATCAATACAGGTGGATACCTGGGGCAGCACTGCTCCTACCATACTATTTAAAGTCTGCCAGTCTGCCTTTATGGCCTTCCCAAAGGCCGCCTTAATAACCTTTCTCTGGCGCTCTGTACGGGCGAAGTCCGTATCCATCAAACGGAGACGGCCGTAAGCCACTGCCTGAACGCCGTCCAGATGATTATCCCCTGCATGAGTTAACTGGGTGGAGCCGATGCCGGTTCCCTTCACAGTCTCTGTAATAAAAGAATTGATGAAGTAGAACTCTGCCTTGCTGATATTCATATCAATACCGCCCAGAGCATTGATTCCATCCGCTACCGCATTCCAGTTAAAGGTTACATAATCTGTAATATTCAAATCCAGATTTTTGTTGAGAGCCTTTACCGCCTGAGTAGGACCGCCTACAAAATAGGCCTGGTTAATTTTGTTGTAAGTCCCTTTGTCATCAATATTCAGATAAGAGTCCCGGAATACAGAAACCAGCTTAATCTCTCCGGTATCCTGATTTACGTCACAGATCATAATAACATCTGAGTTTGTCCCTTTTAAGACATTTTTATCCCGGCTGTCCACACCGAACACGGCAAAGGTCCAGTGTCCCTTCATATACTCCGGCATATCTACGGAAAATACCGGATTGGTAACGTCTTTTTCGTTCCAGTCTGACGATTGGACAATTAAGCTCCATTTTCGGGCAAAGAAAGCATAAGTAAAGATAAACGCCAGGGTAATGCACTCTGCCACCGCCAAGATAATCAGACGGCGCACCCTGCGGCTTTTGGCAGACATTTTTGCTTTCTGGGCAGACTGGTTGGTAGCGGTAATCCGGGTTCCGGCAGCATCCCTCTGTCCAATCCCGCCCCGGGAAGATCCTCCGGCAGCAGATACCCGGCCGGAGCCCGATATACGCTGGGAATCCCTCATAACAGACGGATCTCCGCTGAATCTTGGGCGCTGTCCTGTTCCCTGAGTTTGTCCTGCCGCCGGTCTGCTGCCGCTTCTTAAGCCCTGACCTCCAGACGGTATCTGACGGCTGGTCCCCGATATCTGGCTGCCCGGCGCCACCGGGCGTTTTCCGGTTCCCGGCGCCTGACTTCCCGGCGTCATAGGGCCCGTTCCTGCCCTCGAAGTCGTGGGACGGCCTCCCGGCTGCGTCTGACTGCGGCCCGCTCCTGTGGGCTGGGGACGGTTTCCCGAAATCCGCCTCTGACCTGCTGCTCCGTTTTGCCCCGGCGTATTAGCCGGATTTCGGCCCATAGCTCCCGCCGGGTTTCGGCCGTCAGCCGGGCGGCGGGGCGCTGCACCGGCAGGGCGTCCTGTTCCTGCCTGATTCTGACCGGAGACAGGACGGCGGGGAGGCAGGTTGGAACCTGCCCTTTCTCCCCGTCCTCTTTCTAACTCATCATCAAAATAACTCATGCATTTTAACCTCGTACCGCGTAAAATTAATACGCATTTTTATTAATAAAGCCTTTAAAAATCGTGAGAAACATTATCTTAAAATCAAATCCAAGGCTCCAGTTCTCAATGTAATAGAGATCATGCTCAATTCTCTTAGTAATTGAGGTATCACCCCGATATCCGTTAACCTGAGCCCAGCCCGTAAGGCCCGGGCGAACCTGATGCTTAATCATATAGCGGGGGATTTCCTCCTTAAAACGCTCCACAAAAAACGGGCGTTCCGGGCGGGGCCCTACTAAACTCATATCCCCAATGAGAATATTAAAGAACTGGGGCGTCTCATCGATACTGGTCTTTCGAATAAATTTCCCCACCGGGGTAACCCTGGGATCGTGGGGAGTGGTCCATTTTACCTTTTCGTCAGAAGGCTTCTGCACCTCCATGGAACGAAATTTGTACATCTTAAAGTTTCGGTTGTGAAGGCCTACCCGCTCCTGGCTGTAAAAAACCGGCCCCGGAGAAGTAATCTTAATCAGGATCGCCGTCACCAGCATTACTGGTGAAAACAGAATCAGCCCTGCAAGACCGCCTAAAATGTCCACACACCTTTTGGCTGTGGCATTAAGCAGGCTGGTTAAGGGCACATGGCGGATGTGAATCACCGGAAGCCCCTGAAGATCCTCGGTGTAAGGCCTGGTGGGAATAATGTTATTATAATCCGGAATAAACTTGGTGTGAACCCCTGATTTTTCACAGGCTGCCACAATCTGCTCCAGATTTCCGTACTCCTTGATACTTAAGGTAATGGCAATTTCATCCAATGTATTGGTTTCCAGAAAGTCTGGAAGCTGCTCAATCCTGCCCACCACCGGAATCCGGCGGTACTCTGTTCCCAGACTGTGTCCGTCATCCAGAATTCCCCGAATGCGGTATCCCCACTCAGGGTTGGAAATCACTCTGTCAATAAACCCTTCCGCCGCCCGGCTATAACCCAGAAGCAGGATGTGCTTTTGATTATATCCTTTTGATCGCAGGGAGCGAAGAACCATCCTTATGGCATTCCGCTCTGCGGTTTCCAGAAAAATATTCAGAACAAAGAATCCCAGAATTACTCTGGTGGCAAATTCATTTAAAAACGGGCTTTTATTACGGATAGCAAAGAGTACCATAGTAAACACCAGCAGGCCTATGGTATTGGCCTTACAGATGTTGGCAAACTCAACTCTCCTCCCCTGCACCCGTTTGGGAGTATACAGGTGGAAAACCCCGTATAAAATGAGATAACCCGGTATAATAAAAATCAATACCAGGAAATAATACTGAGGAGCCAAAACCTGCCCCTCTATGGGGAAAATCTTAGCCTCCAGCATCAAATACCATGCCAGTATATAGGCGGCCGCTGTCACCAGGGCATCTAATACCACATGAAATCGGTTTAACCGCTTCTGGTTATCTTTTATCATGGCAAATTCACCTTAGTTTCCGCCTGGAAAATTCGTATACATATAAAAAGGTTCCGGCAATCAGCTCCCACTCTATGGCCGCATACCTGCCCAGACGTTTTCGGTCAAAGGGAACCTTTTTACATTTTCCCGCAGTCCTCAAGCCTTCCTTCAGCCCGTCCACATAATCCTTTTCAAATCCCCGTTTTTTAAAAAACCAGTATTTCAGGCATATCCCTGCGGTAATGGGAAAAAGGTTTAAAAGCAGCTGAATTCCCGGCATATTTTTATAGTTTAAGTAAACATTATTCCTTGCCGCCAGCCTGACCTTAAAGGAATTATACTTGGATCCGCTGGTGCCGCTTCCCACATGGAAAACCTTTGCGGCAGGCCAGTAGATATTGTCATATCCATGAATCCTGGCCCGGTATCCCACATCAATATCCTCCAGATATGCAAAATAGGCCTCGTCAAAATAGCCGATCTCTTCAAAAACCTGGCGGCGGTAAATGGCTGCCCCGGCACAGGCCGCAAATACCCGGCAGGGCTTATTGTACCGCGCCGCAGGCTGCCCCACGCCCCGCTGGTATGCCCATCCCAGGACGCTGTACATATCTCCGGCATCATCCATTAAATCCGGCCGGTTCATCTGAATCATCCGGCTGCTGACAGAGAAAATCTTAGGAGACCGCTCTATAGCCCTTACCAGTTCTCCCACATAATCCGGATCCGCCTGGGTATCGTTATTTAGAAGGATGACATAAGGAGTCTCTGCCTGACGGATCCCTGTGTTGACCGCACCGGAAAAGCCTGTGTTTTCCGGGAGGAAAACCGCAGGAATCTGATGCTCCTTAAGCCACTCCCGGCTTCCGTCTGTAGACCCATTGTCCACTACCAATATGGAAAATCTTTTGAATCTTTGGTTATTCAAAGCCTTCATGCAAGGCTCCAAAAAGACACGGCCATTGTAATTGGGAATAATAATTGTTACTTTCTGCTCCAAAAAAAGCCCCTCTTTCCCGGCTGCCGCCTGCTACGGGGCAGTCTTTTCTACGTCCAGCTCCAGTTTGTAGGGTTCCCCGATTTTTTCCTTTTTTAAATCCCTCAGCGCAAAATTGGACTTGCGGAGAGTCAGGTTAGGATTGTAATAAGGATCCCCGTTTTTTAAAATATCCGGCCACCGTTTTGCAAAAATAGCTATCTCCCGGTTAAACCGGGCCACCTTTTCCGGCGTATCCTCCAACCCTCTGGACTTCGATTCATAATGATACAGCAATGCATAGGGATTGTAAACCACTAATTTTCCTAAAGAACGGATTTTCATACAAAAATCAATATCATTAAAGGCTACAGCCAGCTCTTCGGTAAAGCCTCCCACCTGATCAAACAACGTCTTTTTGGTCATAATACAGGCCGCCGTAACGGCGCTGTAGTCCTGGGCGCACATGGCCCGGTGGAAATAGCTGTTTTCCGCCCGGTGGAGACCGATAAAGGTGTGGCCTGCAATTCCGCCGAAGCCTACTACCACGCCTGCATGCTGGATGGTATCGTCCTGGTACAGAAGCCTTGCTCCTACAGCCCCTACATCCTCTCTCTGACAATATCCAAGCATCTCCCGGATTACATCCTTTTCAATAATTTCCGTATCGTTGTTTAAAAACAGCAGGTACTCTCCTCTGGCATGGCTTACGCCAAAATTATTAATGGCAGAGAAATTAAAACCCTTTTCCCAGGTTACTACCCGGACATTGGCATACTCCTTTTGAATCTTTTCATAATAGGAAAATGTGGCCTTATCTGTGCTGTTATTTTCCACAACAATAAATTCCAGATTCTGATAAGTACCTTTTTCCATAAGAGAACGGATGCAAAGGTCCAGATCGGAATGGTGATCCTTATTGGGAATTATAACAGAAACCAGGGGCTCTCCCTCTATGGTAAACCGGGTATGGTAAATACCAAAATCCACACCCTTTTCCACCGATTCCACGCCGATTCCACGGCGCTCAAAGTGGGCTTTAATAGCCCTGGCTCCGGCTTCAAAGGCATACATCTTGCTTTCCGGATTGCTGGCTGTAGAGTTTTGATGGCATCGCCAGTGATACAGTACCTTGGGAATATGGTAAATCTTTCTGGCCGCCTCTGTACAGCGGAAAATAAAGTCATAGTCCTGAGCTCCGTCAAATTCCTGACGGAATCCTCCTACTGCGTCTACCAAATCCCGGTTAACTACAAACAAATGGCAGATATAGTTAACGCTGGTAAGAAGATCCGGGTTAAAATCCGGTTTAAAATGAGGATCAAACAGGGCCTTTCCGTCCATATCCAGCTTATCTTCATCTGAATAAATCACGTCATACTCCGGATCCATATTAATGGCATTCACACACTCATAGAAGGCGTGGGGAGGAATGGTGTCGTCGTGATCCGCCAAAACGATAAAATCCCCTGTAGCCATATCCATAGCCGCATTGGTGTTGCCGGAAATTCCCTTGTTTTCTCCCAAAATCACATATTTAAACCGCTTATCCTGTTCGGCAAACTTCTTTAAAACCCGTTCCGAGCTCTCTCCTCTGGGACTTCCGTCTGCCACGCAGACCTCCCAGTTTTGATATGTCTGATCCTTAATTGACTGGAGCATTTCTTTCAAATACCGCTCCGGCGTCTTATAAGCCGGAATCACAACAGACAGCTTGGGCCGGTAGTCAAATACCGCTTTTTTCTGGGCCTCCAGCTCCTCTTCCCCTGGCTTTGTAAGCTGATACCATTCCCCATAATCATAATCATTATCAATTCCCTGCAGTTTGTGACGGGATTTGAGAATCAAAGCCTTTAAACCGTTCTCTTTCCAGAAATCCATGGCTACATGTACGGTTTCCATATTCATCAGATCTTTTATTTTCTGACGTCTTTTGTAGGCCACACTGGAGCGGCGGGTAATTAATTCCTCGTTATATTTAATCCGGACCTTCCGTCCGCCGCAGCGGATCACCAGATAATAGTCCCGGCCTCTTTCATATTCAAACTGAATGTCAAAGCCAAAATCCCTGTCAATAATTTCTTTAAAATAAATCTGGCTTACATCATCCCGTCTGGTAGAAACATATTTAAATTTTACCGGTTTTTTAGAGGCATCCTCTACGGAAAATTCCGCCTTTTCCTCCGGTGTTTTTCCAATGGCCCATCCGTTTAACGTTATGGATTTTTCCCGAATCCGTACCACATCTACATTATATCTCATATTCCTGTCTCTCTGTTTCTTCCTTTTCTTCATGGGAGTCAAAGTTAATTCTCTCATCTTCAATTACCAGCGGGCGGTGCATCACTCTCTGGTTAATACTCAAGATGTATTCTCCAACCAGGCCAATAAAGAAAATTTGTATCGATCCCAGCACGCACATGCCAATCAGCACAGGGGCCATTCCAGCCGGAAAACGGTCCCACCAGATCAGCTTCATAACCAGGTATATAAAGGCTACCAAAATGCTAAGAAAAGAGCATACGCTTCCGAAAATGGTAGCCATTCTAAGTCCGGTTTTCGTGTAAGAGGTAATGCTCAGCATGGCGGCGTCAAAAAGGGTAAAAAAGTTATTTTTTGTGTGCCCGGCCCGACGTTTCGGCTGCTCATAAAAGATTTCCTTCCGCTTATATCCCAGCTCCGCTACAATTCCCCGAAGGAAGGGAGTCGGGTCATTTAAGTTCCGAAGCACCTCAATAAAATCCCTGTCATAAAGTCCGGATCCGGTAAAGTGTTCAATCTGTTCTACATTGGAAAGTTTCTTTATCATCTTATAGTAACAACTTCTAAGCCAGTACATCACCGGATTTTCCCGGCTGCTGGTCTTGATTCCGATAACAATTTTGTAGCCTTCCTCCCAGGCGCGGACATATTGAGGGATCATCTCCACCGGATCCTGAAAGTCCGCCACCATCTCAATTACACAATCTCCTGTAACCTGCAGCATCCCATAGTAAGGGGAATTAAACTGGCCAAAATTCTTGGCATTAAATATCGCTTTAATCCTGGGGTTCTGCCTGCAGAGTTCTCTAATAAGAGGCCTGGTGTTGTCCTGGGAATCGTTGTCAATAAAGATAAGCTCATAATCATATTCCGGCAAATCCTTTTCCAGAGTGGACACCACGGCCTGACTGATTGGTCCTACATTTTCCTCTTCATTATAACACGGAATCAATACGCTGATTTTTTTCATTTGGGAATCTTCTCTTCTTTCCTCATGGTTTCTTTTATTCCCCGGTCAAAGGAATACTGCTCTTTCCACCTTCCATGGGTCAGAGCCTTCAGCCTGGAAATATCCGGGCAGACTGACAGCGCTCCCTCCTTGGCCTGGACAAAAGCCCCGTACTCCAGCGCGCCTTTTCCTCCGGCAATCCGGTGAATTTCCTCTACAAATTCCCTTAATACCCGGGTATCTTCACTGGCAATGTTGACCGCCACACCAGGCGCGGGAATTTTGTCCTGCTCCCGGCCCTCTTCTCCGGGAAAGGGTTCCTCCCCACAATGGTGCAGAGCATAAACTGCCCGGACAGCATCTTCAATATACATAAAGTTCCACCGGTGCCTGCAGGCGCTTAAGGAAACCGTTTCTCCTTTTGGCAATTCCCGGGTCAAGGTAGAAATAATGGACCAGGGATGGTCTCCGGGGCCATAGACACTGAAAAACCGAAGGTGATAATAACGGATTCCATATTCCCGGCAAAGGGAACGGGCTGTCTGATAAAACTTTAGTTTCGCCTTTCCATATTCGTTTACCGGATTACAGGTCATGTCCTCCTGCATAATGCCGTCCTCTGTAATGCCGTACTCCACCCGTGATCCGGCGTCCATAAACACCCGGCAGTTTAACATCCCGGCTGCGTTTATGCAGTTAACCGAACCGTCTATATTGCGTTTTTGAACCTGCGGGGAATCGATCTCTTCCCGGTTTACTCCGCCCCAGGCAAAGTGGAAAAAGGCGTCAGCCTGTCCAATCTGCTCCACACAGTCTAAAATATTATCAAGGCCGCAGGGCACGATTATCAGATTTTCATGTTCCGGAAGGTACTTCCGGTTGGGAGAATCGGGCCGTACCAGGGCGTAAACCGCCGCTCCTCTGTCCAAATAAAGGGCCGCCAGATTTCTCCCGATAAATCCGGTAGCTCCGGTAATGACAATCCTCTCCATCTAGGTAATCTCCTCTATATCACTGCTTCTAAGAGTAAAAATTCTGGTTTTTTCCCCGCCTGGACCTTTTTCATATTTTTCCCGGATAATCCCGGCAATTTCGTCCGTATAACCGGGAGCCACAATCAGGATGGCGTCCACCGGTTCTTTTAAAAAGTGATCCGGATCCACAATTAAAATGTGGGACGCAGGGGCAAACCGGCCCTGTTTAAAGGGGGCGGAATCCATAATATACCGCGCCTTTCTCCCCAGACCGGTAGTCGCTGCCAGCGTAAAGCCCTGATGGCTGGCTCCCCAGACGGCCAGGGTCTTTCCCTCCTCATGGAGGCGGTTCACCAGCTGATTCACCTGCCTGTCAATAGACTGACGGCTGGCTAAAAGCCCTGTAATATCAATTTCTTCCGGGTGTTCCCAGACAGCATTGTCCGGCATGGCCGTTTTTCTGACTATCACGGACAGGGTATCCCGATTTACCATTTCTTCTTCCACAACCTGGAAACCATTGTGTTCCATGAGGCTTCTTAACGTTTCAAAGGTATAGTAGGCCAGATGATCCCGAATCAGTTCATAATATCCGTTATGCTCCAATATATACTCCAGGCTGGGGACTGTTACCAGGCCCACCCCATCCTCTGTCAGATTGTTCCAAATGCAGCGGAGCATTTTGTCCGGATTCGGCTGATGCTCTAAAAAGTTAAAGGATAAAAAACCATGGTAAGGAGGCCCTGCTTTTTTGTCCGGGCTTTCCAGTACCGTGTCTTCTGTCTCTGTAAACTGACGCCACACCGTAAGCCCGCCGTCTTTTGCCAGCTGCACCAGATCCTCCCTGTGTTCAATGCCAAAGGCCTGAACCGGGAATTCCCTGAGTACTGATAAAAATTCGCCTCTGCCGCAGCCGGCTTCTATTATCTTCTTGCCCTCCAGGCGGCAGGCCTCAATGAAATGCTGGTACTGGCGTCTGCGAAGCTCTACCATAGTGGTGGTAAATCCGCCGGATCGGATTACATCCCGGTAATATTCCACCGGCTGGCAGTCAAACTGAACCAGGCCGCAGTGGGGACACTGATGGAGATTTAAGGTAATGCCCTGATCCTGTTTTACCTGGTTACTGTCGGGTATATCCTGGGCCGACGCCGGCATCCCTTCCAGGGTGAGCAAAGGAGTTTCCTTCAGCCTGCCCTTACATGCAAGGCAGCAATTTGATTTCATATCTGTATTCATAATCTTTTTTCCTCTTCCCGGCACAAAGCCTCAAACCCCTCTTGAAAAGAAATCTCCGGTGCAAAACCGGTTGTGGCCTGCAGCTTCTTTATAGACGGAATCAGATTGATCTGGCCTTCCGCGTTGGGCGGCCGTTTTCCGTAAAGGCAGCTTCCTCTCTCCCCGCACAGGCGGTACATTTCTTCTACATACTCACGGAGAGGCCGGGTCTCCTCCTCAGCAGCAGCAATATTGTAAATACCGTTTTCCGTCCCCTTAAGGCCAATCCTTCCCGGCGTCTCCAAAAGCTTATATAAGGCCCGGATACAGTCATCCCGGTGGAGAAAATTCCATTGCTGGGTACATTCTCCCAGCTCCATAAGTCCTCCGGCCAAAAATGTTTTCCGGCAGGTTTCCACCAGAGACCAGGGGTGATCTCCCGGCCCGTAAACGCTGAAAATCCTCGTATGAACATAGTCTATGGGAGGTTCCGTCTGGGGAAAGCCAGACTGTCCGGCAAGGTATTCACAAGCCTGCCGGTAAAACTCTGCCTTGGCCTTGCCATATTCTGAAACCGGGCGGCATATATCCGCCTCTGACATCAGGGTATCCCGGATCCCATATTCTGCTTGAGAGCCGCTGAAAAGGAACCTGCTGCATCCCAGGGACAAAGCTCCCCTTAAGGCGCACATGGAATCTCCTACATTTTTCTGCTGGATGTCCTGCTGTGTCCGATTGCTGCTTCCGGCCCCGTCCCAGCCAAAGTGAATCCACCCATGACATGTTTCCTCTATTCTGTCTCCAATCCTGTCCAAATCCTCTAACTTCATATACACAGGCACAATTTGGCTTCCAAAGGCTTCCAAAAGTCCCTGAATTCTTCCCGAATTGGAGGAATCGGGCCGGACTACAGCATAGACCCGATGGCCTCTCTTTAAGCAGTATTCTGTCGTGGACCGTCCTAAAAAGCTGGTGGCTCCTGTTATAACCAGATTCAATGTTTCACCTCCCCCGGGGCAGCCAGATTCCCTATCCCCGGATCCTGGAAATTATCATATTTTGATCCATTTCCTCCTCAGACAGGAAGGGGGATAAGTCTTCAAGAGGCGGAGAAACCATAGTTCCATCCGGCAACCTCTTAGCCGCCGATTTAGGCTCAAAATTCTGATCTATGCTGACAAAAACCTCGCAAATTACCGGACCTTCCATGGCTAACGTTTTCTCAATCGCTTTCCCCAACTGGCTGTTGTGGCAGGCTTTCACATAAGGGTAGCCGTAGGCCCCTGCCAGCTTTTCCATATCCGGAAAGCTCAGATCACGGCTGTCCACGCCGATTCCCACCAAGGGCTCTCCAAAGAAATTTTTCTGTGTCTGGCGGATAGAATGATAGCCTCCGTTGTTAATCAGAAACAGCTTAATGGGCATTTTATGGTGAATAATGGTCTGCAATTCCTGAAGGTTCATCTGGATGCTTCCATCCCCGGTAAGGAGGATAATATCCTGGCTGTGATCCGCCATACAGGCCCCTATTGCGGCAGGCAGATCATAGCCCATAGACGCAATGGCCGAATTGGTAATAAACCTCTGGCCTTTTTTTATAATATATCCGTGGCCTCCGGCTACGCAGGCGGAGCCATTGCCTACCACAGTAATCTGGTTTTCCTTTAACCGGCTGCTCAGTTCTTTTACCAGAGCGTATACATTAGCCGGTTCGTCATCCCCGTGGGCCATATGCCTGGGCAGGATTACCGGATATTTCTCCTTCCACATCCGGCAGGTCTGCCTCCAATCCATGCCAGGCAGTCCTTCCCCTCCCTGAAATACCGGATTGGGAAGGTTTCCTGCCTCCTGCTCTCTCTTAAGATAACCGGCCATTTCCTTTAGCAGGTTTCCCGCGTCTGCATGGACCCGCATATCTGCATGGACGGAAGGCTTTTTTAGCTCTTCTGCGTCTACATCATTGACTATCACATAGGCTTCTCTGGCCCAGGTCTCATAATTATACCCCACCTGGCGGATGCTTAAGCGGCTTCCCACAGAAAATACCAGATCGCTGTTTTGAACAGCAAAGTTGCCGGGCCGGTCCCCCATGCCCCCGGCCCGGCCGGTATATAAGGGGTGATCGTCATAAATGGCGTCCTGGCTGTTCCAGCCGGTAACTACCGGGATTCCCAACCGGCCGGCTACATTCATAAACGCTTCATGGGCTCCGGCAATCCTCACACCGTTTCCCACATTAAACACCGGACGTTTTGAGTTTCGGATCTTCTCCACAATAGCCTTTATGGTATCCTGGCAAATTGGAGGAGCTGACTTGGGGCGTACCTCCCCCTGTCCCTTTTGATCCTCCAAAATCTCATGGGGATTCTCTCCCTTTAAGGCCCAGCCGGTTCCTCCTGCCTCATAATCTCCTGCATCAAATCCCACCAGCTCTGTGCTCTCCACAAAAGCTCCCTGAACGTTTAAAGGAATATCCAGCCAGCAGGGGCCCGGCCGGCCGGTCCCCGCCAGGTACAGAGCCTTTTCCAGGCAGAACCGGATCCGCATAGGATCTATCACCATCTCACAATATTTCGTCATACAGGCAACCGCCCGGCAAATATCAAACTCCTGATCTCCCATGGCCCGAATTCCCACGCCGGACCAGCGGGCCGTAGTATCATAACGGACTTGTCCGGAAAGAATCAGCATTGGAATCGAATCCAGCCATCCGCCTACAACCCCGGTGATAGCGTTAGTGCCTCCCGGCCCGGTAGTAACACAGACGGCGGCAATCTGGTTATGGATTCTGGCATAGCTCTCCGCCGCTATGGCGCAGGCCTGCTCGTGGTGATTGTACAGGCAGTTTAATCCGTCCCGGTGTCCCAGGGCGTCATTTAAATGCATGGCTCCTCCCCCGGTCACCGTAAACACCTGACTGATACCGGCTTCCACCAGCTTTCCCGCAATATAATCCGATACCTTGACTCTCATGCCCATTCCTCCTAGTTCCCTCTCTTCTTTTTATACCCACCCAGTATAGCATACTTTCCTGAAAATTCCTAATAAACTTTTTCTTACAACATTGAAAGGTTTAAGTTAACCGTCTTAGGTTTATAATTCTCCAAAAGAAACAGCTTATACTTCTGGAGGTACCCCTTGGTTATTTTAGAATACCGGGAGTCATACTGTTTTACCGCATAATAATAAGCTTTTACCGTGTTTTCTGACAAGTTTCCTCTCCTTAGATACGCCTCAAATTCTTCCATCCTCTCTATCATTTGTTGTCTCCTTCCATTATTGGCAGTAACCTACACTTTCACTACCCTATCAACATACGCTATAATCACACCGTAATGCAACGATGGATTTTCGGCCACGATACCACAGGCGGCAAACAAACCGCCGACCACACAAAAAAAGGAGAGAATATTTATTTATGAAAAACACAACGAAAGTTATGGCTGTATTATCCGCTGCGGCAGTGATGTCTGCAGTAACCCCTTCCCTGTTAAATGGTCCTGCAACCGCTTTTGCTGCTTCTGCCGGATGGGTAGAAGAGGACGGAAGCTTCCGCTATTACGATTCTGACGGCTACTATGTAACCGACGCCTGGAAGAAGCGCGGCAGTGACTGGTACTATTTAAACGACGAAGGCGAGATTGCTACTAATGAAATAATTGAAGAATACTATGTAGATGAAACCGGAAAAAAGGTAGCCAACCAGTGGGTTTCCGTTGACAATGAAGATATGTTTGATGAGCCTGATGCTCAGGAAAAGCTTTGGTACTATTTTGGCAAGGACGGTCAGTTTGTCCGCTCTAAGTGGCAGTCTATCGGCGATAAATGGTACTACTTTAATGAGGACGGCATCATGCAGACCGGCTGGCAGACCATTGAGGATTCTATTTACTATTTAGGTGATGACGGAGCCCGCCGCACCGGATGGATCCAGCTTGCAGACGAATCTGAAGGACCTACCGACGAGTCCTCCTGGTATTATTTTGAGAAGAACGGCAAAATGGTGGTAAATGAGCTGGACAAGAAGATCAGCGGACAATATTACACCTTCGTAGATGGCGTTATGCAGACAGGATGGTACAAGCTTCCTGCTGATCCTACCGCTACCCCTGCCAATGCCGATACCACTTCTGGAGATAGCGCCGAAAAGCCTGCCTCTATCGCCGGATATCAGTATTATGAGGAAGACGGCAAACGCGCTTCCGGATGGTATGACATCTATGGTGTAGAAGGAATCAACGATGACAGCGACACCCATCGTTTCTATTTTAAAAAGGGCGCGCCTACTGCTGCCCAGACCGGCGTACAGATCTTTACCATTGACTCCAAGCAGTATGCATTTAACACCAAGGGTGAAATGCAGACCGGTAAGCAGGTAATTACCACAGAGGATGGTCAGACTGCCAACGCTTACTTTGCTCAGGACGGTGTAATGAAAACCGGCAAGCAGGCCATTACTGATGAAGAGTCCGGAGTTACCGAGTACTGGTACTTCCACACTGACGGATCTAAAAAAGGCCACGGTTTCAGCGGTATCCAGGATAACCGCCTGTATATTGGCGGAAAACGTCAGGATGCCGATGCCGAGCTGCGTTATGCACCTGTAGAATTTGAAGGAAAGCAGTATCTGGTAAATGCAAGCGGCATGATTCAGCGTGCTTCTGCTTCCTCCAAGTCCTCTCAAAAGCCGGATTTAGGCAATGGCTTTAAGGATGTGAAGGATTCTAATGATACGATCTGGGTAGTAGATACCCAGGGTGTGATTCAGTAACCCTAAGTTTCTTTCGGGGACAGCCTGAATACACTGTCCCCGGTAAAATGAAAATCCTCTTGCGATTACAAGTCATCCGTTATATGTAAAAATCCGTTCATTTAATCAAAAAAGCTGTCTTTTCTGTCAGAGAAGCCGGCTTTTTTTGATTTTTGTGTCATGTTTTCTAATTTTTTGCGTTATATATAGGTTAGAGTAAAATAGTCAATGCGTCAGAAAGAGGAAAGTTTGGAAGTAAACTTCCAAATCTACCTGGATGACGCAGTAAATGCGTCAGAAAGAGGAAATTATGAGAGAATTAGCTGTCTATTACTGCACCAAATGTGGTTATTATGCTTACTATCAGCTTTCCCGCAACGCAGTCTGTCCCAAGTGTGATTTCAAAATGGAACATCTGCCTATGCGTTATCAGGATTTTATGGATTTAGACTGTGAAGAGCGTGACGCACTTTTAACCCATCAGCTTTTGCTCCACGCTCCCACTCTGACTGCCCGGCTGACAGCTCCTCATAAAGCCGCTAATCATCGGGAAACCATTGCCCGGCTTACCTGCCGTATCCAGGAACTGGAAGAAGAAAATAAAACTCTGAAGTCCACGGTAGAATGGATGCATCAGACCATCTGGGATATGGTAAAGAAACAGAAAAACCTGAAGTAATAAGAAAATGACGCAAGGCAACCCTGGCCAGCGTCATTTTCTTATTGCTTTTGCTTTCTTCATCCTTTTGACTGACTTTTTACAGAATTGGTTATATACCGTTCCACCATGCGGTTTAATGTAGTCTTTAACTGAGTGATAACGGACAGGAGCATTTCATTGTCCTCTTTCAGTCTCCGGTTCTCCCGCTCCAGCATCAGCACCCTATCTTGTTCACTCATACTGCATAACCTCCTTTTCTATGCTGTTAATATAAAGCTTTCTTTTATTTTTGAAAAGTAAAAATCGTCGCGCTATTCGACATATGTGTTTATATCGTTTTGCCATTCTGTTCATACTCCTTCCTTATCCGGTTTATGCTTCCCCCGATGTGCCAAATATGGTGTGCTTTTTTAATCGGTATACCAAATCGTGTATACGAATTTTCGCCTCTTTCTGCAAAAATTGTCGGTTACAAATATTCGCGTTTCTTCTCTCCCATAAGTGGATAATACTCTATTTTTGTCGAAAAAAGTCTAATTTCATCCATTCCGCTGACTTTTCTTCTATTTTTAGTACAATAGAAAAAAAGAAAGGAGCAGCTATCTATGAATTCTAATCCCCCTGTTACGATTATTCGATCCCTGGGAATTTCCGCCACTCATCTGGGCTATTACTATTTGAATACTGCCATACTCCTGGTTCTGGAAGATGAAAACCGCCTTTTGATGATCTCCAAGCTTCTCTACCCCCTGGTAGCCGAGCTCCACAGTACCACCCCTACCTGTATTGAACGCAATATCCGGACCGTCATTTCTTTGTGCTGGAACCGGGGCGACAGGGAGCGCCTTTTTCAAATTGCCGGATGCCGTATCCAGGTTAAGCCAACTAACGGAGAGTTCATCGACATCCTATCCTGCTATGTAAAAAAACAATGTCCGTTTCAGCTCTGGAAGGAAAGCGGGCAGCTTCGGGAAATGCTCATCATACCGGACAATTTAGCCCGGAGCCGCAAGCTGTCGGACCCCCGGTAGATGATATGAAAAGCAAGCCGGAGGCATTGGCATCTCTTTCCATCCCTCAGCCCATTTCTTCTATATTTGTTAGCCAGGCGTCTTCTCCTCCTGTCCCCGCCGCATACATTCCAGAAGCATCTCTATCATTTCCCGGGGATATAAAGGCAGATGAATTTTTATTCGCAATGTCCTTTCTAAATAAGCCTTGCCGCCATACATTAAAAATGCGTCCCTTACAGTCCTCAGGTTCTTCTCCAAATTGTGTACCGTCTCCCCTCGCGTCTGGGCAATTGGAGTATAAATATGCTTCCTGATATGGACCAGCCTCCCTTCATCCTCTCCGGCCATTTCCAGGCATGCAACCAAGACACTGTATCCCTTGTAACTCTTTAAAAGTGGAAAATCATTTAATACCTCTTCCGCTGATTTCATACCATCCCCCCATTCCATTTCGTGGTTATAAGTATACGGGAAAACGGAGGCCATAGCGAAAAAAAGACTTTTTTAGCCAAAATTCAACTTTTTTAACACTTTATTAGACTTTTTCCGGCTGTAAATCCGGTTCTATTTTATAAACGTAACCCAGAAGAAAGTATGACAGAGAAGCTTATGAGACTGTTACTCAATTTTCCTTAAGTCTTCTTCCTTAATAAGTTTTTTGCTAATCCACGCTTCCTGAATATCTTCCGTGCTAACCTTAATCCATATTGTCCCTTGATTCTCGCGAATCTCTTTTTCATACTTTAACTCTATTTCTCCTGATACAGCTTGTATAATATTTCCCTCTATCTTTTCCGGGCTCTTTCTTAAATTTGCACCATTGATTCCTTCTGGCCCTAAATGCAGTATAATCGGTATTTCCACACTTTCAGCTGCCTGTACCGCCACTGGTTCCGGCCGATTCGGTTTTTCAACAGGTGTATAGTATTGATTTACAAAATTCTGCATTTTCCTTTCAAATCTCTCTATCCTTTGGTTTATACCGGTACAAATTTTCTTGGCATCTCCTGTTAAAGAAGGTTCTATATAATGAGGAACCAAAACAAAAAGTATAAGAACAATAATGAGAATGCTTATTACTTTTCCTATAGGGAAAAATTTTTTCAGAACTTTCTTTTCTTTTAATCCCTCCCTTTTTTTTTCACACTTCATCCCCCATTGATTTAGTACATCATCAATTTGATATCCTCTTTCTTTCCAGCCGGGAGCCATCCTGACTACCCAGAAAATAAATCTTTGCAAAACCTTGATGCCCCATTCAAAGAAGCGGAAAACCAACGGAAGCACAGCTTTTTTCCTTATACAATTCATAAGCTTAAAGCCGAGACAAATTATAAGCAATATCAGGCCTGCCGTGGTAAAAATCCGTATCCCAAAGGGCAGTTTTAAAATATAATACCATAGTATAGCCCAATATACTTGAAATACTTGAAGTATATCTGCTATCCACTTTCCCATTATATTGTTTCATCCCCTTTGTCTGTAGTCCTCCACTGAAACAGCGCCTTTTCATCCTCTCCCTCTGCTCCGTCCCAGGCATCGCTTCTTTCCAAACCACTTTCCAATCGTTCTGGCAGCGCTTCCCGAACTTCTCTATTATCAAGCATCATATTCGATACCATTCCCTTCACCAAGTCCTCCACGGGAAGCCCATTCTGGTACATTTGCATCAACAATTCTATATTTGCTCTCTTATCCTGATTTAAATCTCGTGTCATGCTTTCACCGGAAATCTTTCCTTCAGACAAGTCAAGCAAGCGTCCCGCATTGGATCCGTACTCTTTAAAAATCTTTCCCAGACGATTTACTTTTTCTTGTTGAATTTCCCCTTGTTTTCGGGAAATCATCTCTTCCTGCTCTAAGTGGGCCTGTCGAATTTCAAAATTATTTTCCTGTTTTGCCATACTCTCTATAGCATCTAAATCGTCTTTACTTCTATTAATTTCATGTGTAAGTTCATTCTTAATTATTTCCTCGGCCGTCTCATCTACCCATATATCAACATCATATCTGATATCAAGATACTTTAGCTTTTGAACACAGGAATCAACCGCTTCTGTTAAAGCCTTTTTTAACTGGAACTTTTCGCGAAATCCAAATTCTTCTCCCAGTTCAAACTCTAATCTGGCCAGAGCTTTCTCTATTTCTGCCCCAACTTCGTAAGTTTTATTAAGATAAATGTAAGCTACATCTTCAATATAATAGTTTGCTCTGACCTCCACTTTAAACCAATGGCCCATTTCTTTGCAGGCAATATTCTTTTTTATTACTTTGTAGAATCTTCCTCTGGAAATTTTCATAATTCTGTCATATTTTCCCATCCTAAGCTCTGCTGCCATCAATTTTTTCTTCTCTGTGGCA
>CAJUJM010000036.1 GCA_910586755.1 uncultured Lachnospiraceae bacterium
AATGCCGGAACTGGCGATTCCTAATTTGGAGATTTATTTTACATCCTATTTTTTCTTAATTCCACTCCACCGGCGTAGGCCTTGCAGAATCAAACACGTCTTCAGCGCGGAATAAATCATCTAATTTTCGTTTGCCGGTATCACTTCCGGCCTCAATATCTTTCCACATCCGATAGCCGTCCAGGTTGCGGCGGCCCTGCCGGAGATGATCGGTCCCAAACTGAACCCAATACTGATTGGAATCCACATTACAGAAATAGCGGAAACCTAATGAGTGAAGATACTGAAACCGCTTATTGTCCTGAGTATAAGGGTGCCAGTCGCTGACATCGCTTCCAAAGGGGAAGAGAATAATATCAGTTGGGCCAATAAGGCTTTCTACACGAGATTCCCATTTGTCTGAATCCAGTTTAAAATCTTCATAATCGATGGAACCCAAATCCCTGTGCCCCCAGCTGTGGGAGGCCAGTTCCCAGCCATTGTCTCTGAGACATTGGGCTACCTCGCTGGCAGTCTGCTTATCTGCCTCAAAATTAGGATTCTTATCCCGGTAATCATCATCTGTACGGTATCCCAGGATGCCGTTGTAGCCGGTGAAGGCGATTACCGCCCTGGCTCCTTTATAAGAGAAATCCGGATGCTCCTGAATAAAATCCTCCAGGATAGGAACCAGATCATAGGAACCTACAGAAACAGTGCCGTCCTCCATCTTCATTTCACAGGTGGGTTTGCCGTCCTCTCCGACAATAATCCGGGTGGCAAATCCGTCTCCCTCCATGTATTCGTAATAGCACACATCATCCTGGGACATGACAAAGGGCTGTTTCCCTTCAGGAAGAAGAATAGATCCTTTCTTCATTACGGTCTGTCCGTTTTCATCTGTGGTTTCATAAGCCATATCATGAAGGCGAACCAGGACAAAGCCTCTGTTATACATTTCATTAAGGATTTTTAAAAATTCATCTTTGGTAGTCATAACGGAATTGTAACCCTTGGAATCACTATCCCCGTCAAAGGCCTTTGACGTATCCATAATCAGGGAATGGAAGAACACGTGGGTAACCTGAGAGACATCTGCTTCTACCAAGGTGGCCTTAATTGCCTCATATCTGGCTATTGCATCCAAAACTTCCTGAGAATCGGCACATTCAGGGGTTTCTGTAAGCAGGGCAATGGCGCCGTCATAGTCATATCCGGCAGCCAAACGTTCTGCCTGAGCCAAAATAGCGCTTAATTCGTCATTTTCCAGGAAATTTTCTGCCGGCAGAGTCTGATCTGCCTCCGGAAGGAGTGTACCGTCCTCCGGATTTTCCGGAAGGCTGGGCTCAGAGGGGGAAGAGAGGGTATCTGCCGGTTTTACCCATGTGCTTCCATGATTTTTTACAAGTTTAAAGATAAAAAATCCTCCTATACCGATTAGGAAAACAATAAATAAAAAGACAAAAATCTGAACCAGATTTTGTAACGCATGTCTGCGCCGCCTGCGGCTCCGGCGGCTTCTTAAAATAGTTTCGTAATTGGGATCACTTATATGACTCATAAACACTCCTGTGTATTTTCTATAGACATTTCTTAAGTTGTTCTTGATGGGGCAGCAGTGGGAGGCCTTATGACCTGCCTTCCGGTTTTCTTACCGGCGTTTTCTCTCCGTTTTGGTACATACTGAACGGGGCGCCACCAGCACCCTATAAAAAAGTTGACATAGAAATCAGCATATTTGACTTTTTTGTATTGCACATTTCATTCCTGGATATTATACCACAAAATGGGGGGGAATGGTATAGGATTGTGAAGGAATTTTTTGAAGATTTCTATTTTAGTATTTCTGCATTTTTAGTTGAATTTGACAAAGCATAATGGTATCCTAATGAAAAGAGCCTTGGGAAACTTTGGCTTTTTCTGGTACGGGGCTGTCCGGCTCCGTGGAAAAAACAAAAAAGGAGAAGAAGAGATGAGCGAAGGAAAGGACACAAGCTGTGCATATTGTATGAAAGGGGAATTGGTTGCCAAGTTTGGCTATCCCATTTGCGAGATGAAGACGGGGTATCTGTATCTGTTTAAAGAGCAGAGCAAAAGAGGACGGGTGATTCTGGCACACCGTAGGCATGTAAGTGAACTGATTGAGCTTACAGATGAAGAGAGAAATGATTACTTTGCAGAGATTGCCGTCGTTGCCAGGGCACTCCACAAGGTATACCATCCGGATAAGATAAACTACGGCGCTTACGGCGATACAGGCCACCACCTTCATTTTCACTTAGTACCGAAATATAACGGAGAAGATGAATGGGGCGGAGTGTTCCAGATGAATCCGGAGAAAAAATTCCTTACAGAGGAAGAATATGAGAAGATGGCGGCCGAGATTCGGGCGGCTCTGTAACAGGGGATGTTGCAGAATGAAATAAAGGGACATCTGCTAATAGAAAGGCTCTGGTTTCATTCTGCGACACCCCCTTTCTATATCTCTTGTGCACATTTCCTTCGCATAATCAAAATACCTCCTACGTATATTTGGAAATAAGAGACTGGGAAGGTATGTAATATTATGAAACGAGCGTATGGAAAGCAGGCATGTGCCATTTTGCTGGCAGCTGCTCTTAGTCTGACTCCTGTTGCAGAATTCCGCGCCGGGGCAGAGGAAATAGTGGGGATTCCGGGGACAGAAGCGGTTTTGGTTAATGCCAGTGGGGAAGCGGTAGCAGTAGCGGCTCCCTCTGTCTGCCTGATGGAGGCATCTACCGGTCAGGTTATTTTTGAAAAAGATGCAGATAAACAAAGGAGCCCGGCCAGTATAACTAAAATCATGACTCTGATATTGATTTTTGACGCCCTTGCCCAGGGAAACATTAAAATGGACGACCAGGTAGTAACCAGCGCTTATGCAAAATCTATGGGAGGTTCCCAGGTATTTCTGGAAGAGGGGGAAGTTCAGACAGTGGAAACCCTGATTAAATGTATTGTAGTGGCTTCCGGAAATGACGCCAGTGTGGCAATGGCAGAATACATAGCCGGAAGTGAAGAAGCTTTTGTCCAGATGATGAATGAAAGAGCTGCAGGGCTGGGAATGTCAGGGACTCATTTTGAGGATTGCTGCGGGCTGACAGAAAGCGCTGCTCATTTAACCACTGCCCGGGATATTGCCATTATGTCAAGGGAGCTGATTAACAAATACCCTCAAATTCATAATTATTCTACTATCTGGATGGAAAATATTACCCATGTTACCAACAAGGGCACAAAGGAATTTGGCCTGGCAAATACCAATAAGCTGTTAAAAATGGCAACAAATTTCCGCACTACCGGGCTCAAAACCGGCTCCACCTCTCTGGCGAAATACTGTCTCTCCGCCACTGCGGAAAAAGACGGAGTCCGGCTTATTGCCGCCATTATGGCGGCTCCTGATTACAAAGTGCGATTTCAGGATGCAGTGACGCTTCTGAATTACGGCTATGCGGTCTGCCGGTTATATGAAGATTCTGAAAAGCTTACTCTTCCCCAGATGCCGGTAAAGAACGGCGTGGAAGATACGGTGCCCCTTTCTTATGACGGAACCTTCTCTTATCTGAGTATGAAGGGAGAAGATTTAAGCGCAGTTGAAAAAGAACTGATTTTAGAGGAATCCCTGACAGCTCCCATTGAGCCGGGGATGAAAGCCGGAGTGATTTCCTACTCGTTAAATGGACAAAAGCTGGGAGAACTTCCGGTTATTACCGACGGAAGCGTAGGGGAGGCCGGCTACGGAGATTATTTAAAGGATTTATTTTATAAATGGCTTTTGTCAGTAAAGGATAAACCGGATGACGGGATACAGCCTTTTATGAAGGGAACTATAGAAGAGGAAATTGGATTAGAATAAGTCCGGTATTACTTAGGAGGTGCTTATAAGACAGTATTGGAATGGCGTCTTTGCTTACTAGTGAGGAGATTTTATTCTGTTAAAAGGCACTTCCTTTTATTGACAATTTATGGTATATTATTTTACAAAGTCTGTCGTTTATACCCTCAGTGAACAAGACGCGTGTCTCCTTGTTCATTGAGGATAAGTTCAGCAGAGCATAAAGCTCCTGAACAGAAGAACGAGCGGCTTTTATTCTATATATTGACAAAAATCATCAGAAAAAGGAGCGGAAAAGACGTGACTGGAAAGCAAGAGGATTCCCTGGCAAACCGGGGGATAAAACGGAGCCTGGATGGAAGGATATTGAGAAACACTACATTTAATATCCTGATTTTGGTGGTCGTATGTTGTGTTATTATGGCCCTTTCCATGCAGTCACTTGCCAACAACATTTTGTTGGACAGCCTTCAGCCAATGGCCCGGCAGTCGGCTAAGACAGTGGAGGCCAACATCCATATGCTGGCGGATCGCATGATGACTATTGCAGGAGATCCCCGGATGAACGCGGTAACTGCCATTGGAGCGGACGGAACGGCTCTGTCCCGCCCGAATACCGCTGCAACTGAGGAGAACCGCAGGGCGGTACTGGAAGAAGCGGCCGAGATTTATGAACTTTATACAATCGCTCTGTATGACCTGGACGGGCGGCTGATACAGGGGATAGACGGCGCACCAGAAAACCTGGACAGCGATTTCCTGGCACTTTTGAAAGAAACAGATAATCTGACTACGGATCATTCCACCATTTTTCAGGGTAAGCTTGGAATTACAATGGGCATGCCGGTGAAGGAGAACGGTGAGACCGTTCTTTATGTAATGGGTGTATATAAATATGATACCCTTAATGATGTTATCAGCAGCATTAATTTAGGAAGAAGCGGCATGGCCTATATGGTTAACCGGGAGGGGATTGTTACCGGCCATCCCAACCAGTCTCTGGCCCTCAACGAAAGCTCGCTGGTTCAACTCAATGACGGCAACCAGGATGCGGTGGAGCGGGTAACCACCGGAGAAACAGGGGCAACAGAGTTTCCCATTGCCGGGGAGCAGATGCTGGTGGCATTTTCTCCTATTCGTGGAACACAGTGGTCACTGGTTATCCAAATCCCCAAGTCGGATTACAGCCATTTTATTAATACGGCGATGCTTGTATCAATCCTGGCGACTCTGGCGGTACTGGTGATTTCCATATTACTGGTTCTGCGTCTTGCCCGTTCCATTTCCCACCCGGTAAAGCGGGTAACCGATCGGATGGTGGCTCTCTCAAACGGCGATCTGCACACAGATGTACTCCCTGTTAATACAGGGGATGAGCTGGAGGTTATGACACAGACCCTGGATGCCACAGTGGCAAGTGTGAACCGGTACATATCCGATATTCAGCAGGTATTGACCCGGGTTGCAGGGGGCGATCTGTGTACTGAGCCCCAGGTGGATTACAAAGGCGATTTTGAGCTGATTCGCAGCAGTCTGCATACAATTACCGGCTCGCTGAATGAAATGCTTCTCGGGTTCCGTGCCGCCGCAGATCGGCTTACCAATATGGCGGCGCACTTAAGCGGACAGTCTGCACATCTGCACCAGGCATCTCTGGAGCAGAACCAGTCTACAGAAGAACTGGTTCACGAGGTGACCAATGTGAAGGAGCGGCTGGCTGATGTTGCGGAAAGCAGCGATCAGACCCGATCCCAGACAGAGGAGATTACCCGGTGTATTCAAAACGCCAATCAACAGATGGCGTCTCTGTCCTCCGCTATGGACGATATCAGCGCCAACGCACAGCAAATTACCAAAATCGCAAAGGACATTGAGGACATTGCGTTCCAAACCAATATCCTGGCTGTCAACGCCTCTGTGGAGGCGGCCCATGCCGGAGCTGCCGGAAAAGGCTTTGCGGTTGTGGCCAATGAGGTAAAGAATCTGGCTGCTAAAAGTGCGGAAGCCGCGAAAAGCGCTACAGATATGGTCAACAACACCAAAGCAATCATTCAAACCGGTGTGATGATGACCGCGGATACTGCTAATTCCCTTCATGCAATTTCCGATGTTTCAGCACAGATCAGCACGATTTCGGATCAGCTGGCAGCGGCGGTACAGGGTCAGGAGACTGCTCTGACCGCTATGGAGGCGCGGATTGCTACTATTTCTGATATTGCAGACCGTAATTTGCAAAATGCTGAGGAGACAGAGAACTCCAGCGGCTCTCTGGCCAAAGAAGCCGAGGAACTTCAGTCCCGGGTGCGAAAATTTATTTTGAAGGAGAAGGGTAACAGATGAAACGGATTTTTGCTATACTTTTAAGCCTGTTGCTGACGGTATCGCTGGTGACAGCCTGTGGAAATCAGGCGGAGCTTCAGGATGGATATTATACCGCCCAGGTATCTGAGTTCAGCCATGGCTGGAAGGAATACATCACCATTCTGGTAAAGGGCGGCAGCATTGTTTCTGTAGAATATAACGCGGAGAACGCCAGCGGTTTTATTAAGAGCTGGGATAATACATATATGCAGACAATGCTCCATGCCAACGGTACTTATCCCAATGAGTATACCCGCTATTATGCAGGCCAGCTCTTAGAAGGGCAGGGCGAGGGCGGTATCAATGCCATTGCAGGGGCGTCATCTTCTCACGGAACGTTTCAGATGCTGGTTCAGGCTGTCCTGGAGCAGGCCCGGAAGGGAGATTCCAGTATCGTGCTGGTGGATGTACAGCATTAAGAGACAGAAGATTGTTATCAATATTATTAAGATTGTTTTGGAAACGGTGTGGCCTGCGGGCTGCACCGTTTGGCATTGCGGAGTCTTGTATTTTGTGGTGTCGTATACTATAATAAAAGCATTAGAATTAAGCCGGGAAAACTGCATATTGTATTAAGCAATGGAATCTACGTGGATACCCTTAATCTCATGCCCAGGATCCAGAACCAGATCAGAAGCATGGCGGCTTTTGATAATCCCGTATTTTATAAGAATAAACGGTTAGGTTATTCCAGCTATTATCATTTCGGCGCTATTTATATGGGAAAAGATGAGGACGGTTACATTGCTATTCCCCGCGGCCACCGCATTTGGCAAAACGGCAGTGTGCAGTTATCTCATATCAGAAAGAAAAGCCGCCCTTTTATAAAACCAAAACAGAGCGTGAGAAAAAAAGAGGCAGCGTGATTGGTATTTTATATGTTTGTGTATTAATGTCAGCAGCAGGATGTAGTATTAATGTAGATGCTAATATTGATTCAGAGGATCAGATAGAAACAGCAGCTTTATCTGAACATAATCAGGAAGAATATTCAAATCCAATAGATGCTTATTTTCTGCCATATATTGAAAACGCTTCATGTGAGGCTGAACGTAGGGAACTATGCGATAACTACCGAGGAGTATGGAAAACAGAATTTGAAAATATAATGGTTTGGATGCAAGATAAATGCGTATATCAAGAGGATAAAGATAATCTGCTGCTTTTCACAAAAAGCGTTGAATCTTTGATTGAAACGACTCGTACAATTTTGATAACGGATTGGTTGGATGATTATAAGCGCCCTCCTGATTCAGACAGCAGAAATTTTTGGGGAAATGGAACGCGCCGTACACAGATGGGGCTTGGAGGATTCATATGGAAACCTATGGTTTGATTGTTTTTCAACTTAGCGTTGTCGGGATTTTTATAAGTATCATCTCAGGGATTACCCATGCCTTATGTAAAAGAACACTGAAATATGTATGGATATTTGGATGTATTGCGGGATTTTGTTTTTTTACTGCAGTTCGCCATATTATCGTTTTGATGGGGTATGATGATATAACAGATCCGACTTACGAAGCATATAAGAACTGGAATGTCTATCGTTTTATTCTGAGTGATATGATTCGCCTTTTTATTTGGCTGGGGATTGGAATACTGAATTATATGGCTTTTATCAAAGGGAACAAGCTGCTTAAATACTTATTCATTCTCGGGGCAGGCATATTTTTAATATTAATGGCGCTTTTGGCCATAGTGTCATTTATGACTTCGCTGTAGTGCGCTGAACAATGGGAATTTGATGACCTGTACCAACTGTTTGTTCCTGTTTCTGTTTTACAGTAGATACTGACCAGCCGCTATCTTGTGATTGACAGCATTCCTCTTCCGATCTGTCTTTGGAATGACATGCGAAGGGATGAGAATATGCTTGATGTTATTAAAACCTTCCAAATTATAAAAAGAACTGGCTCAAAGAAACACGGCAGCTGATTTTCCGCTTTCGTAGAAGAAATGTCCGTTACATAAAGTATAATACCTTTCTGCTGGAATATTCCTGCGGACAGAAACGAAAGGATAGAAAAAAGAGAGAATTTCATGGAACACAGAAGGCTTACTGTAAAAGCCTGAATTTCACGAAGTTCTCTCTTTCTTAGCAATTAGGGGCTAAAATTGGTATTCCCCAACAGCCCGCCTTTTTCAGTTCGCTACTTAAAATGATTCTGTCAAACCTTTAGAAGATGCTGGTTGAGGGACAGAAAGATTTAACCACAGAAAGGAGAACCTATAATATGAACATGGCAGCAGAAATGGAGAGGTATCTGGAATTTTGCAGATACCGAAAACAATTAAACCACAATACTTTAAAAGCATACCGGATCGATTTGACCCAATATTTAAAGTTTATAAAGGACGAGCCCTTGCAGCGAAGCAGAATTGAGGATTATATTACAAATCTTCACAAAGCCTATAAGCAGAAAACTGTAAAAAGAAAAATTGCCAGCCTGAAAGCATTTTACAAATATTTAGAGGAAGAAGAGCGCCTGCCGTCCTCTAACCCGTTTGACAAAATAAAGGTAAAATTTAAAGAAGCAGAAGTCCTGCCCAGAATCATTCCCAGAGGGGACATTGAAAGGCTGTTAAACTATATGTACACGATAAAAAACGACAGAGAGCCATCCGACTTTATCTGCCGGGATTTATTGATTGTGGAAATGCTTTTTGCTACCGGCGTCCGGGTTTATGAGCTTTCAAACCTGAAAAGAGAGTCAATCGATTTGGAGAGGGGAATCATAAATATAATGGGGAAAGGGGGAAAAGAACGCTATGTCCAGATTGGAAATGAAGATGTACTTAAGCTTATGAGAAAGTACGACAAAGCCAGAAAAGAGTATTTTCCAAAAGACAGCAGCGGCTTTTTCTTCTTAAATCGTTTAGGAGGGCGTTTTACCGAACAGTCCATCCGGCTGATGATAAAAAAATACGCCCGCCTGTCCGGTGCGGCAGTCCATATCACTCCCCATATGTTCCGCCACTCTGTAGCTACCTACTTGCTGGAAGAAGGGGTAGATATTATGTATATCCAGAAGATCCTGGGCCACAGCTCCCTAAAGACCACCCAGATTTACCTGCATATTGCATCCAATGTCCAGATGGAAATCCTAAAAAGACTCCACCCGAGAAACAGAATGAGGATTTTGACGGCGGCATAATATTAAAATTGTGAATATACGAAAGGCTCCTTTGGAGAATGGGGAAAAGGGGCTGGTTTTGTGTTGAAAAAAGTAGGAATTTGTCGGAAAAGGGTTCACAAAGGAGGAAAGATGGGGTATAATAATATCGATGGGATGAATGATTAGAGTACGATTTCTGGATTGTTTAGGAGGTAGTGCTTTTAATTTCCCAATTTTATGAGAGAGTCGAGTTTTGGTTGGATAATACATAGTTATCTTACACTAGTGTACTGTCTGTATTATAATTAGTTAAATTATTCTTCCATAAAACGCCATCCCATGTTATCATAAAAAGAAACGGTGGTGGCGACTATGGCAAGACCAAAAATTTATATTATTAAGCTCAGCAATGAGGAAAGGGCTGAACTTCAAAAAACGATTCGTAACAAAAAAACCAGCAAGACGGTACTAAAACGATGCCAGATACTTCTTGAACTGGACGAGAATCATGGTCCAGGACTTACCCATGCCCAGATTGCCCATCGTTATGCGGTTTGTCCTGCCACCATTACCAATATCATCCAATCTTATGTTACGAATGGCATAACGAATATTGTCCGCTACAACATCAGTCCCAATTCCAGTGCCGCACGGCGCAAACTGGACGGGCGCAATGAGGCACGCATCATTCAGATGGCCTGCGGTCCTGTTCCGGAAGGACATTCCCGTTGGACTTTGAGGCTATTAGAAGAAAAAGCCCGTGTTGAACTGGATGTCCCAATCGGAAAGGATGCAATACGCCTTGCGCTAAAAAAAATGAACTTAGACCTCACAAAAATGCCTACTGGTGCATCCCTCCCAGAGAAAATGTGGAATTCATAGCCTGCATGGAGGATATCCTGGATATTTATGAAACGCCTTATCATCCGGCAGTTCCCGTGGTATGCATGGATGAAAAACCATATCAGCTGCTCGGGGAAGTCAGGGAGCCGCTGCCCATGCGTCCGGGAGATACCCAGAAAGTCGATTCTGAATATATCCGGAACGGCACCTGCAGCATTTTTACATTCGTAGAGCCTCTGGGCGGCATACGCCATGTAAGCGTGCGCGCGCACCGTACAGCAATTGACTGGGCTGATGAGATCAGGTATCTTGTGGATGTCAGCTATCCCGACCGTAATAAGATCATACTTGTCATGGACAACCTGAACACGCATGCCATTTCCTCCCTGTACAAGGCATTTCCGGCTCCGGAAGCCCGCAGGATTGCCAGAAGGCTGGAAATCCATTACACACCGAAACATG
>CAJUJM010000037.1 GCA_910586755.1 uncultured Lachnospiraceae bacterium
GGCCCCGTCTCCTTATACGTTTTCCTCCTTTCCCTGTCACGCAAAAACGCCGCCCTTTTTACAGCCGGGCGGCGTTTTCAGTAAGGTTGACAGTCCATTTTTTTGTTGTTTATCATGTTTCCCTTTGTCAAGCGTTGCAAACTTTACATCTTTAAATGTCAAGAATACAACCGGATATTTTCCTTGATGGGACGTATATGCTGTGCCGTACTTCCAGATTGCCTTATCTTTAAAATATTTACTGGTATCCTCCTCCGAAATTTCAAAAAAGACTCTTAACATATCCATATTCAAAGTCTTTCCAAATCGCCTTGGTCTGGTAAACAGGGACACCAACGGCTTCTGATCCAGGAATTCTTTAATCAGCAAAGTCTTATCAACATAGTAATATTCAGACTGTGCGCGTATATAATCTGAAATACCAACAGGAAGCGGCCTTTTTTCTTTCGGCGCCGGTTTCTTAATATATTTGCCGGATGAAACTCTGCCATCAACAGGTTTTTCTGCATTATCCGGGATCTGCCAGCTTTTACCGTCCTTTACAGCGCCAGGTATCTTTCCGGACTTACAGAATGTTGTTACAGTGCGCTCTGTAACATTCCACATTTTTGCCATTTCTCTGCAAGTTTTCATCAGGATTCATCTCCAATCATCCATATTGATTATTCTTTCCGCTAATTATGGCTTGTGTTCAGAGAAGTATCAACTATTTTTGACTTATTTCTGTATTTCCGAATTTTTCTTCCCCAACTCCCAAAACGCAATCGCCCCCGCCACAGACGCATTGAGGGAATCCACATTTCGTGCCATAGGGATCCGCACGGTATAATCGCAATCTGCTATGGTTCTGTCCGCCAGGCCGTCCCCTTCTGTCCCTAAAACAATTGCCAGCTTTTCCTCTGCCTTCAGCGCCGGATCCGTAAGGGTTGTAGAATCGTCCCTAAGCGCCATTGCCACGGTTTTAAACCCTAATTCTCTTAAAAGCTCCATGCCTTTTTGCGGCCAAATCTCAGTCTTCCCATTAGTCCAATAAAACGCGTCACTGGTGCGTTTTCCTGAATACCCCGTAATCCGATAAAACCCGTCGCTGGCGTTAAAAAAAGTCCACGGAACCTGAAATACCGTTCCCATGCTGACCCTGGATGCCCTGCGGTATAAAGGATCGCTGCATCCCGGCGTCAACAATACTCCATCCATCCCCAAAGCGGCGGCTGACCGGAAAACCGCTCCAACATTAGTGGGGTTCATTACATTTTCCAGAACTGCGATCCGGGTGGCTTTCGCGCAGAGGCTTCTTACATCCGGAAGGCGCCGGCGGCCCATAGCGCACAGGACGCCCCGGGTAAGCGGAAAACCGGTGAGTCTGGTGAGCACATCAAATTCCGCCGTATAAACCGGGACATTTCTGCACCGGGCAAGCAGCTCTCTGGCCTCCCCTTCCATATGCTTTGTTTCCAATAAGAAGGAAACAGGTTCATATCCGGCGTCCAAAGCCCTTTCAATAACCTTAGGGCTTTCTGCAATAAAGATCCCTGGTTCCGGCTCATAATAATGCAGCAGCTGGCCTTCGGAAAGGCGGGCGTAGATATCCAATTCCGGCGCTGAAAAATCTGTAATAACTTTGATATTATCCATTGATAATCAAATCCTTTCGTTTCTGCCTGGTTCCTTCCAAATCCGCCTGGATTTTCCTGTCCATGGAATACAGATGGTTTAAAACTCTCTCGATCTGTGCTCTGGTATCCTGTACCTGGGACTTGGAACTGCTGATTTTATTCATTACCGCCCAGTCCACAAAAAGTCCGTCAAAGAAAACATCTGCAAAACGCATAAACCCATCAATGCCCACCTGGAGATCTGCCTGAATCTCAATGTCTGCAAGCTCTGTTTTAAATCTTCTTAAGTTTTCCTGAAGGGTTGTCACCTGGTTTTGGGCTTCGTCCAGCTTGCCGTGCTTGATGATGTCTGTCATCAGGCCGCCGCCTATCAGATCCCAGGTCCCCCAGTTTTCTGCGCTGCCAAGGCTTGAGAGGATGGCGTCTGTTGTGTCAAGAGCTTCCCTTCCGGCCCGTATGGCTTCCCCCACTTCCTTTTTCTGACTCTCCAAATAGGCTTCCTGTTCTTCTAAATTCAGAATTTCTTTTCCGGACATCTGGCCGGAGCACTTCATTTCCCGGCTCTTTTCCCTTAAGAGATCCTCATAGCGCCGTTCACATTGTTTTAAATCCCTAAGCCGTATCTGGCATTGTTCCAGTTCCTCTAAAACTGCTGTCAGCTCATAGGAGGCCGTGTCGTATTTTACTTTGGCGGCATAGGCCTCCTCCCTTTCTTTGCTTAACTTTTCATCCTTTTTTCCAATAACTCCATAGAAAAATGCCGCCAGGCTGTGCCCCTCCAGCTGATCTACGTCTGACTGTTCTTTGGATTTTATCCATTCCAGCTGCCGGACTCTGACTGTCAGCTCTTCCTTCTGTCTGTTTAACTCCCTGATTCTCATCTCCAGTCCGGCCTTTTTTGCCGTTTCCTCCTGAAGCTTTTTTAATTCGTAACCATGTAATGCCATAATAAACCTCCATTTGCCCGGTCCTGCTACGTCAGGCATCTCAGCAGATCCTCTCTGGTCAGCCTGTGCTGGGATATCCCGGCGCCGTCCATAACCGCGTCTGCCATCTCTGCTTTCCTCTGCTGCAGGGCAATGATTTTCTCTTCCACTGTGTCCCTGACTGCCAGATTCATCACCGTAACCACATTTTCCTGGCCAATCCGGTGAGCCCGGTCGCTGGCCTGATCCATAGCCGCCTTATTCCACCAGGGATCGTAGTGGATCACCATGTCTGCAGCCGTAAGATTAAGCCCGGTTCCCCCGGCCTTTAAAGAGATTAAAAATACCGGGATTTCTCCCCCTGAAAACTGCTCCACCATGCTTTTGCGCTCTTCCTTGGTATTTTGTCCGGACAGATACAGATAGGCCAGCTTCCGCTTTTTAAGCTCTTCCGAAAGAATATCCAGCATTTTCGTAAACTGGGAAAATACCAGAAGGCGATGGCCTCCTGACACTGCGTTTTCGATTAATTCCATACACATCTCGGTTTTGGCGGAGCCCCCTTCATAGCCCTCAAAACACAGGGACGGGCAGCAGCAAATCATTCGAAGCCTGGTAAGCTCTGCCAAATACTTTATTTTATTCTGATTATACTCTTCCTCACTTTTGTCTGCCAGCTCCATCCGAAGCCGCTTTACATGGGCATCATAAATTTTTCTCTGGGCTTCTTCCATGCGGGTATATACTACTTCCTCCAGTTTATCCGGCAGATCCTTTAACACATCCTTTTTCTTCCTCCGAAGAATAAAAGGGGTTACCAGCATTTTCAGCCGCCTTAAGGCATCCTCATCCTTTTTCGCCCCAGCAGGAAGCTCCAGCTCTTGCCGGAACCGGCTGTAACCGTAGAGATATCCGGGCATAATAAAGTCAAAAATGCTCCACAGATCACTTAGCTGATTTTCAATGGGAGTCCCTGTCAATGCAAAACGCCTTTGGGCCTTAACCTGCTTTACCGCTTTTGCGGTCTGGGTTCCTGCGTTTTTCAGATATTGGGCTTCGTCTGCAATGACGCAGTAAATTTTCTTGTCTTCATAAAAGGAAATGTCCTTTTTCAGGAGATCGTAGGATGTAATGAAAACCCGGCTGTCTCCTTCTTCCGGCATATTTTCTATCTGAACTTTTCTGTCCTTTGCAGATCCGGCAATGATGCAGGGCTTCAACTTGGGGGCAAACCGTTTCACCTCGCTCTCCCAGTTGTACACCAGGGAGGCGGGGCACACAATCAACGCATTTTCCTTTTTCATCTGTAAAAACGCAATCACCTGCAGGGTCTTTCCCAGGCCCATGTCATCCGCCAAAATCCCGCCAAAGCCCCAGGCATCCAGAGTGGCCAGCCACCGAAAGCCATCCTTCTGATAACCTCTTAAACTGGCTTTTATTTCCTGAGGAACCTCAAAATCGCTGTCCGAATAGCTTTTCATATCCCGGATGAGACGCCTGAATTCTGTACCGCGCCGGATGTTGACTCCTTCTCCTGCCTCTTTTACCGCTTCGGAAACGTAAGCCGCCCGGTACCCCGGCGCTTTAAAATGACCTTTTTCCAACTCTTCTGCCGGAATCTGAAGCCCTAAAGACAAATCAGAAATCAGGGAAAGGCCATTGTTTTCCAGGCTGATAAAATCCCCTGTTTTCATCCGGTAAAACTTCTTTTTTCTGCGAAGGGAGGCCAGGATGTTTTCCATCTCCTCCAGACTCATATCTTCTGATTCCAGGGAAAAATCCAGCATCCCTTCCTGAAGGCTTACGCCTATGGTAACCTTAGGAGATTTCACCAGGCGGATTCCCCTTATCTTTTCATCTATCATAAGAGAGGTTATTTTATAAAGCCGCTCCAGGCCATTTTTCAGTAAATCGTAAAGCTCTCCTTCGCCCGGGCAGTATCCCAGATATCCGCCTTTTCCTTTTTCAA
>CAJUJM010000038.1 GCA_910586755.1 uncultured Lachnospiraceae bacterium
TCCTTATTTAACCCTAAATGATGAAACCGAAATAACCCATTCAGAAATGAAGCCAGATGGCTGGGTTAAAGTTTATATAGAAACCCCTGATGACCACGGTGGTTTCCGTAGTGCTACCTGTTATCTCCCCGATTATGACTGGGAAAATGTTTCTGGCTACTCTGCTTTAGAAATGGAGTATTTTAAGCGTCTCCTTCGAGATAACGCCCATTTAATTATGGAATTCTCTCAAGAAGGGGGATTTGAAAATGCCGCAAATATTTAAAATCGGTTCCTATACCGTTTATTTCTGGTCTAACGAAGGCGAACCACTTGAACCGATACACATTCATGCTGCAGAAGGACGTGCCACCGCTGCTGGAACGAAAATATGGATTACCAGTAGTGGAAAACCCTTCTTGCCAAAAATTCCGCTAATATCCCCTCTCTCCCACAGGACAGAGATGGGCTGAATTAATATCCAAAAAAATGAAAACCGCTCCTGGGCCAACAGGAACGGTTTTTTACCAGATTTTCTCTTACCAGATGCTCCGGAAAGATATAATCCTAATCGCAATAGAATTATACCATCCCTGGAGCGTCCTGACAAGGGCGTATTTTTTATATTTAAATCTCATAGATTGAAACGTAACAGACGGTAGGGAAGATACCCGCCTGAACCGTTACCTAAAAAATTACAGGAGATGAAATTCTATGTCTGAAAAATTATCTACACTGGAAATCGGCGCCGCCTATGTGCGCGTCAGCACAGATGATCAAACCGAGTTGTCGCCGGATGCTCAGATCCGGGTAATTAAAGACGCCGCCCAGGCAGACGGCTACTACATTCCGGAAGACTTCGTATTTATTGAACGCCGGGGAATCTCCGGGCGCAAGGCCGAGAACCGGCCTGAATTCCAACGGATGATATCTATTGCCAAGGCAGAGCATCCGGCTCCTTTTAAACGCCTCTACGTGTGGAAATTCTCCCGTTTTGCCCGCAACCAGGAGGAAAGCACCTTTTACAAAGGCATCCTGCGGAAGAAATGCGGCGTGGAGATTAAAAGCGTGTCAGAGCCTATCGCAGAAGGAATGTTTGGCCGGCTTATCGAAACCATAATCGAATGGTTTGATGAATACTACTCCATTAACCTTTCCGGTGAGGTTCTCCGGGGCATGACGGAAAAGGCCCTGCGAAACGGCTATCAGGCCGCTCCTTCCATGGGCTACCAGGCCGTTGGAAACGGCAGACCTTTTGTTGTTGATCCGGACAGAATGAAAATCGTTGAGCTGATTCATACCTCCTATCACAAAGGCCAGGATATGACCAGCATAGCCCGTGAGTTAAACCGCCTGGGTTATCTGACCCAGAGAGGAAAGGCTTTTGAGCGCAGAACCATTTTCCGGATTTTGACAAATCAATTCTATGTTGGTACTGTAATGTGGAATAATATCAGCTTTAAAGGCGCTCATCAGCTCAGTCCTGCCATTGTAGAGGTGTTTGACGATAATCAGGAGCGGATTAAAAAGGAATACCAAATCCGGAGCCGCAGAGAGGCATCCGCCTGCAGGCACTGGCTGTCTGGCGTCCTAAGATGCAGCGTGTGCAATTCCACCCTGGCCTATAACCGATCCAACAATCAAAAAAAACGCGGCGATATCTTTCAGTGCTGGAAATACCTAAAAGGCGTCCACCCGGGGTCAAACTCTGTGTCTGTAAAAAAGGCGGAGCAGGCTGTGATCCAGTCCTTAAGAGAAGTCCTTACCACCGGAGAAATTGATTATGAATATATCCCGGATCCGGGAGAAGAAAGCATTAATCAGGAAGCCCTGTTAAAAGAAGCTTTAGAAAGGGTTGCCGTCAAAGAGCGCCGGATTCGTGACGCCTACGAAAACGGGATTGATACCATTGAGGAATACCGGGAAAATAAAAAACGGCTCCAGACGGAACGGAACCAGCTCACAGAAGAATTAGAAGGCCTCCAGAGTCTGTCCGCCCCTGACAGCCAGGGCGGCGGAAAGGCCAGGCTCTTAGAGCGCATACAGACTATTTACCAAACTCTGTCTGACCCTGATGTGGACTTTGAGACCAAAGGAGCTGCTATCCGGAGAGTAATCAAATATATCGTATACGACAGATCTACAAAAACATTCCGCTTCTACTACTATCTTTCTTAGTTCCTCTCCTGTCAATTATTATATGTTTTTACATTTAGGCCCGCCATACTGACTAATAATAAACGAAGCCATTTTAGGATTAGGCTGGGATATTTTTACCGGATACTGAAGTCGTTTTTCATATTTCCACATTATTCACATCCTCCTTCCCATGGCCAGGGACCTTCCACCCAGGTCCAGTAATTAGCAGAATTAACATGGTCTATTGTCAGCGGCCCTCTCTGGCTTTCATAGTCAGAGACAGCCTGGGCGTACCGGGCTGATGCCTGCCTGTAATAGGCTAAAGCGCCGGTATCACAGGGATGCGTGTCTAAAAACAATACTAATTCATCTAATGTAAATCCGGATTCGTAAACCGGCTGAAGCAATGGATCCCTATTTGGATTTATCATAAACGGCACCTCCTTGGCTGGAAGGGAAGATCCAAATCAGGGAAAATGGTTCCCTGACGGAATCCCTGCTCCATAGAATAGACTCTCTGCCACTGTTGCCATGGTACATACGCCATAGCCACAGAATAATGCTGCTCTAAACAGCCGGGTGACGTATCCGTACAAGAAATGGCGGTTATCGGCTGGTATACTGCAGAACCAGATCCAGGCATAACGGCCATACCTGGATTCATAGGAGCATTTGCCGCCGGCATAATCGGGACAGGTGATGCTGGTTGGATCGGAGTCGCAGGAGTCTGCAGAGCCCCGGTTCCGGCCGGAGTCTGACAGGTGGTGGTGCAAGCCACCTGACTTACGCATTTTGTAGTACAATTAACTGGCTGCGTTTGTTGAGCAGTGTTTTGCACTACAGTATTAACCGCCGGTTTTGAGCAGTTTAAATTGACCGTGGTCCCGGCACAATTACCGCAGGCAACCGGTTTACTACAGCTTCCACAGACGGCAGGGGCGCTGCAATCTCCGGCAGATACTGCTTTTTTACATCCACATGCTGTGGCTTCTACCATCTGCTGACTCAAATCAGGCTGCGCCGGAGATGGCTGGTAGAGATTGGGCACAGAGGCCCCCGGCATTTTTGAAATGCCTCTTGGACGCCCTGTATTCATATTTCTTCTAGGGGAATAGCAATCCATAGGAGAGCTCCTTTCAGGAAATTTCTAATATTAATCTATGACAGCCGATTAAGAAAGTGATGGTAACACTTTGTCTTTCTGTCCCATATGATACAGTACAACCTTCAAAAATTAAAGGAGACGCCAATATGTGTGGATGTAATAATAATTGTTGTGGATGCAATACCTGCAGATGTAGGTGCAATATATTCAGATGTGGGTGCAATACCTGCAAATGTGGATGTAATCCATGTAAATGTGGGTGCAACCCCTGTGGATGTGGTAATAACAACTGCGGATGTAATGATAATAATAACTCCTGCGGATGCGGTAATGACAACTCCTGCGGATGCGGCAACAACAACTCCTGCGGATGCGGCAACAACTCCTGCGGATGCGGTAATAACAACTCCTGCGGATGTGACAATAACTGCGAATGTAAATGCCACTGCAGAAAATGTAATTGCTGCTGTTCTTGTCACGCGGCCTACAAGCAAGGATTTCATAACGGTTACAACATTGGCTACAGCGAGGGATACAATGCAGGCTACAATGCAGGAACCGCCCAGTGTTCCGCTTCTGCCACTCCGCTCCCCATACCTGTTCCACAGCCTGGCTGTGAATGCTCCGGCGGAGCCACTTGCTGTTAATTTAATCAGGGCCGCTTCTGCGGCCCTATTTCATGAAAAACAAAAAGAGCCTTGATCTCTCAAGACTCTCCATCGGGGCAACAGGATTTGAACCTGCGACCTCTCGGCCCCCAGCCGAGCGCGCTACCAAGCTACGCCATACCCCGTTTTCTTAACGCTAGATTAGTATAGCAAAAACCTCAGGAAATTGCAACTACTTTTTTGAAAAATTTGAAATCTTTTGAATTTTATATGTAACAGTCCAGACGGGTATCTTCTTGCCCGGCTGTGCCGGACAAGGCGAAGAAAACCGGATGAAAACCGCCTGACAAGTGAATCTGTGAACCTGACATCTGTTTTCGTCCGGTTTTCCTATCCCTCATTTGGCACCGGAAAAATTTTTGTTTCTCCCGGCTATTTTTATAAGAGCCTTAATTATGAGGGCTGCTTTCCAATATAAGCATGGATACCGCCGTCTACATACAGAATCAGTCCATTTACAAAGTTGGAAGCCTCAGAAGCTAAGAATACAGCAGGACCGCCCAGGTCCTCTGCCTCGCCCCAGCGTCCTGCAGGAGTCTTGGCAATGATAAACTGATCAAAGGGATGTCTGGAGCCATCCGGCTGAACCTCACGCAGGGGAGCTGTCTGAGGAGTTGCAATATAGCCAGGTCCGATACCGTTACACTGAATGTTGTACTCACCATACTCAGATGCAATATTTCTGGTTAACATCTTTAAGCCGCCCTTGGCTGCTGCATATGCAGAAACGGTCTCACGGCCAAACTCAGACATCATGGAGCAGATGTTGATAATCTTTCCGCCGCCTTTCTTAATCATAGACGGGATAACTGCCTTTGCAACGATAAAGGGAGCGTTTAAGTCTACGTCAATTACCTGACGGAAATCTGCTGCAGACATTTCGATCATAGGGATTCTCTTGATAATGCCTGCATTGTTAACCAGAACATCAATTACTCCCACTTCCTTCTCAATCTGAGCTACCATAGCGTTTACAGCGTCTTCGTCACATACGTTGCATACATAGCCATGGGCCTTAATTCCGGCTTCCTGGTAAGCAGCAATCCCCTTATCCACTAGCTCCTGCTTAATGTCATTGAATACAATCGTTGCCCCTGCCTTTGCCATGGCGCTTGCAATTGCAAAGCCAATGCCGTAGGATGCGCCAGTAACCAGCGCTACTTTGCCTTCCAGTGAAAATGCATTTAAATCTTTCATTGTCCGTTCTCCTTTTCTTAAAATCTGTATACAACTTTGTTATCTTGTATACAAATAATAGCACATCCTTAAGCATTTGGCAATATGTTTTTCAACAAATTTCGAAAAATAATTTTATATGGCTGCTATTCGATCCCTCAATTCCACCATTTTCCTGTCTAAATCTGCGACAACACTGGAATACTCTTTTAATTCCTGACCTATCAGCTTGGCCTCCTTCTTTCCCCGCTTATACCGAAGCTGGTGATCCAGACAGGCCCAAAAATCCATAGCGCTGGTTCTCAGCTGGACCTCCGCCTCTACCGCTTCCATCTCTCCCCGAAAATACACCGGTACCTCCACAATCAGATGAAGGCTTCGATATCCGGAACTTTTCGGACTTTTTAAATAATCTTTCACCCGGACAATCTTAAGATCCTGATGTCCTTTTAAAGACTCTGCCACCCGGTATACATCATCCATATAAACGCAGATAGCTCTTACCCCCGCAATATCACAGATAGCAGAGAGAGCTTTGGCGTCCGGCTTCTCATAGCCTTTTTTAGCAGTCTTTTTCTCAATGCTTTCCCAGGTTTTAATCCGTCCTGAGGTGCTGGTAATCACAGGCCGCTCCAGCTCCATGGAAAGCTCCGCATGAATTACCTCCAGCTTAGCCAGTAGAATACGGATAGCACATTCGTATTTTGGTCTAAAATATTCGTTCATCTCTTTTCACACCCTGTCAATGAAATCGTCACCCTATTAATATATGACAGGCTTTTTCCGTTTATGTGTATTTTTCCATATACTTGCCAGAAGGCTCTTTCCCTGACGTAAGCAGGCAGGGGGACCCACGCCAAAAACGCGGTATCCCCCTGCCTGGTACAGCTCTTTTTTAAATATCAAATTTTCCCTCTTCCGGCTCTTCCTCAAAATAGTCCCGATACTCTACATCAATCTGATATCTCATCCGCTTCATGCTGAAATAGAGATGATCTTTTAACACTTTTTCCATCCCTTCAATATCTTTTTTCTCAATCATCCGAAACATGGCTTCATGTTCCTTGATAATCCGGGGAAAATCCGTCTCTGTTACAAAATCCATCATCCGGAATCTGGTATAATGAAGCTGTTGGGCCTGAATAATCTCCCAAAGCTTCTGCTTTTTGGTCTCTTCAAACCAAATGCTATGCATCTCCGCATCCATCCGATAAAATTGCTCCGGCTTAAAATCCGGTTCTTTGATCACTGCCTGCTGCTTGCGGATTTCGTATCGAATCCGCTCCATTACCATAGGACTCACGATTTCCATAAAGTCCCGGAGAACCATGGTTTCCACTGCCACGCGCATGTAAATCATCTGCTTAATATTGCTTAAATTCAATAAAGTTACAGAAATCCCCTTATAGGGTACGGTTTTTACAAACCCCTGCTCCTGCAAAAGCCTCAGGGCATCCCGAACCGGGGTCCTGGAAACTGAAAAGCGCTCACAAATTTCATTTTCCCGGATCAGCTGGCCTGGCTTTAATTCTAAATCCAAAATTTCTTTTTTTAATACCTGGTAGACCATCTCTTCCCGGTTTTTGTAATTGCTCTCTTCCATGTCTGCTCCTTCCAGTTTCAGGTGATCTTGTATACATATCAATGATATTACATACAAACTTATTTGGCAAGTGCAAAATATCGGATGATGTCCTTTCTGGTGACAATTCCAATTAAATTATTCTGATCATCCACCACCGGAACAAAATTTTGATTTAATGCCTTGTCTATCAGCTCCTCCATGGTGGTTTCCACGTGAACCGGCTCATAGTCATTTCGACGGCTGATAACGGTTACCGGAATTTTTTCTGATTCTTTTAGATTTAAGTTCAGTTTATTTTTAATATCCCACAAAAGATCTCCCTCAGTAATGGTTCCTATGTATTTTCCTGCCCGGTTTATCATGGGAATACAGGAATAGCGGCGGTGCTCCATCTTTTCCATGGCCTGACGCAAGCTGTCATCCTGATAAATATATGCAATATCCTTTTTGGGTGTCAGAAAAAACAAAATATTCAAATTTCTTCCTCCAGTCACTGTTTTATTTTCCCAGGCAGCGAGCCAAGCAGCCGCGCTTGCGCGGATATTTGGCTATCGCAGCCCAGACGAGATATCGCCGTAAAATACGGCAGAAAATCCTGTGCCAATTTCGAGTATTTTTCAAACACGCTCTAGTATAGCACAGGATTTTCTAATTTTCTACTCCATAAAATCTACCGGATCTACCGGAGCTCCCTGGTGGGTCAGCTCTACGTAAACACTGCTGCCTTCTATGCAGTAATATTTTGTAGGCTCCGCCACATATCCCAGCACCTGCCCTTTTTCCAGATAGTCCCCGGTCTCCGCCTGAACCTCTTTTAGCTGGCCGCAGGTTATGCTGTAATTATTTCCCAAATCCAGGACCACATAGCTGCCGATTTCTTCATTAGCTCCTACAGCAGCTACCTTGGCATCTGCCGGCGACTTTACCGGAGTGCTGACCTCTCCCTGAATCACAATCCCCGGATTGCATTTATACTGATCCAGGGTGGGGAAATAGATAGTGGAATCCATACTGTAATCTAGAAGAATGTTTCCTTCCACCGGCCAGACCATACGGCTGTTTTCCGTAAAGTTTAAATTTACGGCAGCAGCGGCTCCCTGGCCTGCGCCTGCAGGCGCTGCATCAATCTTTTGCTCTGTTTTTGTCCCGCCGGATGCCGGAGTTTTCCCGGCTGGCTGAGATTCTTTTCTGGTATTTTCAGCCAGCTGACTAGAGTTTTCCGATTCTCTGGCATTGGATGGTCCTGCCACCTGTACCTTTGTCTCAGGAGGGTCTGCCCTTTTTTCTGCAATCTCTCCCTGGGATTCTCCCATTTGTAAGTAGGGCGTTTCTTCCGCTCCATTTCCTCTGTGGATGGTCATGGTTCCTGCTGCAGCTACTATAGTCAACAGGCCCAGCACCATCATGACAAGGACTAATTTATCCTTGAACAGTTTATTTGCTCTCTCTTTCACGTTTATCACCTCGGTACTATTCTTACCAAACCGAAGCGACTTATTCAGAAATTAAAACAATATTTTTATAATAATATTCCAGAATGTCCTGGGCCGTCCAGCCTTCCTTTGCTTTTACATTTCCTCCATACTGAGAGAGGCCGTAGCCATGTCCGATTCCGGAGGAAATAGCCCGCACACCGCCCTCGTATTCTTCAATGGAAAAATCCGGAGACTGGAGTCCCAAAGCGTATTGAACCTTGTCGCCGCCGTATACCATAGATCCTATCTGAATTTCTTCCACATAGCCTGCATGATCCCTGGATACCACCTGGACGCAGCCCGGAACCATATCTGCTGTTACGGACTCTCCTTCCGGTATAGCGCTTAAAAGCCCTGCAAATTCTTCCTTTGACCATGTAACCACCTGTAAATATCCATCTGCTTCCACATCCCGGCCGCTGTCCACACTGGTCAGATATGGGTGATAAGTGTCTCCGGGACGGGTCTTTCCGGCGCTGGCCCTGCAAAACAGCGGATCGATCAGTTCTCCATTCCAGGTTACCACCGTCCCTGTTGTTTCTTTTGCCGCCGACTCCATTTTCTTATAATATTCTACAAACCGATCTGTACCCCACAGAGCTTTTAACTGCTCTTCCTCCAAAAAATCCAAATCCAGGGCAGATTCGGCAATTTCTGTTTCATCCCCCATCTGCTTTCTGATATAGGTTCTGGCCAGAATTGCCTGGGCTTTTAATACCTCCGGCTCGTAATCTGCCGGTATCTGTCTGGCAATCACACCGGGAAGGTAATCCTCCAAATCCACATAACCGCCCTCCCCCCTGTCCAGATAAATTCTTCGTCCCGACTGCCCCGGTTCTCTGTGCTGCCCCGCAGCCGCAGTCCCACTGACAGCTAAAGTAATAATGTAGGGGAAAAGAAAGCTGATCAAAATGGCTGTTCCGATTTTTTTTTTCATTCTGCCCTGAACCTCCCGATTTCTCTGTAACTAATATATGTTTAGAACAGACAAGTCATGCGAAAAATCAGGAATGAAAAGCAGCCTGTTAAAGATCAAACAGAGAGAGCTGGGTAATCTGATAGGGTTTCTGGTAAGCGTGGATAATATCTTTCATCTGATATAGAATACCATATTTCTCACATCTTTCTGAGAACACCTGCCAAAGCCGTTTTGCATTGGGGCTTATACACACATATTGGTTGCCGTATTTTTTCATATATTTCTCCGGGAGACGTTTTTCCGGATAAATCTCCTTCAGCCTGTCAAAGTACCACTCCCGCTGATTGGCCCGCAGCGTCATACCAAAGGACGGGTAAATAAATTTTGCTCCCGCCTCCCTGGCCCTTTCGATTACTGCACATACATTTTCCTCGCTGTCCTCTATCCAGGGAAGCACAGGCATAAGAAGGATTCCGGCAAATATCCCGGCTTCTGAAAGGCGCGCCACAGCTTCTAAACGTCTGGAAGGAGAAGGAGCCGCAGGTTCCAAAAGTCCTGCCAGCCCTTCGTCCGGAGTCGTAACCGTAATTTTTACCAACACCGGAGAGTGTTCCAGAATACTGGAGTAAATATCCTGATCCCGCAAAATCAAATCGCTTTTCGTGGCAATGGCGGCTCCAAAACCAAAAGCATCCACAAGTTCTAAGGCATGGCGGGTCAGAAGAAGGTGCTTTTCCAAAGGGTTATATGGGTCGCTCATGGCTCCGGTTCCTACTACCCCGGTTTTGACCTTGCGCCGCAAATCATCCCGGATAATCTGCAGGGCATCTTTTTTTACTTTAACTTCATCAAAATTTTTAATCTGGTAGCAGTCAGAACGGCTGTCGCAGTAAATGCATCCGTGACAGCAGCCCTTATAGATGTTCATATTGTAGTCGATCCCAAACCACTCTCTGGATTTGGTTTTGGTTACAATGGTTTTCGCATCAATGTATTCCATAAAATCTCCACTCTTATAAAAAGGCAAGGGGACGCCGCAAAACGAAACCTTCTCATTTCATTTTGCGGACATCCCCTTGCAATAAGAACCTTACAGCTCTACTTTTACCTTATCTAATTTCCAAATATCCTTTATATATTCCTCAATGGTTCTGTCAGAGGTAAATTTTCCGGCACAGGCTACGTTTAAGATAGCAGCCTTTGCCCACCACTTCTCATTGCGGTAAGCCTTGTCGATCTTATCGTGGGCCTCTGCATAGGAACAGAAGTCTTTTAAGATAAAGTAGCGGTCTGCCTTGTCGCTGGACTGAGTGTTCAGCAGAGAATTATAAATCGGGCGGAACAGCTCCGGATCCTGAGGTGAATAATAGCCGTTAATCAGCTGCATCAGTACCCGGCGAATCTCCTGATTGTTGTTAAAGATATCCATAGGATGGTATCCGCCGTTATTCTCGTAATTAATCACCTCGTCAGAGGACATACCAAAAATAAATGCGTATTCTTCGCCCACTTCTTCTACGATCTCAACATTTGCACCGTCCATGGTCCCTAAGGTCAGGGCTCCGTTCAACATCAGCTTCATGTTTCCGGTACCGGATGCCTCTTTGCTGGCAGTGGAAATCTGTTCGCTGACATCTGCAGCGGCGAAGATCATCTCTGCGTTGGATACACGGTAATCCTCAATAAATACAACTTTGATCTTTCCGTTAATGGTTTTATCGTTGTTAATCACATCAGCCACGGAATTAATCAGCTTAATGGTCAGCTTTGCCACCTGATAGCCTGCTGCAGCCTTGGCGCCAAAGATAAAGGTTCTGGGAACCATATCCATATTGGGGTCATCCTTTAACTGATTGTACAGATACATTACATGAAGGATATTCAGCAGCTGACGCTTATATTCGTGAAGGCGTTTTACCTGCACATCAAAGATGGAGCGGGGATCTACATCAATATTATTGTGCTCCTTGATGTATTTTGCCAAACGCACCTTATTCTGGTACTTGATGTTCATAAACTCCTGCTGGCATCTTGGATCATCTGCATAAACAGACAGTTTCTTAATATGAGGCAGGTTGGTGATCCACTCGTCGCCGATCTTGTCCGTTACCCAGTCTGCAAGCAGGGGGTTGCCGTGAAGCAGGAATCTTCTCTGGGTGATACCGTTGGTCTTATTGTTGAATTTATCCGGCATCATCTGATAGAAATCTTTTAACTCCTGATTCTTTAAAATTTCGGTGTGGAGTCTTGCAACGCCATTTACAGAGAAGCTGCCGGCAATGGCCAGGTGGGCCATCTTAACCTGCCCGTCATAGATAATGGCCATCTTGCGAACTTTCTCGTGATTCCCCGGATAAGCAGCCTCAATAGCGGCAATAAAACGGCGGTTAATCTCCTCAATAATCTGATAAATTCTGGGAAGCAGTCTGGAGAACAGCTCAATGGGCCATTTTTCCAAAGCCTCTGCCATGATCGTGTGGTTGGTATAAGCACAGGTCTTGGTGGTAACTTCCCAGGCTTCCTCCCAGCTCAAATCATAATTGTCTAATAAAATTCTCATCAACTCTGCAACTGCAACCGTAGGATGAGTATCATTTAACTGGAACACATTCTTCTCGTGGAACTTGCGGACATCGTCGTGATGCTCCATATACTTGGCAACGGCGCGCTGCACGCTGGCAGAAATAAAGAAATACTGCTGGCGCAGGCGCAGCTCTTTACCTGCATAATGGTTGTCGTTAGGATACAGAACCTCTACAATCGTCTTTGCCAGGTTCTCCTGCTCCACTGCCTTCTGATAGTTACCCCGGTCAAACTCGTCCAGGCGGAATACTTCCATAGGCTGTGCGTCCCAGACCCGCAAGGTATTGACTACATTGTTGCCGTAACCCACAATGGGCATATCATAGGGAACTGCTATAACAGACTGGTATCCCTTCTGCACAAAGCGGTTTCTCTTGCCGTCCCACTCAGAGGCTACATAACCTCCAAACTTAACTTCGGTAGAATACTCAGCCCGGCGCACCTCAAAGGGGTTACCGTTCTTTAACCAGTCGTCAGGAACTTCTCTCTGGAAGCCGTTCTCGATTTTCTGTTTGAACATACCGTAGCGATAACGGATACCGCAGCCGTATGCCGGATATCCTAAAGTTGCAAGGGAGTCTAAAAAGCAGGCAGCCAGACGGCCTAAACCGCCGTTTCCAAGAGCTGCATCCGGCTCCTGATCCTCAATGACATTTAAATCCAGTCCGAGCTCTTCTAACACTTCCTTGATCTCTTTTTGGGCACAGATATTGATGATATTATTACCCAGAGCCCGTCCCATTAAAAACTCCATGGAAAGATAGTAAACGGTCTTTGCATCCTCTTTCTCATATACCTTGTGGGTGGCAATCCACTCGTCGATGATAACATCCTTTACAGCATAGGAAACTGCCTGAAACATCTGTTCCTGGGTTGCATCCTCCACATTCTTGCGGAACAGGTTCTTTACGTTGTAAATGACTGATTTCTTAAAAGTCTCCTTATCAAATCCCTGATTCATGAATACTTAACCTCCTAATTTTCAGCCGGTAATTTTTTCAACGCCCAGCATGACTTTCTCACCATTAATATTCCATTCCTTGGCATATCCGCCCATCTGTCCCACGGAAATGTAATCCGCCATAACCTCGCCTTTGATCTGGTCGCCGTGAGTCTTTAACAAATCCGCAATCTTATCGTTCTCATCCTGGAATACCCGGATGTGATCCATAACCTCAAATCCAGCTTCCTTACGCATGGTCTGAATCTTGCTGATCAGTTCTCTTACAAAGCCTTCCTCAATCAGCTGAGGGGTTAAATTGGTGTCCAGGACTACTGTTACATAGTTGTCCTTTTCTGTTACAAATCCTTCCTTCTGAGCCATGTCAATCAGCAGATCTTCTGCGGTTAATACGACTTCTGTCCCGTCAAAGGTAAAGGTCAAAGCTCCCTTTTCGTTTAAGGTATCCATTGCCTCATTGCCGTCTACGGACTGAAGGGCCTGGCGGATAGCGCCTAACTGTTTCCCGTACTTGGGACCCACAGTCTTTAACTGGGGTTTGAAAGAATAGGACGTAAACTCCCGGACATCATCCGTAAATTCCACGGCCTTTACATTCAGCTCATCCTCAATAATATCCTGATAAAACTGAGACAGGGCATGGTCTGCCTTTACATACATCCTGGCGATAGGCTGACGGTTCTTGATATTGGCGGTATTTCTGGCGGCCCGTCCCAGGACTACTACCTTTAATACCTGATCCATATCTGCTTCCAGCTTCTCATCGATCCACTCTTCCTTTACCACCGGGAAATCACACAGATGGATGCTTTCGGGAGCAGTCTTATCAATGCTTCTTACCAGGTTCTGGTAAATGTCCTCGGTCATAAACGGAATCATGGGAGCAGCGGTCTTGGCCATGGTGACTAAGGCGGTGTAAAGGGTCATGTAGGCGTTGATTTTATCCTGTTCCATTCCCTTTGCCCAGAAACGTTCCCGGCTTCTTCTTACATACCAGTTGCTCATGTCATCTGTAAATTCCTGAAGGGCTCTTGCCGCCTCGGGAATCCGGTAGTTGTCAAGGTGGCCGTCCACTGCCTTCACCATAGAGTTTACCTTAGAAAGCAGCCATTTATCCATAACCGGTAATTTCTCATATTCCAGGTTGTACTTGGTGGCGTCAAAGTTGTCAATGTTGGCATATAGCACAAAGAATGCGTAAGTATTCCAGAGGGTTCCCATAAACTTTCTCTGGCCCTCCATAACAGCCTTGCCGTGGAACCGGTTGGGCAGCCAGGGCGCGCTGTTGATATAGAAATACCAGCGGATGGCATCTGCGCCGTAAGTCTCCAGAGCCTCAAAGGGATCTACCGCATTGCCTTTACTCTTGCTCATCTTCTGTCCGTTTTCATCCTGGATATGGCCCAAAACAATTACATTCTCGTAAGGAGCTTTGTTAAAGAGCAAAGTAGACTCTGCCAGCAAAGAGTAAAACCAGCCTCTGGTCTGATCTACGGCCTCAGAGATAAACTGTGCCGGGAACTGAGACTCAAATAATTCTTTATTTTCAAACGGATAATGGTGCTGTGCAAACGGCATGGCGCCGGAGTCGAACCAGCAGTCGATTACCTCTGGAACCCGGTGCATCTCTTTGCCGCAATCCGGACAGGTAATGGTTACCTTATCAATAAAGGGCCTGTGAAGCTCTACGCCGCCTTCCGGGTAATTGCTGCTCATAGCCTTTAACTCTTCCCGGCTGCCGATGGCGTGCTGTTTCCCGCACTCACATTCCCAGATATTTAGGGGAGTGCCCCAGTAACGGTTTCTGGAAATTCCCCAGTCCTGAATATTTTCCAGCCAGTCGCCGAAACGGCCTTTGCCGATGGATTCCGGGATCCAGTTGATCGTATTGTTATTGCGGATCAGATCCTCTTTTACCGCGGTCATCTTAATGAACCAGGATTCTCTTGCATAGTAAATCAAAGGTGTTCCACACCGCCAGCAATGAGGATAGCTGTGCTCGAATTTAGGCGCGGAGAAGAGAAGCCCCTTCTTATCCAAATCCTCTAATACCATGGGATCCGCCTTTTTGCAGAATACTCCCGCATAGGAAGTTTCCGCTGTCATTTCGCCCTTGCCGTCTACCAGCTGAACAAAGGGCAGATCGTATTTGCGTCCTACATTGGCGTCATCCTCGCCAAAGGCAGGGGCAATGTGTACCACGCCGGTACCGTCGGTTAAGGTTACGTAGGTGTCGCAGGTTACGTAAAATGCTTTTTTGCGCTGCTTTTCGCACAAGCCCAGGGCAAAGTCAAATAAGGGTTCATACTCTTTAAACTCCAGATCTTTTCCCTTGTAAGTCTCTATAACCTGGTAAGCCGGTTTGTCAGAATCTTTGTCTGCCAGAGGGCCCAGTACGGTATCGCACAAAGCCTTGGCCAGATAGTAAACATTCCCGTCTGCAGCATTTACCTTTACGTAATCCTCATTGGGATTTACACACAGAGCCACATTGCTGGGCAGAGTCCAGGGGGTGGTAGTCCAGGCCAGAATATAGGCATCCTCGCCTTTTACCTTAAACCGGGCAATAGCGGAACGTTCTTTTACATCCTTATAACCCTGAGCCACCTCATGGGAGGATAAAGGAGTGCCGCAGCGGGGACAGTAGGGTACGATCTTAAAGCCCTTGTACAGCAGTCCTTTTTCCCAGATCTGCTTTAATGCCCACCACTCAGACTCAATGTAATTGTCATGATAGGTAACATAGGGGTCGTCCATGTCCGCCCAGAAACCAACGGTCACGGAGAAATCCTCCCACATTCCCTTGTATTTCCAGACGCTTTCCTTGCAGTGACTGATAAAGGGTTCCAGACCGTACTCCTCGATCTGCTCTTTTCCGTCCAGCCCCAGCATCCTCTCTACTTCCAATTCCACCGGAAGTCCGTGGGTGTCCCATCCCGCCTTTCGGGGAACCATGTAGCCCTTCATGGTGCGGTATCTGGGGATCATGTCCTTGATAACCCGGGTCAATACATGGCCGATGTGGGGTTTTCCGTTAGCCGTAGGCGGGCCGTCATAAAATACGTAGGGAGTACCCTCTCTGCGGCTGTCAATACTCTTCTTAAAAATGTCTTCGTCTTTCCAAAACTTCTCAATCTTCTTTTCGCGTTCTACAAAGTTCATATTTGTAGAAACTTTCTCATACATGGCGCTTCCTCCAATCAAATGAACTTGTCGTGCAGAAAACCGGGACGAAAATCTTCCTTAAAAATGAAAAACGCCCCATCCCGCATAGGGACGAAGCAAATCTTCGCTGTACCACCCATTTTCTGCATACTGTTATATGAGTTCCCGATAACGTAGGAAATACGGCTTAACCTACAGCAAATTTGCTCTCAGCCAGCAACTCCGGAGTGATTTTGGGAACTGTCCTACTGGCGCCGGTCTCTCACCATCTCCGGCTCGCTTTGGCGTTTGGGCAGCCTTACTGTCTCCATCTCAGTCTTTTTATATGGCGACTACTATTATATGGAATCACTCCTTAAAAGTCAAGGAGAACCCAAATCTTTCCCATGTTTTCGTGCATTTTCCATGATTTTTCCACACATGTTTTGGCAAATTTGTGTGACACTAATAGTGAAATTTTATCTGTTCAGACAACTTTTAGGAGGAAGGTAAATGCAAAGCATTTTCAGGATACCTTCCGACAATATGGCAGGTGACGCCGGGCGTCGCGTGCCGATTCCTTATTATACTAGGAGGTGTGGCATGGTTCTCTCTGCTCTGTCTTACCTGATTATACCCATATATACCCTGCTTTTTGTCCGGGGAACAGACTGGTTTTCCAGCAACTTTTCGGTAATCGGAAGCCTGGAAGAGCAGAAAAGAGCGTTTGCTGCCTGGGGCATCCTGATTAGCTGTACATTATACCGGATGCTCTTTCCCTTAATTGAACAAGCGCCCTTTTCCCGGGGGAAGCTCCGCTCCACAAAAAAGCGAAGAATCTGCTTTGTCCTTCTCAATCTGGCTCTGCTCTTTTTAACTGCTGCCATTATCCTTCCCTATGTCCCGTCCCGGTTTCCCCTTCAGGCGTGGCTCCACATCGTATTCGCCTTTTTCTCTGCGGTCTCTCTGTTCCTGTGCCTGGTTTTTCTCATCCATGGCTACTATCGGAACCGGCCGGCGCTTTTCCGGACTCCTTTACAGCTCCTGTGGAGTTCCTTTGCGGTAAGCCTGATTCTGCTCCTTGTAAGCGGAATCGTCAACAGCGCCCTGGAAATCCTGGTTACCATTACTGCCTGTGTACTGACCAGGCAGATGTATCGGAAAGTATTTGGCGTATAGATTTTTTCATGACTAAAGATAAAAAATACTTACCTGGTCAAAACCGGAAGGAGATTTTTTACCTCTTTTTCCGCCGCCTCTTCCAGGAAGGAGCTGTAGCTGTAAAAACAGTATCCGGATACCTGGCCGCTTTGACGTCCCATCTCTACCTGACGCTTTAAAATATCATCCCGTCTTAGCCACTCAGAAATGTCATTATAATCTTTCGTATCCGTTCCTGCCCGGTAGGCCGCCAAACCTAAATACAGCTTTACATTTCCTCTATTCTTTAAATCAATCCAGGTCTTTAGGTTATTTTCAAAAGCATAGGGGGCGGGGGTTTTGTCCGCTTTCCTGGTCTCAAATCCCCAGTAAATCTGAGGCATGATGTAATCAAGATACCCTTCTGTTGACATCCATGTATCAATGTCTGCAAAAAGTTTCTGACTGCTCCTTAAATGATCGACATATCCCTGGGGACTGATTCCAAATGTGACAGATGGATTAATCGACTTTACAGTATGGTAGGTTTCTGCCACCAGCCGGTTTACATTGGCTCTTCTCCAGTTGGCTATAGACAAATCCGATCCGGATGTCAGGTATTCCGGCAAATCAAACCACCGGGAAGGGTTATCATCATTTAATTCCGGATAAAAATAGTCGTCAAAGTGGATGCCGTCTACCTGGTAATTTTCTACAATCTCCGCCACTCCCTTTGTCACCAGCTCCCGAACCTCCGGAAAAGAAGGATTGTAATACCAGGCTCCATTATGGTTTAGCACTCTCCTGCTTTCGGCTTTATCTCCATTTCCAAACCATTGCTTTGCCGGAGAACTGTCAGAAACCTCATCCCAGCTCATAAGATATCCGGTAATCCGGTAGGGATTCAGCCAGGCATGAAACTTTAATCCTCTGGCATGGGCCGCCTTTATCATATAGTCTAAGGGATCGTATCCCGGATCCTTTCCGGCTGCGCCAGAGGCAAATTTAGACCAGGGATAATACTCTGAAGGGTACATGGCGTCACTGTGAGAGCGGACATGGACAAATACTGCGTTCATTCCCCAGGATTTTGCGTTATCAAACATCTGATCCACGGCTTTTTGAAAACTCTCTCTTTCCTTCGGAAGCTTCTCCAATTCCAGATAGGAGATCCATACGCCTTTTAGCTCTTCTTCGCTTCCGGCATCCCCGGAAGGACTATACACCCCATATCCGCCTGCCAGGCCCGTACCCGGGCCAAATTCATCTTTAGAGCCGGCATAAACACATCTTATAGATAAAAGGCTGCCGCTTAGCCCAGTGAAAAAAAGGCCGCATACAATGGCAAATACCATATTTTTAATAAATCTCTGTATTTTCACATTATTTCCTCCAGATTCCAATGTTTCTTAATTTTAGCACAGATATCCAGCACTTCCAATGCACTTTCTCTTTCCGATTTCTTACATTTTTCTTACCTCTCAACTTACAAAATACAGGAGATCGTTATTTTTCTATCAATCCCTTTGTTATTCCTCCAACTTGTGGTATACTATGAACACTTGGCCAGATCCCATCGAGCCTAGTGAAAATACATACCAGGACATGAAAACGGTTATTACCGGGAGGAATTATTATGGATCAACAAAATTTGACACTGCTTACCGACTTTTACGAATTAACTATGATGCAGGGCTATTTTAAAGAAAAGGATGCCAATGAAACCGTCATCTTTGACATGTTTTACCGCTCTAATCCCTGTGACAACGGATTTGCCATCTGTGCAGGCCTGGAGCAGGCCATCGACTATGTGAAAAACCTTCATTTTGATGCAGAGGATGTGGAATATCTGCGAAGCCTGGGGATTTTCGGAGAGGATTTTCTCGACTATCTGGCCCATTTTAAGTTTTCCGGAGACATTTACGCCATTCCGGAGGGGACGGTAGTATTTCCCAGAGAACCTTTAGTAAAGGTAATTGCTCCCATTATGGAAGCTCAGCTTATTGAAACAGCTCTTCTGAATATTATCAACCACCAAAGTCTGATTGCCACCAAGACTTCCCGGATCGTTTTCGCTGCTCAGGGAGACGGGGTTATGGAATTCGGCCTCCGCCGTGCCCAGGGGCCTGACGCCGGGGTCTACGGCGCCCGCGCCGCTATGATTGCAGGCTGTATCGGCACCTCCAATGTCCTCTGCGGCAAAATGTTTAACGTCCCCATCAAGGGAACCCATGCTCATAGTTGGATCATGAGTTTTCCTGACGAGCTCACGGCTTTCCGAACCTACGCCAAACTTTATCCTACCGCCTGTATCCTGTTGGTAGATACTTATGACACCTTAAATTCCGGCATTCCCAATGCCATAAAGGTCTTTACTGAGATGAAAGAGGCTGGAATTCCCATGCCTTTCTATGGGATCCGTTTAGACAGCGGCGACCTGGCTTATCTGTCTAAAGAAGCCAAAAAGATGCTGGATGCCGCCGGATTTCCGGATGCGGTCATCTCTGCCTCCAATGATTTAGATGAAGAATTGATTAACAGCTTAAAGCTTCAGGGCGCTACTATTAATTCCTGGGGGGTGGGCACCAATTTAATTACCTCCAAAGACTGCCCTTCCTTTGGCGGGGTATACAAGCTGGCTGCTATACGGGATAAAGCCACCGGAAAATTTATTCCCAAAATTAAACTGTCTGAAAATACGGAAAAAATCACAAATCCCGGCGATAAGACCATTAAGAGGATTTATAATAAGGAGACCGGCAAGATTATTGCGGATCTAATCTGTCTGACTCATGAGCAATTTGATGAAGCCAACTCCCTCCTGCTTTTCGATCCTGTCCAGACCTGGAAGAAAACCCATCTGGCTCCCCACAGTTATACCATTCGGGACTTGATGACTCCCGTATTCCTTCGGGGAGAATGTGTCTATGAAACTCCGACTGTCATGGATATCCAAGCCTACTGCAAGACAGAGCTGGATACTCTGTGGGAAGAATCCCGCCGTCTGGTTAACCCTCACAAAGTTCATGTAGATCTCTCCCATGAGCTGTGGCATGTGAAAAACCAGCTTCTGGAATCCTATCACTTTAATTAAATGTAACAGTTTAGACGGCGCGGGATTTGAGATAACATGTTACGTCAAGCTCGCTTGTAAGTAACATGTTATCTCAAATCCTGCATCGGATGGACATCCGACGCTTCATGCCCGGCATAGCCGGACATGAAGCGCCGTCTAAACTGCTCCATTTAATTTCCTGACAACAGAAGAATCCTTACGATTTTATAGAAAAACTTAACCTCAGTTATATTTTTTGAATGGACGATCCGGTATAATAATCTCAGATACTTATTTTTAAAAGAATATTTCTAATATTGTTTAAGGAGGGTTTTTTCTTATGAGCATGGGTGAAGCTACCAAGATTTATTCCAAAGATAACCACGATCTTGCATTAAAAGTGACCAAAGGACATTTTTCATCCGACCGTTTCCACATTAATTATTATATTGATATGACCGAATTAAAGATGCGTCAGTGCAATGCTGAGGCAGTTGCCAAAGCGATTGTAAAGAAATACGTAAAGCGCGTAAACTTAAGCCCGGTGGTCGGTTTAGCCTCTGAAATGTTTAATCAAATGGCTTCTACCAACGCAACCAAGGCTCCTATTGATACCATTATCTGCATGGACGGCTGCGAGGCTATCGGCGCTTATGTTGCAAAGGAACTGTCTGAGGTAGGCGTTGCAACCACCAATACCCACAAGACCACTTATATCCTGACTCCTGAGTTTGATTCCAGTGGTCAGATGGTGGTCCGCGATAATATTAAACCCATGTTAAAGGGCAAGCATGTTCTGGTTGTTTTGGCTACTGCAATGTCTGGTCATACCATTGCCAAGAGTATCCGCTGCATCGCTTCCTATGGCGGAATCGTAGAGGGTATCTCCTGTATCTTCTCTGCTATCAACGAGATTGAGGGACATCCGGTTAACTCCGTATTTGAAGCTGCTGATCTTCCTGACTTTAAGCTTTCCGAGCCGGATAATTGTCCGGACTGCAAGGCTGGCGTAAAGCTGGATGCAATTGTAAACAGCTATGGTTATACTGTTTTAGATTAAAAGAAAAGAGGCGCCCCAAATTAGCGGCGTCTCTTTTCTTTCCTTTAATCAGCGCTTACTACTATATGATTTTCATGCAATTTCTCAATTTCTGTTTCGCTGTATCCTGCCTCTGCAAGAACTTCTCTCGTATGTTGGCCCAGCAGGGGAGGAAGCCTGCGAAGAGGCGCCGGCTTTCCATCGTAATGATTGGGATGATTCAGCACCCGTACTTCCCCTGCAACCGGATGGTTCATAGTCATTACGCATTGATTATATATTACCTGTTCATCCTCAAATACTTCCTCATAAGTATTAACCGTAGAATACCAGATTCCCAATTTGTCAAAAATCTCTATCCACTCCGCTGTAGTCTTTTTCTTTATCTCATCGCAGACTACCTGATCGAATTCCAGCCTGCGGGTCATCTGTTCTTCGGGGGTAAAGCTTTTGATACAGCCCGGAGTAAAAATTTTCTCCAGATTTTCATATGAGGTTACGCCCAATGTGATATAAGAATCTTTTGTCTGATAGACCCCATAAGGGGAACCATGAAACCGTGTACAAAGACCGGTTTTCGGCCGCTCTGTAAATTCAGCTCCATTCAGATAATAAGAAATTGCCTCAATCTGCAGATCCAGCGCTGCTGCCATAAGGCTGGCGTCCACCTTATGTCCCCTGCCTGTTTTCTCTCTGTCATAAAGAGCCGCCAGCACGCCAAGGGCTGCCAAAATTGCGCCATGCTGATCGACAATGGAAGTTCCCGCCGGAGAAGGGGAAACTGCCCCATTTCCAGTTAAGTTTACCAAGCCGCTCATACTCTGCACCAGCAGATCCTGCCCGGGTTTTTTGACCTTCGGTCCGTCTGAACCATACCCGGTGCAAGAGCAAAAGATAAGTTTTGGATTCACTTCTTTTAGTTTTTCATATCCTAAGCCCAAACGATCCATAACGCCAGGGCGGAAATTTTCAATTACCACATCATAAGACTTTACCAATCGGTAAATAATTTCCCTCCCTTCTTTTGTCTTTAAATCCAGCGCCATATCCCGTTGATTCCTTCCCGCCAGCATGTAAAACATACTCATACCATTTTTATAAGTATTGCATCCGGACCAATTCCTCTCATAGGCTCCTTTACAGGCCTCAATTTTTACTACGTCCGCGCCTAAATCTGCCAGCGTCTGCACTGCAGACGGCCCCTGAAGATAGTGTGTAAAGCTTAATATTTTGACGCCTTCCAGCAAGTATCTCACCTCTTTCTATTCTTCATTTTTCAAGATAAACGGTTTTCCATACTCTTCCCGATTTTCTGTGTAATCTTCCCTGTAATGGCTTCCCCGGCTCTCTTTTCGATGCATTGAGGCCTTTACCATTAAACGGCTGGTAGTCAGCATATGGTATAGTTCCACATTTTCGGCACATGCTTCCTCCCTCACCGGCCACTGAACCAAACTTTCTTCCATCTCTATAATTTGATCTTCCAGATATTTTAATCCACTTTCGTTTCTTAAAACCAGCTGATACCTGTGGTTCAGCGATTGGATCTTCTCCTTCATCTCCTGTACAGGAATTTGACTATGTAATATCTTCCTTGTTTTCTCAATCTCGTTCCCAAGTTCAGTCTGGCCTCCGTCCCAGAATTTTCCCTTCCCGGCTTTTTTTGCCGCTTCCCGGCCTACCAGCTTTCCATATATCTGACAGGTAACCATCATATTTCCGCCAAGGCGATCCGCCCCATGGGTTCCTCCTGCTGTCTCTCCAAGGGCATACAATCCTTCTACCGTGGACCTTCCTGTCTCATCGATCCGTATCCCTCCGTTAACCGCATGGGCAAAACATGCAATCTCCACCTGTTCTTCTAATATGTCTACCTTTTTAGATGTAAAAAAAGCTTTTACCTCCGGCCACATCTCGTGTAACCCAAACTGATTGGTACAGGTCTTCACATATTCATCATTCATCATCGTCATATCACAGATGACCCCTTGATTCGCTGTTCCCCGTCCCTCTTTAATTGCCTTTTGTATTCCGATTTCAAAGTATTTGGAATCATCTCTGGAGCTAAAAGGAAAATGATGCTGATGAGCGTCCATAACAATCTTTTTGTCTACACCAATCGCTTTAAAAATACTTTGTCCAATTGCATCCTTAATCTCAGGATAGCCGCCCCATAAATATGCATTCAGTAAAAGGGTCTGAGGGTAAGAAATACCAATTCCCACCTGCATAAACTCCATATTAATCAACTGAGCTCCGGCTAAATATCCCAATGCATACCCATCGCCGGTAATATCCTTAGGGTTCATATTTTTTTCAAACAGCTGACCGGCTCCCCCGGTTCCCAAAACTACTGTTTTGGCCAGAATGATTGTTTCTTCCCCTTGGCACAACCCATATGCGCCAATGCACCTTCCATCTTTTACAAGTAGTTGCAGGATCATACTATTTTCCATACACTGCACATCCTTTGGCAGATGTTTTAAAAGCGCTGCCAAAATCGGTTCTCCATGTCCTGGGATCACATGTGTTCTGGCATAATTGGAAAAACAGCTGAGGAACGCATAGTCACGGCCATCTTCCTGTTTATAATAAACTCCCCACTTCTTTAACTGCGTCCCGGCATCTATGGCTCCTTCCGCTATGATTTGGACCAATTTCGGATCTGCCATTCCCTGTGCAGCCGCCATCATATCGTTGTAATAGTTTTCCGGACTGTCCCTTTTATCTTTCACTCCATCTGGCACATTAAAGCCAGCCATTTCAGAAACCTGATATGCAGTGGCTCCGCTTTTCCCCAGTTCTCCTTTTGTCACGATCAAAACAGACACTGGTTCTTTTTTTGCCTCTATAGCAGCTCTGACAGCGCCTCCTCCCCCTCCGACAATTAAAACGTCTGTCCTTATTTCTCTCATAAACAGCTCCTCTATCTTGCATCCCTGCTGGTATTACGTATCTGACAGTTTTTTAAAATCCCTGATCATACAATTCTTCCACATTCTCTGATCTTACAAGTGTAACAGGAATCAGATTAACCTTTTCCACTGTTTCACCGGCAAGAATCTTCTCTGCTAGCGTAATTGCCTCAGCGCCGCCCATAGGATAGATAATAGAGGCAACTAAATCATTCTCTTTGATTTTGTCAAATACTTCTTTTTGGCCGTCTGCGCCGATAATGGCTATCTCGTTCTGTCTTCCCGCCGCCTCAATGGCCTGGAGCGCTCCCAGGGTCATATTGTCACTGTGACAGAAAACAGCATCCAGCTCACTATTTGCCTGGAGCAGATCTTCCATTACTTTCATAGCCTGATCCCGTTTATAGTCTGCTGTCAAATCAGAAATAATTTCAATATCCGGATATTCTTCCATCTTTGCTAAAAATCCTTCCTGCCTCTCATTGGTGGCAGAAATCCCCAATGTACCCTGGATAATTGCCAGCTTTCCTTTCCCCCCAATCTTTTCAGCAAGGAAATCTGCAGCAATTTCACCAATCATTCTGTTATCACCGCCCGTATAAGCAGTATAATCATCTGTGCTGATAGTCCTGTCAATCAGGATCAGCGGAATCCCGGCGTCCATTACCTTTTTCGCAACAGGGGATAACGGTTCTGCCTGTACAGGCACCAGGATCATTAAATCCACGCCTCTCTGGATTAAATCTTCCACATCGCTTGTCTGTTTTGCAGAGTTATTCTGTCCATCTGTTAAAATAATTTCCCAGTTCAGCCCCTTGTCTTTAATGGCATCTTCCATCTCTTTTTTCAAGTTAACGCGGGAAGGGGTGTTCAGATGGCATTGGGCAACGCCGATTACAATCTTTTCCTCTTTTTTTGCAGGCGTATTTGTAGCGGCTTCCTCTTTTGCCTCTGTCCCGGCTGCGCTTGTCTGTGCTGTCGTAGTGGTTATTTCCTGCGGGCTGCCAGAACATCCGGCAAGCGCTGCTATTAAACTGATACTTGTTATAAGTGCTGCGAAACTTGTTTTTGCTGTCCTCATGTAATGTACTACTATTGAGTTATCCCAAATAACCGCAACCAGGATAATCAAACCTTTAATAACCTGCTGAATATATGGACTGATGGCCGCCAGATTCAATATATTAGACAGAAAGCCAATAATCAGCGCGCCGATCAGGGTCTTACCTATCTTTCCTTCACCTCCTGTCATGCTGGTTCCTCCGATTACTGTCGCTGCAATCGCATCCACCTGATAATCCAGGCCAATGGTTGGATCACAGCTGGCAAGCCTGGATGTCAGGACAATTGCGGTGACAGAAGCCATGAAGCCGGATACACAGTATACGAACACTTTTGACTTCAAAATACTGATACCGGAAAGCCTGGAAGCCTCTGCATTCCCTCCTACCGCATACACAGTCCTCCCTATTGATGTGTGATTCAAAATAAAATAAGAAATCCCAAACAGCATTAAGAAGATTAATACCGGAATGGGAAGCAATCCCACATTTCCCTGGCCGAACTGCTCATATCCCGGTGCAATTCCCCAAACCGGCTGTCCGTTGGTAGAAATATATGCCAACCCCCTGATAACCGTATTGGTAGACATGGTAACAATAAACGGCGCCAGACCTTTTGAAACGATGTAACCATTAAAAGCCCCCATAAACAGTCCAATAAGAACAGCAGCTCCAACTGCCGCCAATACTCCTCCTCCCTTAGACATAATGATCATGGCAGCCATTCCCGCTAACCCCACGATTCCACCTACGCTCAGATCGATATTTCCGTTAATGATAATAAAGGTCATCCCTAACGCAATGGGGCCTGTAACAGAAATCTGGCGCAATACATTAATCAGGTTTCTGATACTTAAAAAAGTGGGCTCAATCATAGTAGATATCGCTATCATCATCAATAGTACCAGCTCAATCCCGTATTTATTTAACAGGTCAGTCACGGATAATTTTTTCTTTTCCTGAAGTCTTTCCTTTTTTTGATCCACTCTTTATTCCCCTCCTACAGCCAAAGTCATAATCGCCTTCTCGGAAAAATCTTCTTTCTTTATCTCTCCTGCAATCTTTCCCTCATGCATCACAACAATCCTGTCGCTAATGCCCATAACTTCCGGAAGCTCAGAAGAAATTACAATGATTCCTTTCCCATCCCGCGCCAAACCGGCAATCAACTGATAAATCTCCGATTTTGCGCCTACATCAATTCCCCGCGTCGGTTCATCAAAAATATATAGCTCTGCTTCTGTATTCAACCATTTTGATATGACTACCTTCTGCTGGTTTCCGCCTGACAGGTGAACTACTTTTTGTTCCATCCCAGCCGTCCTTGTCCTCATTTTATCTATATAGCTCTGAGCAATCTCTCTCTCCTTTTTCCCATTCATCACATGCATACGGTTTGTAAAAGTTTTAAAACTGGCCAATGTCGTATTTCCTCTTACTGACATCGTCATGACCAGCCCCTCATTCCTCCTGTCTTCTGTCACAAATGCAATTTTATTTTGGATAGCTGTGGAAGGAGCACGGTTATAGATCCGCTTTCCATTGAGATATAACTCGCCGGATTCTAATTTATCTGCTCCGAAAATTGCGCGGACAGTCTCGCTCCTGCCTGCTCCTACTAAACCGGCCATTCCCAAAATTTCCCCTTTATGAACCTGGAAACTTACATTCCGGACCTGTTTTCCTGCATGTAACTTCTTTGCCTCAAACAGGATCTCATCTCTTGCCGCATTCTCCCGCACCGGATAATATTGATTCAGGGAGCGGCCGATCATCATGCTGACCATATCCTCTTTTGTAACTTCAGATATGGGTTTTGTACCAGTCGTCTCCCCGTCTTTTAAAGCGGTTACTCTGTCACAAACGGCAAGGACCTCTTCCAGCTTATGAGAGATGTAGATGACTGCAATGCCCTGCTTTTTTAACTTCCGGATAAGGGCAAATAGTCTTGCAATTTCCTTATCTGTCAAAGAACTGGTAGGTTCATCTAAGATCAGGACCTTACATTCCATGGAAAGCGCCCTGGATATCTCCACCAGCTGCTGCTGCGCCACAGTGAGTTTTTTTATGGGGATTCTGGAATCTATGTCTAAATCTACCTCTCTAAAATATTGTTCTGCTTTTTCGTGGATTTTTTTCCAATCTACATGTCCTGCTTTTTTAGGTAGCCTGCCCAAAAATACATTCTCTCCGGCGCTTAAATTAGGTATCAGGGATAACTCCTGATAAATAATCCCGATCCCTTTTCCGCGAGCATCGAAAGGTGAAGTCACTTCTAATAATTCCCCATCTAAAAACACTTTGCCCTGGTCTTTTGTATACGCGCCGGCCAGGATTTTCATCAATGTGGATTTCCCCGCGCCATTTTCTCCAATCACAGCATGACACTCACCAGCAAAAAATTGAATATGAATCCCCTTCAATACATCAACCTTGCCAAATGACTTGTATATATCCCTGACTTCCAAAGTAAGATGCTTTTCCACAGTAAACACCTCCTGGTTCTCATCTTTATTCCTCAGATACCACTTCCTTTAACACTTTAATTTCCGCGCTTCCGCTTAATACTTCTTCATTATTTTGGTTTGTACAGCTTAAATTTAAGCGTACAAGATGGCGTTCTGTAATGACTTCCCTTACGGTCGCCTTTGCAGTTATGGTATCGCCAAAACGCACGGGAAGCAGAAACCTGGTTACTAATTCACGTTCTACTGCACAGCAGGTTCCGGGGCCCTGTAAGGGGACTCCCAATACAGTAGAAATCAATCCCACTGTAATTACGCCGTGGGCAATCCTGCCTTTAAACCTTGTCTTCTGCGCCAGTTCTTCATTAAAATGGATAGGATAAAAATCGCCGGAAATTGCGCCAAACAAGGCAACATCCGTTTCTGTAATGGTTTTTGTAAAAACCGAAACATCCCCTACGTGATAGTCATGAATACTTCTTCGATACACCATTTCCATACCTGCTTCTCCTTTTCGTAATAAATTTCTTTGTTATCGGTTCCTGATTAGAAATATAAACGTTTATATTTTTCTATGGTAAAAAAAGCATTTTATAAATCAATGCTTTTCTCATCCCCTATGTTCTACATTTTCTGTATCACAGATACAGACTTTCTTTCAATTACACTGCCTCTTAATTTCTGGTGGGTATATGCCTCGCCCCCGTCTATCATAGAAGCCAGATAATCCACTGCTAATTCGCTTAGCTGATCTTCCGGCTGAAGGTACGTAGTTAGCGGCGGATTTACCATAAGAGCCATAGGAATATCATCATATCCTGCTACTGACAAATTTTCCGGAATCCGAATTCCCTGCTCATATGCTGCCCGATATACATTAATTGCCAGCATATCATTGGATGCAAAAATAGCAGTGGGGCGATTCTCTCTGCAAATCAGCTTTTCAATTTGCTTATATCTGTCATTATCGTCATCTAAATCTGTCAGCAATAAACTTTCATCAATAGCAAGGCCTTGCTCCCTCATAGCGTCACACATCCCCTGGTATCTCTCCTGGTAAATGGAAATGTGAAAACCCTGGAACAATCCGCCGATCCGCTTATGTCCGCGTTTCATTAAATACTGTGTCATAACATAAGCTCCGTAATAATTATCACTGGCAATACAGCACAAATCCTCCGGATAATTTCTATTTAAAATTACATATGGAATCCCGCTACTCTTTAATTTCTGAATGTGTTTGATCTCATTTGATACCGGGGCCACCAAAACGCCGTCTACATTTCTGGCTTTCAGCATATCCACAAACTGTCTTTCTTTTTTAATCTGATTATCAGAATTGCATAACAATACCATATACCCGCGCTTTGCTGTACTTTTCTCAATGTATTTTGCTAATTTGGGATAGTATGGGTTCGTAATGTCCGGCAAAATTAAACCAAGGGTATTTGTCCTTCCCTTTTTCAGGCTTTGAGCCACGTGATTCGGTTCGTAATTCAACTCCCTGGCTGCCTGTAAAACCGCAGCCCTGGTGGCTGGTTTAATCATATCCTTTCCTGCCAATGCTCTGGATACCGTGCATATAGAAACGCCTGCTTTCGATGCCACTTCTTTAATTGTTGCCATATTTTCCTGCCGCCATTCATTTAAACTAAAATTCTCTCTTTTTTCAGAAAAATAAACGTTTATATTTCCTAAAATAACTATAGCAAATTTGCGCGGCCTTGTCAACTATATTATTTCTTTTCTGCGACCTTTCTGCGAAAAGGCGATTTCAGCCTTAATGAAAGGGGCTGCAATCGCCTTTATCTTCCTGACTATGAAAGTCCGCCGCCGGACGCATGCAGGTTTACTATAAAATTCCGCCGCCGAACAGGCGGCATGCATTCAGGGATGCCCCTTGCGCCCGCCAGACTTTTCTGTGTGGTGGCGTGTCCGCCGCCGGGCGCATGCAGGTTTACTGTTTAATCATTCACTAAAATATCCATGCTCCCCGACCGAAAGCCTTCTAAATCCAGCGTTACATAAGGAAATCCCATTTTTTTCAGCTCTGCGGTTATGGCATCTTTCCTGTCAATGGCTGTCTGAAATCTCTCCTTATCTATCTCAATCCGTGCAATCTGGCCGTGAAGCCTCAGGCGGACATTCCCGCCCATCTTTTCCCGCAGCCAGGCTTCCCCCTGTTCAATTTTTTTTAGCGTCTCATAATCCAATTCGGCTCCGTAAGGGAGACGGGTCGCCATACAGGGAGTGGAGGGACGGTCTGCTACAGAAATTCCATACCAGGAAGCCAGGGCCCTGACCTGGGGTTTGGTGATCCCAAGGTCCGCCAGAGGACTGATGATTCCCAGCTCCTTTACCGCCCGGATACCGGGACGGTAAGCAGAAAAGTCATCTTTGTTGGTTCCCTCTAAAATGCAGGAAATTCCCTGGCTTTTGGCAAATTCTTTCAGTTTCCTGAACAAGCTGCGCTTGCAAAGATAACACCGGTCTTTGGGATTCCTGCGAATCTCCCCCATTTCCAATTCATCTATGGTAAGAACAACATGTTCTGCTCCCAGTTCCTCTGCCACTTTCTTTGCAATCTCCAAATCGCAGGCCGGATGGAGTCTGGTATCAAAAGTAACCCCATAGACCCTGGTTCCGGTTTCCCCGGCGGCTTCACAGGCCAGCTTTAACAGCAGGCTGGAGTCTGCTCCGCCGGAAAAGGCAACTGCCACATCCGCTGTTGCATAGGTCTTCATCTGCTGTTCCAATGCAGCGCGAATCCAGGACAGAGAATTTTCCGTCTGTTCTTCCCGGCCGCCAAAGCATGTCTGGTAATCTTCTGTCAGATTACTGTCTTTTTTTTTATCTGCCGCCGCTTCCTTGATCTGGTGGTAAACCTCTGCAAAGGGAAGATTCCAGGTCCTGGCAATCTCCTTCACACTTTCATACTCCGGATAAGCTGCCTGGCCTTCCCCCCGCTGGCAGATTTTTACGTTTGCCCTGCCAAGGCCCGTTTCAATCTCCCTGCTGTCTCTTTTTAAAATCGTCCGTTCCATTGTGGTGCGGCGGATTCCAATGGTAGTGGTGTGAGTAAAAATAATTTCTTCCAACCGGCCCCTAATCTCTTCTTTGCATAATACAGACAGTAGGTAGGCAGGGCGGTTTTTCTTCATAAAAATCGGAGTGTACCACACGTCGGCAGCTCCGGCCGCTAAAAGTTCTTCCATAGCAAAGCCCAGGGCCTCGCCGGTACAGTCGTCTAAGTTGGTTTCCAGTTTCACCACCGTGTCGCCAGCCGGATTCCCGAATTCCCTAAAATTCGGTTCCTCCGCTGTAATCACCATGGCCCGAAGAATATTGGCATTTTTAAAATCTTTATTACCGGCGCCGATTCCGATTTTTTCAATCTGGTAATACTTTGGCAAAGCCTCTCCGCAATGCAGCGCCGCGGCGATAGCGGCTCCGGTGGGCGTTACCATCTCTCCCTGATTGTCGGTAATTTTCATTTTTAAATTCCAGGCAGCGGCGATGTTGGCAGTAGCCGGAACCGGCACCGGCATAACGCCGTGCTGGCAGCGGACATAGCCCTGCCCCTCTGCCAAAGGAGAAACAATAACCCTATCTACATTCAGGTTCCGGACGCATACAGCAGTGCTGATAATATCTACAATGGAATCAATGGCACCCACCTCGTGGAAATGAACCTCTTCCACCGGGATGCCGTGAGCTTTGGACTCCGCTTCCGCTACAATATAAAATATTTTCGAAGCCAGCTCCTTTACTTCCTGTTCCCCTTCCATATTGCGGATGATAGCAAGGATGTCAGACAGGCCCCGGTGAATGTGAGCGCCGCCCTGGCTGTGGCCATGGCCGTGATTGTGGTCGTGGTCATGATTGTGATCATGGTCATGGCCATGGTCGTGGCTGTCCTCATGCCCATGGCTGTCTCCGTGGCTATGCCCGTCTCCATCTTCCTCCAAATGCACATCAAAGTCAAACGCATCAATGCCGCATTTCTTCTTCCTTCCGAAATGCAGGTGATAGCCGCCCACTCCCAGACTTTTCAAAGTCTTTTCCAGTACCTCTCTGCTGGCTCCCAGATCTAACAGCGCGCCTACGGTCATATCGCCGCTGATTCCGGAATTGCACTCCAAATATAAAATTCGTTCCTTTTTCATCTTATCTTACCGCCAATCGATTTATTTGTGTAGCAATATAGCCTGCACCGTAGCCGTTGTCAATATTTACAACGGAAATACCGTTGGCGCAGGAATTGATCATAGTTAAAAGGGCCGACAAGCCATGAAAACTGGCTCCGTAGCCTACAGACGTAGGGACTGCAATGACCGGATTTTCCACCAAACCGCCGATAACTGTCCCCAAAGCTCCCTCCATACCGGCCACTGCCACCACGCAGTTCGCCTTTACAATCCGCTCCCTCTGAGAAAGCAAGCGGTGGATTCCGGCTACCCCCACATCATAAATCCGCTCCACATTACAGCCGAAAAATTCCGCCGTCTGGGCCGCTTCCTCTGCCACCGGGATATCCGCCGTGCCGCCGGTACATACTGCCACCAATCCTGTTTTTATCTGTTCTATTTCTACCTTTAAAATCCGGGAAATAGGATCATAAACCGCCTGAGGCACCGCCGCTTTCACCATTTCATACTGCTCCCAGCTGGCCCTGGTTCCCAGAACCCGGCCGTCCTGCTCTGCAAGGGACCGGTAAATTTTCACCAGATATTCGTCCGGCTTTCCCTGACAGAACACGGTCTCTCCGAATCCGGATCGCAGGCTTCTGTGATGATCCAGCTTGGCGTATCCCAAATCCTCATAAGGAAGATCTTTTAGCCTCCCTTCCGCTTCCTCTATGGACAATTTCCCTTCTTGTACTTCTTTTAGCATCTGCCTTACGTCCATGGCTCCATTTCCACCTTTCTTGTACATATCCGATTAATCAGGGGCCGGGAGTGGCTGACCACTAAAAGGCCTATCTCCCTCCGTCTGGTTTCCTCTAATAAAAACTCCCATATCTGGCTCTGGGTAATCAGGTCCAGCATTGTGGTAATCTCATCTGCTAACAAAAACCGGGTTCTCTCCCCCAGTGCCCTTGCAATGCAGAATCGCTGCAATTCCCCGCCGGACAATTCTGACGGGAACCGGTTCAGCCAGTCTTCTTCAATCCCCAGCCCTCTGATAATATCCCGGGTTATCTTATCCCCCTCCTTAAGAACCGTCCTCATCCTCCGTCTTGGATTTACCGAAAGCTCCGGGTGCTGCCAAATCATCTGTACCGGGCAGTAAGAACCAAATTCTTTTAATGATTTTCCGTCCAGCAAAACGCTGCCCCCGTCCGGCTTCTCATAACCGGCCAGAATCTTACAGAAGGTAGTCTTCCCAAATCCGCTGGGAGCAATAAGGCCTACCTGTTCCCTGCTGTCTATTTCCAGGGAAAATTCATTTAATATCTGACGGTTTCCTGTATGGTACCGGAAAGAAATTTTCTTTGCCTTAAGCTTCATAAAAGCTCCTTTCTAAGACATTTTACCCAGCCTCCGGCAGTTTCCGCCACCGGAATTTCCGCCTTTTTGCACTCTTCTTCTGCACAAGGACATCTGTCCGCAAATACACAGCCCGGCCCCCGCTCCGTCACATAGGGCTGAACCCCGGGAAGGGCCGAAAATCCGTGTTCAGGCATGGCCCGGTAAAGCGCCTGGCTGTACGGATGTAAAAGGAGTTTTTCCTCCTTAAAATGATCTGCCGGCATTTCCTCCACCGTAGTTCCGGCATAGAATACAGCAACCCGATCCGCTACTTCCAGGGCCAACTCCAAATCATGGGTAATCAGAAGAACTCCCGCCCCCTGATCTGCAATTTCCCGAAAATGCCCCAATACCCGTTTTGCCGCTGATAAATGAAGTCCCGGCGTGGGCTCATCGGCAATTACCAGCTTTGGCATTTCCATCAGGGCCGTAGAAATCAATACCCGCCTGGTCATGCCGCCGGACAGTTCAAAGGGGTATTGGTCTTCCACCTCTTTCCCCAGACCATAGCGTTTTAACAGGCTCCGGCACCGTTCTATAGCAGAAGGAGATTTTTTGCCGTTTCGGACCTGCTCTCCCACCTTCATCAGAGGATCCAGGTAAGATACGCTTTGAGGTACCAGAACCATCTCTGTCCCTACTATCCGGCTTCTTAACGGATCATCCAGTTCTTTACCCTCATAATAAATCTTGCCGGAAACAGAGGCATTGTAAGGGAGAATCCCCAGAATCCCGTGAGCTAAAAGGCTCTTTCCCGAGCCGCTGGATCCTGCCACCGCCGTCATTTCTCCGGCTCTCACCGTAAGACTTAAATCTTTTATTACCGGCAGATCCCTCTGATGAAGCCCCCTTGTATATTGCCGAAACGAGATAGACAGGCCGTCCACTCGCAGCAATTCTTTTTTTTCCATGTTGTGTTATCTCCTACTGTCAAGTATCTGTAATAAGAATCCTGCATAGCTTCCCTACTCGTGAGCGCTGCCCGGATCCAAAAGCTTGCATATATTGTCCCCCAGCATATGGAACAGCAGCACCGTGATCACCAACAGACCGCCTGGAAACAGGGCCAGCCACCACTTTCCCATTGCCAGGTATTTCATACTTTCTGATAAAATCACTCCCATTGCTGGTTCTTCCGGGGACAGGCCAAACCCCAGAAAGGTAATGCTGGCCTCGTGGAGAATGGCATGGGGAAACAGCAAAATCAACCCGGTAAAAAGTTGTGTCAGCAAATGGGGAATCATATGATTTACCGCTATCTGAAGCTTTCCCATCCCTAACCGGGAAGCAATCTGGATGTACTGGCTGCTTTTTAATTTCAGCACTTCGCCTCGCAGAAGCCTTGCAAGACTTGTCCAGTGGGTCAGGGTAATCCCCACAACCACTCCAAAAAACCCCTTCCCACAAGCGTAGGAAATCAGAATCAGCAGAAGGATATGGGGGATTCCCATTACCAAATCAATGAGAAACGTAACAAAGGAATCCGCCCCCTTTCCCAGCACTGCCCCGCATATGCCAAGGACCCCTGCAAACACAGCGCTGGCCGCCGCAGTTAAAATTCCCAGCCGGATGCTTAAAGAAAGTCCGGTAATGGTCCGCACAAACATATCCCGCCCCATAAAGTCTGTTCCGAAAAGGTATTCCTTACAGGGAGCCAGATTTTTTCTTGAAAAATCTGTAATTAAGGCGGCCTCCCTCCAAAAACAGCCCAACAGGGTAACGGCAATCAAAAATGCCGACGACAGCGCGATCCAGCCTATTGTCTTTGTCCTCCGATTGATTCTCATACTCCATTCCCCCTTTTGATTCTGGGGTCAAGGACTTCATAAAGCAGGTTTGCCAATGCGTTTCCGCAAAAAACAATGACAGCGCTGACCACCGTAATTCCCAAAAGCAGCGGCACATCGCTTCCAAGTCCTGCATTTACCGCCGCCTGCCCTAATCCCGGATAGGAAAACACCTGCTCTACCAAAACGGAGCCGCCGAATATTTCACTGATAGAGGCAAACTGCAGCGTCACCGCCGGAAAGGCAATATTCCGCAGGCAATGACGCCTTATGATGGATCCGGTATCCTCGCCTCTGGCCCGGGCAAACAGCATATAATCACTTTCCAGAACTTCTATCATTTTCTCCCTGGTGTGAAGGGCAATATTGGAAATCCCGGTTAGGCTTAAGGCAGCCGCCGGAAGAATGGCATGAACGATCCGGTCAGAAAGCCTTACCTGAGAAGCCTCCACACCAATTGGCACTGCAAAGCCAACCGGCAGCGCCTTCAGCCACACGGAAAACACCATAAGCAGAAGCAATGCCAGGAAAAAGGCCGGGGTACTGGCTGTCAAAAGGCTGTAACTGGTTACCAGCTTGTCCTGCCATTTTCCCCGTTTTGCCCCGGCGAGGATTCCAAGGAGGAAACCGATTCCCCCGGAAAGCAGCCAGGCCAGGGCCATCATTCCCAAGGATCCAGCCGCCCTCTCCCTCAGAATTTCGCCCACCGGCCTGCGGTAGAGCAGAGACACTCCCATTTCTCCCCGGATAAAGTCCCATGCCCAGGTAAAGTATCTCTGAATCATAGGGATATCGGTTCCCCAGTAGGCTCTTAATTTTTCTATCTGCTCCGGGCTCATAGCGCCTAACGCCGCCTGGCCCACATTGCTCTGGAGCGGGTCAATTGGGGATATGGCAAGAAGGAAAAACGCCGCCGCGCTGACCCCAAATATCAAAAGGATGACCCGCAAAGTTCCAGTTAAAAAAATCTGTATTGTTTTCTGTTTCATTAATTATTCCAGCTCCACAAATCCACATTATTCACAATCGACCAGCCGTGCCCGTGGGGATGAAGCTTCTGGTCTGCCACGGAAAGGCCGGACCGGACCCAGTAAAGGTGATCCACATTGGCCAGCCAGATCCAGGGGATATCCCCATCCTGGGTAATGCCGGCGCTGCCGTCCCACTGGGCTTTTTTCCACAATTGGTAAGATGCTTCTAAGTCTGGCGATGCCAGCGCCTCATCCATATACTGATCCACCTTCTGATTGGCGTAAGGAGAATACCGGGCTCTGCCGCTTTCCGGTTCCGTATGATAAATATTATAAAGTTCCATAGGAGTGTGAGCCCCCCACCCCCACATAAGAGGCTGCCGGTAAGCCATAGTATAGGCTTCCTCCCAGCCCACGCCTTTGACAGATGTATCAATTCCTAAATCTTTTAACTGATTGGCTGTCTCGGCAGCCATAGCCTGGCGGACCGAGTCGCCGGACGGATAGGCGATTTCCAGCTCTGCCTTAAGTCCGTCCTTTTCCCGTATCCCGTCATCGCCTTCCAGCCAGCCGGCTTCTTCCATGAGAGCCCTGGCCTGTTCCAGGTCATTTGTTACCTGACTGCCTTCATAATACCAGGGCATCTTGTCGCAGACACTGTATGCCGGAGTCCCGTATCCGTCCAATACATTTTCGATAAGCTTTTCCCGGTCTACGGCCAGATTGACAGCCCTGCGGACTCTCACGTCGCAGGTCAGATCATTTCCAATCACTGTGCCGTCCTCCATAGTCTGTCTGGGAACCGCCGGAAGGTTAAATCCACGGTTATCCACCGTCTCACAGTCCAGCAGATTGTAGCCGTCAACGGTTTCTTCTCCATAGGAAGCCGCCGTATAGGCCAAATCCGCCTGTCCGGACAAAACTGCCCCGTAGGCCGCGTCCTCATCCATAAACAGAATGGTAACCTTTTTCATCCCGGGAGCCGGGCCGTAATAGTCCGGATTGGCTTCCAGAACCACCTGCTGGCCCTTGTCCCATTGCTTCAGTATGTATCTTCCCGACCCCACAGGATTTTGACCGTAATCCAAACCATAAGCATGTTCCGGCACAATTCCTACAATCGCCATGGTATAGGGCCAGATGGAATAAGGCCGGTTCATGTGAAACTCTACTGTATCCCCGTCTACCGCCACCGCTTCTTTTAACATGGTAAAATCATTGACAGAACTGGTATCCCGAAGTGTGTTGTAGGTAAACGCCACGTCTTTTGCCGTAAGCGCCTCTCCGTCCGTAAATTTTGCGTCATTTCGGATATCCACTGTCCACAAAAGGCCGTCTTCACTGCAGGCCATTTCGGTAGCCAGATCATAGTCGATAGATAAATCATAGGTAGTTACTGTCAGGGTGCTTTGAATCAGCGGCTCATGGACATGTTCTCCTGCGCCCCAGCCATAAGCCGGGTCAAATCCTGCCTCTGGCTCAGAGCTGGGGGGCATCACCACTACTACGCTTTCTGGATTCAGGCTGACTTGTTCCCGGCCGCATCCTGTCAACACAATGGCCGCCAGAACGGCCGCCGCTGATTTTATGAGCCTCTTGATTCTCATCTTTTTTATTCCTTTCTAAACCCTCAAGTGAAAAGTGTGACCGTCTCAACTGTTACAAAAAAACCAGAAAAGCAAGCCTATCCATTTTTGAATAGTCATACCTTCCTGGTATCATTGTAAACCTGCATGCGCCCGGCGGCAGACGCACCACCGCACATGAAAGTCTGGCGAGCGCATGGGGCATGCCTGAATGCATGCCGCCTAATCGGCGGCGGAATTTTATTGTAATTATCATTCATAAATGCTTTTCTGTGATGACTTCTGTCATCGGTTAAGTGTATTTTACTAAAATTTTTCCCAATTATCAAGAAAAGTTTACCCAAACGTTTGAGGGCCTAGAGGGGCTTTCGGCCTGTTTTCCCCGCCCTGTGGACTGCTGGTTTTAAATCCAGCAGAATCACCTGAGGCTTATTATTAATCCGGATATTAATAGAATGGGTTCCCAGTCCTCTGCTGACCACCATCCTTTTTCCTCCGTCTTCAAAACTTCCGGCACACCAGGGCAGGAAAAACTGATATTGAGGAGTCATAACTCCGCCCAGCAAAGGCAGTCTTATGGTTCCTCCATGAAAATGTCCGGACAGGGTCAAATCAGCCCCCCAGGCCGCGCTTTCTTTAAAATACATAGGCGAATGGATTAATAGAATCTGAAAGCGTTTCTCATCTGCCTTTCCCAAACAATTATACAGATAGTCCTTTTCTAAAGGCCGGGGCTTTTGGAAAAAAAGCTTGCGGTAATGCTTCTTTTTTAAGTCTGCGCCGCTAACCGCCACGTCCTCTCCTATAAGGCTTGTATTATTTTCCAGATAAATAACTCCCAGTTTCTCTAATCTGTCCCGGTACTGCTCATACAGAGAGCCGTAGACAGAGCGTTCCCACACCATACGGTTTTCATGGTTGCCATTCCCATAGTACACCGGATATTTCTCTGCAAGCTTTTCTATCAGGGATACCGCAACGGAAACTCCCGGCATCCCTTTGCTTACCATCATATCGCCGCCAATTAAAACAGCGTCCGGCTCGGCCTGGTCAATGGCTTTTATTAATCTGGCATTTTCTGGACCAAACTCCTTATTGTGAAGATCTGACAAAAAAACCAGCCGTTTGGGAGCCCTTACTTTCTCTGAAACTATGGAAATGCCCTCCACTGCCAGACAATCTCTCTCATATTCAGACCAAAGAATAAAACTGGCCCCGGCTCCGGCGGCCATAAGCCCTAAAGCTCCCAACGCTGTTTTCTTCATAGCTACCTGTCCTTTTTCCTCTTCTCTATCCTATTTTCCGCAACATCCCGGCGCAGTCCAGGGAGCCAGCTCCATTCGGATAAAATAGCCCTGTTCGTGCTGGCAGACCGGGCATTTCTGAGGAGCCTCTTTCCCCCGGTGAACATGGCCGCAGTTTAAGCACACCCACCCTGTCTCCACATCTGAGACAAACAGGTGTCCCTCTTCCATAAGCTTCCCAAACATCTGAAAACGATCTGCATGGGTTTTTTCCACATCTGCAATCATCCGAAAGGTCTGGGCAATCCGGGAAAATCCTTCCTGATCCGCAATATCGGCAAAAGACTTGTATACCACATCATGTTCTTCATTTTCATTGTGAACAGCCTTCTTTAGCTGATCCAGGATACCGGTATCCAAATCCACCGGATATCCACCGTCAATATGGATGGTCTCTCCATTCATGTCCTGGAGAAAGTTGTAAAATACCTCCGCATGCTCCTTTTCCTGATCTGCAGTATATAAGAATACGGCTTGGAGCACAGGAAGTTTCTGTTCTTTCGCCTTTCCTGCCGCCAGAGTATAGCGGTTTCTGGCCTGGCTTTCACCTGCAAATGCCCGCATCAGGTTTTTGGCTGTAGCGCTGCTTTTAAAGTCTGTCATTGTAAGGTTCCTCCTTTACATTTTCCTTGGATTTCCCTCTCAGTATATCCAAAAAACAGGTAAATCATTCCTGCTTTTTGAGTACCTTGTTTACTTCCGCAAGCAGCAGATCCGCATACATGGGAAACCGCTCTCTTGGAAGCATTCTTCCTTGTTTCCACATGTCATAAACTTCTTCAAAGGTGACAAATACCGCCTCCACCACCTCTTCCTTCTGGAGAACCAATTTCTCCCTGGTCACATCCTGTACCGTCACATAAGTATCCACAAAACGTTCCGGCCGCACCACCGTGTGAAGGAGACGCACCTCCTCCGGCCGGGCAAAAATTCCCACTTCCTCGGAAAGCTCTCTTAAAACACTGTCCAGACTTTCTTCTCCTGCCTGGGCTGATCCGCCTGTACATTCCCACCAAAGCCCAAAGGTCTTATCCGGATGGCGCTGGGTTAAAAGAATTTTCCCTTCCAGGTTAATGGTCCAGATATCTGTTACAATGTGGTACTCTCCCTCTGACATGGGCACTCCCCTGACATGGGTTTTTCCGGTTTTGTTTCGGTCTTTGTCATATACATCCCACAATTCCATAATATACCAGCCTTTCCTTTGGTCTGCTGTTTTATTTCTGCTTAAATACCGGATCCGCAGGATACCCCCCGGTTATTTTCTGCATGGTTCTGGGCACCGCATCTTTTGAATTTTTCCAATCCGCATCTTGGTTGCGGTAATCGTATTTTTCTACAAACCAGTCAATATCCTCCTGAATTCTGGAAAGCTCCCTCTCCATAAGGGAACACAGAATTTCTTCCATTTTCTGCGCCTCGCCAGCCTTGCACTTATTTCTGCAGGTATTTAATACGTCATAAAAATGAGGCAGGCAGAAACCCTTGGAATCCTTTAGCAGGTTGATAAATTCCGGTTCTGTTCTCATCAGGTAAACAAAAGTATTTTGGATCCTCTCGTAAGTCTCGTCAATTTTCCGGCATACGTAGCAGTTTTCCTTTCCCGGCCTGTTTTCAGCAGGAGCCTTTTTCATCCAGCCAAGCAGAGCGCTCTTCGGCGGCGCAGTCCCGCTCTTCCTCTCTTCCACAGATTCCTTAAAATGGTCTCTTAAGTACTTCATCCGGGTTTTTAGAATCCAGGCATTTCCCAGATAGTTTCCATAGTCATACATCATCTTTGTATGCTTTCTGCAAAAACCTGTCTGATCCGTTTCCGCCCGGATATCATCCTCCATGTAGGAGGATCCCAATGTAAAGCTTATGGCATCCTGCTCCAGCTTCCTCTCCAGATAGCAGCAGGGACATTCGTCCCCGGCTTTTACCGCATCCATAACTTCAATGGTGTATAGTTTTTCCTTCATATCAGCCCTCCCCCGCTTTCCAGGAATTTCTAATTTCTTCCATCATACACGCTGGCAGGGCTGCCGTCAAGTACAGGCATTTTTCTCTTGAAAAAATACAATCAATCTGGCTGCTAATCTGGTTTCTTTCTAAGATTCTGCTGCAAAAATTCCCAGGCTGTCATGACAAAGGTCTCTGCCTTCTGCACTTGCTCTTCTGCCTCTTCTTTTGATATGACAAACCCAAGACATTCACAGCTCATATCGCATGAAAAATAGCCTTCATTTGCTGTTCCTTTTGCAACAGAGCCGTAAAGAATTACTGCTTTTAAATTATCTTTATATATTGATTTCAATCGGTCTACCAACTTATTATAAATATTCATCCCCTCATCTGTCCTAAATTTCATAATTCCTTTACTGAAAATATAATTTATTTAGATATTTCTATTATATCCTTTTTCCTTTCTTTGCATAGAAAAATCCTTATTTTCTATTTCATTCAAACGTATAATTAAGGGGATGCGGCAAAATGAAACCAATAATTTTATTTCATTTTGCCGCATCCCCTTATATCACTCATTACAATCTTCTAAGCCTACCGTACCCTTACGCCGGATTCATTAACATAATGCCCGTCCGGAGTGGTGGTATTCTTAAGCATTTCACCGTTTGTCCCCACATAGAACCATTGTCCCTGGCTGTTTTGAGCCCAGGTATTTTTCGCCAGAGAACCATCATTACCAAAATAATACCACACGCCCCCTACAAACTGGCGCCAGCCGGTTGCCATATACTGGTTGGAATCAAACCAGTATTCCTTACCATTAATCGTCTGCCATTCATTGGCCGCCCGTGAACCGTTGGATTTTATGTAATACCACCCGTAATTATCCTGCTGCCAGGTTCCGCTCTGAACTCCCGGGCCTGTGCTTACATTATTGACGCCGGGCCCCGTTGCATTTTGCGATAAACTAGTGGAAGTAAGACCTGCATTTGCCAAAGCAAAACCGTAATCCAGCAATGCTTTGGTATCGGCATAGTGGGTCTGGTTGCTTTTCATTACGACAGCAATAAGCCTGAGCCCGTTTCTCTCTGCACAGGTGGCCAGGGTATTTCCGGCCTTGGAAGTATATCCGGTCTTTCCCGCTACAATCCCCTGATAATATCTGGAGTCATTGGGAAAGAGCATCTTGTGGCCCATGGTAATGGTCCGGGCCGCCGCTTTTTTCGTGGCAGGAATCTGATAAGATAGAGTAGAAGCTGCCTTGGCCACGGTAGGATTGGCAAATGCCGCCCGTGCTATCAACGCCATATCTCTGGGAGTCGTATAATGCTGGGGATCATTAAGACCATTGGGATTTGCAAAATGGGTGTCCGTGCATCCCAGCTCCCTGGCCCTGCTGTTCATTTTGTCTGCAAATCCTGCCACACTTCCGGATATGTGCTCTGCCATTCCATTGGCCACCTCATTGGCTGATTTCAGCATTAAAGCGTAAAGGCATTGCTCTACCGTCAGCTTGTCCCCTTCTGTCAGGCTTATTGTAACGGCTCCCGACTCCAGATTCGTGGTGGCTGTTCTGGAAAAGGTAACGGTATCTCCTAAGTTGCAATTTTCCACTGCCAGCAGCGCCGTCATCAATTTCGTAATACTGGCGGGATAAAAGCGGGTGCTTCCATTTTTCTCAAACAGAATCTCTCCGGTATTGGCATTTAACAGCACTGCCCCCTCAGCTGCTATAGCAGGCTTCTGCACCGTGACGCCTGCGGTATTTCCGGTGGACGGTCCCGGCAGGGTCTGGCTGCCTCCCGGCCAGGTCTGGCCTCCCCCCGGTCCTGTCGTAGTATTGGTATTGTATACGCCGCTGGTCTGGCCCTCCGGGCCAGTAAAATTAATTACTTCTCCATAAACAACTGTGCTCCACATCATGGCGGCCGCCATTCCCAGGCATACAATACGTTTCCATATTCTCATATCAATTTATCTCCTAATCTGTAACTCTCGTTTTAGTACCCTAAGTGGCCAGGTGTTTGTTCTCACTAGACTCGTGAAAGACCTCGTCAAGTGTTCACATTATACCACAGATTTTGTGGGGCAGGAACCTTAATTTCATGAGATTTTCTTACAACTTTCTGTCAAAAGGGCATGTCTTCTTCGTCAAGAAAGTCCAGGCCGTCTTCTTCATCCCAGCTCATAAAGTATTCCTCCAGCTCCTTTTCATACCGCTTAAGAGCCTGAGATATCTTTTTTTCCTGCTTTTTATCTCCTATTACCTTATAATAGGTTTCTGCCGCCATATACATGATATCATTTTCTTCCCCACACACTGTGGAGTCTGTTATAAATTTCCGGATAATTTCCCCGGCTCCGTCCATTTCCCGAATACCGATTCTGGCATAGACAGTTGCTGTAGCGGCCAATATGTTGTCGGCTTCACTTCTATACCACTCTTCACAAAATTCATATGCCTCCTGAAATTTCCCCTGGTTTCCCAGCGCCGAAGCGATACGAAATTTAAAGTCTGAGGGCTGATCTTCTTTCCACTGAAAAAGTGTTAAAATTCTGTTGCATGCCTCTATTAAAGCGTCATATTCTTCCCTCACATCCAACTCGTCCAGATAATCCTCCATCCACTCCGTAACATCATACCGGTAATCCAATTCATCCTCTAATTCATAATACTCCTGTCCAAAGTCAGCCTTAATTTCCCGCTCTGCCTCCAGCGCATTTACAAATGCCCGGAAGGTTTCATTCCAAATTTTCAAATCGGATGTCCCCGTTGCCATTCCTTTATAGCAGCAGGTATTGAGCCGCGAAAAATCTTTCCATAGTTTATTCATAGTTACTCTCCTATTATCTTAAGATTATTTACACTATCTAGCAGTATACCATGCTGTTTCTATAATTTCAATGGCTTTGAGAACATTTGTTTGTATCTTATGCAGCTGTTTTAGCAGAAAAAGAGACTACCTCCAGGTAGCCCCCTGCCTTCTTTTATCCCCTTCGGAGCATAGCTCCAATCTGCTCCATTCGGGGCAGAGCTGCTTTATAAAACATTTGGTAGGATTTGCAGAAATAGTTGTCCCCCATAACAGAGCCATCCCCCAGAGCCCGATGGCGGCGGCATCCGCCCCGGCAGACGTGAAAATAGGGACAGGCCCGGCACTTTTCTGTCCGGTCTAAGGAGGCCTTCACAAAGGCTTCTCCGGCCGGACACTGATCGATCTCTTCAAAGCTGTTTTCATTTAAATTGCCCAGCCGGAACTGATCCAGCACATAGAAATCGCAGGGATAGACGGATCCGTCTGCCTCCACCACATGCTGGACAGAGCAGACCCCTCTCTGTTCACAGGATTCCGGAGCATAGCCTGCCAAAATACCCACAGCGTTTTCAAACTGACGGATATAGGGCTGATTTCCATGCTGCAGATCCAGATACCACAAGTCAAACAGATCGATTAAAAATTGTCCGTAAGCTTCCGGAGTAAGAGAATAGTCCCTGGTTCCCGGAGTCTCTGTCAGCGGATCCAGACAGGCAATGTACTGCTGATAATGGAAGTTATTTTTCTTATAAAACTCATAGATCCGGCGTATTTTTGCGGCGGTCTTGGCATTTACCACAGTCAGGATATTGTATTCCACCTTATGCTTTTCAAACAGCTCTATGGTTTTCATCACACCGGCAAAGCTTCCCTCTCCCAGCGGAGTGAGACGCTCTGAATCATGGGTAGCCTTAACCCCGTCCAGGGAAATCCCTGCCAGAAAATGGTGACTGGCAAAAAATTTCGCCCACTCTTCCCCCAGATGGTATCCATTGGTTTGGATGGAGTAGGAAATCTGCAGATTCTTTTTATTATATTTCTCCACAAACTCAATCAAATCCTGGTAGAAATCCAACCCTGCCAGAGTAGGCTCTCCTCCCTGGAAAGCAAATCCACAGCTCTTTTCTCCATATTCCAGAGATTTTTTCACCAGATTCTCAAGGGTCTCCCGGCTCATCAGACCGTAGTTTTCCTGCTCCCGATTCTGGGTCACATCATAGTAAAAGCAATACCGGCACCGGAGATTGCACATTCCGGAAGCAGGTTTGATCAGTAATTGTAACGGCGGCATGGTTGTCTTCTCCCTCCATCTGTGTCATACTTTTAATCTATTATCCACCAAAAGGATGACTTCTGTCAATAGCAAAGGGGATGTTACAAAATGAAACCAGCAATCATGGAAACTGCCTTATTTCATTTTGTAACATCCCCTGTAGGATTACCAAATATCTGGCAAAATGCGTCAGTGACATATTTGTCAGATTAACCCTTTACTGCTCCAAGGGTGATTCCTTTTGTAAAGTATTTCTGGAAAACCAGGAATATGGTGATAATGGGAAAGGCTGCAAGAGCGGAACCCGCCATCAAAAGACCGTAGTCCGTAGAGTTCTCCGCCTGCATGGTAGCGATACCAAGGGAGATGGTCAACTGGGAGTTACTGGTCAGCATAATCAGCTGCATGAAGTAATCGTTCCAGGAATTGATAAAGGTAAAGATCGCCAGGGCGCCGATACCCGGCTTAATCATAGGAAGAACAATATCCACAAAAGTGCGGATCTCTCCGGCCCCATCTACACAGGCTGCCTCCAGCATTTCTCCCGGCACGCCCTCGCTGAACTGTTTTAGCAGGAATACGCCGAAGGGCCACCCTACAATGGGGATAATGGTTGCCCACAAAGTATCGTAGAGCCCAATAGAAGACATCTCACGGATCAGCGGGATTAAAATAACCTGTTTGGGAAGAGCCATAGCGCATACAATTAAAGAAAACAAAACCGTACGGCCGATAAAACGCTTCTTTGCCAAAGCATATCCGGCCAATGCTGCTGTTATACAGGTAATAACCATAGATGCCACAGACATAAATACTGTATTTATTAACCATCGGAATGCCGCAGGTATGGTAGGACCTGTCATTCCCAAAAATTCAAACAGCGGAGCCTTTCTCTTTTCCATCAGTCTGTTGTAGTTATCCATTACCCACTCAGAAGGCCACCAGATGGGAGTGACAGACATAATTTCTGCTTTTGTCTTAAAAGAGCCGGTAATAATCCAATACAATGGGAACGTAAACAGAATCGCAACCAGGGCAACCAGGATAAATGATGCGATATCATATGGAGATTTCTTTTTCGTCATAATCTATCCCTCCTTAATCTTTTTCCTGTCCCAGCTTAAACTGAACTGCTGACAGGAGAGCAATGATCAGTGCCAGAATAACGCCCATGGCGTTCCCGTAACCATAACGGTACAGCTTAAATGCGTTATAATATATATAGTACATAATAGTCATGGTAGAGTTGTTGGGACCACCGGAGGTCAACAGCTGAATCAGGGCAAAGCACTGGAAGGAGTTGATGGTGGTAATAACCAGAATATACAGAGTGGTAGGCATCATCTGAGGCCATTTAATCTGCCAGAAAGTCTGGGAATGGGTAGCGCCGTCTACCTCAGCAGCCTCAACCAGGCTTTTGTCTACATTGTCCAAAGCAGACACGTACAACACGATAGGCTGTCCTACAGAGGTGGTAATCAGGATCAGGATGATACATCCCAGAGCAAAGCGCTCATCTCCCAGCCAGTTAATATTCTTATCAATAGCTCCTACTGCAGTTCCAACATAATTAAATATACCATAATAGTTATTAAACATCCACTTCCATACCATGGTAACCGCTACGGAACCAGTAACTACAGGAAGATAAAAAATACACCGGAATGCAGAGGTGGCAACCACATGCATTTTGCAAATACTGTTTGCCGTCCACAGCGAAAAGGCACAGGTAACCGGTACGGAAACCAGTACAATCACCAGGGTATTTTTTAATGCAATCCAGAATACATCGTCATGAAATAACTCCGAATAATTCTGAAAGCCGATAAAAATATCCTCCCGCCCCATGGTCGCGTCAAACAGGCTTGTAAATAAGCACATAAACATAGGATATGCCACAAAGCCGATAAAGAATACCAGGAACGGCAACAGGAACAGGTAAGAGGCAATGTTCTCTTTTATCATCAATTGATGACCTTTTTTATTACTTAACCCAGCCACAATATTCCCCCTTTCAGATTTAAAAAAACTGCTCCTTCCCTGCCAAGCTTTTAAGCAAATTGAAGAAAGGAGCAGCATTTTGTCACTTAGTCTGCTGTCAAGTCTGTCACCGGATTAATTTGCGGCTGCAGCGTTAGCATTGGTGACAAAAGTCTCAACACTGGCTACAACATCTTCTCCGGCTCCAACCTTCTGAAGCATGTTCCACCACTCGGTACGGGCAGTTGCCCAGCCGTTTACTACCTGATAGTAGTCGCCCATATACTGCATGAACTGGCCATATTCGGTCTTCATCTCATCACCTGCATACATATCTGCTAAGGAATTGCGTACAGACCAGTAGGTAGAAGCCTCAACGGATGCTTTTGTGTTCTCATCGCATACCCACTTAATAAAGGTCTTAGCTGCGTCAACCTTAGCAGCATCACCATTATCAAAGACGCCAAAGCCCCAGATACCGCCGCAAAGCTGCGGATCTTTGTCAGACGGGAATGCCATGGGGAATACATCAAAGCCAAGAATCTCAGCGTTGTTGGTTTCCTGAGCAATGTTCCAGCAGAATGCCATCTGGAGAACGCCCTGAACAAACAGGTTGATTTCATCGCCGCCCTGAATAGCCGGGTCAAAGTTAATTCCGTCCTGAGCCACTAAGGTTTCCAGAGCCTTAATATTCTCAGCAGAATTAGCAGTATACTCGGTGTGATCAGCATTGGTAAAGGTTCCGCTGTACATATTGTTAATCAGGGCGCGGGTACCCTGGTCTCCGCCCTGGCCGCCGCAGAATACTGCGCCAACATTGGTATAGCCTGCGTCATACAGGGTCTGAACAGCCTTTAAGAAGTTTTCAGTAGTCCAGGTGTGGGTCGCCTCGTCCACATACTGCCATGCGCCGGTCTCCTCAAATACGTCCCGGTTGATTGCCATGGTGTGAGCGGTCATACATAAGGGATACTCATAGTAAACGCCGTCAGCGTTGCGGCAGGCCGCCTCTACAGAGGCATTCGTGTCTGCCTTTACTTCATCGGTCCAAAGATCGGTAAGGTCTACCATAACGCCCTTTGCGCCCCAGTTTGCCACCAGACGCTCCGGTCCTTCCATAACAATATCAGGAGCGGCATTTCCTTCAATGGCAGTATTTACCTTGTCATCGCCGTCTGCATAGGTTAAGTATTCCACCTTAACAGTAATTTCCGGATGAGCAGCGTTAAAATCTGCGATAAGTGCGTCAACAGTTGCCTGATCACCCCATTTTCCAATCGGATAGGTCCACAGAGAAATCTCTGCTGCTTCTCCTGCCGGAGCGGCTTCAGTGGCTGCTGCTTCTGTTGCTGCCTCGGTAGCTGCAGGCGCCGCCGCCTCAGTGGCTGCCGCAGTAGTCTCTGCAGGTTTGCTGCCGCAGGCTACCATAGAAAGCGCCATTGCAGCAGACAAGCATAAAGCAAGAATTTTTTTCATAAAGCATTTCCCCTTTTCATATAATATTTTGCACAACTTTGACCAATATATCGCGGCCTTGTCTATATATTCTACACAATTTTTCTCGACTTGTCAATATGAATATATATAAATTTCCACAAATTTACAAACTTGACCATTTTCCATAATAATGCTATTCTTAAAGTAATAAAAATATATCTCAAGGAGGGGTTTTGTATGAAAAAGCACATTCTATGTCTGGGAGATTCCAATACCCACGGCTACTGTGCCGATCCGGCTGACTGCGCGGACGGCGGTATCCGCTATAACGAAGAAGAGCGATGGACCAAGCTGCTTGGAGAAAAACTGGGAGAAGATTATCTGGTAATCGAAGAAGGGCTTTCCGGCAGAACTACCGCTTTTTCTGATCCCCTATATGAAGGACTTTCGGCTGTGGACTATATCAGCCCATGTCTGAAAAGTCACGAGGCTATTGATCTGCTAATCATTATGCTGGGCACCAATGACACCAAAGATCGCTTTTCTGCCAGCGCCCCGTGTATTGGGCTGGGAATGAGCCGTCTTGTAAAAAAAGCGATGGCAACCGACTGTTGGGGCGGCAAAGCCCCTAATATTCTGGTCATTGCACCGCCGCCCATTGGTGAAGGGATGCTTACCAGCCCTGTGGCCGGCACCATGGGAACAGGCTGTGTAGAAAAGTCCAGGGCCCTTGCCAGGGAATATGAGGCTGTATGCCAGCTGTTAAATGTTCACTTTCTGGACGCAGGCGCTTTAAATTGCCAGTTTAATCAAATCGACTTTATGCACCTGACCAAAAAAGGCCACTCTGTCCTGGCAGAAGCTTTAAGCACCCTTGTGCCGTCTCTCACAGCCTTATAATTCTTCCCCTTTCATGTGAGAATCCTGCTCTTCTTCCGGCTCCGGAGGAACCTCTTTTTCTGGCATATAGGGCGCAAATACCGGCTCGATAAACACGCTGGCAATGAGAGCGGACAGGCAGGGCATAAAAATTATTGGCCACCAAAGCCACAGGCAGAGCCAGATGGTCACTACGCTTAAAAGGCTTAAAATCACTGTCTTTGGCAGGTGGATCATGCATAAAAGCACACCATTTTTGAATAATCCGGCCAATCCGGTTTCAAATCGGGACAACAGCGGAAAGAGAAACGTGATGATACCCAGAAGTAACAGAAGGATTACAAAATATCCCCACAAAAGCATATATCCCATATCGCTGCTTCCGGAAAGGGCGGCAATCCGGTTCCAGACAGTATATCCCAGCCAGCCTGTAACCAGGCAGATGATTCCGGCAGGAATTCCTGTCTTCAGATTCTTTCGGAAAGATCGGAAAAAACGGCGGTAAACTACTTCTTCCTTATACCGGAATGTATGTACAGCAGTATCATAAAGAGCGGCGGTAGCCGGACCCAGGGGAATTAAAAAGACGCTGAAAAACAACCATAAAAGGCTTAAAAACAAGCAGTCCGTAATCCAGCTCATGGTAATCATCAGACCATTTTCAGGATTAAATAGTTTACTAAACATAAAAAGGCCCTCTTTCTAAGGTTTCTGTATTCAAAAATTGTATCATGCTTTCTAATATCTGACAACTGCAAAAATCTTCAATTTTCAGTTGAAAAATTTTCACTGGAATGATACAGTAATGCTATGAAAATTTAATAGGGAGGGTTTGCTATGGACAGAGAAAAATTGCGGAAAGAACGGAGTTGGATTCAGTCTGAATTGTCGGCATCGGTTAATTTCTGGCTGAATCATGGTATGGATGATGTACACGGCGGTGTTTACACCTGCCTGGATCGCACCGGCAAAGTCTATTCCACCGACAAAAGTGTGTGGATGCAGGGCCGCTGCGGCTGGATGTTTGCCCATATGTGCCATGTTTACGGTGTTAAAGATGAATGGCTGAAAGCCAGCAAAAGCTGCCTGGATTTCATGGAAGCACATTGCATCAACCGGGCTGCCGGAGATCGGATGTACTTTACCGTTACCGAAGATGGAAAGCCCCTGCGCCAGCGCCGCTACTACTATTCCGAGGCCTTCTACGCCAGCGCTAACGCCGAATATTACGGGGTTACCGGCCAGAAAGAATGCCTGGATCGCGCCCGCCGCGCCTATAATCTCTACTGGGATCTGGCTCATGGAGCCGCCGATCCGGTGGGAATGGGCCCAAAAACCATTCCGGAAACCCGTACCGGACGGGCTTTTGGCTTGCCTATGATTATCTTAAATGTAATCGGCATTCTGCTCCGGGTAGATCCGGAACATAAGGCAGAATATGAGGATCGGGCCGGACAGTGTATTGACGAAATTTTTAAATATTTCGTACATCCGGAATTAAAATGTGTTCTGGAAAACGTAGCCCCGGACGGCTCTGCCCGCTTAAACTATACCGAGGGGCGCACCGTAAATCCTGGCCATGATATCGAGGGCTCCTGGTTTATTTTGGAACATGCAAAGCGCACCGGCGATACCAGTCTGATTCCCAAAGCTGCCCAGATCTTTGACTGGGCCATTGAAGCCGGCTGGGATAAAGAGTATGGCGGGCTCCTGTATTTTGTAGACTGTCTGGGTATGCCTCCTGAAGCCTATGAGCACGATATGAAGCTGTGGTGGCCCCACAATGAAATCCTCATTGCATCTCTGATGTTATATCGGGATACGGGTGAGGAAAAGTATCTGAACTGGTTTTACAAGACTCTTGACTATTGCAAAGAGCATTTTTCGGATCCGGAATATGGCGAATGGTATGGTTACCTGCGCCGGGACGGCAAGCCTACCATGCCTTCCACCAAGGGTTCCACCTTTAAAGGCCCCTTCCATCTTCCCCGCTGCCTGATTCTGGTGGATCAGATGATGGGCCAGCTTTTAGATGGGATTTGAGACAAAAGTCTGCTTACAAAAATCTTTAAGAAAAGAGGAAAATCATATGAAAGATATTACCAGATATCAGGGCGTCATTCCTGCTTTTTATGCATGTTACGATGACAACGGCCAGATCTCTCCTGAACGAGTTGAAGAATACACCCGCTTTTTAGTCCGTAAAGGAGTGAAAGGCGTTTATGTAGGAGGATCCTCCGGAGAATGTATTTATCAGAGCGTTGCAGACCGGAAGCTTCTCCTGGAACATGTGGTTGATGCTGCTGAAGGCAAACTTACCATTATCGCCCATGTTGCCTGCAACAATACCGCAGACAGCGCAGAGCTTGCCCGCCATGCGGAGAGCCTGGGCGTTGACGCAATTGCTTCTATCCCGCCCATTTATTTCCGCCTTCCGGAGCATGCCATTGCAAAATACTGGAACGATATCTCTGCCGCCGCTCCCAACACGGATTTCATTATTTACAACATTCCTCAGCTTGCAGGCGTTGCCCTGACTATGCCTCTGCTTCGGGAAATGTTAAAAAATCCCAACGTAATCGGTGTCAAAAATTCTTCCATGCCGGTTCAGGACATCCAGATGTTTAAATATGAAGGTACTTTGGGCGGACGTCCCTTTGTAGTATTCAACGGTCCCGACGAGCAGCTGATCAGCGGTTTAATGATGGGGGCCGACGGCGGTATCGGAGGAACCTACTCTTCTTGTCCGGAGCTTTATCTAAAGCTCTATGAGTTGGTAAAGTCCGGGGACTACGAGACTGCCAGGGCTCTTCAATATGACATCAATAATATTATCTATGCTCTCTGCTCCTGCAAGGGCAACATGTATGCGGCAATCAAGGCTGTCCTTAAAAAGCGGGAAGGCCTGGATCTGGGCGGTGTAAGAGCGCCTCTTACCAATCTGGTTCCGGAAGACGCTGCTATCATTGATAAGATCGCGGCTATGATTGATGAAGCTGTGGGGAAATATCTGTAAGCTTATCTGTAAACACATAAAGGATATGGTAAAATGAAACCGGCGATAATGGAAAGCCGCCTTATCTCATTTTGCCACATCCTTTTATAATCGTTCCCATGAGGCATTCTTTTTTATATTTATTGCTTTTGCCCGGAAAATATGGTAAGATTTTTTAAATTACTAAATTTTCATAGGGAGGATCTGTATGGGGATTTTAAGATATAACCCCCTGGCCAATGCATCATTAAAGTCTGCCGGGGTCAGGCTTTTATATGTCACCTACTCTAAATATGAAAAGGACTGGCAAAGCCTGCCCCACACTCATCATTTTACCGAATTATGCTATATCTTAGGAGGATCCGGATCCTATATTATTGAAAATGAAGAATTTCCCATCACCAAAAATGATTTTATCATTATCAACGCCAATATTTCCCATACGGAAAAGTCTGCGGAAAATGCCCCTTTAGAATACATTATCCTGGCTATTGAGGGGCTGGATTTTTCCTCTGATAATGACTCAGACCATATTATTTTCAATTGCTCCGGAAAACACGCGGAGTTTTCTTTCTATATGAAATCCCTGCTGTCTGAAATGAAGGAAAAGCAAAAAGATTATGATCTGGTGTGCTGCAGTCTGCTGGATATCTTAGTCACCAAGCTGCTGCGCCGCCCTATTCTGGCAAGTGAAAGTATTCCTGTTGCTAAGGCTAACCGGGAATGTTTAAAGCTGAAACAGTATATTGACAGCAACTACACCCGGCGGATTACCCTGGATTCCCTGGCCGCTATCTCTCATTTAAACAAATATTACCTGGTTCACGCTTTCACCAGGATGTTTGGATGCTCTCCCATCAACTATCTGTTTCAGGTACGGATCAAGGCCAGCAAGGATCTTTTATCCAGCACCAATTTCAGTATTACGGAAATCGCTCACGCCTCCGGCTTTTCCTCCCAGAGCTATTTCGCCCAATGCTTCTTAAAGCACTGCAATATGACTGCCAGCGAATACCGGAAACTATCCAGGGAAAACCACGGCTCCTCTTAGATACTATAGATTAGAGGTTTCGCACCTTAAATTCCCTCTCCAGCTCCCGTCTCTGATCTTTCTTAGCAATGTCTTCCCGTTTGTCATAGAGTTTTTTACCCCGGGCCAGACCGATCTCCACTTTTACCAGGCTACCTTTAAAATATACCTGCAGGGGAACCAGGGTAAATCCTTTCTCGGCAATTTTTCCTGCCAGCTTATGGATCTCTGCTTTATGCATCAGAAGTTTTCTTGGACGCAGCGGATCCTTATTAAAAATATTTCCTTTTTCATAAGGGTTCACATGCATTCCGTAAATATAAACCTCTCCGTTCTGGATCCGCACAAAGGCTTCCTTAATGCTGCATTTTCCCATTCGGATAGACTTTACCTCAGTTCCGAAAAGCTCAATACCGGTCTCGTATTTGTCATCAATAAAATAGTCATGATATGCCTTTTTATTATTGGCAATCAGTTTAAAATTATCTTTCCCCATGTTTATCCTCCTGTTATTCCTCATTGCTGGCGGGAATAAAGTCGATGGTCTTTAACATCCGATCCGTGGAAAGCACCTGAATCCGGATAGTCTGTCCCAGTTTGTAGGTCTTTTTTGTTAATTCTCCCTGAAGCTCATAACGCTGCTCATCAAAAATATAGTAGTCATCATTCAGGTTGTTCATCCGGATCATACCTTCCACTGTATTGGGAAGCTCCACATAGAGGCCCCAATTGGTTACCCCGGAGATAACGCCTTCATAAACCTTTCCGATTCGGCGGGACATATATTCACATTTTTTCAGCTTCTCTGTCTCCCTCTCCGCCTCTTCGGCCCGCCGTTCCAGGGCAGAAGTTTTTACCGCCACCTCCGGCAGGATCCGGTCATAGTGGGAGACTCTCTTTTCTCCCAGGCCATTTCTTAAATTTTCCTTTATAATCCGGTGAATCTGCAAATCCGGATACCGGCGGATAGGGGAAGTAAAATGCGTATAGTATTTGGCAGCCAAGCCAAAATGTCCGGTACACTGGGTGGTGTATTTAGCCTGCTTCATGGACCTGAGGGTCAGCCTGCTAATCAGCGCCTCCTCCGGCGTCCCTTCCACCTTTTCCAGCAGCTTCTGCACCTCCTTGGGATGGATTTCTCCCTGAGAAATCCGGATAAACAAACCAAAGTTATGAATAAAGGTGGAAAGCTGCTTCATCTTCTCCGGATCCGGATTGTCGTGAGTCCGGTAAAGGAATGGAAGCTGCTGCCAGAAAAAGTCCTCTGCCACTGTCTCGTTAGCCGCCAGCATAAAATCCTCTATTATCTTGGTGGCTGCGTTGCGCTGGTAAGGCCGAATCTCTGTAGGGCGCCCTTTCTCATCTAAAAGAATCTTACTCTCCGGAAACTCAAAATCAATGGCACCTCTCTTCCCCCTCTTTTCCCGAAGAATTTGGGACAGTTCTTTCATCAAGCCAAACATGGGGACGAAATCCTCATATTCTGCCATTGCGCCTTCATCCTGGTCTGTAATAATGGAGTTAACCGCCGTATAGGTCATACGCCGATCTACCCGGATTAAGGTCTCTGCAATGCGATGCCCCAAAATATTTCCCTTTTCATCAATTTCCATAAGGCAGCTAAGAGCCAAACGGTCCCAGCCTGCATTTAAAGAGCAGATCCCATTGCTTAAACTGTGAGGGAGCATGGGAATCACCCGATCCACCAGGTACACGCTAGTTCCCCTTTTAAGCGCCTCTCTGTCCAGGGCGCTTCCCTCTCTCACATAGTGGCTTACATCTGCAATATGAACTCCCAGATAGTAGATGCCATCCTCCTTTTTTAAGGTTATGGCATCGTCCAGATCTTTTGCATCCTCACCGTCAATGGTGACCGTCTGAAGATCCCGCAGATCCAAACGGCCTTTTTTATCCGCCTCATCTACTTCCTGGGGGATCCGGGCAGTCTCTGCCATCACATCCTCCGGAAACCCTTCCGGCAGGCCATAAGCCCGGACAATAGAGAGAATATCCGTTCCCGGGTCGTTTACATGGCCGATAATCTCTACTATCTCTCCCTCCGGTTTCCTTCTCACACCGCCAAAATCCGTTACCTGTACCACTACCTTGTGGCCGGTTACTGCCCCCATATCTTTTCCCTGGGGGATAAATACGTCCTGGGTGAGCTTTTGATTGTCCGGGATAACAAATCCGAAATTTTTGCTTTTCTGATAATACCCGATGATCTGAGCATTAGCGTGATCCAAAATCCGAATCACAGCGCCTTCTGCCCGCCTGCCGGGAATTTCGCTTTCTATGACAATCTGAACCCGGTCGCCGTGGAGAGCCCCTCCGGTATGTTCTTCCGGAATGAAAACATCCTGCTCCCGTCCCTCCACAGTAACAAATCCAAAACCTCTGGGATGGCCGGAAAAAATGCCGTTTACGGAAAAAGTCTCCGCCTTTCCATATTTGCCTTTTTTAGAAAGTCCGGCCTTTCCTTCGGCTACCAGAATGTCCAGCACCTCCTGAAGTTCTGCTCTCTGGCCTTTGGGAATATTTAATAATACGGCAAGCTCTTTTGCCTTCATAGGCACATAGGCCTTGTCCGAAAACAGGTCCATAAGCATTGCTTTTCTATCGTTTAATCTCTTTTCTTCCATAAATTCCTCTTTCCTGGATACCACAGCGGGCAAAGTCACTTTGTAGAAATGCCGGCGCAAACGCGGCTGCCTGGCTCGTTGCTCACGGGAATAAAGCAAAAACACCCTTGTCTCCAAGAGTGTTTATCATTGGCCTTTATCGATTAGTGCAGAATGTTCAGTACCACTGCAAGAACTAAAAACAAAATACATCCCCACTTGGTAAACTTTTCTAAGTTGCCTTCCATGGTACGTCCTTTATTTTTACCCCAGTAGCTCTCTGCAACGCCGGAAATAGCGCCCAAGCCTGCGGACTTGCCTTCCTGCATCAGGACAATTGCGGAAATCGCAATACCCAGCACAACAAAAATAACGGATAAAATCATCTCTAAAGCTGCCATTTATTCCACCTCCTACGGTTAAACAAAATTATGATACCACAAATTACTGGGAATAGCAACCACTTTCTGGTTTCTTCAGCTTTTACTTTACTAAGATATATGTTATTATATAATTATCCAAAGGGAACCAGGGCAATATCCCGAAAGGGAAAAAGGAGGTTAAGGCGGTGCAGATTGAGTATAGCAAGAAGGCCGCAAAATATATTAGCAGTCTGGACAGGTCAACAAAGCAACGGATAAAGAAGGCAATTGAGGGATTGACAGAACAGCCGCCGAAAGGCGATATAAAGCTGTTACAAGGCTTTTCAGATGGTCGCAAGCGGTTGAGAGTGGGAAAATACAGAATTGTATATAATTACCGCCCAAACGGGAAAATAGAAATATTATATATAATTGATGTGGATTCAAGAGGGGATATATATAAATAATCCCAAGAAAGGAGCGAAACATGAGTACTGCAACAAAACAGGCAATTGATCTTATGGAAATTCTGCCGGAAAGCGAACAAAATTTTGTTTTAGAATTTATCAAAAAATTAGTCCTTGCATGGGATCCAGATTTTACAAAAGTTACACCGTTAGAGCGTGCGGAAATAGAACAGGCGATGGAAGAGATTGAAAATGGTGAAACCGTACCCCACGAAGTTATTAACTGGGATTGAAAAAGTCAACAACCCCACAGCAAGCTGACGTGGCATCAAACTTGCAGCGCAGCAGAGCTGCGGGGTATTTGCTATGCTTTGGAAAGCCTGCCATCAAAGCTGCCACAAATCTTCATCAACTTTTCGGTTTTTATAATAATATTCTCTGTCCCTGTCTCCAATCTCTCTTAAAATCCGGCAAGGGTTGCCTGCTGCCACTACTCCTTCGGGAATATCTTTTGTCACCACGGATCCCGCTCCAATTACCGTGTTATCTCCAATGGTAACTCCGGGAAGCACAATAGAACCTGCTCCAATCCATACATTACTTCCGATATGGACATCCATATTAAACTGGAGGGCTTTGCTCCGTAATACCGGGTCAATGGGATGCCCGGCAGTGGCTACGGTTACATTTGGGCCAAACATAGTCAAATCTCCCACATAAATATGGGCGTCGTCCACCAAAGTCAGATTAAAATTGGCATAAACCCCTTTTCCAAAATGGACATGTTTTCCTCCGAAGTTTGCCCGGAGAGGCGGCTCCACATAGCATCCCTCTCCCACCTCTGCAAACATCTTTTTTAACAGCTCCTGCCGCTTTTTTCCCTGGGAAGGGCGGGTCTCATTGTAATCATACAAAAGTTCCATACAAACTTCCTGCTCCGCTAAAATTTCCTTATCGCCGGGCAGATACAGGCGGCCTTCTTCCATCCGTTTTCTTGCTTCTTTTGAATTCATACGCCCTCCATCTCAACTGTTGCAATTCTTCTTTTTTAATTGGCAGCCTGCAGGCAAACTGCTGTCTGCAGGCTTTCTTCTTAGGCTCTCAGTTCAATTCCCATACTCTGAAGGCCGTTTAAAATCTTGTTCATAACTCCGGTAATTTCCTTTTCCTCCAGGGTGTGGTCCTTAGCCCGGAAGGTGATGGAATATGCCATTGACTTAAACCCTTCCTTAATCTGGCTGCCCTGGTATATATCGAAGAGCTGACAATCCTCTAAGATCCTGCCGCTTCTCTGAATAATCATATCCTCAATCTGGCCTGCTAAAACAGTCCCCGGCACTACCATGCTCAAGTCTCTGGTTACGGCGGGGAACTTAGCCAGGCCGGTGTACTTTCTGCCAAAGGAAGTGAAATCCATCATAGCCGGCATGTCTACCACTGCCACGTAGGCCTTCTCTCCAATCTTATAATTATCGGCCACGTCCGGATGTATTTCGCCCAGGTAGCCTACTGTCACCTTGTTGTAAATAATATCGGCTTTTCTTCCCGGATGGAGGTATGGATGGCTGCCGTTGGGATCATAGTGAACCCGCCCGTTCATACCTACGCTCTCAAAGAATTCTTCCACCACTCCCTTCATGGTAAAGAAATCGCCGTCGCCGTACATTCCCAGTACAAACTGCATCCGCTCGTCAGGCAGTTCCGTTAAAGGCAGGCTCTTTGGCAAATATACATTGGCCATTTCATAAAGGCGCACATCTTTATTTCGGCGGTTATAGTTGGTGGACAGGGAGGTCAGCATCCCATTTAAAGGCAGAGTACGCATCACACTGAAATCCTCGCCCAAAGGATTAGAGATAACGACGGTCTGACGCAGCCCGGAATCCTCCGGAATCAGCAGCTTATCAAATACCCTGGGACTTTCAAAGGAATAGGTCATGGCCTGAGAGAAGCCTGAAAACTCTGCAATCTCTCTTGCTTTTTCCTCAATACGCAGCTTGTAGGAAAGCTTTCCGGTAGTAGATTCCCCGGCCGGAAGGGTGGTGGGAATCTTATCATATCCATAAAATCTTGCCACTTCCTCTGCAATATCCGCTTCTCTCTCCAGATCCTGTCTCCAGGTAGGCGCAATCACCTGACTGGTTTCTTCATCATAGCCAATCTCCAGAGGGCCGAAATAGCTTAACATAGTTTCCCTGGAAATATCAGTTCCCAAAAGCTTGTTGATTCGGTCCGGATGGAAAGGAATCCGCCTGGGTTCCTTTAATCCGGCGCAGATATCAATAATACCGCCTACTACCTCCCCGGCGCCCAGCTCTTCAATAAGCTGGCAGGCGCGATTTACCGCCTCCAAGGCAGTGTTGGGATCCAGGCCCTTTTCATACTTGCCGGAAGCGTCGGTTCGAAGGCCTGCTTTTTTGGCTGACAGGCGGATATTGGTGCCGTCAAAGCAGGCGCACTCAAATACCATGCTTTTTACGTTATCCGTTATCTTGGAGTTTTCACCGCCCATAATACCGGCAATGCCCACTTCCTTCTCCCCGTCATTAATCATCAAAACCGTGTGGTCCAGCTTCCGCACCTGACCGTCCAAAGTCTGGAACTGGTCGCCGTCCTCCGCACACTTTACAATAATCTCATGACCTGCCAGAAGATCATAATCAAACGCGTGCATAGGCTGGCCGTACTCTTCCATAATGTAGTTGGTAATATCTACAATGTTGTTGATAGGCCGGATGCCGCTGGCTGCCAGACGCCGCTGCATCCACTCCGGGGAAGGAGCCAGCTTAATATTTTTTACCATTCTTGCACAATATCTGGGGCAAAGCTCCTGATTTTCCACCGTAACCTTTAAGTAATCATGAATATCCTCCCCATTTCCGCTCTCTGTAACAACCGGGGGGACAAAAGGCTTACGGAAGGTGGCGGCCGCCTCCCTGGCAATCCCCAGTACGCTGTAACAGTCTACACGGTTGGAAGTCACTTCATACTCAAATACCACATCATGAAGGCCTAAAACTTCCACAGCGTCTGCGCCGACTTCTGTGTCCGCCGGCAGAATGTAGATGCCGCTTTCCGGAGCCAGAGGATACATATCCCGGCTGGAGCCCAGCTCTTCTATGGAGCACATCATTCCGTTGGAGTCTATGCCTCTCAGCTTGCCGCTTTTAATCCGGATGCCATCCTCCGGCAAAGGACCGCCGTCATGGCCTCCTGCCACTTTGCCGCCGTCCAATACCACCGGAACCTTGTCCCCCTCCTTTACATTGGGAGCGCCGGTTACGATCTGGATCGTCTCTGTTCCAATATCCACCTGGCAAACGATCAGCTTATCTGCATCCGGATGGCGGCGGATTTCTTTAATCTGACCTACCACAATCTTCTCAAGATTTTTATCCAGGCATTCATAGCCTTCTACTTTGGTTCCGGACAGAGTCATGGCGTCTGTATATTCCTGAGCCGTCACGTCCAGATCCGGAACGTATGCTTTAATCCATGATAATGCTGTATTCATAATCAATTCTCCTTCTATTCTATCTCTTCAATATTGATTCCTTCCTGAATTCTGTCTAAAACTGCTTTAAGAAGCGGGTATCATTCTCATACAGCAGTCTCATATCATCAATCTCATATTTTAACAAAGCGATTCTCTCTAATCCTACGCCGAAGGCAAAACCAGAATACTCATTGGGATCAATATCACACATTTCCAAAACTCTGGGATGAACCATACCGCAGCCTAAAATCTCAATCCAGCCGGATCCCTTGCAGAACCGGCATCCTTTCCCGCCGCACTTAAAGCAGCTTACATCCACCTCAGCACTGGGTTCCGTAAAGGGGAAGTGATGGGGGCGGAATTTTACTTTTGTCTCCGGCCCAAACAGCTCCTTTGCAAACTCAGCCAGAGTCCCCTTTAAATCCGCAAAGGTAATATGCTTATCAATTACCAGTCCCTCAATTTGATGGAAAGAGGGAGAATGAGTGGCATCCACCGCGTCAGAGCGGAATACCCGGCCTGGCGCGATAATTCGGATGGGAGGCCTGCGGTTTTCCATGGTTCGAATCTGTACCGGAGAAGTCTGGCTTCTTAAGAGAATGTTTTCATTAATATAAAAGGTATCCTGCTCGTCTCTTGCCGGATGGCCTTTGGGGATATTTAATTTCTCAAAATTATATTTGTCATACTCTACCTCCGGACCTTCCACCACCTCGTAGCCCATGCCTACAAAAATGCGCTCCACCTCTGCCAGGGCAATGGTATTAGGATGACTGTGTCCCATTTTTTCCCTTTTTGCCGGAAGAGTTACGTCAATTACCTCTTTTGCCATCTGATCCTCCCTGGCCTTTCTTGCCAGGGCCGCTCTGGTTTCCTCCAGCTTACTCTCAATTAATGCTCTCACCTCATTGACCATCTGGCCTACCTTTGGGCGCTCTTCAGGTGCAACGTCCTTCATACTCTTCAATACTGTGGTCAGCTCACTTTTTTTTCCTAAATAGGCCACACGGATGTCATTGAGTGTTTCCAGCGCCTGGGCCGATTCCATTCTCTCCAGCGCTTTCACTTTAATTTTTTCTAACTGCTCTTTCATAATATCTCCTTTCCATACTGAATCCGACAAAATTTTTCCACCTGTGAGGTTTTGCGAATGTGGGAGTCAGGTTGGATGCCCCTTGAAACTTCCAACCGCACAGGTGGAAATAAAAAAGCCCCGCCCCTTCGCATTTTAGAAGGGACGAGGCTTTGATCCTCGCGGTACCACCCTGGTTCCTGCTTTTTGCAGGCACTTTTCTTATACGTAACGTGTACGAAACGTCACCGCTTACTGTTCTGGTCCGGGACATCCCGGAATCTAAGAGGTTAGGCGGCGCAGCTCCCGTGGGAAATTCGGCTATTTATCTGAACCCAAGGAAGCTTACAGCCGATGGCCTCCTCTCTCTGTGGGAAAATAAAAGCTTACTGTCACATTCATCGCTTTTCCTCATATTTTAATCATAATTTTTTAAAATGTCAAGACTATCTGCGCTTTTCTCTATTGCGGTATTTAAAATCAGGAATTACATCTCCCCAGTTCTCAATTCCGATAATCCCCTTGGCAAAGTCGGTAACTTCCAGGGTCTGGTTCACCTTGTCAATGTAACGATATACTTCCCATATTTTCTTCTGGCGGGTCGGAACCACCCGGTTTCCTGCTGACATATCGCAGCTCCACAGACCAAAAGCGCAGGACAGCTGTGCCTCAGAAACAGCATCCACCTGGCGGCTCATAATAAAAGCGTCAATGTGGGGGTTGCTGTCTGCAATATAGTAGGCATAGGCAAAGGCGGCTGCCTGGAGCTCTTCTGTCTCCCCCCTGGTAGCGCTCCTGGAAGTAAATCCCTGCTCAGACAAGATGATGGGGCGCACCTCTCCTTTCCCGTCCAGGAAATGATTCTGTTGGAAATAGTCAGTTAAAACAGACAGGTTGCTGAAATTAATGACAGGTGAGGAATAGTCCCAGGTAATAAGCCCTGTCTGATTGTCGTCCCAAAATTCCGGTTCTGTCAGCGGAATGGAGTAAGGGTGGTAAGCCAGTCCCCAGTCCATCTGTCCCTTGGCCCGAACCAGATTATTAAAGGTATCAATTACCTCTTTTCCACCATACTTTGTACTGCCATTGATCTCATGATTCCAGTTATAATCTACGGAAAAGTACACTCTGTCGTTGGCATTGGTACTCTTAATAGCTGTGTAGAATACCCGGAAGGCTCTCTCAAACTCGGTTACATATTTGGTCACATCCATAGGGCCAATATAGTTCCACTGTTGGTTATTGATCTCGTTTCCGATAATCCAATTGGAAATCTTTCCATAGCTGCCGCCATTATACCGTTCTGCCAAAAAGGAAGCCATTGCCTTAATATCCTCATATCCGGCTTCTGTGGCAGCATTAAACATATAGTAATTGGCGGATGCGGTTCTGGTTGTTCCCGGATAAATCAGGTCAGGAGTAGTATCGTTCCAGCTATTTAAAATAACTGCGGTAACGGTAATTCCCTTTGCTGAAAAATCTAAAATCGTTTTATCGTAGATATCAAAAAAGCTTTTGCTGAAATGGTAAGTTTTTCCCTCATATTCGTAATCGATTCCATTTCCCAGCATGGCCTGGAAAGGGATATTGACAATGGTATGCTTTACCCCCAGGGCAAAAGCGTCGTTTAACATATCGTGCTCAATCAGCAGTCCCTTTTTGCTTAAGGGGTCATGAAACGGTTTCTGATTGGACGCAATCTTCTCCGGGTTGGTAATATAATGGGGATCACTGACCGCAACATAATTGGAACCATCCCACACTGTCACCACAAATTTAGAATACAGCCGGCTGTCTCTGGTTCCGGCATTTAAGGGGAAGGTAAAAACTGCCTCTCCGGCCTTATCCACCGCCTGAACATAGCCCCTGGTTCTTACCGAATCCTCGTGGGGCTTTAATTCCTTTAAATAAAAATGATTGTCCGGCCCGGAAATGGTCCCCGTATTCACTGCGGTAATTCGTATATTTCCATCATCCATAATCTCACACGAGGTAATCTGAACCTTTTCCGTCACCTGAGTCTCCGCGGTATCCGCATAGGTGGTTTTCAGGTTCATCAAACACAGCGCTGCTGCCAACAGAAACCAGGCCGCAGTTTTTATCCTTGTTATCCACTTAGTTGTCACAACTTCTGCCTCCTTCAGGTTATCTCTTTCCGGTATTTCCCATCCGGATTCTCCCATTATAACGTTTCACACAAAAAAATAAAAGCTCCTATCATCTTACGTTGTCTTACGATTTCCTTAACACCCGTATAGCCGGGCAAGGAGATTCCCCTATCGGAACCGTTACACAGTCGCTGTTTTTTCAAATTTTTTCAAATTATGTCTTCCCATTTTAAAATTTCTATGATATACTATTCTCACTTGGGGCATTGGCGCAGCTGGGAGCGCGTTTGAATGGCATTCAAAAGGCCGTGGGTTCGAATCCCATATGCTCCACTATTTAATCAATATCATAAATCTCAACTCGAAAATGAGTTGGGATTTTTTTATTCCCTCTGGTACCCTCAGTAAACAAGGGCGCATGGCCTTATCCACTGAGGGGAATGAGAGCTGTTACAACCATTTCCACAAAAAAGAGCGTTCTTCCCAATGCAATCAGGAAAACGCTCTTTTTTATAATTCTTTATCCGGCCGACGCCTTAAGCCGACTGTATCAGCTCCTGGTTAGCCGTTGCTGGATCCATATTTGTCAGAATCGTCGTAGGAAGAATAGTTATCGGATGCATATGACGGACTGCTCACACCGCCCATGCCACTGTTGTCGCTATCCGGAAGCTTAAACTGGCCTAAAAGCTGCTTCATCATACCTGCCTGGCCGCTTAACTCTTCGCTGGCAGCAGCACTCTCTTCAGAGGTAGCAGAGTTCATCTGAACAACAGAGGAAATCTGATCCACTCCCTGGGAAACCTGGGCAATAGCAGCTGCCTGCTCGCCGGAAGCGGTGGCAATCTTGCCCATCATCTCTACCATCTCCTGAGACTTGGCAGCAACTTCGTTAAATGCTTCATCTGTGTTGACAGCCAGCTTCTCGCCTCTCTCCACATGAAGTAAAGAATTGCTGATCAGCTCTGCCGTATTCTTTGCTGCCTCTGCAGATTTCTGAGCCAGATTACGCACTTCGTCTGCAACTACTGCAAAGCCCTTGCCTGCGCTTCCTGCTCTTGCAGCCTCAACTGCCGCATTTAATGCCAGAATGTTGGTCTGGAAAGCGATATCATCGATAGCTTTAATAATCTTCTGAATATTCTCAGAAGCATCTGCAATGTCCTTAATTGCCTGAAGCATCTGCTTCATTTCATCCTGGCTCTTTCTTACTACCTCGCCGGTGTGCTGTCCCAAATCATCTGCATTCTGTGCATACTCAGAGGTCTTGGAAATCTGACCGGAAATCTCAGAAATCCGGATGGATAATTCTTCTACACTGCTGGCCTGCTCGGTAGCTCCCTGAGCCAGAGCCTGTGCGCCGCTTGCCACCTGGCCTGCGCCTGCGCTTACCTGTACGGAAACAGAATTTAACTCACTGAGAACATTGGACATATTTGCCCGGAAGGACCGGATAGAGGTCTGAATATTGCGGAAATCTCCCAGGAACTCTACATTTGTAGACCAGGTAAAATTGCCCTTGGACAGCTGCTCCATTGCCTCGTCAATGGTGTTCACATATTTTAGCAGCTCCTTAAAGGAGAAGTTCATCTTCTCTGCCAGCTCGCCCATTTCGTTATCGGCTTCATAATCCACATGGGTATTTAAGTTGCCCTTGGACAGCTCCAAAACCGCGTCCCGAATCTTTGCCAGAGTCCCGGTAATTTCCCTAGTGGTGGTAATTGCAATAAAGAGACTGACAATCGCTACCACTGCAAAAATTCCTACAGAAACAAAGGTAAAGGTCTGAATTAAGCGCTGAGTATCCGCCTGGGACTGGGTCTTCTCCGTATCCGTTTTGTCATTAATCTCCCTGGCAATGTTTACTAAGTTAGTCAAAGCGGGGGAACACTCATTTAACACGATTTTCTCTGCTTCTTCCCGGTTGCCTGCTTTAATCTCGGCAAGGATCCGATCTGCAATTGCCACCCATGTATTAAAGGCATCCTCGTACTTTTTGACCAGGCCGTCCGATTCGCCATGAGCCTGCTTGAAAATCGCAATCTGCTCTCTTACAATGTTTAACTGCTCTTTAATACTGTTCTCCAGACCAGAATAATCAGCATTCTCATCCATAATCAGGATCTCTCTTATATCCCGGGCCGCGTCATTTACCGAAATACGGCACATCTTAATAGCCGTATCTGACGCTATAACCTGATTCAGCAGCTCATCCGTATTTTCACTGATCTTTGAAAAGCCCATCTTACTGATGAATGCCAGTATACCACTCAAAATAATAATCACAGCAAATACTGTTAATAAATATTGTTTTAACTTCATTTTTTTAAACATGATTCTTCCCCCTGTTCTTATGTATATGAGTCTTTATAGATTTTTTAAAAAAACACATTCATTTTTATACTATCGCCTGGTTTAGAAAAAATATAAGAGGTTCTCATAAATTTTCCAAAAAAAATGTAAAATTTTTCTCTGTACAGGCATCTGGCTATCTTACATGAAATAGAATACACTATAATTCCAATTAAAGCGAGGTTTTTCTATGGCTGAATCGATTTACACGGCAATGGCGGTAGATGATAATTTTCCAGTAACTCCACTACCCAATCCCGGGGAAGGCGGTCCTATTCCGGACTTTGGCTTTACCCCTGATGTTACGCCTGATGAAGGAAACACTCCGGTGATCCCTCTTCCAAACCCAGGAGAAGGCGGCCCTATTCCTACTTTCCCCAATAACAATAATGGAGGCCATGTCCCGGTAGTTCCTCTCCCAAATCCCGGAGAAGGCGGCCCTATTCCCACCTTCCCCAATAATAATAACAGTGGGAGCAACAATAATGGCGGGATTTTAGGATCCATTATTACTGTGATTCCCCGGCCCATTATTCCCTGCTATTTCTGCAATTCCACCCAGTATGGCACCGTCCGCTTTTTAAATGCTGCCTCCGGGTATAATCCTTTCTTAATTTATATCGGCAATCAGCTGGTAGTGAATTCCCTGGGTAATTCAGAAATCAGCCAGTACGGCCGGGTTTCCTCCGGCAGCCAGACCATTACCGTTGCCGGGCAGAACGGCTATGTATACATCCAGAAATCCATAATGGTACGCTCCGGCCAGGCCATGACCATTGCCATTTTCAATACAGCAAACGGGCTTGATCTGATGGAGATCACCGACAATACCTGCAATGCCGGCGCCGGTACCGGATGTTTCCGCGCCTGCAACCTGTCCGTCACCAATCAAAGCTTAAATGTTTCTTTGAATAATAACTATGTAAACTTCCAGGGTCTGGCTTACCGTCAGATTACCGGGGTCGTATACCTGCCTATGGGATCTTATCTGATTCAGGTATTTAACAATCCTTCTTTCACCGGTAACTCTCTGGTATCCTCTACCCTTTATGTCCGTCCTGGCACCTCCTATACTCTCTATATTTTTAACTGGAATTCTTCCAGAGATGCCATCCGTACCCTGGTTGTGGAAGACCGTCAGGGATAGATAACAAGATGAATTTCTTTATTCCCGCGGACAGCCGCCATATGTGCATGCGGGCATGCACATTTGACGGCTGCCGCGAGGGTCAAATCCCCCGCAGCTTGCTGCGTCGCAAATTCGATGCCCCGTCAGCTTGCTGCGGGGTGTTTGACTTTGGAGCAGCCCTCATGCCTGTTGGCACAAATGCCGTTTTAGCATGGTTTCCAGCTGCTTTAAATCCACAGGTTTGGCGATATGCTCAGTCATGCCAGCGCTTAAGGCATTGTTTACATCCTCTGCAAAGGCATTGGCTGTCATTGCCACAATGGGAATCTTTTTTGTATCCTTTCTGTTCATCTTTCTTATGGCATGAGTAGCTCCATAACCGTCCAGAACCGGCATCTGAACATCCATCAGGATCAGATCGTAATAACCTTCTCTTGAGTTTTCCACGGCTTCCACCGCCTTTCTGCCATTTTCCACCCACTCCACAGCAATTTCAAGCATCTTCAAAAGCTCTGTGGCGATCTCCGCATTTAACTCATTGTCCTCTGCCAGAAGAACCCTTTTATTGAAAAATGCCGCGTCCTCAGAAAAACCGTCTATTCCGCCGTTTCTTTCCCGTCCGGGGTGTATCAGCTCCTTAAAACTGGTAATCAGCCGGCTCTTAAACAGCGGTTTTGACAGGAACCTGTCCACTCCCACTGTATTAGCCTCCGTCTCAATCTCAGACCAGTCGTAAGCTGTGAGGAAGATAATGGGAACATCCTGCCCCACAATCTTTCCAATCTCCCTGGCCGTGGTAACTCCGTCCATCCCCGGCATCTTCCAGTCCAGAAGCACGGCAAAATAGTCCTGGCCTTTCTGCCGGCGCTCTCTTACCAGCTTCACAGCCTCCTGGCCGGATAAACAGCTCTCCCCATTCATACCGATATCCTTTAACAGAATACAGGTGCTCTCACAGGTACTTTCATCATCATCCACCACCAGAACCGGGAGATTTTTCAGCTCTTCCTGCGCCTCGGTTCCCTCATCCTCCAGCTTTAAATGGATGGTAACAATGAAACGGGTCCCTTTATTCAGCTGGGAATCCACCTGAATCTCCCCATCCATCATTCGAATCAGATTACGGGTAATACTCATGCCAAGGCCAGTACCGGTTACCTTGCTGACCCGGCTGTCCTCGGCCCGGCTAAAGGGTTCAAACAGAACTTTCTGGAATTCTTTACTCATTCCAATCCCGTTATCTTCAAAGCAGAATTCATATTCTCCAAAATTTTGGCTGTGGGAGGATCTCTCTTTAATGGATACCCCTATCTTTCCTCCGTCAGGAGTGTATTTTACCGCATTGGATATCAGGTTGACGAATGCCTGCTGGATGCGAAGGCTGTCCCCTACCACCCACTCATGTTTCAGGTTTCCTATGGATACCTCCAGCTCGTGATTGTGCTGTTTTATCTGAGGCAGTACCATATTGATCATATTGTCAATCAAATCCGCCAGGTTAAATTTTTCCTCCTGAAGTTCTACAGCGCCGGACTCTATTTTGGTCATATCCAGCACCTCGTTTATCAGGCTCAGCAAATGCTTGGATGCAGAAGAAATTTTTCCCAGACATTCCCCTACCCTGTCAGGGTTCTCTAAATTATTCCCGGCAATCGCCGTCATTCCGATAATCGCGTTGATGGGAGTGCGGATGTCATGGCTCATTCGGGAAAGAAAATCTGTCTTTGCCGCATTGGCAGACTCCGCATACTCATAAGCTGCCTGAATGGCCTGCTGCTGAGTTAAAAGCTTGGTTTTCAATTTATCGATATCTGAGTGGTACATAACCACCATGTAAGGATGTCCATCCTTATATTTTACTACCTGATAAGTATTGCGCCTCCAGACTCCGTTTTCCATAGTCGTCTGGAATTCCAGCTCAATACGCGGCTCTTCTTTCAGGACAGATTTCAGATTTTCAATATCTGTCATTTGTTTGTAGCTTTCCTTAAACTCCGGGGCCACCAGCTTTTCCGCCGTAAGGCTTACCATATCGCTGTAACACATCTCCTTCGGCATTGAATCCACATCCCCGGATTCATCGTAAAGAATCAGAAAAGTATCGGAAAGCAGGTTGATTTCGTAAATCCCCTTATAATCATCCCTCATTCCCCTTAAAATCCGCTGCAGCTTCTGATAGGAATGTTCCTTTTCTTTAATATCTGTGATATCGGAAAGGAGACCGAATACCTGTCTCCCTTTCTCCTTGGACTCGGTCACATTGGCGGTCATAGCGTACCATCGTTTTTCCTTGGTTTTTACACTATAAAGCTCCACCTGAACAGACTTTTGGGAACCGTGGATGAACAATTCTTCCAATACTAACAGATCCCCTCTGGAACAGATCTCTCCTTTTCTCAGCTTGGCAAAAAAGTCCGGATGCTCAAACTTAAGTTCTCCCTCCGCAGTCTGACCAGGCGGGGCAAAAATCACCAGCAGATCCCTCCTGCTGTCGTAATGAAAGTTATACCGCTCCAAGGCAAATACTACCTGACGGTACCGCTCTTCTTCCAATTCCCTTGCATACCGCTCCGTAATATCCCGGTACACCCCTACTGCAATTCCCGTAGGGATTCCCTTTTCATCCAGAATAGCCCGGAACTTTAAATCCTGCACTGCCTGAGTTCCGTCAGCCCGAATCAGCTTTACCACGCCTCTGGCCTCTTTTTCCCCGTTTATCATGGCTTCGTGGAGCCGCAGATATTCTGCCTGGGTGTCCTCCGATACCACCCCCAGCTTAACCATATCATAAGGGACGCCATATTGGACTTCTCTAACGCCAAAGTCCTTTGCTGTCTGCTCGTCTACAAAAATCGCCTGAGCCTGAGTGTCATAGGTAAATACCAGGCTTTCCGACTCCTCCGCTGCAATCTGAAAGGCTTTCATACTGACATACAGCTTTTTATTTACTTCCTGCAACTCTTTGAGATTTGCATTTTCCATGTTCTTATCCTTCTAATTCTCCCTGATACTGTCTAAGAGCCTGGCAAACCTTTTCATATTGTGCGCTTACCTGGCTTAAAAGAGCGTCTGCATCCGGATTTGCCCCGCCCCGCAGAGCTTCTGTCAGCTTCCCGCTTTCCTCATAGAGTCTGGTAAAGCTTAGATTCTGGCTGACTCCCTTTAAGGTATGGGACTCCCGAAAAGCGTCCTCGTATCTTTCATCTTTTAAAGCCTGGCACAAGTTTGCATAGCTGGGATCGTTTAAAAATTTCAGGGCAAATTTCTGAATCAGCCTGTCGCTCTGAAACCGCCTCTTTACATCCCCGTAATCTGCTTCCATTTTTTCATAACATGCTTCCAGTGTCATAATTTCCGTCCTTTCTTTTATTTCCTCTGGCAGTTCTAAACTGCTACTATTTCCTAATGCTGCCGGTGGGATTCTGTCAGTTTTCCCACTGCTCCAATATACTGGGGGTGAGTCTCCTTGGACCACAGGGCCCGTGCTTCACATAAATGCCACCGAAGCTCTCCCTGTACATTTATGAGACATTCCATCTCTATCTCCGGATTCTCCGGAGTAGCCTGATGCAGTTTATCTGTCAGGGCTTTCAGGTTCTCCTCCCCTAATATTTCCTTCCATTCCGTATCGGAATTCAGCACTTCTTTATTTAGTCCCAGATATTTAGCCCCCCACTGAGATATGGTCACCCTGGAGGCCAGTACGTTATAATCAAATTGCAGCTCTTTGACTCTGGAGGTAAAAAATGAGGTCTTTTCCCGTTCTTCTTCCATAAGCCGCAGGATTCTGCCGGAAGTACCCATATCTTCCTTTCCAAGAATCTCTCCCAACATTCCTCTGATTTGTCTGTCATTGGACGTACTCTGGGAATCCGTGGACATGGCGGCCCGAAGGTTGTCCGCCACGTCGGCTAAGCACTCTAAAACCAGAGGGTTAAAGGTTCCGCACTCTCCGTTTCGAATCATCTCGACTGCCTTTTCATGGGAAAATGCTTTCTTATAGCATCTCTCACTGGTTAAAGCATCGTATACATCTGCCAGAGCCACAATCTGCGCGGAAATAGGAATCTCGTCTCCCACCAGACCGTCTGGATAGCCTCTGCCATCATACCTCTCATGGTGCCAGCGGCATATCTCATAGGCCGCCTTTACCAGGAGGTCGTCTGCATATACCGGAAGCTGTCCCAAAAGGTTGGCTCCTGCCATAGAATGACCCTTCATAATCTCAAATTCCTCTGGCGTCAGTCTTCCCGGCTTATTTAAAATCCCATCGTCAATGCTGATCTTCCCAATATCATGGAGGGCGGAGGCCATGCTGATTCGGGTAATATCTGCCTGACTCAGTTTATATTTATCCGTCTTTTTCACCAGAGTTTCCAAAAGCATCTCCGTTGCCCTCTGAATATGCAGCACATGAAGTCCGCTCTCCCCGTTTCGGAATTCCACAATATGGCTTAGGATATTAAGCATCATATTGTTATCCTTTTCCCGCTCATAAACCAGATCAATTACCATGTCAGCCAGGCGCTCCTGTCTGGCATAGAGCATCAGGGTATTGACTACTCTCCTGCGGACCACCCGCACGTCAAAGGGGCGTCTAATGTAGTCGGTTACCCCCATCTCGTAGGCACGCTCCACATAGCTGGTGGTGTTTTCCGCTGAAATCATAATAACCGGTATATTTTCAATAAGCCCGCTCCGGTTCATATATGACAGAACCTCAAAGCCATCCATCTCCGGCATGGTAATATCCAGAAGCATCAGATCCACGTCTCCGCCGTATTCTCCCAGGATCTCCAGGGCCTGAACCCCGTTAACCGCCTCCTGGAGCTCATAGTCCTCACATAGAATCTCGGACAAAATTTCCCGGTTCATCTCCGAGTCATCCACAATTAAAATTTTCTGTTTTCCCCTGTTCTTTATCTTTTCCATCCTTTTAATCCTTGTCTTTCTTATTCTTTGCTGTCAGCTCCCGCAAAGTGGAGCAAAGCATTTCTATATCGATAGGCTTTGCCAGGTGGGCATTCATTCCCGCCTGGGCTGTCCGGGCGATATCTTCCGCAAACACATTGGCTGTCAGAGCAATAATAGGGATTTTTCCGGCATCCTCCCTTGGCAGCTTTCGGATTGCCCTGGTGGATTGACATCCATCCATTTCCGGCATCTGCATGTCCATTAAAACCGCGTCAAAGGAAAATGGAGGCGATTTTTTAAAGAGCTCCAGGGCCTGGCGGCCGTCAAAAGCCTGGACCACTTCCACACCCTGTTCCTCTAAAAGCTCGGTAACAATCTCCATATTCAAACTGTTGTCCTCCGCAACCAGAATGTGCTTACCATTCAAATTTCCCTCTGTAACAATGGGCTGGATTTCCGGTTCAATCTCTTTTCCCGGCATAAACGGTATGGACAAAACAAACGTGCTTCCTTTTCCCAGAACGCTTTCCACCGTAATCAGGCCTCCCATCTGGGATACCAGACTTTTTACAATGGACATCCCCAGTCCGGTTCCCGTTACATACCGGGCTCCAAACCGGTTTTCTCTCTCATAGGGCTCAAATAGTTTTGGCAAAAATCCTTCCGACATTCCTGCCCCGGTATCTTGTACCGTAAAGATGTAATTGGAATTTCCTCCCCCGTCCTCCCTCATTTTCACGGTGATGGAATCTCCCGGTTTGGTGAATTTGATGGCATTGGAAAGGAGATTGTTAAGAATCTGGGTCAGGCGGAAGGGGTCTCCCTGAACCACCGAATTGACCGCATCCACTTCTAAATAAAAGTTCTTTCCCTCATTCTCTGCCTTTTCTTTAAAGGGAAGCGTACAGGACCTTACTGACTCACAGATATCAAAGGTTTTCTCTTCCAGGGACACATGCCCCTTTTCCAGCCGGGACACCTCCAGGATATCATTGATCAGATTTAAAAGCTGTTTACTGGAGTTACCGATTTTCTCTAAATAATCCAATACCTTTTCCCTGGTACAATCCGGGTTTTTTGCCAATTCTGCCATACCGATAATGACATTTAAAGGCGTCCGCATATCGTGGCTCATATTGGTAAAAAACTTCATCTGAGATTTTTCGCTGGCATCCGCCGCCTCCAGGGCATCTTCCAGAAGCCTGGTGTGGGAAAGCTGCCTCTGCTTTTCCTCCTCCACCTGGCGGAAGCATAAAACTGCCTCCCCCTGGCTTAGAGACTCATTGAAAAGGAGCCGGACATTGATCCATCGATACTGACCGTTAATTTTTCTAAGGAAATCTCCGCCGTAATCCGTGGCCCGCTCACCGGACAGTTTCCGTATATTCTCTATAGAAAAGCTCTTTGCAAAATCCTCCCCGGTCTCTTTATCCAAAAATTCCATTAAAGCATTTAAAAGGACCTGATAATCTCCTTCTTTGGAAATAGTAGTATGCAGATCAGCCGATCCCTTTATCATTTCATAAGAGCCCTTTTTTAAATCCAGGCGGTACAAAGCATAATAGGAGTTTCCCAAAGCCCGTATCGTCTTATTTGTATTCTCCATGCTCTTTTTCAGTTTCTTATCTTTGATGAGAAGAATTCCTGTGGCAATAAGGAAGAAAAGGAGAATAAATCCGTACCACCAAACAATCCCATACATTCCCTGGAGGAGAGTGGAATGGGGAAGGGTCAAAATGCAAAGCCATCCATTATTCGATTGATAGTAATAAACCCCTCGCGGCTTGTTACTCATATCCCGCATCCGGTTGCCGCTGGCTTTCATCTCCCCGGATCGAATCTGGTTGCAGATATCCATGGCATAGTCCTGGATAGCTTTCTCATCCACTTCAAAAGGCGCCCTGTAAAAAAGCAGCTGGCCTTCCTCATCGCACAGGTAATAAGCTCCTCCCTCCATCAATTCCAGACCGCTGTGGCTCTCTTCAAAATTCCTGGGAAACAGATCAATGATTATGGCGTTACCCGTATCGGAATCCACAGCGCTGACACTGACTACCTGCTCCCCTGTCATCCTGTTTTGATATGCATTAGTAAAGCTGACCTGGCCCTCTGCCGCCAAAGCCTGCTGATACCAATCCATCGCCTGGTAATCGTAATCTTCCATTCCCTCAAAAGGAATTGTCGCCACTATCTTTCCCTTGTACATGGCGTAGGCGGCAATGTCCTCTCCTCCCGCCTTTTCAAGGGCATTTTCAAAGAAATAAAGAATCCTCTCCTCTATTTCTTCATCAGAAAGCTCCTCCGCATCTATCTCTTTTAAATGGGCCATTCCCATTCGGACAACGGTCTCATAGTTTTCTATGTTCTTTTCCTCGTCTGCGGCATAACTTTTTGTAAGGGCATTCCCCATGGCCCCGGCATTTTCCAAAAGGGCCATCCGGGTTCCCCACAGTCCCGCCGCCGCAATCGCCGACAGCACGATCAGCACGGCAAAAATTGTCCAGCCGTTATACAAAGAATGGCCGCTTCTTCTCATTGGTAACTTTCCCTCCATTGGACTTCCTCCTGAGTATGGAAGTTTCAGTATCTATTATATATATAAATCGTCCTGATGGCAAGCCAAAAATAGAGTATAAGGCGATACGCTATAAGGCGATACTTATAATGCAAAAATTTTATCAGGAAAATACAGACAAGAGGCGCAGTCTAATTGATGAAAGTCTGTAAGACACTTTGATGAACAAAGAGAAGAACCCCATGTATTTATACAGGGATTCTTCTCTTTTAAATTTTTTAAGTGTCGAGAACGGGTATATAAATCGTCCTGATGCTATTGCTTAATATTCCTTTGTTATTTCTTCATCTATTCCATACATTGCCTTAAATCTGTCCAGATCTGTCTGATTTTTAATCAGCATAATCTCTTCTGTCTTTCCTGTATGAATGTCTTTAAAACCCGCCACCTGTTCACCGTTGCAAATGCTTGACCTGATTACAGGTTTCTTATTTTCTCTGTCATATGGCTGTGCCACAGTTTTCTTCTTAAATAGTCCCATGCTGTTCTCCTTTGTTCTCAAGGCAATTTTAACCTCTCTTTCCGCTACCACAAATGAAGGTTCTCTCCCAGCAGCCCAATGGCTGCCCCTTCCCTGGCCTCCGCAGAATCAGGATGGGCAATCAGCCACTTATTTCTTGCCCAAAGCAGCCGTTCCTCTCCCGACCGTGTTTCAATCTCCGGAATGTCCGTATTGGTTTTGCGAGGCAGTATAATCGCCACGCGGAAACGGCTTTTGCTATCCTCCGTGCAGGGCGCATAATGAAGCGTCGTCGCAAACAGCTGGACAGCCGTTCCCGCCGGAACATGAAAAGCCCTGACCCGATCCGTATGAATCGTTCCCCGTTCCAGTTCACTCTGCAGGGCGACAAGAAGCACCGCATCTGTCGCAAACACATCCACTTCCGAATCCCGGTGATATTCCAGACAGTTCAGCGTTCCATTGTGTCCGTTGCAATAGCCAATCTGGATGGGCATTCCCCCATAAAAACGATTTTCCAATTCTTTCGCCACCGGCAGGCTTTCCAGCTTGGCATCAGACGGCGCATACACAATTCCTTCCTGCGGGCAGGGCGTTTCTGACAACCGCCTTAAAAATTCTGTAAAATCATAGTTTTCCAATATGGTTCCATATTGTTTAAAACCAGCATCAAATACAGACTCTGTCTTCATAATCAACTCTTCCTTTCCCGTTCAATATTTCCGATTCCTGAAAAATTCTTTTGGAGTATCTTCTGTAAAAACCATTTCATCCGTAATAATACGCAGCGGCAGTTCCTTGCCCTGCATCAGATCTGTAATCGCCTTCATCAGTTCCGGCCCAAGCAGCGGATTACATTCCACAACGCAGTTGATCTCTCCCCGCTGCAGCGCTGTCAGGGCATCCGCCGTACCATCAATCGACATGATCTTTACGTCCGTTCCCGGATTGATTCCGTATTCCTTCAGCACTTCAATGGCTCCCAACGCCATCTCATCGTTATGTACAAAAATGGCGTCAATATCCCACTGTCCCTGATTGGACGCCAGGTAATCCCGGACAACCTGCGCTCCTCCCTCCCGTGCGAAATCTCCGCACCCGGAATACACGATGCGGCAGCGGTCATTTTCCGCAATTACCGATTCAAATCCTCTTTTCCTTCCTTCCGTAGGGGAAGCCCCTTCCGTTCCTCTCAACTCCAGAACCGAAACCCTTGGCATCGTTTCCGTATGCTGCATCAGCCAGCGGGCGCACCGGCGGCCTTCCTCGTCAAAATCTCCTCCAATGTAGGATTCATACAATTCCTCATCAAGAGTTACCATTCTGTCCACCAAAAGCACCGGAATACCGGCAGCCCTCGCCTCCTCAAGAAGCCCCTGCCAGCCTTCCGCAACCAGCGGCGTTACGACAATCACATCCACGTCCTCTGCAATAAACTCCCGTACCTGCGCCATTTGTTCCTCAATGGAGAGCACATTAAATTTCATCCTCAGATCAATACCCGACTCCTTTGCCGCTTTCTGAATGGATTCGATACTTGCCTTACGCCAGTTGCTTTCTTCCTCAATCTGGGCACACCCGACCCGTATGACTTCCCTCTCCGGATGCGTCTTTCCTCTGTTCTCTTCTCCGTCAGTCATGTCGCCTCCCCGAAGCTTATGGCTTCGCAGAATAATTTGTTTCGGAATGCCGCTCACTTTATTGATAATATCAATAGCATACCGCACCGCCTCTCTGCCGCCGGTAGGACAGGTTACCGTCGCATCAATGATTCCATCCTCCACCATCTGCCGCCCGCCATTTGTATTGTACAGAAAGTGCGGTTTGATCTGTTCCTGAAGGCTCTTTAACTGCGCCTCCAGACGAACCTGCCTTTCCACATACAGTTCATTAATCAGATTGTTGATTCTTTCAATCATATGGTTAAAGGAAAGTCCCAGCACGCCAATCTCATCTGTATATTTCGTGTTAAAGCGCACAGAAAAATCTCCCGCCTCCGCTCTTTCCATAGAACTGCAAAGCCTGAGAACCGGCTGCGTAACCGTGGCCGACACAGTCACCGACGCAAATGCGACCAGCAGGATGCTGATTCCGACGCATACAAAAAACATCTGGTAAAGTGAATGCATGCCGGCAGAAAATTCTGTCTCCGGAACTACGCCTACCATCCTCCACCGGGAATACGGGCTGTAGTAATTTACCACAAAATAATTTTTACCACCAATCCTGATTTTCTCGCTGGCTCCCCCCACATTCTCATAACATTCCCGGTCAATCCGGTAAACCACATCGCTGACAGGCGTGTAAACCACATCCCGGTCATCTGCCACAAAAAGAAGCCCCTCTTCTCCGATGGAAACGCGCTCTATTGATTTCTCGATAATTGTATGACGGATATCAAACAGAACGACTCCGCATCCCCCTTCGGTTTCAAACGATTTCACCAGAGAAAAAATCGAATCTGAGCTTTCGTTCAGGTTGTTGACAACATTCCTTCCAATGGCGCTTCCGATAATTCCAAGCTGCCCGTCCTGTTTTGCCGCATACTGGTACCAATACTCATCCGCGAACCGATCACGCGAAATACGGGTCATCCCTTCCCCTATATAGCTGTCGTCCGGATAGGCAATGGTGATTCCGGCAATCTCGGGATATGCCTGCAGAATATCCCGGGACAGCTTCTGAAGGTTCTGAGCCTGACCATCCTGCGCCGTTGGAAGTTCCCCTCCCTCTGCAATCACCACATCCATCAGCTTCTCGATTGTGCCGATATAAACATCCAGAGACTCACTGGTCTGCGTAACCATCTGCAGAGACAGCTGCTGTGATTTCCGGCTCACCTCCCGCATAACAATCGTGCCCACAACCACGGAAAAAAGCATCAGCGGAATCAGAGAAGCCACCAGAGTGCTGAGTGTCAGCTTATCCCGGAATCTTAAGTTTCCAAACAGGTTGGCAATACGCTTCATAGTTCTCATGCTCCTTCGCGATTTTTCATTCCCTTCAAACGGCAATGCGTTTTTCATTTCCCGCGGCACTCCGGCAAAAATGTACGCAAAGAGTGCCGTAAAATCAAGCCTTATACACTTCATTTTACAACACTCCCCGAAAAAATCCAACAAATCATGCTGTGTTCATACTATGCATTTTTCTTCTTTTCCGTCCGGACAGCCACAAACCGCTGGATCAGAATAAAGAAGCAAAGAATCCCTGCAAAAGTAACCTTTGTCCACCATGTATTTAAATTTTGATAGGTAACAATGGTCTGGATTATTCCCTGAATCAATACACCCACCAGGGAACCGATCACAGTTCCCACGCCGCCGGTCAGCAGCGTTCCTCCAATTACCGCGGAGGAAATCGCATCCAGTTCAAGCCCCATATTCTGGAGAGAATATCCGGCCAGTGTATAGAAGCTGAAAAGCACTCCTCCCAGCGCCGCGCAGAATCCGCTGATCCCATAGACACCGATTTTTACGGCCCTGACATTCAGCCCCATATACTGTGCGCTCTGCTCGTTGCTTCCTACTGCATAGACTGCTCTGCCAAACCGTGTAAATTTCAACACATACCAGGCAAGAAAAACGATAAAAAGCGCCACAAACACATAATAATACAACTTTGGCCTGCCGCCTGAACTGAGCACAAAAGAAATCTTCTTGAGCGCGGCCATTTTGAAGAATTCATTATTGATCGGTATGGATACGGTACTGATTACCGCACACATGCCCCGCATAAAAAACTGTCCTACCAGCGTAACAAGGAACGGAGCTATATTAAATTCGTGAATCGCATAGCCCTGAATGCAGCCAACCAGCGTTCCAATCAACAGAACCAACGGGATCACCACTGCCGCCGGCCACCCTTTTTCCAACAAAAACGCAGAGAACACTCCGGTAAATGCCAAAGTTGACGCAACTGAAATGTCGATGCCTCCGGTCAGCAAGACAAAGGTCATACCAACTGCAACGACAATCAGATATGCATTATCATTGAACAGGTTTAAAACCGTGGACACAGATCCGAACCGGTCATACAGATTCGCTCCTGCCACAAACATAACCACCAGCAGCAAAACTGCAATCAAAAGAGAAATATTATTGATTTTGAACTTATTTTTCATTCCTGCGCCACCACCTTTTTCTTATTCAGCATTCCCCCCAGCTTTGCCATAAAAGCCGGAGACTGTGCCAGGCAGACAACAATCACGATCAATGCTTTAAACACACGGATTATCTCCGGAGCCACTCCAAACGCCAGGATCATCGTGGTGATCGTCTGAACTACCAGCGCTCCGATAATACTGGACACCAGAGAAAAACGGCCGCCGGAAAGGGAAGTCCCGCCAATGGCAACGGCAAGAATACCATCCATCTCAATCATCAGGCCGCAGTTATTGCAGTCAGCGCCCTTGATTCCGGCACTCTCAATCAGGCCTGCCAAAGCAGCGCAAACACCGCAGAATACATAGATCAGCCACAGGTTTTTCTCCACCTTGATTCCCGCCAGCCTGGCAGATTCCGAATTGACGCCAATAGATTCCACTGCCAGCCCAAAAGCGGTTTTCTTCGTCATAAGCAATGCCAGCAGCAGCATAAACGCCGCAATGTACATGGGAACAGGAAGGCCTAATATGTAACCTCCACTGATGTAATAATAGGCATTTGAGGTAATCGTAACAATTTTTCCATCGGCAATCAGCTGGGCAATTCCGCGCCCTGCCGTCATCAGAATCAGGGTTGCCACGATTGGCTGCACTTTCAGCTTCGCTACCAGAAAGCCATTCCATGCGCCGCACAAGGCGCCCACTCCCAGCGCAAGAATTATCGCCGCAAACACATTTCCATTCAGACCCATCAAAATTCGCTGATCTACAATTGAGCATGCAAGCGCTCCTGATATTGCCATCACGGAGCCGACAGAAATATCTGTGCCGCCTGTGGCAAGAACCATCGTCATGCCAATCGCCAGAATCATATATCTGCTTCCATTACGCAGAATATCCAGAAGACGCCCGTATAAATGTCCATCTACAATTGATATCTTAAAGAATGAACCGCCGGAAAGAATACCGCACAGAAGAAGGATAATGAGCAGGGATAACAGCGGACGGAACTCCATTCGGTCTTTCAGTTTTTTCATGATTTTGCATCTCCTTCCCCGGCAATACACTGCATAATGTAAGATTCGTTGATCTGCTCTCCGGTCAGCTCCGCCACAATCTCTTTGCTCCGCAGCACAAACATCCGGCTGCAGCAACGGAGCATTTCTTCCATTTCAGAAGAAATAAATACGCAGCTCATCCCATCTCCCGCCAGCTTCATTACAATTTTCTGGATCTCCGCCTTGGCTCCGATATCAATACCACGGGTCGGCTCATCCAGAATCAGGATTTTTGCCTTCACATCCACCGCCCTGGCAATTGCAATCATCTGCTGAACCGCCACAGAATACTGATCCAACTGCTTTGTCACATCAATATCCAGTTCAAATTCTTCCAGCAATTTCTTCGACCGTTTGTTGATTTCTTTCCAGTCTATCCTCCCGAATTTCAGCGGCTCACGGCCAACATAGATATTTTCCGCCACGGTCAGGTGTGGGCAGAGATTGACCTCCTGATACACGGTACTGATTCCGTGTTTCTGGGCCTCCAGAGGAGATTTCACGGCAATATGGCTTCCATCCATAATAACCGTGCCATCATCCATGTGCTCTATTCCGGTAAGCACCTTAATCAATGTAGATTTTCCGGCGCCGTTTTCACCAAGAAGCGCATGGATTTCCCCCGCCCTCAGAGAGAATTGGACATCTTTTAGTGCAATGACGCCCGGAAAGCTTTTATTTATATGCTCCATCACAAGCAGACTGTTCTGTTCCAAGCTGATCCCTCCTTAAAGCAAAATTCTCCGGACCGGCCGAAAATCCCGGCCCTGTCCGGAGAATTGGAATTAATACTGACGTCCGTCAACAACCTCCTGGGTTACCTTATCAGAAGTGTAAACGCCATCGGCTGACATAATCCATTTATCAACAGTTTCGCCGTTTTTCAGCTTTGCAGCCGTCTCGAAAATCTGCTCTGCCAGAATCGGAGTACACTCAACGGTACAGTTCATCTCGCCGGCCAGAATTGCTTCAAAAGCGCCCTTTACACCGTCTACGCCGATAATCTTAATATCCTCGCCCGGCTTCTTTCCTGCTTCCTTGATTGCTTCAATTGCGCCCAGTGCCATATCATCATTGTGGCAGAACACAGCGTCAATATCATCATAGGTCTTTAAGAATGACTCCATAACCTCTTTGCCCATGGAACGGGTGAAATCGCCGGTCTGGGAATCCAAAATCTCAATATCCGGGCAGTTGGCGGCAATGTATTCATCAAATCCCTTTTTACGCTGAACTGCTGCGGACGCGCCGACCGTGCCTTCCAGTTCAACCACCTTTCCCTTGCCTCCTAACAGATCATTCATCACAATAGCTGCCTGCTCGCCCGCCCACACATGGTCGGAAGCAATCATCGTCGTATACAGATCATCGCCTGCCGAAGCATCAATGCCGCGGTCAACCAGAATCACCGGAATACCGGCCTCCTGGCACTCGGTCAGGACTGCTTCCCAGCCTGTTTCAACGACCGGCGGGAATACGATAACATCTACTCCCATCTCAATAAAGTTGCGGATTGCCTTGATCTGGTTCTCCTGCTTCTGCTGTGCATCAGCAAAAGTCAGCTCTATGGTATCCGTATTACGGGCCGCATACCACTGTACATCGTTGGTCTCCGCATCACGCCAGCCAGACTCCTGACCGATCTGTGCAAATCCCACAACCAGCTTGTCATTGCCGGATTTTTCCGCCTCTGTCTCGGGAGCTTTCTCCGCCTCCGTCTGAGCTGCCGCTGTTGTCTCTGCTGCCGCTGTCGTTGCCGCCGTTGTGCTTCCTCCGCAGGCAGTCAGGCTGAACGCCATAGCCAAACCAGTAAGCATTGCTAATGTTTTTTTCATACTCCTGTTCCTCCTCGCATCATATAGTGATTGTGCAGGGGTTTCCCCCTTTCGTGACTTCATTTTATCAAACAATATGCTGCGAGTCTTTGTAATAATTTAGCTTAATTTTGTGATTTTTTACAAAAATCAGTTTATGCTATGCAGATTTGTAAACTCCAATTACGCCATATTCTGTTCTAATCTCAGGAAACGAAGAGGACGCCCCCAATGGGCGCCCTCTTCGTTTAGCCATTTTTTCCTGTTTCCTATTTTTAAATAATAACCTTTACCGGGCACTTGGCGGCGCACTTGCCGCAGTTGGTGCACTTCTCGTAATCGATTACCGCTACATTGTTGTCCATATGGATGGCGTCAAACTCACACTGTTTGGTACACAGGGTGCAGCCGATACAGCCGTTGTCGCATTTGGCCTTCACATCCTTGCCCTTATCGTGGGAATTGCACTGTACCAAGTGTTCTGCCGTGTAGGGAACCAGCGTAACCAGGCCTAAAGGACAGGCTTCCACACACTTACCGCAGGCAACGCATTTTTCCTTGTCCACCACTGCCACGCCGTCCACTACATGGATAGCGTCAAATTGACAGGCCTTTACACAGGATCCATATCCCATACATCCGTAGGCGCAGGCCTTCTCGCCTCCGCCGGGAACCACAGACACCTTGCGACAATCGTCGATTCCGTAATAGCGGTACTGCATCCTGGTCTTGTCGCAGGTGCCTTTACATTTTACAAAAGCTACCTTCTTAACTCCAGCTCCAGCCTCAATTCCCATAATCGCAGCGATTTTTTCCGCTACCGGGCCGCCGCCCACCGGGCAGGCCCCTACATCCGCCTGACCGGCGGCGATTGCCTTAGCCAGACCATCGCATCCTGCATAGCCGCAGCCGCCGCAGTTATTGCCAGGCAGCTCGTTCCTTACCAGGATCTCTTTTTCGTCTACTTCTACTTTAAACTTCTCGCTGGCAACGCCTAACAGTACGCCGATGACGATGCCGATGATACCTACGACTGCCGCAGCAGCCACAATACCCATAATATTCATCCTTCGTCTCCTCCTTTAAATTAATCCGGAAAATCCGAAAAATGCAATTGCCATAAGGCCGGAGGTAATGAGAACAATGGGAGAACCCTGGAAGTTATAGGGAACGTCATTGTGCTCGATCTTCTCACGAATACCTGCCAGCATGACAATGGCAATGGTAAATCCTACGGAAATGCCGATACCGTTTACCACGCTCTTAACAAAGCCGTACTCCTTCTGAACATTGGTTAATGCAACGCCCAGAACCGCACAGTTAGTCGTAATCAGGGGCAGGTACACACCCAGGGACTCATAAAGGGAAACCATATTCTTCTTTAAGAACATCTCAACAAACTGCACCAGAGCCGCAATTACCAGAATAAATGCAATGGTCTGCAAATATTCCAGCTTCAATGGAACCAGCACGAAGCTGTAAATCAAGTTGGTTGCAATACAGGCCAGCGTAATAACAAAGATAACTGCCGCACCCATACCCGCAGAAGTCTCTACCTTCTTGGAAACGCCAAGGAAGGGGCAAAGACCTAAGAACTGGCTTAATACTACGTTGTTTACCAGGGCGGAGCCGATGGCAATCAATAATAATTCCTGCATCTAATCCTTCCTCCTATTCGTCTTTCTTGGCAGTAGCGGCCTTCAGTTCCGCCTCTTTTGCTGCCAGCGCTGCTTTCTTTTTGGCAAGAGCTTCTTCCTCCGCCTGTCTCTGGCGGGTCTCTAAAATGTCATGGTTAGCCATACAGGCAGATCCGGTACAGCTCATGCAATCGCCGCCGCAGGCCAGCTTAGACGCCGGCACCGATCCGTTGGTAGCGGAAGGAGCCTTAAACTTGTTCTGCAATGCAGTCAGCATTGCCAGCACGAAGAAAGCCCCGGGCGCCAGTACGAAAATGGAAATATGGAAATCTTCCGGAATTATGGTCATTCCGAAAAATCCACCGGAGCCTAACAGCTCACGGAAGACGCCGATCAAGGTCAATCCCACCGTAAATCCAAGACCCATGCCGATACCGTCAAAAGCGGAAGGAACAGGGGCGTTCTTAGAAGCGTAGGACTCGGCACGTCCCAGGATGATACAGTTTACTACAATCAGGGGGATATAAATTCCCAGCGCGTCATACAGGAAGGGAATATAGGCCTGAATCAGAAGCTGAACCATAGTTACCAAAGATGCAACGATAACGATAAAGGCCGGAATCCGCACTCTGTCAGGAATAATGTTTCTCAAAGCCGAAATAATCAGGTTGGAGAAAATCAATACTGCCGTAGTGCTCAGGCCCATGCCCAGGCCGTTAATGGCAGAGGTTGTAACTGCCAGGGTCGGACACATACCCAACATCAGGACGAAGGTAGGGTTTTCTTTGACAATACCATTATAAATACGCTCTGTATACTTATTCATTGTATCCCACCTCCTAGTTAGCCGCGCAGTTATTTACGAAGTAAATCGCTGCATTTACTGCGTTTGTTACTGCTGAAGATGTAATGGTAGCGCCGGACATAGCCTGAATCTCATTTTCTGCCGGCGCGCCGGTTTTGGTTACAGATAATGTTTCCGCATTTTTGCCTGCGAACTGGCCTTTAAATCCGTCCCCGGTTGCGTTCATACCAAGGCCTGGGGTCTCTGCAATAGAAAGGAACGCGATACCGGTTACCACGCCTTCCCCGTTAATGCCTACGGAGAGCTTCACCTCGCCGCCGAAGCCGTCCTTGGATGTAGAGGATACCACGTATCCCACCGGATTGCCAGAAGCGTCTACCGCCTGGGCGGCAGTGTCAATATAAACGTTGCCAAAGCCCTGGGCCATTAAGTCTTCTGCAGAAGCGGCAATCTTTTCTTCCATTCCGTCTTCCACAAAGTCACTGGCATCCGGAAGAACCTCTTTGTAAGCCGCAATCTTGGCCGCCTGCTGGGCCTGCTCAATAGGCTCCTTGGTAATCTCGAAAACGCCGCCCAGACAGAACCCTGCAATCAGGGTGATGGCAAATAAAATCGCCGCGTCTTTCATAAATCCGCCTTTTTTCATGTTTATTTGCCCTCCTTTCCGAATGCTTTGGGAAGGGTTGCCTTTTCAATTAAGGGCACCAGGATATTACTTAAAATAATGGCATAAGATACGCCCTCTGCGGAACCGCCAAACAAACGGAACAGCCCGGTTAAGCATCCCATTAAGACACCGTATACAATCTGGCCATTGGGGGTAATGGGGCTGGTAACATAATCCGTTGCCATAAAGAAAGCGCCAAAGATTAAACCGCCGCCGCAAAGGTGGGCCAGCAAATAATTCATATCCAGTCCATGGCCGCCGAAAATCAGTACAAATAAGGCAAAGGAAATCAGGTAAGCCGCCGGGATACGGATGGTGATTACTCTCTTCCACAGCATGTATGCCGCTCCGATCAATAATGCAATCCCGGAAACCTCTCCGATGGTTCCGGGAATCCTGCCCAGAAACATAGCTGCTACGTCTACGCTTCCGCCGGATTTTAATACTGCCAGTGGGGTTGCTCCGCTGACTCCGTCCAGAGTAAAGGCAGTCATCTTGCCGGTAAAGGAGATCAGCAGGAAACATCTTGCCGCCAGAGCCGGGTTCATGAAGTTCTGCCCCAGGCCGCCGTACAGCTGCTTTACCACGATAATGGCAAATACGCCGCCAAGCATGGGGATCCATACCGGAATATCCCCGGGCATATTCAGCGCCAGAATCATACCGGTTACCAGGGCGCTGCCGTCTGCGATGGTGATGGGCTTTTTCATTCCCTTCTGATAAACATATTCACTTGCTACACAGGCCAAAACAGTCCCGATAATCACAATCAGAGCGTTTAAGCCAAACTGATATACGCCGAATGCGGCTGCCGGAAGCATGGCAATTGCCACATCAAACATAATATTGCTGGTGGTTACCTGATCCCTAACATGAGGGGATGAGGATACGTTTAATAATCTGTTCATTCTCTTCCGCCTCCTTAAGCTTTCTTTCTGCGGTTTGCAGCTACCTGCTTACGCATGTCCTTAAACGCCTGGGTTAAAGGTCTCTTGGCCGGGCATACATAGGTGCAGCTTCCACATTCCATACATTCCATGCCGTTTACCTTTTCAAAGGCATCACAGTCTCCTCTTAACGCAGCCTGCATCATAATAGGAGGCACAATATGGCTGGGACATGCAGACACACATCGCCCGCAGCGGATACAGGGAGTAGGCTCCTGGGCCGCCACCATATCTTTGGAAAAACAGGTCAATGCGGAGGAGGTTTTGGTTACAGGAAGATCCAGGCTGAACAAAGCCATCCCCATCATGGGGCCGCCGGAGATCACCTTCTCCGGATCTGCCTTAAAGCCGCCTGCCGCCTCTAACAGCTCCTGATAGTTGGTTCCCAGCCTTACGCTGAAGTTCTGGGGATTTACAATGGCGTCGCCGGTTACCGTAATAATCTTGCGGATTAACGGAGTCTGTTTGCAGACCGCATTGTAAATGGCGATAACCGTGTCAATGTTGTCCACAATGCAGCCTGCGTCTGCAGGAAGCATAGAGGAATTTACCTTACGGCCGGTGATGGCATAAATTAAGGAACGCTCACCGCCCTGGGGATACTTGGTCAGAAGCGGACATACCTCAATCCGCGGCTCGTCCTTTACCAGCTCCTGAATCTTTTTAATGCCTTCCGGCTTATTGTTTTCGATTCCAATGACACCCTTGGCATTGTCAAACAGGCTTAAAATAACCTTTAAGCCACCTACAATTTTCTCCGGCTCCTCCAGCATCATCCGGTAATCAGAGGTTAAGTAAGGCTCACACTCTGCTCCGTTTACCAGTATATAATCGATCTTGCTGTCATCCTTGGGGGACAGCTTTACATGAGTGGGGAAGCCTGCGCCGCCAAGACCTACAATACCGGCTTCCTTTACAATGTTACGGATCTCATCCTTGGACAGCCTGGTATAATCCCTGTCCTCGCCGAAATGTTCAATCTTCTCGTCCAGCCCGTCGTTCTCCACAATAATGGAGGTAACCATGGCGCCGTTTACCATCAGACGAGGCTCTACCGCCTTAACCGTTCCGGAGACGGAACAGATAACATTGGCAGAGATGAAACCGCCGGCTTCTCCAATTTTCTGGCCAACCAAAACCCGGTCACCCTTTGCAACCAAAGGCTTTGCCGGCGCGCCGATATGCTGGGCCATGGGGAAAACCATCTCTCCCCTGGAAGTCAGCACCTGTACCGGCTTGTTCTCAGACAATTCCTTCCCCTCATAAGGGTGAATTCCGCCTTTAAATGTAGCCAAACCCATCAAACCAACCCTCTTTCTATAAACATTTTCTTTGCCCTCAGTGAACGGGAAGCGCCTGAAACCAGTGCTTCTGTCCATTCAATCGTTGCCATTATAGCATAGTTTGAGTTTGTACACAATTGCCTTTTCCAGGAGAATATGCAACAATTTATAGGGATTGTCTGTATTTTTTTCCATACATTTTGTGTTTTCGCAAAAATTTGACATGATTTCCCGTTAAAGATTTGACATGATTTTCCTGTTTTCTTTCTTTAAAAACAGCCCCGGGGGTTCTGCCTCCTTCCTGTCTGCTTTTCCCCGGATTTTGTCTTGTGAAATTTTTGTTAAGCCGGATTTCTCAAAAATACACTTGTTTTTCCCAAAAAACATTTATGCTTATAAGTTTTATAAGAAAAAATAATAAATATTTTTCCTCTTTTCTTTCCTTCTGTAAAATGATATGATAAGTATTATTGCCCCATGTTCACTGAGGGTAATATTCATTTAGAAAAAGGAGAACATTCTACCATGCATCACACAAACTCAAGTCCCAAGCAGCAAAACATTATCGGTCTGGCGCTGATGGCCATACTTTCTGTACTGGTGATCCTGATCTCTGAGCCAGCCTATGCCTCTCTTCACCGTATGACCAGAGCAGATCTGCCAAAGCCCTCTGTAGAGCTGACCGACGGCGTCTACACCTACGAAGATCCGGAAGCGGATGACAGCGGCTTTAAAAACCAGATATCCATGACTGTGTTTGACGGCTATATTACTTCTGTTTCCTGGGATTGTGTGGGAGCTGACGGCACAAGCAAGCGCCAGCTTTCCTTAGACGGTCAGTACATCATGACGGAAGACGGACTTTTATGGGCAGAGCAGTCTGACGCCGTCTCTTCCTATGTAATGGACAATCAGACTTTAGACGGCCTTATGGACGAAAGCGGTTATACTCAGGCGGTTGCTTCTGTAAGTATTAATCTTTATGGATTTTATAACGGAGTAAACGACTGCATCGCTCAGGCTTCCAAATAACCGGTCCGCCCTTTCGGGCCCTGTCAGGAGAGCATTTTATGGAGAAAAAAATCCTTGTCAATTACAATCTTCTTCGGATTTTTGCAATTTTTTTGGTCATTGCCACCCACATGCTGGCAGGAGTATGGATCGCGGATCCCGTAGCCCAGCCTATGGCCTGGCATATTAGAGAAATTATCCGCACGCTTACCCTGACCAGCAACGGGCTTTTCTTCATGCTCAGCGGCCGCTTTATTTTAGAACGGTTTGACGGGGATATTCCCGGTTTTTACTGGAAACGGATTGTAAAAATCGGGATCCCCTCCCTTTTTGCCGCCCTTCTCTATTACGCCTGGAATCATGGGTTTTCCCTTGCCCCCGCTTATTTCAAAGATTTTTTCAAAGGTTTTCTCCAGGCTCAGGTGGTGGGGTATCTGTGGTTTGTCCTGGCTCTCGCCGGATTTTATCTGTCCGTCCCCTTTCTCTGGAGGATGTTTCAGCATATGGAAAAGCGGGAATTTTGGCTGCTTCTTCTTGTCAGCCTTTTCTATTTTGCTGTACAAAATCTTTACCAGATTTTTCATATGGAGCAGATGCTTACCTCTTATTTTCTCTATAGCTGGGTGTTTTACTGTATCCTGGGGTTTCTTCTGGACCGGCTGGACCTGACAGATGGTCAGGTTCTGGGGTTTTTAGCCGCCGGTCTTTTGGGCCTTTTTATCTCCGCCCTGGAAGAAATCTATTTTACCGGCCAGAATCCGGCCATCTACAATTATGCTCCGTCCATGATCCTGATGACCATGGCTGTCTACCTTCTGGTGACCCGCTACGGCGGCTTTATTGCCCGGCCTCTGGAGAAAACCATTAATTTTGTCAGCCGGTATATCTTTTTTGTCTATTTATTCCACGGAATGACCCACAATTTTATTTTTGATTACCTGGTAGCTCCGGGGACGCCGGGGTACGGGGCCTGGATCCTTTTGTCTCTCCTGTCCTTCTGCCTTGCTCTCGGACTCTCCATTCCGGTATACCATATTTTGTACCAGCCTTTCTGTAAGGCGCTTTTATCCCTGCCGGGGCGTGGGAAAGATTTGACTTCATAAAAAAATTTGTGTATAATTTTGTGTAACAGTTCAGACGGCGTGGAATTTGACATAGATTTTGATGTCAAGCTCGCTTGTAAGTCAAAATCTATGTTAAATTCCACATTGGATGGACATCCGATACTTCTTGTCCGGCTATGCCGGACAAGAAGATCCCCCATCTGAACGATTACAATTTGTTATGAAGGCTAGGACAATATGAAGTGACCCCACATTTGTAGCAACGTGGATTTACCTGTATACTAGAGTTTGTTAAGAACAATGGTAACAGGGATTACCGCATACAAAA
>CAJUJM010000039.1 GCA_910586755.1 uncultured Lachnospiraceae bacterium
ACCCATGGTAGGCGTGCCCTGCTTTTTTAAATGTGCCTGGGGACCGTCATCCCGGACCTGCTGGCCGAATTTCAGCCTGTGGAGAAAAGGAATCACAATGGGGCACAAAAGAGCACTTATGGCAAAGGATATAATAATCGCTAAGATTGTTTCATTAATCATGTCGCACCTCAGTTTCTTATGTAAAAATTTTATATTGCCCTTTGCTTTCCGGACGAGAAAGCAAAGGATACACATTAGGTAGTATACGTCTTTTTTTTCGAATAATCAACTATAGATTCGAAAGGCGCCGGTACTTTCTTCCACTGCTGGTTCAATTTCCAAATAGGGAAGAATATTCTTGAAAATATCGGCAATTACAGGGGCCGCTATGGTTCCTCCATAGTAAATTCCCTCCGGTTCGTCAATGGTAATCAACGCAATCACTTCCGGGTTATCAGCAGGGGCAAAACCAATAAAGGAGGAAATATATTTTTTTAAACTTCTGGGCAGCTTTTCCGATGTGGCCGTTTTCCCTCCAATCCGGTATCCGGGAAGACTGGCCTTTTTTCCGCTTCCCTCAGCTACCACCTGCTCTAAAATATAGCGCATAGTCTGGCTGGTTTCCTCTGACAGCACATTTTCCTCCACCGGATAAGAAAACGTATGAATATTCTCTCCATCACTGCTTACTGCTTTTACTCCAAAATGCGGGGTAACCCGGGTTCCCCCGTTTATCACTGCCGATACGGTAGCAATCAGCTGAACCGGCGTAATCTGAAAGGACTGTCCAAAGGATACTGTGGCAAGCTCCACCAGACCCATATTTTCTTTTTTGTGCATAATGGTAGCCGCCTCTCCCGGCAGATCGATGCCGGTCTTCCCCTTCAGGCCCAGTTTTTCAAAATAGGCATAATACCCATCGATCCCCAGTCTCTGTCCTACGTCTATCAGCACCGGATTGCAGGAATTCATCATCCCCTGAAGGAAATTTTCCCCGCCGTGTCCTCCTACCTTATGGCAGCGGATTTTCCGATCTTCCACAATCCGAAAACCCGGACAGGAAAAACGGTCATTCAGATCCACCACGTCTGCTTCCAGGCCTGCGGCAGCCGTTATAATTTTAAAAGTGGAGCCCGGTTCATATGTGTCATTGATACAGGTATTGCGCCACATCTGATTTAGCAGATCCTGCTTTCCTGCCGCTCCTTTCCCGGCAGCGGCCTGCTCTGCCTCAAATTCTGCCTGTCTGGCGCTTTGGCTCACCAGGTTCTGTCCCGGGGTAAACGGATCGTTTAAATTAAATTCCGGTACATTTACCATAGCCATAATCTCTCCGTTTTGAGGATTCATAACAATAATGGACACCCTCTTTGCATTTTTCTTTTCCATAACCTGGTAAGCTGCCTGTTGGCAATAGGCCTGGATATTCCTGTCCAGACTGATATACAAATCGTTTCCGGCCACCGGTTCCACCCGGTCCTCCGCTGCGTTCTCAATCTCCACCCCTCTGGCATCCGTCATGGTAAGGATCAAACCGTTTTTTCCTTTTAAATACTCTTCGTATTTTACCTCCAGGCCAATAATCCCCTGATTATCTCCTCCGGTAAAGCCTAAAACCTTGGAAGCCAGACTGTCATAAGGGTAATACCGTTTATAATCTTCATCTACTTTAACTCCATCAAGTCCCTGGTCCCGAATGGCATCTCCAATCTCTTTATCCACATTGGTGCTGATAATCTCCCTGGAACTGTATTTTTCCACCTTTTTCCGAACCGTTTCCTCTGATACATCCAGATATTTGCACAAAACCTCCACCACCTGATCCGGGTTGGTAATCTGGTTGTGAATGACTGAAATGGTACATACGGTCCGGTTCGTGGCAATTACGGTTCCGGTGGCATCAATAATCCGGCCTCTGGCCGCTTTAATAGTACGCTCCCTCTGGTGCAGATCCTCTGCCATAGCGCTGTAGTGATCGGCCCGGTAAATCATAAGAAAAAACAGCCTTCCCAGCAGAACCGCCGTTATGACAGACGACAGAACAAACAGGAGGGCTATTCTTCCTCTATGACATGTCTGATTTGTATTCATGACATTCTCCCCTGTCCCATCATCAATTCATATATATGATGGAAATCACAGGGTTATGACGTTTCCGCTTCAGAAGACTCTCCTGTCTGAGATTCCCGGCTGTCCCCGTTTTCTGTTTCTTCCTGAGCAGAAGCCGTACTCTCTGCCGGTTCTCCGGAAAATGCCGGATCCTCCTCAGGAGTTTCTGGCAGGCTTCCTGGCAAACGGGACTCCTCTGAACCTGCCGGGGCTCCCGGAAGGGGCTCTTCCCCCTCGACTTCCCCCACAATATACTCGTCTGTAGCATATACCCGGGGTTCCGTCTCCGGTTCTGTTTGGCTGGTTTCTGTCTCCTGATCCACAATTCCGTCTTCTTCGGGAAGCAGCCCCTTAAGCTCTTCCGGAACTGTCTCCATATCCGTAGTAGGGAATATATTTAGATAAGGAAGTGATTCCGCCAATATCTTTTGTACTATCTGGGTTGCAAAGCTGCTGTGAGCCTGTTCTTTCCCCGGAAGGTTGGGTGTGTCGATTGCCACATACACTATAACCTGGGGATTGTCTGCCGGTGCAAATCCAATAAAAGATACCAGATAATTCTCAGCGCTTCTGGGATACTTTTCTGCAGTGCCAGTCTTGCCGCCTACTGCATACCCCTCCACCTGGGCCGCTTTTCCAGTTCCTTCGCTCACTGTCTTTTCCAGGGCCGTTCTCAGAAAAATGGCAGTATTTTCAGAAACTGTCTCCCGCACCAGCACCGGCTCTATCTTTTTTACCACAGAACCCTGATCGTTTAAAATCTGCTTTACCACATGAGGCTCATAATAGCTGCCTCCATTAATAACGGATGCAAAGGCCGCCGCCATCTGCACCATGGTACAGTTAAAGTTCTGCCCAAAAGAGTTGGTGGCCAGATTGGATGAGCGCATCTGATCTGCCTGGTAGATCAAGGTGGAGGTATCCGCCTCTCCCGGAAGATCGATATTGGTCTTCTGGCCAAAGCCAAATATTTCCTGATACTTGGAAAACTTTCGCCCTCCTGTCATGGAAGCCAGACGCATCATCACCACGTTGCAGGATTCCATTAAAGATTCGGTTATGGTAAGGGAGCCGTGGCCATTTCGGTTTACACAGTGGATTTGATGGCCCCCCACCTCCAAAACTCCTCCACATTCTATGGATTCATTTCCGGTAATATAGCCCTCTTCCATGGCTGCTGCTACCGTAAATATCTTAGACGGGGATCCTGGCTCAAAAGAATCGCTGACACAGAAATTGCGCCAGATTTTGTTCCAGGCCACCTGCTGTCCCAGAGAGTAGATTTCTTCTTCCGAATAATATTTAGAAACCTCTTCCTCTGTAATGGTGAGATTTCTGTCCCGGTTTTTCCTTTTGTAGTCGTCCACCGCCTCCAGCCTTCCCATGTCCATGATTTCCTGGTCCGTAAACCGGCCCTCTAAATTTCTCGGGTCATTTAAATCATAGCGGTTCTTGGTGGCCATTGCCAGAATTTCTCCGTTTTGAGGATTCATCACAATAGCGGCGCTCATTTTGCTGCCGGTTCCGGCTTCCCACTGGTCAATATATTTTTCCGCGATCTTCTGGATATTAATATCAATGGTGGAGACAATTGTTCTCCCATTTTCCGCCTCTTTGATCACTCTCTCCAAATTGGTTTCTTCATTTAGATAGCCGTATTCCCTTCCGTTGACTCCGATTAGCTGGTCATTATAATACTGCTCAATGCCATTCATGCCTTTGGCTCCGTTGTCATAAGAAAAGCCAATAATCGTGCTTGCCAGGTCTCCATAAGGGTAGACCCTTTTGTATTGGGGTTCAAACCAGACTCCGGCCACCTTTCGGTTTGAGGCCCCGGCCTGGGCTGCCTGTGTGTTGGCTTCAAAAGCTTCCTTCTGCTCCTGAGTAATCTGTTTTTCATAATTAATATAGGATTTAGCGGAATTATCATTGATCAGGCTGGTCAACTCATCTGCATTGTAGCCAAAGGTCTGGCTTAAAACCGATACCGTAGTGGCGAGATATTTCTCTTTATCCGATGTGATCACCTTGGGGTCGATAATCAGGTTGTATACCTGCTCGCTGACAGCCAGATAGGTTCCGTTTCTGTCCATAATCTCTCCCCGCCTGTACGGGAGGATCTGGCTGCTGTAATTCTGATGATCCAAAACAATCTGATTATAGTCCTCCTGGTTATATTTTATTAAATTATAGAGAACCATAACCAATGCAAACAAAGCCAGCGTTATTACCAGAACGGTAATCGCCAGCTTTTCCTGCATAGTTTTGGTAAAGATTCGTTTATTAGTGTTCCGGGATGCTTTCATTTTGTCTTACATACTCACTTTCCGTCTTCTTATACAAACGCACCTGGCTTTTATCTGCATAAACCATGCCCAGCTCCTCAGTTGCAACTTTGTAAACGTGGTCCAGATCGACGGATGTTTTGATTCTGGTTTCTAAAGCATCGTTTTCCGCTTTCATATTTTTAATTTCCTGTTCTATCCGGGCAATGCTCTTTACCTTGGTGGTAATGGATGCCTGAAGCTGAAGGTAATTAATGCATAAAAATAATGTACATACTGCCGCAAGAGTCAATGCGATGACGTAAGGGGCGTCCATATATAAGGCCTTGGCCCTGTTGCGCTTTACCCTGGTGCTTACCTTGCGGTGAACCTTCTTTTGGGGCTCCGCTTCCTCATATCGTCTGGCAGGCGCTGCTTTGCGGACAGTATTTCCCTGAATATAAGCGCTGTATTCGTTTGTATGATGTACTCTCTGTCTCTTAGCAGCCATAATCAAACCTCCTGACTTTTAATTTCTCTCAAATACCCGAAGCTTGGCGCTTTTGGAGCGGGTATTCTCCTTAAGTTCTTCTTCGGAAGGCAAAATGGGTTTAGAGCTTACCACTCTCCCCTTGCTTTTCCTGCCGCACACGCATACCGGGAAATCCGGCGGGCAAATACAGGGATTCTCGTTGGCTCTAAAACGCCTTTTTACCATCCGGTCCTCCAGAGAGTGAAATGTGATGATGGAAAGCCTTCCTCCGGGATTTAGCAAATCGATCATTTCATCCATGGCCTGGTTTAAAACCTCCAGCTCTTCATTGAGTTCGATCCGAATGGCCTGGTAGGTTCTCTTGGAAGGATGGCCTCCTGTCGCCCTGATTTTTGCCGGAATCGCCCCTTTAATAATCTCATTTAACTGGCCGGTGGTGGTAATCTCCCCTTTTTCTCTGGCCTTTACAATGTGCTTTGCAATATTTTTCGCGAACCGATCCTCACCGTAATCCCGGATAATTCGAAACAGCTCCTGTTCACTGTAGGTATTGACAATAATCGCCGCCGTCTTATCCTTTCTCTGATCCATTCTCATATCCAGAGGCGCATTTTCTTCTCTGTAAGTAAATCCTCTCTCCGGTGTGTCAAGCTGATAAGAGGAAACGCCCAAATCCAGATAGATTCCATCTACCTTTTGGATATCCAGATCTTTTAAGACCCGGGCAATTTCCACATAGTTGCTCTGGACAACCGTCACTTTATCTCTAAATGGTTCCAATCGGGAAGATGCTGCTTTTATGGCGTCTCCATCCTGATCAATACCGATTAACCGGCCCTGAGAGCCCAGGCGTTTTGCCACCTGAAAGGCATGTCCCCCGCCTCCTAAGGTTCCGTCCACATAAATCCCGTCCGGCTTTATATTCAGGCTGTCTACGGTCTCGTAAAGCAGAACGGACTGATGTTCAAATATCATATTCCGAACCCTTCCATACTTTCTGCAATATCTTCGATGTCATCATAAGAATTAATAGCAAGCCACCGCTCTTTACTCCAGATTTCCAGATGGCTTCCTGTTCCCACCAGCACGGCTTCCTTTTCAATGCCGGCATAGTCCCGCAGCACAGAGGGAATCAGAATACGGCCCTGCTTGTCTACTTCACAGGTGGTAGCTCCTGCCAGGAAGAAACGGGTAAGCTTTCTGGCGCTGGCATTGGTGACTGGTAAAGCGGTAAGTTTCTTTTCCATCTCGGCCCATTCAGGATTTCCATACACAAACAAGCAGCTATCAAATCCCTTCGTTACCACGAATTCATCTCCTAGCTGCTCTCTGAACTTAGAAGGTACGATTAAACGCCCCTTCGCGTCTACTGTATGATTGTACTCACCCATGAACATATCTGTCACCCATTGCCGTTCCGGTACAACCAATCCACTTGGCCACCATTATCTACCACTTTACTCCACTTTCTACCACTTGTACATTTATTCTAGTACAGAACCGGGGAATTGGCAAGGATTTTTTCCAAAAATGAGCTAAAAAATAAGGAGGGAAAAAATGGAAACCAGCAAACAAATGTTTGGGTTTCCACTTTTTCCCTCCCTAGGAGGAAGGTAAATGCGAAGCATTTTCAGAATACCTTCCGACAATATGGCAGGTGGCGCAGGGCGTCGCGTGCCGATACTTTATTATACCAGGTGGTATGCTATTAATATCCGGACACAATATACTCTTCGATCAATCCATCCAGTTCGATACTGTTTTTATAAATCTCATCATAATTATCATGATTCTCAATACTGTTGTCCAGCTTTTTTCTGCTCTCTTCTATCTTGCTAACCAGCTCTTCTCTTGTCATCTAACTATACCTTCCTTTCTCCCCTGTTAAGCCGGAGAGTTTTATGTCTGATAATAAGAATTCCTGCGGACACTGCCACTAAAACCATAGAAAGGGCCTGAGACACCGGAATACCTGTACCGAACAGAATCAATTGATCCGTCCGCAGCCCCTCTATCCAGGTTCGTCCTAATCCGTAGCCCAGCAGGTAAATCCAGAGCATCTCCCCATCAAACCTCTTTTTCCTGCGGTACCACAGCATAAATATCAATACTCCCAAATTCCAAAGGGATTCATATAAAAAGGTAGGGTGAACCTGAATGTACTGGATCCCCTGCTCTACAATCATATTGTCTAACAATTCTCCGGAAATCATAGATGGATTTACCAGAGACATCTTGATCCTCATGGCAAAAAGGTTGTCCGTATAGCCGCCAAAGGCTTCTGTGTTAAAAAAATTCCCCCATCTTCCAATAATCTGCCCTAAAATAAGACCCAGAACACCGCTGTCTGCCATGGAAAAAAAGGACTGTTTTCTTACCCGGGTAAATACAATCAGAGTCAGAACCGCTCCGATAACTCCACCATAAATAGCAAGTCCCCCTGCCCGCAGGTTAAAAATCTGTACCAGATTGTCCTTATAGGCGTCCCACTGAAAAATCACATAATAAAGCCTGGCTCCTATAATGGAAAAAATAATGGCGTACAGTGCAAAATCAAGATAGAGCTCCGGGTTTTGCCCTCTCCTTTTGGCATCAGACTGGGCCAGCCAGATACCAGCCAGCATACCAATGCCAATAATAATTCCATAATAGGCAATCCGGAATCCAAATATTGACACGCTATTATGCAGATTTTGAATAGAAATGCCCAGATGTATAAAGCTGATATCTGTTCCCTCTGTCATATATTGTGTAAAAACTCCTTTCCTAAGATTTTCTCTATTTTACCCCTAAAAACGCCAAAAATCAATGGCTTTCGATTGACACTAGACATCAGAATTCGACAAACGGCGACTCTGCCCGGTTCTCCCTTTTCTTTTCCTCATAAATCCGGTATGCTTTAGAAGGTATTATTATATTTCAATAACTTTAGGAAGGTACACATTATGAAGCTGGCGTTTTGTCTGGATTATATTCAGGTAAGACACTGAGATTTACCGTTCCGACTTTAACAGTGAATAATAACTGGCGTCGCATATCCCCTGATTGTTTCGGTCGGAACTACGCAGAGTACCTTCATACTTCATTCCGCATTTCATCATTACTTTGCCGGAATTTGGATTTCTTGGGTCATGTCTTGCTTCAATGCGATTTACATTTACCTTGTCAAAAAAGAAGTCCATAACCGCTCTCATTGCCTCAGAAGTGATTCCCTTTTTCCACCATGTCCTTCCAATACAATATCCGATATGTACCATAGAAACATCTTCATTTATTTTGACAGCACTTATGGAACCAATGGGGTCATCGCCATTTTCTTTTAAAACAATGGCCCATTGATAATACTTTTCATCAGAATAGGAGCTTTCCCATTCTTCCAGCACAACTTTACTAGCATCAATATTGGAATGTGTGGGCCATGTTAAATATTTTGTCACTTGGTCATCGGACGCCCAGTTTTTATACATGGCAGGTGCATCTTCCTTCGTGAATCTTCTTAAAATCAATCGTTCAGTTTCTAATCTTTGTGTTCCACAATGTAGCATACTTTTATTTTCCTTTCAACGTTCCGATTTGCTGCCAGTATAATCCACCCTAATTGCCCGTATGTTTGGCGCAGGATAAATTTTCAGCCTGCAAGGCGGCTGAACGAGGCGATGCGGTGGCATCGTTGAGTGAAGCCAACGCAGTCAGGTGGAAATTTAGACCAGCAAAACATAGGGATAATTTAGGTGGATTATACTAGGTTCAGTTTAGCACATTTATAGGACATCTACAAGATTTCGTGTATAAAAAAGCCAAAACAGGAAAGTCAAATGCTACCCTGCTTACCTTGTAAATTCAGAGAAATTCTAACATATTTGGGAGTTTAACCTGGAAATTTACAGGAGTGGATTGAAATAATAGAGTCCTTGTGCTATACTTTATAGTTGCGTTGGACTCTTTTTTTCGCGGGAAAGGAGTCCGGTACGGGAAAAAATTTAAAAGGCAAAAAATGTGGTACAGGTATTTGTAAATGAAAGGCTGGATTATATTTCATTTCAAAACGGTATGGGCGTAAAAAGGGCGTAGTAAAAATATGAAGAAAGGCGAAAACCCCGTAAAATCAAGGGTTTTCGGACAGGTAAAGATAATTATGAAGCTAGGAATCGTGGGGCTTCCCAATGTAGGGAAAAGCACCCTCTTTAATTCTCTGACCAAAGCAGGAGCAGAGTCTGCCAACTATCCATTCTGCACCATCGATCCCAATGTAGGAGTGGTAGCCGTTCCGGATCCTCGTTTAAAACAGCTTGCCGCTCTTTACGATTCTGAAAAGATTACCCCGGCTGTTATCGAATTTGTGGATATTGCAGGCCTGGTAAAGGGGGCTTCCAAGGGCGAGGGTCTGGGCAACCAGTTCCTTTCCAATATCCGGGAGGTAGATGCCATTGTCCATGTGGTCCGCTGTTTTGAGGACAGCAACGTGATCCACGTAGACGGCAGTGTGGATCCCTTAAGGGACATTGAGACCATTGATCTGGAACTGATTTTCTCTGATCTGGAAGTTCTGGAGCGCCGTATCTCTAAAACTGCCAGAAGCGCTATGAACGATAAATCTCTGGCCAGGGAGCTAACAATCCTGAAAGGCTTAAAGGCTCACCTGGAGGACGGAAGGCTTGCCAGAAGCTATGGAGCTTCTGACGATGACGAGGCCGCCTTTATCGCCTCCTTAAACCTTTTAACTGCCAAGCCGGTAATTTTCGCTGCCAACGTAGCTGAGGATGACGTGGCGGACGACGGAGCTTCCAACGGACACGTGGCTGCAGTTCGTAAATTTGCCGAGGAGAACCACTGTGAGGTCTTTGTGATCTGCGCCCAGATTGAGCAGGAGATCGCAGAGCTGGAAGATGACGAAAAAAAGATGTTTTTAGAGGATTTAGGCCTTTCAGAGTCCGGCCTGGACAAGCTCATCGCTGCCAGCTACCGAATTTTGGGCCTTATCAGCTACTTAACCTCCGGCGTTACTGAGACCCGGGCATGGACTATCAAAGTAGGAACCAAAGCTCCTCAGGCTGCCGGCAAGATCCACTCTGATTTTGAACGCGGCTTTATCCGGGCCGAGGTTGTCAATTACCAGGATCTGTTAGACTGCGGCTCCTACAATGGCGCCAAGGAGAAAGGCTTAGTAAGGCTGGAAGGAAAAGATTATGTGGTAAAGGACGGAGACGTGGTTCTCTTCCGGTTTAATGTATAGTCCAGTTTAGTCTGAACATCCCCGAAAATAATGCCATCCTGCAGCATAAATAAAACACGGCTGCGGAACGGCTGATTTTATTAATTTAACTATGGAGTAATTCTTATGGAAAAAATACTGATTATTGACGACAGTCTTTTACAGGCGTCTCAATTAAAATCCATTCTGATGGATGAATATGATATTACTCTTGCACAGACTGCGGAGGACGGGCTGCATTGTGCAGGCAACGGAAACTTCTCTCTTATTTTGTTAGACGTTGTGATGCCGAAAATAGACGGATTTACGTTGTTGAAAATATTGCAGGAGGAGTCCGGCACGAAAAATATCCCGGTCATTTTGATCACCAGCCTTACTGATGTGGCAAGTGAGCAGCGCGGCCTTGTTTTAGGAGCCGTTGACTATATTGCAAAGCCATTTAATCCTGTGATTGTTAAGGCGAGAGTCAACACGCACATTAAGCTCTACCAGTACCGCAAGCAAATTGAACAGCAATCCATGACCGACCAGCTGACAGGAATTGCCAACCGGCGCATGTATGAACAGTACAGTCTTACAAAATGGAATGAGGCAACCCGCCTGCACCTTCCTCTCTCTATCTGTATGTTTGACATTGACCGCTTCAAAGTATATAACGATACCTTTGGCCATCCTGCCGGGGATAAGGTGATTGCCGCCGTGGCTCAGACAGCGGCTTCCCGTCTGCAGCGCAGTACAGATTTCCTGGCCCGCTACGGCGGTGAGGAGTTTGTGGCGCTGTCTCTGGGTGAGCACTCGGATCAGATATTTCAATACATGAAGCAAATCCGTCAGGCAATTGAAAATCTCCATATCCCTCATGATCCGTCTGTCTCCCAATGGGTTACTGTCAGTATCGGAGGGGTTACCATTATTCCTGAAAAGGAATCCAAATATGACGTTTACTTAAAAATTGCAGATACCATGCTCTATGACGCAAAGAAAAGCGGTCGGAACATAGTCGTATGGGCCGATGAAAAGCTGAATCAGCTATGGGAAACCAAATAACTTCATTGCTTGTTTCCTACTTATAAAAGAGGGATCCCGGGAACTTCAAAGTTTTACAAAACCTGAATTTCCCGGGATCCCTCTTTTCCTGCAGGATAAAAAAACTAATCTTCCAAATCCTCTTCGTCAACGATCTCATCGTACTCCGCCTCGTCTAACAGTTCGTCAAAGGCGTCTGCTACAATCTCGTACTCCTGATCATCTTCAATGTTCTCCAGTTCAGGGATTCCGTCCTCGGTCTCCTTATAACGGTAAAGGTAAACTTCCCCCTCATCTACCTCCTGTCCCTCCACGGGCAGCAAGGCAATGTAGTCTTTCTCTCCTGCCTGGAAAATAGTCAGAACCACACACTCCAACTCAGTATCATCGTCTAATGTCAGAGTGACGGTCATCTCTTCCTGTTCTTCCATCTTGTTTTTATCGTCTGCCATATTTCCTCCTTTTTTGCCCTGTTTTTTGGGCATCAGGGATACCCGCAGGGTGTTTCCTCCTTTTCGGCCCTGTTTTTTCCGCATCCGATTCTTCTGCGTCAACAGGCCCGGGACGCCTGGGCGTCTAAGACCAATTTAGCAGACCATGAGGGAAAAAGCAAGGAGTATTGAAATAATTTATAAAACTGCTGCCCGGCAAAATCCATCATCAGCCGGGCAGCAGCCCCTTTATCTCCGTTTATATTTTCCAAATAATGTTTTCTTATACCTGGACAGTTCCTGACCGGCGGCTTTAAATCCGCCCTGGAAAGCCTTTTGGTAATAAGCGATTGCCTGGTTGATATCCTCCTGAACTCCCAGACCCTTGTCATACATATCTCCCAGATACTTCCACGCCTCCGGACGTTTTGGCCCTGCCTCTTCAAAAAGCTGTTTTGCTCTCTGATAATCCGGCGCCACGCCGGTTCCGTTAAAGTAGGCCTGCCCAAGCAGAAGGACACAGCCGGAATTCTGGATCCTAAGGCCCCGTTCCGCCCATTTTACCATGTTGGTATAATACTCCAGTTCTTTGTAGCTTAAAGCAATACTGTAATAATAGTCCCGCAGATCCAGCTTTTCTTCCACTGACTCCATCCATTCCATGGCCGCCTTTAAGTCCTTAGGAACGTCATTAACGCCCTCCCTCACGCTGTTAAAGGCATTGCGGAAGGACGGGATACATCCCTGAACTGCAGAAGCCCGGAACCACTTAAGAGCTTCCATGGCATTTTCTTTTCTGCACTGCTCAAAATCCAGATCCGTGTGAATCTGGAAGTTCATGTACATATCCCCCCAGAAATAAAACAGGCCAACTGCGTACTGGGCCATAGGTTCGCCGTCCTCCGCCATCTGACGTACCGCTTCAAAGGACTGAAGCAGAGGTTTGGTCATGGCATCCTTTACATCACCATCTAATTCTCCCATCCGGTCTGCTCCCAGAACGCAGAGATCGCTGCCCAGTTCAATCCCCCTTTTGGAAAGCTGGCGGGCCTTTCCGGGATCCTCCTTTACATTGCCGTCTTCCCAGGCGTAACATCTTGCCAGGAAATAGTAGGCATCCGGCTCATCCTTTGCCACAGCCTCCTCCAACAGTTTCACGCCCTCCGAAAATTTCCCGGGATCTGCCTGAAAATACAAAAGCTTTAAAGCCCAATCCAAAGTGTCAGAATAATATTGGCTCATCTCGATAAAACCCTCCCGTCTTTCAAAATCTTTCTCCTATTATACTTTGTTTTTTTATTAATTTCAACTTATACCAGGCAAAAAGCTGCCCCTTCTGCTGCTGAAAAACAACGAATATTTATGCATCGTCAATATTTGCGGAAGGAAAGATATCTGCCACTTCATTAATGGCAATATAAGCCTTCGGATCCATCTGGTGCACAATGTTTTTCATCCTTCCTATTTGGAAATGGTTTACCACAAAATAAATCATCGTCCTGTCTGAATTGGAATAATAGCCCTTGGCGCTGATGGTGGTAATTCCGTTTTCAAATGTATCCGACAGGGCTTTACATACCTGCTCCGGTCTTGTGGTAATAATGAAAGCCGCCTTGGACCGGTCAAGACCCTCCACCACAAAATCAATAGTTTTGGAGGCCGCGGCATAGGTTACAATCGAATACAAAGGCAAAATCCAACTGCTCATTACCATTCCGCAGATGATGTAAAGAACTACATTATATATCATCACAAAGCTCCCCAGGCTTAAGCCAATCCGCTTTGCAAACATGACCCCCAGAATGTCAATCCCGTCAATGGCCCCGCCAAACCGGACCGTCAGGCCGCTTCCCATTCCGGATATAATTCCGCCAAAAATGGCGCACAGAAACAGATCTTGATTTGCCAGAGGAGAGGCAAAAGACACATCTACCGGAAGCACATCCGTAATAATCCAGGCAACCAGTGAATATATCAAAACGGCATATATGGAATAAATAGTAAAAGGCAATCCTTCCTTTTTCAGTCCAATTAAAAATACCGGAATATTTAAAAGCACCAGCATCAGGGACAGGCTGCACCACTGAGGCGTGTATTGGGATATCAGCATGGAAGTACCGGAAATCCCGCTGTCAAACAGCTTTACCGGCGCCAAAAACATAATAACTCCGTAGGCATTTACAATACCAGCTACGGTCAGTCCCAGAAAATTCCCCCACCTGATTCCTTTTAATTGCTCCTTTATTTTTAGAAAACATGGTCTTTCTTTCAAATTACTCCTCCTTCAAAATGTCAGTATTCAATTCCTTCTCTGGCCTGAATCCCTTTATCATAAGGGTGCCGCAGCTTCTTCATTTCGGTAATATAGTCCGCCATTCCGGTAATAATCTCAGATGGTTCCCGGCCGGTGAGAATAATCTCCTTTTTCTCTATCTGACTGTCCCCGTCAGTCTCTGACAGCCAGGAAACCAACCGGTCCTCCGGCGCCAGACCATAGTTGCAGGCCGCCATAATCTCATCCAGAATCACCATATCAAATTCTTTAGACTGGCGGATAACCTGCTCCAAAAGCCCGCTGTAATATCCTTCTGCTTCTTTTTTCTGTTCCTGGCTCATGCGGAAGAAAAATCCAAAACTTTTTTCGCAGGGAATCATCCGAATTTGGGGAATCAAGGCCAGCGCCGGCACCTCGCCGGAATCATCGGTTTTTAAAAATCGGGCGATTAATACCTTCTTTCCCCGTCCTGCCGCCCTGACAGCCAGGCCTAAAGCAGCCGTGGTTTTTCCCTTTCCGTCTCCGCAGTATATGTGGATCATCTTCGTTCTTCCTCCTAGTTGAATCGGCAGGCGCCGCTGTGCGGCGCCTGCCATTTCGTCAGAACGCATTCCCATTGTGAAACTTCTGTTTCACAAGCGTTCTTCCTCCTACTTCACCGGCCCCAGATATTCTCTTACAAACCGGGAAACCTCCTGCTTTTTGTGGTATCGTTCTTTGGTAAAATAGACATGAAGCCGGTCTTTTGCCCGGGTCATTGCCACATAAAACATCCGTCTCTCTTCTTCCAGATCCGCTTTTAAAACAGCTTTGTTGTGAGGGGTAACTCCCTCATTGGCATCTGGAATGTAAACCACCGGATACTCCAGGCCTTTGGCGCTGTGCATGGTCATAACCGACACACTGTCTTCGCTGTTTTCCCATGGTTTTTCTGATTGCCGGGCTTTTTCTGTCAATTCTTCTTTATATTCTCTCATATGATCAGTCCATGCATCTACTGTCTGATATCCGGCGGCGCTCTCTAAAAGCTGATCCCCAATCTCCAACAGCTCCTCTGCATTCAGCCTCCGATCCCTGGCATATTCCCGCAGGTAATCGTCGTATCCAACGGCTTTTCGGATATAATTTACCGCCTTTGCCGGAGCCATATTTTTTATAATTTCCAGATCCGATTCCAACTGTTCCAGCCGCTCTACCATCCAGTCTTTTTCCTGATAAAAGGACTTCAGCCGCTCAAAATCCACCTGAGGATCCTCAAAAGCATCCCTGCTTATGTAGCGCTTGGGGCGGTTAATAATTTTTAAAAACTGTCCTCTTTCCCGGTTTCCCCGGGCGATAGAAACATAGGTAAGTATATCTCTGGAAATCCAGTGTTCATACAGATTGGGAAGAGTATCCCGCATCCGAAAAGGAATATTATATTCCATGAACTTCTCTATCAGAAGCCTGGCTCCTCCATTGGTGCGGAATAAAACCGCCATATGGCTGTAAGAAATCCCGGCCTGGTGATAGTCCCGAATTTCCTCCGCCATGGCGGAAACTTCCTGTCTGGCATCCTCAAAAACCCTGGTAATCACCGGCTTTCCCTGACCTCTGGCTCCGGAAAGCTCCTTGAAAAACCGTTTGTCATTGTGGGAAATCAGCCGCCCTGCCGCCTCTATAATCTCCTGGGACGAGCGGTAATTGACATTAAGAAGAACCTTTTTTGCTCCTGGATAATCCTTCTCAAAGCCAAGCATAATCTCGGGCCTGGATCCCCGGAAACGGTAGATGGACTGATCGTCATCCCCTACAATAAACAAATTATTTTCCGGCAGGGCCAGCATTTTTACAATCTCATACTGAATTCGGTTAATGTCCTGAAATTCATCAATAAGCAGATACCGATACTTATTCTGCCAGGCAGACAAAATATCTCTTCGCTGGCAAAGCAGCTCATAGCACATAGTCAGCATATCGTCAAAGTCCACCAGGGCCCTCTGTCTTAAAAACCTGTCATACCCCTGATACAAAGCCCGGAAAACCTCTTCCCCGCAGCTTTTGGAGTAATAATGCTCCAGGCTTAGCATGTCTCCCTTTACTGTGCTGATTTCGCTCAATACAGAGCCGATAAACTCGTTTTCGTCTTCCACGTCTAAATTCAGTTGATCCATATAGTCCCGGATACATTGGACTTTCTGTTCCTCCCGAACAATATTGGCGGCGGTAAAGCCGTAAGCCAGCTTTAATATCCGGAAAAAAACGGAGTGGAAGGTGCCAAAGCTGACCCTTCCACTTACCGCTGTATTTTCTTGCCGGGACATTTTATCGTAGCGCTCTTCCATCTCTCTGGCCGCCGCCCTGGTGAAAGTAATCACCAAAAGGGACGAAGGGTTTACGCCCTGATGCCGGGTCAGGCAAAAAATCCGGTTGGTAATCACCGTGGTTTTTCCGGAACCAGGACCTGCTAATACCAGCATTGGGCCATCCTTGTGGAGGATAGCCTGCTTCTGCGCTTCATGAAATGCCATAAATTCCTTTCTCTGACACAAGGTCTGTTTCAACCTGTCTCATAGTATATTATCCGGTAGATTTTCTTTATTTCGAAAGGAGATCTATCCCCTTGCGGATTCTCTTTAACGATTCTTCTTTTCCCAAAATCTCCAGAATCTCTGTGGCCCCTGCCGGGGTCATCTGCTTGCCGGATACGGCGGTGCGGACAGGCCACATAACAAACCCGGTCTTTACGCCTTTTCCGCTTACATATTGAGACAGCCTTTCGTAGAGCGCGTCATTGGAAAAATCCTCCTGAGCTTCCAAAATAGGCAAAATCTCCTGTAAAGTCTCCAGAGAATTTTCCTGGGTGGTCTTCATCTTTTTATGGGCATACATAGATGGGTCATATTCCGGTAGCTCTTCAAAGAAATCGATATGATCCCGGATCTCCGGGAATACCTCAATCCGGGTTTTTACCATGGCGGCAATCTTCTTTAAGTCCAAATCCTTTTTTATGACTTCTTTTAAGAAGGGCTCAGCCATGCTGTAAAACTTGTCAAAATCCATGGCTTTCATGTATTCGCCGTTCATCCAGCGAAGCTTGGTCATATCAAATACTGCCGGAGATTTACTCATTCTGTGGTAATCAAAATCTCTTACCATTTCTTCCAGGGAGAAGATCTCCCGGTTGTCCTCCGGGGACCAGCCTAAAAGAGCCACATAGTTTACCACTGCCTCGGAGATAAATCCCTGTTCAATCAAATCCTCATAGGAGGAATGGCCGCTTCTTTTGCTTAACTTTTTATGTTCCTCATTGGTAATTAAGGGACAGTGGACATATACCGGAACTTCCCAGCCAAAAGCGTCATAAAGGCGGTTATATTTGGGGGATGAGGACAGGTATTCATTGCCCCGGACCACATGGGTAATGCCCATTAAATGATCATCCACCACATTTGCAAAATTGTAGGTGGGGTAACCGTCAGACTTAATTAAAACCATGTCGTCTAATTCATCGTTGTTTACCGAAATATCCCCGTAAATCTCATCATGAAAAGTGGTAACACCCTCTGTCGGGTTATTCTGACGAATCACATAAGGCACGCCTGCCGCCAGCTTTTCCTCAATTTCTTCTTTGGAAAGGCTGAGGCAATGCTTATCATAAACCATGATCTCTTCGCCGTTTACAGTCTTTTTTAAAGACTCTAAACGCTCCTGAGTGCAAAAGCAGTAATATGCCTCGCCTTTTTCAATAAGCTTTTTCGCATATTCCAAATAGATTCCTGAAGCCTGGCGCTCACTCTGAACATAGGGGCCTGCTCCTTTATCTTTGTCCGGGCCTTCATCGTGGATCAGTCCGGTCTTTTCTAAGGTGCGGTAAATGATCTCCACTGCCCCTTCCACGTAGCGCTCCTGATCCGTATCCTCAATCCGCAGCAGAAAATCGCCTCCTTCATGCTTGGCAATCAGATAGGCATACAATGCGGTTCTTAAATTTCCAACGTGCATCCGTCCCGTAGGGCTTGGCGCGTATCTGGTTCTTACTGTTTTACTCATGGGTTCCTCCATATACTAATCTATAAGAACTTATTTTTCACAATCTTTTTTATTATAGCGCGAACACTAAAAAAAGACAATGCTATTTTGAGGACAGATGTCCGATATTTTTAATAAGAACCGAAACCGTGCCGTCAGGATTCGTGATAAACTCTACCCGGTCAGGATTTCCGTACTCTTCCATGGGAATGGTAATCTCGATTCCCGTATCTGTGGTAAGATGCTGTTTCTGAAATTTTTTAATAGTCTTTTCCGTCTTCGGTTCCACCACTGTGTGGGACAAGTTGTATTTATCCAGCTTTTCCGCCAACTCCTCCTGCATCTGGGGACTGTCGGAGAACACCTTTTCCTTAACCGTCTCTACATCCAAAGCGCCAGTCTCTTCCAGCTCTTTATAGATCAGGTTTTTTACTTCCATTTTCCGTTCCGTATCATCTTCCCCATAGTATTTCCGGTTTACCTGATCCACTGCCCTGGTAACAATGTCCATCCGGCTTTTCTGGGACAGAGGCGCATGACATTCCAAAAATATCTCGGAAAAGTACAGCCGTTTTTCCCCGTTAATCTCGTATTTTTTCTCTGTAAGCAGGATGCTGCCGTCGGATAAATCCACCACGCATGCCTCTGAAAGCCTCTGGCCCTGGCCCGGTAAAATAGCTCTCTGCAAGATAATATCATTGCTGTTAGCGCCATCCTCCCCGGTTCTGGTCAGATGCGTATAGGAAGTGCGGTAATTCAGCTTTAAAATGCCTATATAGTCCTTTCCCCGGCAGCTAAACACCACCACCGCCATATCTCCGGCCGGGATATCAATGTTGGAATTCATAATAGAAAACAGCCGGTCCGCCAGCCTTCTGCTGGTTTCTGTAAAATTATCCGGACTGCAGTCCCTTAAAAGTTCCATGGCCGGGGAGTTATCAGAAAATTGACATTCCTTCACATCATCGCTTTCCGTAAACTTTTCTATATGGCCTTTTAAAAAATCCCCTAAATCCGAACCCATCTCCATCTGGCAGTCGGAAAGCACCGGCATCCCCATAGAGGAATCCAGGATGTGGATAATGCCTGCTTTCATGATCATATCATCTTTTTGCATAACTTGTTTCCTTTTCTTTTGATAAGCAGGCAGTTCAGACGGAACGTCCCAATACTTTATCCAAAGTCCGCATTAAAATATCAACGTCAACCGGCTTTGCGATATGCCCATCCATCCCGCTACGCAGAGCCTCCTCTTTGTCCTCCTCAAAGGCGTTGGCGGTCATTACCAGAATGGGGATCGACGCCAAGGCCCGATTTTCCAGCTTTCGGATCGCCCTGGCCGCCTCATAACCATTCATAACCGGCATTTGAATATCCATCAGAATGGCTTGAAAATGTCCCGGGCCGGATGATTTAAGCGTATCCACAGCATCTCTCCCGTTTCCTGCTACTTCTACAGTGAAGCCTGCTTCTTCCAAAAGAGCGGCGGCAATCTCCTGATTCAGCTCGTTATCCTCCACCAGCAGGATGTGACCTGTGCGGAGAACTTCCTGCTCATCAGCATTCTCCAAAACCCGCTCTCCATCATGGAGGCGAAGCGTAAGGGAAACCGTACACTCGGTTCCGGCGCCCTGCCTGCTGACCACTGTAATCGTTCCCTTCATCATGTCTACAATGTTCTTTGTAATAGACATACCCAGGCCGGATCCTTTAATCCCGCTGATGGTGGAATTACGCTCCCGCTCAAAGGGCTCGAAGATGTGGGATACAAACTCTTCGCTCATACCGATACCAGTATCCTTGATGTGGAACTCATAATTTGCAAAGTCTGCCGGAGCATCCTCCTTTTCTATGATTCTCAGGCTGACCATTCCTCCCACAGGCGTATATTTTATGGCATTGCTCAGCAGATTCAAAAGAACCTGATTCAGCCGAATCCTGTCGCAGCAGACTTCCTCATGTCGAATGTCCGCAGCATCCAGGAGCAATTCCAACTGTTTGGCCTGGGCGTTTTCCTGTATACTGTTGCAGAGTTCGTGCAGAATGTCTTGCAGATTGCAGGGCTCTTCTATCAAATGGATTTTCCCGCTCTCAATATTGCTCATATCCAGAATATCGTTGATCAAATTCAGCAGATGATTGCTGGAAATCCTGATTTTTTCCAGATATTCCGTTACTTGTTCCAGCTGGTCTATATGGGTGATGGCCAAGTTTGTAAAGCCAATAATCGCGTTCATTGGGGTGCGGATGTCGTGAGACATATTGGAAAGGAAGGTGGTTTTCGCTTTGTTGGCCTGGTTTGCCAAAGCCAGCGCATCCTCCAGAATGGCATTTTTCTCCCGGGCGCTGCGGGTCTCCTCGTCCACACTCCGAAACCCCAAAACAATACCGTGGCTTTTCCCCCACTCTCCTACACGGGCGACCTTCATCTGGAAATACCGCAGCTCACCGCAGCAGGTAGTGCGGTAGTTGACAGAACAGATCTGACGTTCCGCCAAAGCCTGCTTTAAATGTTCCCGTGTCGCGGCTTTTTGCAGAATGCCTTTATCCTCCTCATAAACACCTGCTTCTATGTAACGGTCTATACAGCTCTCCAAAGACAGAGAGCCGGAAAAGATACTCTCCAATATGCCGTTTTTGCATTTACCAATCCGCAGGAGCTGACCGCCCCCGGTGTCCAGATCGAAAAAGCACACGAGGCTGTATTCCAAACCAAGGGCGGAAATCAGTTCCAGCTGGCGCTTCTCCGCTTCCTGCCGCTCTTGCTCCTCCTGGAGCTTTTTGGTGGTATAGTCCAGGACATACCGCTGGTAGAAGCGTTGGCCATCCTTTTCTATGAGTTTGATATTTCCCATAACATGAAGGATTTTCCCGTCCTTATGCTGGACGCGGTACTCTATGCTGGCGTTATCTCCTGGCTTTGTCAGAGAAGCAATCTTCTCCCTGATCCGTATTCTGTCTTCATCAAATACGGACGGCGCGGTCATGTTGAATCCATCCCGTTCCAGATCAGTCTGGGACGCATAGCCGGATATCTCCAAGGCGGCCCGGTTGATGCTGATAATATGAGAGCCATCCAAAGTATGGCACATCACACCGCAGTCCATGGAAGTAAAAATGGTTTCCAGCATCTGATTTTTGCGGATCAATTCCCGCGCATACGCCTGTTCCTTCGTCACGTCAATCCCAATGCCTACGGTTCCCATTACGCTGCCATCCAGATCATACAGCGGAGACTTATATGTGGTGAGTATCCGCTGCTCCCCGCAGGCTTGAATGATCTCCTCGGAAACAAGGGTTTTCTGCGTCTCCATGACAATACGCTCCGACTCGATACAGGCGGGATCATCCTGCTCCACGTCCCAGATATAGGCGTGGCCCCGTCCCTCCACCTGGGCCTTGGTCTTGTTTACCGCGGTGCAGAAGCTGTCGTTTACCTTCTCGTGGATACCGCTCTTATCTTTGTACCAGACCAGATCCGGCGAGCTGTTGATGGCAGTCTCCAGGTATTGGCTGGTCTGCCAGTAGTCCACGCGGCTCTTGCGGCTCTGCTGCCAGCGCAGGAAGTGGAACTGCAATTCGGAATCAGGCATAGGCAACGTCCAGATGTCTGTTATCTCCGACAGGATATCCGTCAGGCTTTCCGACTGCCCCTGTTCAAGCAGCAGGATCAATTCCGCTTCCGGGCGTTTTTTTGCTGCCAGCACCCTGGCGGTCTCCGCTGCCTCCACCCCCCGCAGATCGGCCCAAATCACGTCTGCCTTTGCTGCAAGAGAAGGGTCTAATTCCTGGCTTTCAAAGAACTCATGGGTAAATGCCTGCAAAGGCGGCATCGCCCGGAAAAGTTCCGGTAGTTTTTCCTCTCGCCCAAGGTAATAAAGTCGCATATGGCAATGATACATAATCCATCTCCTCCCCCAGAGATTTTTAAACACAAATAATAATATCCTTGCTTCCCCACAGGGTTGCATAAAAACAGAGCAGCGCCTCTTATGTCAGATATTTGCCCAGAACCTTTAAAAAGAGTTCGATGTCCAGAGGCTTGGCAATATGGGCGTTCATACCGCATTTCAAAGCATTTTCCCGATCCTCTTCCATGGCGTTTGCCGTCATGGCAATAATGGGCATGGTTTTTACATCCTTCCGGGGCAGGGCACGAATGGTGCGCGTTGCCTCATAGCCGTCCATAATCGGCATCTGCACGTCCATCAGAATGGCGTCGTAATAATATTCCCCGGCCTGACGCATCATAGCCACCGCATCTGTGCCATCGGGCGCGGACTCCACCGAGAAACCGGTTTCCTCCAAGATCGCTTCGGCAATTTCACGGTTGAGTTCATTGTCCTCCACCAGCAAAATCCGCTTGCCGCTAAAGTCTGCCGCCGTCCATGAGGATTCCTCTTTCTTCACAATCAGGTTATTGGCAAGCAATAAAGCAGATTTCAGATCAGACATGAACAGCGGCTTGGCACAGAATGCGGTGATACCCGCCTGCTTTGCCTCCACTTCAATATCTGTCCAGTCATAGGCAGTAAGAACAATGATGGGGGCTTCCTCTCCGATAACCGCACGAATACGGCGTGCAGTTTCAATCCCACTGAGCTCGGGCATTTGCCAGTCAATAATATAGGTGTGGTAGGAGTCCCCCTCGTTGCAGGCGCTTTTAGCCCGGTAAACCGCTTCCTTGCCGGAGGTGGTCCATTCTGCCCGCATTCCAATCTGTTTGAGCATTCTGGATACGCTCTCACAGCTGTCACAGTCATCATCTACAACAAGGGCCCGTTGGTCTTCCAGTTCTTTGATCTGGGCGGCGTTTTTCTCCACATCCTGAAGCTTCAAGCTTAATTCCACCTGAAATTCGCTGCCTTTTCCCTTCTCACTTTGAACGCTGATGGTTCCGCCCATCATATCCACAATGTTCTTGGTAATTGCCATGCCAAGACCGGTCCCCTGAATGCCGGACTTGGTGGCGCTGGCCTCACGCTCAAACGGCTCAAAAACGTGTTCCGCAAATTCCGGGGCCATTCCGATACCATTATCCTTGATTGTGAAAACGTAATCTCCATAACCATGGCGGAAGGTGGTCTGCTGGCGGATTCGGAAACTCACCATCCCGCCTGCCGGCGTGTATTTCACAGCGTTGCCCAGCAGATTCACAAAGACCTGACTCAGCTTCAGCGCATCTGCCACCACATCCTCATTGGCAACATCAAAGGTGTCAATAAACAGCTCCAGCTGCTTGGCCTTTACCTGGGGCTGGATGATATTGACCAGATTGTGGGTCAGCTCCGAGATGTTGCAGTCCTGTTCATTAATCTGCACCTTGCCGCTCTCGATACGGCTCATGTCCAGAATATCATTGATCAAGCTAAGTAAATGGTTGCTGGAGGCCAAAACCTTTTGCAGGCAGTCCTTGACTTGATCCCGATTATCAATATGACTGATGGCAATGGTGGTAAAACCAATAATTGCGTTCATAGGGGTGCGGATATCGTGGGACATATTGGAAAGGAAGGTAGTCTTGGCCTGATTGGCATGCTGGGCCTGCATCAAAGCCTCCTGAAGCGCCTGGGTCTGCTCCCGCTGCTTCTGAACTTGATCCGTAATGTCCTTGCACACCACCATGACCATAATATCCCCGCTGCGCTCATCCTTGGTCATAATAAAGGACTGGCGGATACATATCTGCCGTTCTTCGGAGTCCCGCCACCAATAATCTGCTGTAATTTCCGGCTCTCCCTGCTCAAAGTGCTGCTTTAACTGCTCCAGATCGATAAGCGAAGCATAGTCCTCCTGTGACTCTTCCAGGACAAAAGCCCCCCATTTCTCAAAGCACACGGATGCTGCACATGGGGCGTTCAAGCCCAGTATTTTCATAAGGGAAGCTTGCCTGCCGTCTGTGTTGAATATTGCATCCTTCTCAATCATATTCTGTGTCAGGTTGAATTCAAATGTGCAAATAGCCGAAGCGGTGATGGCGATCCGGTACTGGCGCTCTTTGCGGTTCGCCACAGAGATCTCCTCCTGGGCCAGCCGCTCTTTCTCCTGCAGGCCGGTAATGTGCTCCTGGCTCTCCTCCAGCAAACGCCGCCGCTGCCTCTGGGCCTGGAGCAGAAGGATCAGAATGTAAACGGCAAACAGGCTAACCAGAATCGCCTGTAAAATCATTCCTGTTTGATTGGCATTCCGAATCATTGCCTGCGTTACGCTCTGCGGAAATGCCTGCACCAATATGTATTCACTGTTGGGAATACCGACTACACATAAATTGTCTGTTTTGCTCCCCGAAGCGCAGATGAATCCCGCTTCATCCAAACCCTGTCGAAATACCTCCCAGGCGCTTTCGGCGGTCCCTGGGTCAATATAGCCGGAATCACACAGGACATCCAGAAGGGGCTTCTCATATGATTCGGCAGTGGAGGAGGCGATCACTGTTCCATCCGGGGCGCATAAAAAAGCTTCCGCCGGTGTGTCGAAATAGCTGGTGGAGAGCATTGACTTCAGGTAATTCTCCGCCAGATACAGGCCCAGGATCACCCCGACAGGTTCATTCTCATGCAGAACGGGGGCGTAAGATACCGTCATCATCTGCCCTGTCAGCCGGGACTGAAGGATCTCCATGCCGCTTTCTCCCCGCATTCCCTTGATATAATAACCCCGGTCACTGCTGTCGATGGTCTCCCCGCTGGAGGTCAGGTAGACGCCATTGGCATCGGTAAAGCAAATAGCGTCAAAGACCGCGTTTTCCTCCATTCCCTTTAGAAAACCGGCATCAATCTCCGATTTGCCCTGTTCGGAGCTGAGCAGGTAGGCATAATTGCGTACCCGCAAAAGCGTGCTGTCAAACTCGCTTTCGATCCGCAGGGCCATCTGCCGGGAGGAATCTAACGCGTAATTCAGATTTTGACGTTCAATCCGCAGCCGGGTCGTAACGGAGTACCATTGAAACAACAGAACAATGGCAATCAACAAAACCCCTGTGTACACGATATTTTTTCGGGCTCTTTTTGCCGTTTCCATAGACTTTCCCTCCTAATCGGCTGTTTTGCCCGTCATAGCCAGAGCAGATTTCCGTTCTCAGGGAACCGGAAGAAGGAATGAGTACCTTCATAATTTTTTTGCTGCTATTAGGGTATAACATCTCTGCTATATTGTATCATAACTCCAAAAAGTTTTCCACTTTGAATTTTTTTATGTGCAATGTTTATACCTATCCATATTCGGTTGTCAGTTCTCAGTTGAAATCTCAGTTATTGAGATTCTGGGAAATTAAAATAAACGTGCAGCCTATACGCAACCGAAATTACGCATCAGAGCTGCACGTTATAAACACAATATAAAAACCCTTTCTCTACTCCTCATCCTGACAGGATTCCAGGTATTTTAAAACTTCGTCTAAAAATATCTCCTGAGCCTCTCCAAAGGCCTCTTCTCTATGGACCAACAGATAATTCAGTTCATAATACTGGTCAATTTCAATCGGATACAAGGGGGTGCTGAACAGATGATTAGTCATATCCAGAGACACCTTGGGAACCAGCTGAATGCAGTTTCTTTTTATGGCGTACAGGCGGGAAACTCCCACATCTCCCAGACAGGTAATGGGCCGGGTATAGCCCCTTTTCTGCATTTCACAGAACAGGGACCAGTAAATTAAATCCTCTGCCCTGGCAAAGCCTGTGACAATCTCGTAAGGGATTAAGTCCTCCACTGTCACCTTATCCCTGCCGTACAGGGGATGACTCCTGCTTACTCCCACCACCAGATGAGATTTTAAAATATCCCAGCAGGCAAGATGTTTATTCTCTATCTTTGCCCGGACATATTTGGACGTAAACTTGTTAATCTGGAAAACTCCCATATCCATAGCCCCGTCAGAAAGATCGCTGAAAATCTGCCTTTGGTTGCTGCCCTTAAGCGTTACCTGAATCTCCGGATACCGCTCTTTTAAAGCCATTGCCGTATTTCCCAATATATTCATACAGCAATAGCCTTCGCCTCCGGCAACAACATTTCCCTTAATTTGCCCATCTATTTTCTTACGGACAGATTTGATATCCTCCATGTGGCGGTTAATAATTTTAGCGCTTTCCAGAATGTACCGGCCTTCTTCCGTAATATTTACCCCTTTGGGACCGCGCCGCAAAAGCTCCACTCCCAGCTCTGTCTCCAGATTTTTAATGGATGTGCTGATGGAAGACTGGGAGGTATACATCTCCCTGGCTGCCCGGGATATGGAACCGTATTTTTCTACTGCAATCAAATATTCCAGTTGTGTCAGCTGCATAAGATACCCCTTTCTTATACAATAATACAAAATCCCGTTCTGCTTTTCAATTCCTTTGTTTACAGTATTTTTTCCCTCTCTTCCCCTATCCATTCCCAGGTCCGACCCAAGCGGTAATAATCTGTTTCAGAAATCCCGTTTGCCAGAGTCAGGAGCGCTTCTGCCATCCGGGCCTCTATTCCCGCCTTTCTGGCAGAAGAAACTAACAAAGCCACGCCGCAGGAGGCATCTTCCGTGAGAAACCTGTGCTCTGGTCCATCCGGTCCGGCAAGCCCCCGAAATATTTCCAGTTCCGGATGATCTTCCGGATTTTTCAGCATCAGCAAAAGGGGTTCTACCGGTGAGGCAAAGCACTCCATTCCCATGGCCTTCAGCACTTGTTTCCGCTCCGTCTCCAAAAGTTTCATGCACTGGATACAGGCATAGCTCAGCCCATCCTTAAATAAGGCAAAATCCTTTCCCTTCTGTTCCATTCCGCCAAGATTTAAAAGAGTCCCCGGAAGGTGGGTGATTACATTGGGAGAATTAAGGCAGATTTCAACCAGGTTTGAACCCGCTTTCAGAGGAAACAGATCCTGGAAATCGTCCAATGCTTTCTGTGTGTCTTTTGCCGGAAACCCGGCGATTCTTTTTTGCCCGGGCGGCATGGCGGATACATAAGAACCGGCGGAAAGCCGCCTCACCGCCCAGGGGCATTCTCCAAGCTCTGCCAAAAGCCCTGCCTGCCGGTTCTCCCTTTGAAAAACCCTGTGAAATACCAGAGTCCCCAGATTTCCCGGCATCAGTAAAAGAGAATGGTCAGAGCGGATGTAAGGGGACATCCACTCTGCTATCTCCTGCTGCCGGCCGCTGGAGACACAAACCAGTACTTTACGCGCTTCCATGGCCTCCGCAATATTGTGTGTCAGTGTTTTGGGATAAAGCCCGGAAATCAGGCCCGGGCCTTTTACAGTAATTCCGTTTTCAGCAATTGATTTAAAATCCTCCCGGCAGTGTTCTTCTTTATCACATAAAATCACATGGAATCCTTTTTCCGTAAGGTAAGCCGCCGTAACCGTTCCTGCCGCTCCCGCGCCTACAATGGCAATTTTTTCCCCCATGGCTGCTCCTTTCCTTACTGCTTCTGGCGTTCCTCAAAGCTCATAAGCGGGAAGATATTCCGCTTTTCAAAGAGCAGCCTGCACAGATCTCTGTCACTGCTGACCATGGCATACAGGGCGGTTTTTCCAATAATATCAATGGACTCGTCTATGGTAGCCCCCAATACGCCCTGGTTATTGGCAATGTGAACGCTCTCCAGAGCCAAATCGGAACATTCCAGGGCAATCCCTGTCCCGGAAGAGATCCGCAGGGCGCATGCCAGCTTTGCTCCGTCGCACACCACGCCGAATACATTTGGAATGGTGTTTTGCATAGCCATAGCAGTCTGCTCATAGGTTCCCTTTCTCATCAGGGTGGCCCCTGCTGCGATTCCCAGAGCAGCCGCCACCTCGCAGGAGCACATGGATGGCGCTTTTCCAATCCGGTGGATAATGGAGATGGCGGTCAGGTAGCTTAATGCAATCCCCTTTAGCAGATCCATCTCTTCTACATTCCAGTCCTTTGCCAGACTGACTAAAGGCATAGAGGCGGCAATTCCCACATTGCCTTTGTTTCCGCAGGTCATAGCCGGATGATTGACACCAGACATACGGGCCTCACACCCGGCGGCTGCATAGGCTTTGGCTCTGGTAATATAGTTCTGGTACTTATTATGGTAAAGCTCATAGCCGATTCCGGCTCCCAGACGTCCCTTTAAGGTAGCTTCTGCCAGCCGGCTGTTATAGGCTACTGCATCCCTTAAAAATGCCAGCTCCTCCTCTGTCAAATTGGAGGCCATATCATAGAAATCTTTTGCCTTGTATTTTAAGATAGGAAGTTTTCCGGACTGGGCCGAGACGTCCGGCTCCCTTTCCATTAACACCTGGCCGTTCCTCACCTTTAAGATCAGGCCGTCGCTTCTCTGGGAAACCACAGCTCTGCCGTCCCCTTTGTCTGTATGTACCGTAATATCACAGTAAATCTCCAAATTCTCCAGATTCCACTGAGGGTTTACACGGACATGCTCCGCCACCTTTCTGGCCTTTTCTTCCCCTTCCTTTGTAACGGTATGAAGCACCTCCAGGCCTGCATCCGGATCTCCGCATACGGCTCCCAGGGCGATGGCCATCTCTACTCCCAGCATCCGTGATCCGGGAAACGCCACATCGTCATTTTTTGCGCTCATGCACCAATCCAGAGTCGCGTCTATGGATTCTATTTCCCCGCCAATGGCATCATAAGCCTGGGCCGCGCAGAAGCAGATAGCAATGGGGCCGGTGCAGCCTAAGGCAGGTTTCACTTCTTCCCGCAAAATATTATAAAGTTCTGTATATTTCATATTAACTCCTTAAAGCTTCCGCATTTCCGTGCAATCTTTTCCGTTCACCTTCTGAATCGTCATGGACAATGGATTCCAAAGGGGATTCGTATATGGATAATCTGCTCTCCGGTGAAGGCCTCTGCTCTCCTTGCGCGCCAGGGCGGACAGTAAGATCAGACGGCCCAGGGCCAGGATGTCAAACGCCTCCAGAGTACGCATCAGTTCATGGGAAGTAGCGCATTTAATACGTTTGCGGGCAATCTCATTGAGTTCTTCCAGATAATCTACGCCGCAAGAAAGAAGGGCGCCGGACCTGGGAGTCTCAATGCTTGCATAGTCTCTCATAATATTCTGAACCGCGTGATTTAGTTCTTCCCAGTGGGATCCTTCCCGGCGTTCCATCAGAGAACTGTAAAAGCTCTGGGCTTCTTTGATCTCGGGAGCTTCCCCCAGATCGATAAATTCAACTCCTTTCACATACTCAGAAGCGTTTTCTCCTGCAATCCGTCCCGTCACTGCCGCGCCGCTTACTCCACAGAAAAAGTTGCCGCACTCATCTCCGCCGCTGTACAGGCCAGGCACATTGGTTTCGCATTTTTCATTGATACAGGTTCCGCTATATTGGATATGGGGAAGATACCGTCCCCACTCAATCATGTCTTCTTCTAGCCGGATTCCCTGTTGATCCATGGCGTCTAACAGGGAGCTGATTCCCTCGCTGTAAAAACACTCTTTCATATGTTCCATGATTTTTTCAGGGTTTTCTGTACAGTCCATAAAAATAGGGCCGGTTCCGTTTTTCTTGCTTAGATCAAAGACTTCATGACAGATATCCGTGGTAATATCCTGAGCTCCCGGCTCTGGTCTCCCGGCAATTCCCACTGCATTGCCATCTGCATCTGTACAGGCCCCAATCCAGGTTCCTTTTCCTCCCCGGACAAAGTAGCGGGGGCCGATGTGGGCTCTGGGTTTGTCAAAGTTTACCATGGCAGCGCCGATTTCATAAGAGGCAACACGGCCGGTTCCGGTTCCCGCCGGACAGTTGGCTACATTAAATAGACAGGACGGAGCAACGGCAGGATAAACCCTTGCGCCGGTTCCGGTAACGCTGATAATGCTTTTCGCCTCATAAACCTTTATCTCCGGCTGGGGTTTGGAAATATCAATGGCAATGGCCCCTGCCACACGTCCCTCTCTGGAAATGTATTGGGTAATACTGGTTCTGTTGTCAATGATAACGCCTCGTTTACGGGCCTCATTGGTTAAGCACTTTTTCTGATCTCTGCCATCTATTTTTAAGAAGCAGGCGGGGTGCCCCGGCAGAGCGTGGCCCTCAAATACATACTCTTCCCCAAAGGGGCGCATATTGATCCCCCACTCTTCCCAGTCCTTTACAATTTCAAAGGATCTCTCCACAAATATCCTCTGAACTTTTGGATCTGCCCCTTTACACATGCCCTGCTCCAGCTCCCGCATATAGGCGTCCACGCTTTCATGGTAACCGGGGATATAGCATCCAAAGTGATCATTTCCCGTAGCTCCGCCTCCGCTTCTGCGGGTGTCAGCTTTCTCGGCTACGATTACCCTGGCCCCTTTACCGGCAGCGGCAATAGCTGCCATAAGACCGGCGGTTCCACCGCCCACAATCAGAATATCACACTGTTTTGGAGGATTTACTTTAAGCATTCTCTGCACCTTCTTTCTTTAATTGATTCTTTGGCCTGTGCAGCAGCATCATAGGCAGAGGATAGTGCATGGAGACAGCCCCTGCCGGACAGTCAAACTCACAGGCGCGGCAGTGCCAGCACTCACCCGGATAAAGCACATCCGGTTTTTGTCCTTTTATCACCGGACCGAAAACATCCAGGGGACAGATCTGTGCACAGGTAGTACAACCGGTACATTTACTTTTGTCAATAATAGGCGGCATAATCAAACACTCCTTTCACGTTTTATAAACCAAACAGTCCGCAAATTACGGAAATAATCAGCCAGGCTACCACACAGGCCATAGGGCCTATTTTCCACAGATTTTTAGTTCCAATCCATTCGTTTCCGCTTATGAGGGCCGCAGTGGAAGAACCGCTGGGGAACAGTACTGAAATGTGAACACACATGACAACGCTTACTACTGCTCCGGTAGGATTCATTCCCACGCTCTGTACCGCAGCAAAAACTGCCGCCATTAAAATCATGCCCACCGGCCCGTTGGTCATCACGTTGGTAATGAAAGTTGCGGCCAGGCCGATAAGAAGCACAAAAACAAAAGGAGAAGTACTGGTTGCCAGAGGGTTGATCATGGCATTTAAAGCTGCCGGAAAACCGCTGGCTTCATTGCTCATGGCATTGGCTACCGGGATAGCGGCGGCCAGAAGTAAAATAGAGTTCCACTCTACATTGGCTACCATTTTTTTAAAATTAATAATGGGCTCGCCGTCAATGTGGATCAGGCACATCATCATAACCAGCAGGATACAGATTCCTGTGCTGCCCAGCTTTTTCAGGAAAACAATGGGGAAAAATGCAGATTTGGGGAAAAATCCAGGCAGCAGCATCATAAGCATCAGGATTACCAGGAAGAACAAAACTACCTTCTGCACCTTGTTCATCCGGATTCCATCTTCGCCTATTAATACCTTTTCATCCAAATCCTTTAAGCTTTTCATATCCGGTTTAAAAATCAGGTTTGCAGCCCACAGGTAAACGATTGTGCAGAGTACCGTTGCCAGGATAACGATCAGCATGTAGGGCCCCAAAGGGACCGACTGTCCCGCCAGGCTCTCATAGACTCCCATTACCAGAAGGGGAATGGATTTAAAGGGAATGATGCAGTCTCCCAGCTGGGCCACAAATGCTATCCCGAATATAAGAATCAGGGGATAACTGTCTCCCTTTTTAAACCCGCACTGCTGGCTGATTACATAGGCCAGGCTCCAGCCGATAACAATGGTAGGGGTGGCGCTGGTTACGCCTCCCAGAAAAGCCATAACCATTAAAAATACGAATGTAAACACCCAGGGACGGCCCAATACGATTTTCCGGGTAATGCTCCACACTGCAATTACCCTGGAAAGCCCGTAGTGGGCAAAGGTTCCGCAGAAAATGAAAATAAAAAACATCAAAACCACATTTCCTTCGCCAAAGCTGGCCCGGATTACGTCTGCGGAAGACATATACCCTGTCTGTATCAGAGCAATGAGTCCTGCCAGGCTGGGCCATGGAATCCCCACAAAAATCCATCCGTATACCATGCCTAAGAAAATTCCGAGAATCTGCATTCCCAGCGGTGTAATGGGGGCCAGGGGCGGCAAATATCCAAAGCCCAGCATGAGCGCCAGGCAGATTGCCGAATTGACATAGTATTTTACATCTTTGTTGCTCATTTTACCTTTCCTCCTTCTTTTTGTGATAAATGGTCTTGCCTCCTTTTGAAAAGAGTGTACCATTCTGATATTCAAATTAGAAGAAGCAAAACTTGATAGGAATCCATCAAAAATTCAGATAGCTTCTCCCCAAAATATCTTTCTTTCCTCTGTAGTAAGGCTGTCGGAAAAGTCCCTTTTTATCACCAAAAGCTGCCTGAGGTCTAAAAGTATCTGGTACAGAAGCGCCCGGATTTCAAATTCATCCCTGGTCCCCGGAAGAGGCTGGCTCTTAATTTTTTCCCTGGTCTGCTCCAGCTTTGCCAGAAGCCCCCTGGCATTATTAAATTCGTGGAAGGCAACCCTTGTAAGTTCCAAAAGTTCTCCGATCCGAACCGCTTGATCCGGCAGCCGTTCATATCCTTCCAGACGTTTTAAACACTCTCCCATCCGCTCTGATACCATAAGCTGGCCTTTTCGCATGGACATGTACTTCAGGTAGTACCGGGTCTCGGACAAAAGGCTGTTTTCCACATCAAAAAACGCTTCCCTCTCCCCCTGAAGGATCATACTTTTTAAAGCGTTCAGCCTTTCCTCAAGCCTTTTTCCGGGCCAGCTGCCGGGCTCTCTTTCCTGTTTCAGTCCCCTCTCACCTCTGTCCAGAATCCCGGCTGCTTCCTGCAAAAATCCCCGAAAGCCTTCCTCTATCTGGCGCTGTTTTCTCTGAATATGCCGCTTTTTCCCCGGAATATAAAGGTTTAGCAGAATCCCCGTACCGGCTCCTGTCAAAAGAAGGAGAATTTCATTGAGAATCTCCTCTCCTCCCATCCTTCCTTCTGATAAAAAGTGGGTCATCAAAACAGTGCTGACCGAGACTGCCTCCGGTATATGAAGAACCATGGATAGAGGGGTAAACAATAAAAGAAACAGGCCGATGGCAACTGGTCCAAATCCTGCCAAAAGAAAACAGCCCGGAGCTAAAAGAAGAGCCATGAAAAAACCGGCAATCCGGTTTCCTGTGGCTCTAAGAGTTTCCTTTCTCGTGTCATGAATGGATAAAAGGGCGATGACCCCGGCAGATGAACTGTAATTTAGCCCCAAAAGGTCTCCCAGCCATATGGCCAGGACGCAGCCTGCGGCAGTCTTAACCGTCTTCAGGAGATTGATGTGAGTAATCATTCTGTAATTGTCCTTTCTTTTCCTTACATGAAGTATACCCGAAAATGTTTTTATTAACAGGCTTGCAGGGGGGTACCGGATATGCTGCACTCAGTGGACAAGGGGACAATTAATGTAGAAAAAAGGAGCAAAGAACATGATTGAAAACAGAAATATAAATATCATAACGGATGCCGATGGCAAAAAGTTGGTTTTGATCAACGATATCCGTTTCAAAGGGAAACGACAGATTGACTGGGAGGATGTCAAACAGTACCTCAAAGGATATGTGGGGGACTATTACGAGATTGAGGAAAATGCAGAGCGTATTTTCATCGGAAATGAACTGCCCGAAGAATACACGGAATCAGAAAGCCGCAAAAATCTTATGGGTGCAAATGCAAAGGCTAAGGCAAATGCCGCTACTGCAATCCCCGAGCTGATACAGATTGCCTCGAATCCATCTTATGAAGAAAACCGGAAGGAAAAGCACGGAAAAGATGCCCTGTATGGATGGTACAGATATGATGTACGGTTTGCACTGCCTGTCTATGAGGAAAACGTACTTGTCAGATACAACATTTTCCATGCCCGGCTATTGGTCAACCACGCCGAAAACGGCAGAAAATATCTGTATGACATTTTAGCAGTAAAAAAAGAAACGAGCAGGCCGTAGCAAGATGTACGGTGGAAACCCATTTCTTGTTGTTACTATAAACCCTTTCCCCCTGTCCTGTCAACCCCTTATTTGGATTTTCGCAAGAATTTCTATAGCGATTTTCTGTAGCATTTTCTGTAACAATTCAAACGGTAGGGGATACTCTGTGCCTGACTGGCGACTAGATAAACATATTGGAAAGGCTATTCAATAATTCCCTGGCACGCGGTGACAAATGTGCTCCCACCGGACGCAAAAAGGCAGCCGCCCAGGTAAAGCGTCTGCCTTTTTCTGTTCAATTTTCCTTATTCACACCTGAAAACTTCCACCTCTTTTTAAAATTCATTTCCCGGGAATTTAGGAATTCCGGCAAATCCGGCAGCCAGCTCTTCATCGGTAGGAATATAATCCTTCATAATACCGTCGTTAAATTTCTCATAAGACATCATATCAAAGTATCCGGTTCCGGTAAGGCCGAATACGATGGTCTTTTCCTCTCCGGTTTCCTTGCACTTCATCGCCTCATCAATGGCAACGCGGATGGCATGGCTGCTCTCCGGGGCCGGAAGGATCCCTTCTACCCGGGCAAACATCTCGGCCGCCTCAAATACAGAAGTCTGTTCCACACTTACCGCCTCCATCAATCCATCATGGTAAAGCTGGGATAAAACGGAACTCATACCGTGATAGCGCAGGCCGCCTGCATGGCTGGCGGAAGGAATAAAGTTATTGCCCAAAGTGTACATCTTCTGGAGAGGCGTTACCATACCGGTATCGCAAAAGTCGTAAGCAAATTTGCCTCTGGTAAAGCTGGGACAGCTGGCAGGCTCTACTGCAATAAATCGGTAGTCCTTTTCTCCTCTTAATTTTTCACCCATAAACGGGGAAATCAGTCCGCCCAGGTTGGAACCGCCTCCGGCGCATCCAATAATCAGATCCGGTGTGATCTGGTATTTATCCAGGGCTGCCTTGGTCTCCAGGCCGATGACAGACTGGTGAAGGAGCACCTGATTTAACACGCTTCCCAGTACGTAACGGTAGCCTGGGGTAGAGGTGGCCACCTCTACTGCCTCAGAAATGGCGCAGCCTAAGCTTCCGGAGGTTCCCGGATGATCTGCTAAAATCTTGCGTCCCACAGCAGTGGTCTCAGAGGGGGAAGGAGTTACATCAGCCCCATAGGTTCTCATAACTTCCCGGCGAAACGGCTTTTGCTCATAGGAGCATTTTACCATGTAAACCTTACAGTCCAGTTCCAGGTAGGCGCAGGCCATAGAAAGAGCGGTTCCCCACTGTCCGGCTCCGGTTTCCGTGGTAACGCCTTTCAGCCCCTGCTTTTTGGCATAATAGGCCTGGGCAATGGCGGAATTCAGTTTATGGCTGCCGCTGGTGTTGTTGCCTTCAAATTTGTAGTAGATCTTGGCCGGGGTATCCAGCTTTTTCTCCAGACAGTATGCCCGAACCAAAGGAGACGGACGGTACATCTTATAAAAGTCCTGAATCTCCTGAGGAATGGGAATATACGCGTTTTTATCATCCAATTCCTGCTGAACCAGCTCTTCACAGAAAACTTCTCCCAGCTCCTGGGCGGTCATGGGCTTTAACGTCTTAGGATTTAACAGGGGAGCGGGTTTTTCCTTCATATCGGCCCGGACATTGTACCACTCTTTGGGCATCTCATTTTCTTCCAGATAGATCTTATAGGGGATTTCTTTGTTTGTGTTTGTCATAATTCATTCTCCTTCCTCTTTCTCTGCCGGAAATGCATACAAAAAGGCCCTTGTCCCGGCAAAAACAAATGTCTCTGCAGGGACAAGAGCCTGATTCATTTCTTTCAGCTCCTGCGGTGCCACCCGGCTTGGCGTCCTTAAACGCCCTCTCATACATACAAAACCCACCTGTTCCTGAGAAGATACTCCGCCCCAGGGAAAGTCTGATATGCTGTCGTTGTTAACGAAGTATCTGCTCCGTCTCTCCTACTGGGGACGCCTGTCTGGCGGCAGCGATCCGATTCATTGTATCACTTGTTTTGCCGGATATTCTGTAATCTTACCACGCCTTGCGCTTCATCCCGTTGGGTTTGCCCTCCGGAGTCCATTCACAAAAAACATCCCGCTGTCTCTCACCTGCCGGCAGCTCTCTGAAAGGCCTGACTTTCTGCTACTTACTCTCCGTCAATGGTTTTGATTTATTTGGATTCTATCCTGTTTTACCTGATTTGTCAAGGTTTTGGTGAAATTAATGCCAGGCCTTGTAACAGTTCAGACAACAAGAAATCATATTTTCAAAAATTCTTGGCGGTGTTTTTCGCAAAGTTCATGATTATCTGCGCGGCTTGTGCACGATTTACTTTTTTTTGAGGATCGAAGGTTCCATCTTCGAAGTCGTTTACAATCCCGTTTTTCAAGGCCCATTGCATAGCTTTTTCCGCTTCGCTGAGCTGACTGGCAGCGCCATCGCCAGATAGAGCAGCATCCACAGGAGAACCCTGATACTTCCACAGGAGTGTCACCAGCTGTTCAAAAGTAATGCTGCTGTCTGGATTGGTTCCGTCTTTAATGCCACGTGCAGACGCCCATTCCATGCTCTTCTCATACCATGTAGCGCCGCCGTCCGTCTGCACTCCGTCAAAGCGCGCCAGAGCTGTGGTCAGCACAGCATAAGTCATAGGAGCGTCAGGAGCAAACGTAGTTTCTGTTGTGCCATAGAACAATTCTCTGGCAGAGATAAAAGATACGGCATCCAAAAAGCCTGATTCAGCCGGAACATCCGAAAAGCTCTTGCTGTTATCCACAATTTTTATGGTAGCCCCATTGGGCAAGGATACTACGACGCTGTCCTTTGTCGGAACAGAATCTTTCATTACAGTCGTGGAACCATCCTCATTGACTATAACTGCCACAACGCCTGCAGCAGACAAAGCGACCGGAATCGCCACTTTTACCGGCTGGTCTTTTTGAGTATGAACTGTAATAGCCGACGCCATTGAGACATCTTTGACTGCCCGAACTGCAGGAATGGGCAGAGCAACGGCTTCCCCATTCTGCTCAGCAGTACGAATTCCTGAAGCAGACAATTTGGCTTCCATCTTTATCTTGCCGGCAGCATTGGTAGTAGTGGTAACAACTGTCCCGTCCCTGTGTGTCTTAGAAACGATACGAGAACCATCCTCGCCCCGTCTAATCACAGTGGAAATGATAGGGTTCCCGGTTCCGTCAAGCCCTCCGGATCCGCCGAATCCACTATAACTGCCAGAAGAATCACCTCCGGAGTAATTGCCGGAAGAGCCGCCTGCTGAAGGCCTGCTATTGCCGCCGGATTCCGGTTTGCCGCTGGACTCCGGCTTACCGCTGGATTCCGGTTTATCGCCGGATTCCGGTTTATCGACAGGCACGGCTGCACCGCAGTTATCGCACTTACCGTCACCGTCCGCATCAATATGGTTCGTACAGGATTCATTTCCGCCAGGCAGAAAATCGCCCGGATCATTGGGATCTGTGGCGAAAGGATCGTCAAAAGCAGCGTCGAACACCACCGTTGTCCCGGTAGACTTCAGTGACGCCTCCAATTGAGGATTGGACACAGCTTTCCATTCCGCCTCACTGCCGCCAAAGTATATGAATTTTAAACTCCTACACGAGGTAAACGGGTTTTCGCCAATGGATTTGACGCTTGCCGGAATATACACTGTCTCAAGGGAGGTACAGGACTGGAACATGTAAGCGCTAATAGAATCTGCCGTCTGAGGCAGCGTTACTCTTGTCAAGTGCTGACATGCCCTAAACAGTCCGTCCCCCAGGGTCACATTGCCGCTGCCAGGCATAAATCTTACACTGACCATCATGTCACAACTCCCAAATGCTCCTGCGCCTACGGAGCGGATACTTGCCGGAAAATCAATATAAGCTAATGTTGTACAGCCATTAAAAGCATTGTCTCCGATGTGGGCTACCCCTTGAGAAACCGTTACGGAAGTCAAATTCTTACAATCATAAAAAGCGCCGTCTCCAATGGTCTTGACTTTTCCGGGAACCGTCACCGCCAGCAGCGCAGATCCTCGGAACGCATTCTGGCCAATGTCCGTCACGCTGTCAGGAATATACACGCTGAGAGCTTCACTCTGATAAAAAGCGTACTCCCCTATGCCGGTAACGCCTTCGTCAATAACGACTGTGTAAAAATCATACCCGCTCCAGGGAGCGTTACCGGGTGAGTAATCCGGAATAGCTCCATTACCGGAGATGGTCAGCACTCCTCCATCGGTCAGAGACCAGTTTAAGCTGCCCTCCGTTCCTTCCACAGCTACTTCATCCTCCTGATCAACTGACGGAACATAGCCCTTGGGATATCGGGTAATAATAAAATCCGCATTCTCAACCGCTGACGCGCTCATAGCCCGCCCCCAGTGGACAGTCTTTTTATAGTTTGCTTCCGCCACTGTCACACCGCCTGCAGTCTTTTGAAGCACAATAACGCTGTGGCTATTGCCCTCTACCCTTAGAATATCGCCTACTTTTACATCCTCAAACTTAAAATTACCTCTTTCGATTGCCCTTGCAGGTAAATTGCCAAAGACTTCATCACTGAGGATAAAAGCAAAGGCCATACAGCCAACGGCACTTTTTGCCCCATAAATAGCCCCACCTTTCCAGGTATAGGCAGAGCCAAGATGGCCGCTGCTTCCATAGGGTTCAAAATTCGTCCACGTCATCCCCTCAGGATACTCTCCCTTTAAGGCGATCATGATCTCATAGGCTTCCTGATAAGTTGGAATATCCCCTTGTGCCGCTACCGCAATACCATCCATGGAATCGTAACCGCACTCGGTACATATCCCATCATCATTATAGCTATGCTCTGCATAACCATCCTTCTCACTGTCATTAGCCACAAGGCAGTCTTCCATTTCACATTCGTGCCAGTGACAGGTTTCGTCATAACTCCAATCCGCAGACCAGCTATGCTTTTGAACCTCCGGCAGTTTTTCCTTCAGGTTTTCCGGATCTTCCTCGGTTTCCTCTTCCATTTCTTCCCCGGTTTCCTCTTCCGTTTCTTCCCCGGTTTCCTCTTCCGCTTCTTCCTCAGGTTCCTCTTCCGTTTCTTCCCCGGTTTCCTCTTCCGTTTCTTTCTCCGTTTCCTCGCCGGTCTCTTCCTCAGGTTCCTCTTCCGTTTCTTTCTCTGTTTCCTCGCCGGTCTCTTCCTCGGTTTCCTCTTCCGTCTCCTCTGTCTCTTCCTCAGTGCTTTCTTCTGTTTCCGGTTCGGTCTCCCCTTCGGTTTCTTTTTTCGTTTCTTCTTCGTCCTCTTCCATAGTTATTGCAAGTGTCGATGACTCTGTATCCACAGTCATGGCAGGCTGAACATTCCACTCGATTGGTTGGGCGGCCGCTGCCATCCCCATACCAGAGAACAGCATAGCAAAAGTCACAATCAATGAGATCACCTGTTTCCGTTTCAAGTTCACTTAACCTCCTTTTTAATGCACGCTAATCTGCCCAATTACAGATCCGTCCAGATCACGACTCTTCCTCGGGCAATTACATTATACATTAATAATTCGGTTTTTAACATACTATTTATATTTACCATTCTCACAAGCGATTGCAATATTCCTTTGCAAAGTTTACAAAGATTTCTATTGCCTTTTCATATTCCCAGGTATCTATCCATTCTTCCGGGGAATGTGCACAATTGATGTCCCCCGGCCCAAATACCACTGTGGGAATCTGCCCTTCATTTGTCATGATGGAAGCATCACACCAAAATGGAACCATACCGCTCTCTGCTGCTTTTCCGGTTGCATCAAACACAGATTTTTTCAAAACCTTTACCAGCTTGCCGTTCTCATCCACCTCCATGGGAAGCCGCTTTTTCTTTCCTGGTCTCTGCTGTATCCTGCTTTCTTGTACATAAACCTGACATTTGGGATCAACGGCAAGCTTTGCTATTTCTTCTAATTCTTTCAGCACTTCTTCTAATATTTCTCCGGGCAAATCTCTTCTGAGCATCGTAACGACACAGTCTTGTGCAACAACATTGGGCTTTTCTCCTCCTTTAATTACACCTGCATTAAATACCGGCGTTCCTAACAGAGGGTGCTTTCTTCGTGCATACCGTTTGGTTAATTCTTTCTCATATAAAGCCAAAACCTTTCCCATCTGTATAATGGCATTTCCTTCATTGTGCTGACAAGATGTATGCTGAGGGTAACCTTTCACACCTATATCAATATGGGATACCCCTCTCATGGCATATCCGATTTTCAGCCCTGTAGGTTCGCTGACGATGCCTGCATCTGCCTTGATTTTCTTTCGTTTTAAGTACTCCACCATCCAGGTAGTTCCCTGGCTTAGCTGCTCTTCATCCGGCACCGCGGCAACGATTAACATTCCTTTCTTTAATCCGCCTGTATTTTTTAACCGTTCCAGCGCACAAATCATTGCAGAAAGTCCACCTTTCATATCCACGGCCCCTCTGCCATATAGTTTCCCTTCTTTCATCTCCGCCTGAAAGGGATCTCCTATATAATTATCTATACTGTGTGTATCCATATGTCCGTTATACACAAGAACCGGTCCCGGAACAGAAGTTTCCAATATCCCCAGCACCATAGGCCTTTCCGGTGTTACATATTCCACAACTGTCTTTACCCCTATGGAAGAAAAT
>CAJUJM010000040.1 GCA_910586755.1 uncultured Lachnospiraceae bacterium
ATCTGGCTTCATTTCTGAATGGGTAATTTCGGTTTCATCATTTAGGGTTAAATAAGGATACATCATAATAGTTTCTCCTATATTGGACAGGAATGGATTTGGTCATGTTTTGCAGCAAGCCGTTGGGCGGCTCTCATTTATTTTAACAGTTCAGATATCCTAATCATCAATTGCTGTTCAAAGATTCCTGCCGGTACAGGATCCGGGAAGGGATAAACGTTAAAGGTATTATGGGAAAAATCATAAACCATAGTAATTTCCGTTATCGGATTTACAATCCAGTATTCATGGATGTTAGAACGCTGGTATAATAGCAATTTTCTCATACAATCGTGCCACTGAGAGCTGGGAGAAACAATCTCAACAATTAGATCCGGAGCGCCGGAGCAACCGCGATCAGTCAGTTTGTCGGAGTCACAGATTACGGAAATGTCAGGCTCTACCCAGTTAAGATCATCAGCATCCAGATTCACTGCAAAGGGGGCAGGAATTACTTCACAGCCGCCATTATGACTTTTAATATAATGATTAAACTGATAGGAAATTTCAGATACCAGTTTCTGGTGTACAAAACTGGGAGGAGCCATGGCGTATAGCTGGCCGTCAATCAGTTCGGCCCGTTCTCCGTCTGGCAGATTCCAATAATCTTCTGCAGTATAGAATTGTTTCTGTGGTAGTGCCATAAGAAAGCCTCCTTTCTTTTGGTGAGACGGCATATAAAATTCCATTAATTTCAAACATAATATCCCTATAGTGGGCTGATTTTATTAAAGTGTTTGTTTTGAACAACATTATTTCATGCTTCATAGAATTCAGATCCATGGATGGCCATTCAGCTACTAATAATGTGGAATTGCTTTGAGGAAATAGAACTTGCAAGTGCCGAGACTAATTCATATTCCTCTTGAGAGACTCCAATAGAACACCCTGATAGCATAAGACCCATTTCCATGATACATACCCCCTTTTTTCCTCATTTGTAAATCCTCCCATTTGATCTGTATTTATTAAAAAACGTGAGGTTATTTAATTCCCAAACAATTCTTCATAAACTCTTCAATGATTTTTAGTTTATTAGGATCGGCATTTATCAGATAGTTTACTACATTTTTGATAAATTGGTTTTCCTCTATAGTTAATTCTCCAAGATTTAAAGGATATGCACCATCTTCTGATGTTTGTGTAAACATATTTTCTGGTCCTCCTTCACCGGTTCGGAGCCAGACTTCATTAACATTAAGTTTTAAGCAAATATCAGAAATTGTCCTGTCACTAGGAATTGTCTTCCCAATTTCATAAGTAGCAATGGTATTTCTTTTCAAATTAAGTATATCCGCCAACTCTTGCTGGGTTAGATTCTTTTTTCTACGGATCTCTTTTATCCTATCGTGCATCATATCCCTCTCCCGTTGTCAATTTAGTTATATTATAAATTTCAACTATTAAAAAGTCAATAGAATATGTTGAAAAAATCAACAAAATGGACAGAGAAAATCGTATGGGAGTATAACACAATTAGTAACCTGGTACATCCATCACCGCATATAATGCAGTAGAAAGGAGCGGAGGTTATGGAAGAATATAAGATCGAAAATTATATAGAGATCGATGGAACTGATATCCTCATTAGAGAACTGCCGGAAGAGAAACGCAAAAAGATTTCAGAGGAGATTCAGGATACAGTAATGTTTTCCATGGGATTTGTCCGGAAGGCCGGATAGAAAGCGCCAGTGGAACCCGTCTAATGGCGGGAGGACAGGACAAGCCTTAATTTTTATCCATTGAAACCGTGTAGGAATGGCCATTCTCTCCCCTGCTTTTTGTACATTGTTCTTACACCATCGCCCCATCTGCTGCCAAATCCTCATGAAGATCTGTGATAGGATCTCCTTTGGACTGAAATTCACAAGCATTAAATGGAATCCCTCCTGCGGCCTGGGGCCAAAGGCCGGTGGTGTGATCAATGTAGTAGGGCCCAAATCCAGATTCTTCAATTTGTTCCATAGTAAGGTTTCTGGTAAGCTGATGGACAATAGCGCCGATAATCTCGAAATGACCTAATTCTTCTGTACCTATATCTGTCAAAATTGCCTTGCCTTCTTTATAAGGCATAGCATAGCGCTGTGACAGGTAGCGCATAGCGGCGGCAGATTCTCCATCTGGTCCGCCTAAATGTAAAAACATATAACATTATAGCTTTTCCCACTTCGCACACATATTATACAAGCGTTTCTGCATAGGCTGTTACTGCAAAAGCAAGAGGGGGAATGGAATGGCAAATGAAACGCATGTAATTTGTAAAAATGTATTTAAAAACAGCAACAAAAAGGATTCCAAAGAAGAATTTACAAAGCGGTGGATTGAACTAATCAATCAGAGAGAAAAAAGCAAGGGGAGGACAACCGCCTCTGGTTGACAACATTTACAGACTGTCTGCTGCATTGTATAATATAAGTGTAGGGATGGTTTGTTTTTGCTGTTAAGCATATCGAAAAGCCGCCGGTGACGGGTTTTCAATTCCCCAGACAAGGGAGAATGAACATGGCAAACTTAAAAGTTGGTATTTATTGCCGCTTATCCGAAGAAGATAAAAACAAACAATCCGAAACCGATGACAGTAACAGTATCCAGAACCAGAAATCCATGCTGATTCAATATGCGCTGGAACAGGGCTGGGATATTTATCGGATTTACAGTGATGATGATTACACAGGTTCAGACCGGAACCGCCCGGAATTTAAGAAATTATTATCCGATGCAGAGCATGGGAAAATCGACATTGTGCTCTGTAAAACCCAGTCCCGTTTTACCCGTGAATTGGAATTAGTTGAAAAATATATTCATGGGCTGTTTCCAATTTGGGGCGTGCGCTTTGTAAGTATCGTTGATAATGCTGACACAGCCAATAAGGGGAATAAGAAGTCCCGTCAGATTAACGGCCTTGTAAATGAGTGGTATCTGGAGGATATGTCTGACAATATCAGGAGTGTGCTAACAAACCGACGAAAAAACGGGTTACATATTGGTTCCTTTGCCTTATACGGCTACAAGAAAGACCCGGAACAGAAGGGACATTTGATTATCGATAAGGAAGCTGCTGAGGTGGTCCGCGAGGTATTTACTTTATTCTCACAAGGATATGGCAAAACTGCGATTGCCCGGATATTGAATGACAGGGGGATTCCAAATCCCACAGAGTACAAGCGGTTACATGGACTACGGTATCAGCAGCCGAAAAAGAAGCAAAGTACTCTCTGGAAGTATTTCGCTATTTCCAATATGTTGGTCAATGAAATCTATATTGGAAACATGGTTCAGGGGAAATATGGGAGTGTTTCGTATAAGACAAAGCAGAATAAGCCCCGCCCTAAAAGCCAGTGGTATGTTGTGGAGCATACCCATGAGCCGATTATTGACCGGGAATTATGGGATCAGGTTCAGACGCTCATTAACCAGCGGGCCAAACCATTTTCCACAGGAGAAATCGGCTTGTTTGCCCGGAAAGCCCGGTGCATAAGCTGCGGCTATACCATGCGTTCCCGTAAAATGTCAGATGGACGGCGTTACCTCTGCTGTTCAAACCGGCATGTATCAAAAGAGGCTTGCGAAGGAGCTTTTATCTCTGTGAAAAAGTTAGAGCAGGCTGTCATGAAGGAAATCAACCGGCTTTCTGAAGAATATCTGGACAAAGACGAGCTTGAAGAAAAGATAGAATTTCAAAATCATTATTTAGCGCAGAAGGAACGACTGGAAAAGGACATAGCTGCTTATCAGAAAAGGGTGGTTGAATATGCAAAATGTATTCGGGAACTGTATTTAGACAAAGTAAAAGCAGTTATATCGGAAAACGAATATCTGAATCTTTCCAAAGAATTTACTTCTGAAAAGGAACGATTTGAAAAATTGGTTCTTGAAGCAGAAAGACAGCTTGCAGATATAGAAGTAAAAATACAAACTGGAGACAACCGCCGTCAGCTTATGGAACAGTACACCAAGCTGGAAAAATTAGACTGTGAAATCGTTGATAAACTGATCAACTATATTTCCGTAGGCAAACGAATTCCCGGCACAAAGGATGTACCAATTGAAATCCATTGGAATTTCTAAGCATTTTGATTGAAACTGTCAAATGTGTCCTTACATGATTGCAGCAGAACAAAAAGCAAGAGTCACCTACGACAATATTCTGCGCCTGGTAAAGGATCCGGAGGTGGCGGATCCCATTCGCTTCCTGAGAGAGAGGGAAGTGGTTCATTATCAAAGGTTTGGCGAAGCGCTCCGCGTAGTCACCGATAACCTGGATTCCAAGAACTTTTATGCATTTAACCCGGCCTTTGATATGCAAAAGTCTGGGGACTGCGGCTGCAAACCGGTTTCCGGAGCTTGCTAGCAACAGAAAATTCTTTTGCCTGCAGATATCAGGATGGAGATTCACATCCATCTGATGCCTGCGGGCTTTTATAAAGCAGGCTTATTTCATTAATAAGCATACCCTCAGTGGACAAGGGGCGTGTGTGCCCTTGTTCACTGAGGGTAAGGAAAGAGAAGAAAATATTCTCCTGAATTCGCCTATGGGGCGCTTGACATCCCATGGGAAAGCCGATACAATTAAGCCGTTGTTTTGAAATAAGAGCAGAACTAAGGAGAAAAAGCAGTATGAAAGAGCAAAATTCTTTAAAAGAGGCTTATGATTTTTATGGGAAGCTTCCCCTTAAGCACGCCATTCCTCTGGGACTCCAGCATGTTTTGGCAATGTTTGTGGGAAACCTAACCCCTATTTTGGTGATTACCGGGGCCTGCGGCATTGGAGCAGGCAGCGAATTTGCGGATTTGCAGGTAATGCTTTTGCAGAATGCGATGTTGATTGCAGGTATTGTAACTCTGGTACAGCTGTATGCCATTGGCCCGGTTGGGGGTAAGGTGCCGATTATCATGGGCACCAGCTCTGGATTTATTGGCGTATTTAACAGCGTTGCGGCGACCATGGGCAGCGGTATTTTGACTTATGGAGCCATGATGGGAGCTTCCATTGCAGGAGGTATTTTTGAGGGGGTTTTAGGCTTCTTTTTAAAGCCCTTAAGAAAGTTTTTTCCGGCGGTAGTTACCGGTACGGTTGTACTTTCCATTGGCCTTTCCCTCATTGCCATTGGCGTAAATTCTTTTGGAGGCGGAGACAAGGCGGCGGATTTTGGTTCTTATGAAAATCTGTTTTTGGGAGCCGTTGTGTTAGTGGTAATTATTGCTTTAAAACACGGCACCAAGGGCTTGACCAGCTATTCCTCTATTTTAATAGGTATTATTGTGGGTTATATAGCGGCGGCAGTTATGGGTATGGTTCTGCCTCACACAGCAGTTAATGCAGAAGGCGTTGAATATGTAAAAGCCTGGGTATTAAACTGGGACAAGGTAGCGGCGGCAGACTGGTTTGCCGTTCCCAAGCTGCTGCCGGTGAAACCGGTGTTTGATTGGAGAGCTATCCTTCCGGTAGGCATTATGTTTATTGTTACTGCGGTAGAGACAGTAGGAGATATTTCGGGTGTTACCGAGGGTGGTATGGGCCGTGAGGCTACAGACAGTGAGCTTTCCGGCGGCGTTATCTGTGACGGATTAGGCTCTGCTTTTGCGGCGTTGTTTGGCGTTCTGCCGAATACTTCCTTTAGTCAGAATGTAGGTCTGGTTGCCATGACCAAGGTGGTAAACCGGGGAGCGCTGGCTTTTGGCGGTTTGTTTTTAATTTTCTGTGGTTTGTTTCCAAAACTGGCGGCACTGATTTCCATTATGCCCCAGAGTGTTCTGGGAGGCGCTGCGGTTATGATGTTTTCGTCTATCGTAGTCAGCGGTATCCAGTTGGTTACCAAGACCCCCATTACCGGAAGAAACATTACTATTGTTTCGGTTGCATTAGGCCTTGGCTACGGAATCGGCGCAAGCAGCAATATTCTTTCTATGCTTCCTGAGGCAGTCCGCCTGATTTTCGGAGGTTCAGGTATTGTTCCGGCGGCTCTGGTGGCAATTGTATTAAATATTGTATTGCCCTATGAGGAAGAGAACGGCCAGCTTTCACAAGAATAAAATATTGGCTTTCAGATTCCGGAGAATTTATAATTATGAGAAAATTTTGGAAGAAATCTATTAAGAGAACAGCTGGTATTTTGCTGGCAGGAGCCCTGACGGTCTCTATCCTGTCAGGCTGTGGATATAACAGCCAACCGTTTATCTCCACTGAGGCAGAAACGTCTTCAGCCCAGAGCACAGAAGAGGAGACGCCAGAAGAGGAGATACTTTCTCACGGAGGTCCGATTACCGTAACCGATCAGATTGGAAGGGAAGTAACCCTGGATGCTCCGGCGGAGAAGCTGGTTTCTTCTTATTACATTTCCACCGCCCTCTTGATTGCCCTGGGATGTGAAGACAATCTGGTTGGTATTGAGATGAAGGGAGACACCAGAGAGCTTTACCGTCTGGCTGCTCCAAAACTTCTGGAGCTTCCGGCAGTGGGATCCGGCAAAGGCATCAACGTAGAAGAGACTGCCGCGTTGGAGCCGGATGTGGTGATTATCCCTAAGCGTCTGGAGGAGAGTGTGGAGAGCTTTGAGGCTTTAGGAATTCCGGTTATCGTGGTAAATCCCGAGACTCAGGAAGAGTTCGAGACCTGTATCGATTTGCTGGCCCGGATTACCGGCACAGAGGAGACAGGAGAGGAGCTTCTGACTTATTATCATGAGAAGATGGAGTTTGCCAGAGAGCTTACCAGGGGCGCAGACAAGCCCAGAGTCTATTTATCCTCTGGTTCCGATTATTTAAGCGCCTGCACGTCCAGTATGTATCAAAATGATCTCATTGCCATGGCAGGGGGAAGGAACGTTTCAGAAGAATTGACAGACGGCTACTGGACTGCCGTCTCCGCCGAGCAGCTTGCCGCCTGGAATCCGGAGTATATTTTTGGCGTCAGCTATGCAGAGTATGGTCTGGAAAGCTTTACCGATAATGAGGCGTTTACCCAGGTGGAGGCGGTAAAAAACGGCAAAGTATTCACCTTTCCGTCTAAGATCGAGGCCTGGGATTATCCTGCGCCGTCCTCTGTATTAGGCGTATTGTGGCTTACCAGTACTCTCCACCCGGACTTATATCCGGCGGAGGAATATAAGAAAGAAGCAACGGAATTTTACCGGAGATTCTTTGACATTCAGGTATCAGATGAGGCCCTGGGCCTTTAAGTAACCCCTTATGGGCCCGGCGGCGGACGCACGAATAAAAGAGGGAAAGAAGAAAATGAAACAGAAAAAGTTCTGGGCTTTGGCCGGAATCTTGCTTAGCGTCATGGCGCTGTCCGCTTGTGTGGGCAGATATCCTCTGACTTTACAGGACCTTTGGGCAATTTTTACAGGGACTGAGAAGGGAATGGGGCAGCGGGTGCTTTTGCAGATCCGGCTGCCCAGGACTTTTTTGGTGCTGTTTTGCGGGGCGGCTCTGTCGGCTTCCGGAATGATCTATCAGCACATTTTTCGCAATCCGCTGGTTTCCCCGGATGTATTGGGAGTTACCAGCGGGGCGTCAGCAGGGGCGGCTTTGGCCATTTTGTTTGGGGGAACGGCTCAGATAATCGGGAGCTTTGCCTTTGGAGGGGGGATTTTAGCAGTTTTATTTACCATGGCGCTGGCCAGGGCGGTAGGAGGGCAGCCCAAAGTATCCCTGCTGATTTCAGGAATTGTTACCGGAGCCATGTCAGGAGCTTTTTTGATGATTATGAAATATACGGCAGATCCAATGAATCAGCTTCCTTCTATAGATTACTGGCTTATGGGAAGCTTTCACACCGCGGATTGGAAGGACGTAAAATTAACGGTTCCGGCTGTCTGCTTGTCAATCATTATTTTACGGGCCATGGGCTGGAAGCTGGAGATCCTGGCTCTGGGAGATGAGGAAGCCAAAACCCTGGGTCTTTCAGTGGAAAGAGTGCGGATCGGAGCAACCCTGTTGGCAACTCTGCTGACGGCAGCTGTGGTTTCTGTGGCCGGTACAGTTTCCTGGGTGGGACTGATTGTTCCCCATCTGATCCGCCAGATCTGGGGAGGGGATTTGAGGGAAAGTTTTGTCCCCTGCATATTGGGAGGCGCTGCCTTTCTCCTTATAGCGGATCTGACAGCCAGATCTCTGATAACGTCTGAGATTCCCGTCAGCATCCTGACCTCCCTTTCCGGCGCTGTATTGCTTACAGCCCTTCTGATCCGTTCACAAAGAAAGGGGGGATGGCTGTGAAATTGGAAGTAACAAACCTTTCCCTCAGCTTATCCGGAACAGAGATTTTAGACGGAATTCATTTTTCTGCGGAAAATGCTATGACTGTAATTCTGGGAGAAAATGGCGCTGGCAAAACTACCCTGTTAAAAACCATTGCCGGTCTTTATAATCCGGACAGAGGCGGGGTTTTTTTAGAAGGAAGGAACCTTGAGAAGCTTACTTACAGACAGAGGGCCAGACTTTTTTCCTATGTCCCCCAGGAGTGCCAGGCAGCCGGGCACAGGGTGCTGGACTTTGTGGTTATGGGGAGAAACCCTTATTTGAAATTCTGGCAGATGCCTGGCAGGAGAGAATATGCAGCCGGGCAGGCTGCCTTAAGAGAATTAGGAATCGGCCATCTGACGGATCGATCTATGGATCATTTAAGCGGCGGCGAGCGCCGTCTCTGCTATCTGGCCCGGGCGCAGGTTCAGGAGGCGGACTGGATGATTTTAGATGAGCCGGAAAGCGGGCTGGATTTTGGCCGCCGCCATGAATTTTTTATTCAGTTAAAGGAATATCTGAAAAAAAATAAAAAACATGCTATAATGAGCGTACATGACCCGGCTCTGGCAGATACGTATGGAGACGGGATCCTGTTTATGAAAAAAGGGCGGTTGATTTCCTTTATCCATAGACAGGAAAAGGATTACGAAGAACAGATGGCAGAAAGCTTAAAACAGCTGTATGGGCCTGGCGCCGGTTTGATTCGGGAGGGGAAATATCGGGCTGTTATCTGGAGAGGAGAAAGAGATGCTGACCATTGAGAACTATGTAAAGGCAGGCAGTTTAGAAGAGGCTTATGAGCGGAATCAGAAAAAAGCCAACCGCATTATCGGCGGCATGCTATGGTTAAAAATGAGCCGGATGCGGGTGCAGACAGCCATTGATTTATCTGGCCTGGGCCTGACTTCTATTGAAGAGGATGACAGGGAATTTTCCATGGGAGCTATGGTAACGTTAAGACAGCTGGAGACCCATGCCGGGCTTTTGGATTATACAGAAGGCAGTATGAAGGAGAGTCTGCGCCGCATTGTAGGAGTTCAATTTCGCAATCTGGCAACTCTGGGAGGAAGTATTTTCGGACGGTTTGGATTTTCCGACGTGCTCACCGAATTTCTGGCCTTAGGGGCAGAGGTGGAACTTTATAAGGCAGGCCGAATGACCTTGGAAGAATTTTCTAAAATGCCTGCGGATCGGGATATTTTAGTCCGGGTGATTCTGCCTAAAAAAGCGGAGAAAAGCGTATATATGTCCCTTCGCAATACCAGCACTGACTTTCCGGTATTAACCTGCGGCGTGTCAAAAACCTCTGACGGAACCGTCCGGGCGGCCATTGGGGCAAGACCGGGCCGGGCTGTGGTGGTGGGGGATACAGAAGGGATATTAAAGAACGGGATTACAGAAGAGACAGCCAAAGCTTTTGGAGAGTATGTTTCCGGTCAGATTGTCACCGGATCCAATATGCGGGCCGGGGCTGAGTATCGAAAACGCCTGGTAGAGGTATTGACCAGGCGGTGTATTCTGAAAATAGGGGGTGAGCAGTGATGAAGATTGCCGTTACGGTAAATGGAAAGCGGATAGAAGAAGATGTGGCCTGCGATCTGCTGCTTGTGGATTTCCTTCGCGCTCACGGCTGCTACAGCGTAAAGCAGGGCTGTGAGACCTCAGGCTGCGGCCTGTGCACGGTAATATTAAACGGAGATCCGGTGCTTTCCTGTTCCATTCTGGCAGTGCGGGCGGACGGCTGTAAGGTGGAAACGTTAGAGGGATTAAAGGAGGAGGCAGCCCAGTTTGGCGCCTTTATTGCGGATCAGGGGGCAGAGCAGTGTGGATTCTGTAATCCGGGGCTGATGATGAACGCTATCGCCCTGTTCCGGGAGTATCCGGATCCGGACGAGGAAACCATCCGGGAATACCTGGCAGGGAATCTTTGCCGCTGCTCCGGCTATGAGGGCCAGCTTCGGGGAATCCAGGCATTTTTACAGTGGAAAAAGGAGGGACAGCCATGAATTTAAAAGCAGTCAGCAAGCCAATCCGCAAAAAAGATGCCATGGCTCTGATAACAGGACAGCCGGTTTTTATGGATGATATGATTCCGGGAAATTGTCTGATTGTGAAAGTATTAAGAAGTCCTCACGCTAATGCCATAATTGAAGACATTGACATTGATAAAGCCCTTAAGGCGCCTGGGATTGAAGCCATTTACACCTGGAAAGATGTTCCGGACAAGCGGTTTACCATGGCCGGGCAGACTTACCCGGAGCCAAGCCCCTATGATCGCCTGATTTTAGACCGGCATGTGCGGTATGTGGGAGATCCGGTGGCCATTGTGGCGGGGGATACGGAAAAAGCCGTGGAGCGGGCGCTGAAAATGATTCAGGTGCGGTATACGGTGCTGGAACCCTTACTGGATTTTCGGACCGCTAAGGATCATACAATCCTGGTACATCCGGAGGAAAACTGGCAGTCTTTATGTCCGGTGGGAGCAGACAATAAGCGGAATTTGTGCGCCAGCCAGGTGAGCGGCCATGGGGATGTAGAACAGGTGCTGTCCCAGTGTGATGTGGTAGTGGATCAAACCTATCATACCAAGGCCTGCCAGCAGGCTATGATGGAGACCTTCCGGACTTATTGTTCCATTGACCAGTATGGGCGGTTGAATATTTTAAGCTCCACTCAGATTGTGTTCCATGTGCGTCGGATTATTTCTAATGCACTGGGGATTCCAAAATCCCGGATTCGGGTGGCAAAGCCCAGAATCGGAGGCGGATTCGGAGCCAAGCAGACGGTGGTTGCTGAGATTTTTCCGGCCTTTGTTACCTGGAAAACAGGAAAGCCTTCTAAAATGATTTTTACCCGGGAAGAAAGTCAGACTGCGTCCAGCCCCCGCCATGAGATGGAGATTCATGTAAGGGTAGGGGCAATGAAGGACGGTCGGATTCGGGCAGTGGATCTGTATACCTTATCCAATACCGGAGCTTACGGTGAACACGGCCCTACAACGGTAGGGCTTTCCGGCCATAAATCCATTCCTCTGTATGGCCTGGTGGAAGCCCATCGGTTTGCCTATGACGTGGTTTACAGCAATGTCATGTCAGCAGGAGCTTACCGGGGCTACGGGGCGACGCAAGGGATCTTTGCCCTGGAATCTGCAGTCAATGAGCTGGCCGCCAAACTTTCCATAGACCCGGTAAAACTGCGTATGATGAATATGGTAAGGGAAGGACAGGCGATGCCTGCCTATTACGGGGAGACGGCAACCAGCTGTGCGTTAAACCGCTGCATGGATCGGGCCAGGAAGATGATTGGCTGGGATGAAAAATATCCATGCCGGGATTTGGGAAATGGAAAAGTCCGCAGTGTAGGGGTTGCTATGGCCATGCAGGGATCCGGCATCTCCGGCGTGGACGTGGGTTCCGCCACGATTAAGATGAATGAGGAAGGTTACTACACCTTATCCATCGGCGCTGCCGACATGGGAACAGGCTGTGATACGATCTTGGCACAGATGGCGGCAGAGTGTATGGAGTGTTCCGTGGACAATATCGCTGTTCTTGGGGCAGACACCGATTCCTCTCCTTATGATTCCGGATCCTATGCCTCCAGTACCACCTACGTAACCGGAAAGGCAGTGGAGAAGGCATGCCGGAAACTAAAGGATCAGATTGTGGCAATCGGCGCGGAGCTGTTAAATGCGGCCCCGGAGGAAGTCCAGTTTGAGGGAGGCGGAGTCCGCCGCCTGTCAGACGGAAAGCTGGCCAGCCTTCAGGAGATTGGAACCAAAAGCATGTGCGGAAATAACCAGCCGTTGACCGTCACCGAGAGCAATAGTTCCCCTGCATCTCCGCCTCCTTTTATGGCAGGTATGGTGGAAATTGAACTGGACAAGGAGACCGGCCACGTGGAGATCGTAGACTATGCGGCGGTGGTGGACTGCGGAACCGTGGTAAACCCCAATCTGGCCAGAGTACAGACCGAGGGCGGACTGGCCCAGGGGATTGGCATGGCCCTTTATGAGAATGTTCAATATAACGAGAGAGGACGCCTGTACGAAAATTCCCTGATGCAGTACAAAATCCCCACCCGGCTGGATGTGGGGAAGCTTCGGGTAGAGTTTGAGAGCAGCTATGAGCCTACAGGCCCCTTTGGCGCCAAGTCTATCGGCGAAATTGTAATCAATACCCCGGCTCCGGCCCTGGCTCACGCTATCTACAACGCTACGGGCAAATGGTTCAGGGAACTTCCCATTACCCCGGAGAAAATTGTCATGGGAGATAAGGACGGAAAGATTTTGTCATGATATATATAATCTTACTGGCGGCTGGAAACAGCCGCCGTTTTCAGAGGGAAGGTTCCCCCAGGCCTGTTAACAAGCTGCTGTATCCTTTTTCCGGAAAGCCTTTGTTTCTTCACAGCTTTGAGAGATGGCGGCAGGCGGCGGACATGGCAGGGGACTGTCGGGTTCTGGCTGTTTCCAGGGAACCGAAGATTTTAGAGGCCGCCGGGGGACTGGGATTCTCCCCCATAGAAAGCCCGGACAGCGAAAAAGGGATTTCCTATTCGATTCGGGCAGGAATAGAGGGTGCGGCTTTCGGGAAGGCAGACAATTTTCATCCATCTGATCGCCTGGTATTCTCTGTTTCTGACCAGCCTTTTTTAGAAGTCCGTACTCTCAACGCCTTTTTAAAAGAAGCAAAAGAAAACCGGTATACCTGCCTGACCTGGAAAGGGGAGTGGTATAATCCCGTATCTTTTCCGCCGGAGGCAGTTTGGGAGCTTTTGGAATTAAGGGGGGATCAGGGAGGAAAGAAGGTTTTGAGAAACCATCAGAAGGAACTGAGACAGGTGGAAGCCTGGCGGGAGGAAGAGATAAAAGACGTAGATTTTCCTAAAGATATGGACGTTCTAGGGGGAAAGTGATATAATAACACCATCATAAAATAAGTTCTGACCAACTGGCATGTGACGTGTTGCGGCGCATGCCGGTACAACTGAAAGGAGGAGAAGATTATGACAAAATTGTGGGCAAGGCTTGCAGGCGGACGAAAAGTTGCCGCTCTGATGGCCGGGATTGTGTTGTTTAGCATTCTACCTGCCGGAGGGATAACGGCAGAGGCTCACGGGAGAGGCCATGGCGGCTGCCATGGGGGAGGACATCATTACCAGGAAAATCAGCGTTATTATAGATCCGCGGAAGTAAAGCCGGCCACGGATACCACGGACTGGGAGGACTGGATTTGCCCCAGAGAGGATTGTCCTTACTTAGTGGAAGGTTTTAACTGCCACGAAGCATTTTCAGCAGGCTGCAGCGCTGCGCCGGAGGATTGCTCCTGCTATTACCACCACTGCATTGGAGGAGGATGCGGGGTTTCCTGAAAAGCACAAGACCAATTTACGGAGAGACACTTATGACCAAACCAATCATCAGCTTTGATTTAGATCAGACACTTTTAGACCACGCCACCTTTTCCATACCAGACAGCGCCATGTATTCCCTGGAAAAACTGCGGGAGAAGTTTACTATCGTGCTGGGAACCGGCCGGGATATGGATAATCATTACAGCCGTCCGTTTAAAGACATTGTAAAACCGGACGCCATTATTCATCTAAACGGTACGAAAATTACCGTTGGCGACCAGCTTTTCTTCGAGCATTTTATGGATAAAGAGCTTTTGAGAAACGTACTGTCCTACGGGGAAAGGATGGGCTACTGCATCGGTGTTACTATTGGGGATGTGGATTATTATATCAACCCGGATCGGGTGCGGCAGCTGGATATCCGGCGCTGGGGAGAATGTATGAGGCAGTTTCGGGATCCCTGGGAGCTGATGGACCAGCCGATTCATACCCTTTCATATATGGGAGAGGAAGCCGGGGCAAAGGATATGGAGAATCAATTTCCTCAGCTGAAGTTTCCCATGTTTGCCGGTAAGATGGGGGCGGATGTGGTGGAAAAGCAGGCTTCCAAAGCAGAAGGACTAAAGCGCCTCTGCCGTCATTACCAGGTAGAGCCGCAGGACGCCATAGCCATTGGAGACAGTATGAATGACTATGAGATTCTTCAGACCGCCGGTCTGGGAATCGCTATGGGCAATGCAGTAGAAGAATTAAAAGAGATTGCTGATTATGTTACAGCAGATATTGGAGAAGATGGGATTTATAAGGCCTGCCGGCATTTTGGATGGATTCCGGCAGGGCCTTTTGAGTCCGGACTTTTACAATAAACCTTCATGCGCCCGGCAGCGGATGAATCACCGCGCATAAAAGTTTGGAGGGCGCATTTGGCATACCTGAATGCATGCCGCTTATGGGCGGCGGGCTTTTATAGAAAATAAGTAAAAAGGGGAAATCAAGTGGCAAAACAGTATGATTTAATTGTAATAGGAGCAGGACCGGGAGGTTATACGGCGGCTCTGAAAGCGGCGGAGTACGGGCTTCACACTGCCGTGATTGAAGAGAAAAAGCTGGGAGGCAACTGCGTCAACCGGGGCTGTATCCCCACAAAGGCGCTGCTTCACGCGTCCAACCGTTTTAAGCAGATGCAGCAATGTGATGAGCTGGGAGTGTCGGTAGATTTTATTTCCTTTGACTTTAAGAAAATGCAGCAGCATAAAAAGCGGGCAGTAAAGACTTACCGGGACGAGATCCGCCGTCTTTTTGATGAGGCGGGCATTGAATACATAGAGGGGAAGGCTACCATCCGCCGGAACCGGACTGTAGAGGTGAACAACCGCGAGGGCCGGGAGTATTATCAGGGAAAAAATATTATTATTGCAACGGGGGCAATGGCGGTGATGCCTGAGATTCCCGGATCCAATCTGCCGGGAGTTTATACCAGCAGCCGGCTTTTAGCGGCAGATACCTGGAACTTTGACCGCCTGACAATTATCGGAGGCGGCGTTATCGGAGTGGAGTTTGCCACAATTTTTAACTCACTCTGTTCTAAAGTTACGATTATTGAAAAAGGCCCCCATCTTCTGGGCCCCATGGATGAAGTGGTGGCTAAGGAGCTGGAGAAAGCCTTAAGGAAAAAGGATATTACCGTTTACTGTAACGCAGAAGTGAGCCGAATTGAGGATAAGGACGGGCTGACCTGCCAGGTAGAGGTTGCCGGGGGAGAAAGCTTTTCCATGAAGGCAGGGCAGATTCTGATGGCAGTGGGAAGAAAGCCCAATATTAACGGACTGTTAGGTGATGACATGCCTCTGGAAATGAGCCAGGGAAAACTTGCCGTCAATTCAGAATTTATGACCAGCGAGCCTGGCGTATATGCCATAGGGGACGTGGTTTCCGGGATTCAGCTGGCCCATGTGGCCGCAGCGGAAGGCACCTATGTGGTGGAAAAAATTGCTGGAAGGCCCCACGGAATCAGGCTGGAGGTAGTTCCCACAGGGATGTATGTGAGCCTTCCCATTGTGCCAAACTGTATCTATACCGAGCCGGAGATTGCCACGGTAGGGATTACCGAAGAGGCAGCCAGGGCCAGCGGCATGAAAGTGCGCTGCGGCTACTTTTCCATGACAGAGAACGGCAAGTCCATTGTTACCAGGAAAGAAGAGGGCTTTGTACGTCTGGTATTTGAATCCTACTCGGATACCATTGTGGGAGCCCAAATTGTGTGTCCCAGGGCCACTGACATGATCGGGGAGATGGCAACGGCCATTGCCAACGGCCTTACAGCAGGCCAGCTTTCCATGGCTATGCGGGCTCATCCAACCTACAGCGAAGCAATCTCCACCGCCATTTCAGACGCTATGCGGCAGAAATAAAACAGCCGAAGAGGGCGGACAGCCCGCCTGACCGGCGATTTTATAAAAACCATAAGAAAGAAGCAGACAGAATTATGAATCTCATTCCACAACGTTTAGCAAAATTAAGAGCACTAATGGAAGAACGGGCCATTGACGCTTATCTGGTTCCAACCTCTGATTTTCACGAGTCTGAGTATGTAGGAGCTTACTTTAAATGCCGGGAGTTTATTACCGGTTTTACCGGCTCTGCGGGAACCGCAATTATCACAAAGGATGAGGCGGCCCTTTGGACGGATGGACGCTATTTTGTCCAGGCCGGAGCCCAGCTTGCAGAAACTACGGTGACCCTTCAGAAGATGGGCCAGGAAGGTGTTCCCACTATGGAAGAATATCTGCTTTCCCACATTCCTGAGGGAGGGACCTTAGCCTTTGACGGCCGAGTTATGAACACGGAGGAAGGGGAACGCTTAGAGGATGCATTGGGTGTGAAAGATATTGCCATTTCCTGCCAGGAGGACCTGATTGACATGATCTGGGAAGATCGCCCTGCCCTGCCGGCAGAACCGGTGTGGATTCTTGAGGAAAAATACGCTGGCAAAAAGGCGGCAGAGAAGCTTTCCGATCTGCGGGCCGAGATGGAAAAGAAAAGGGCTACGGCCCATATTCTTACTACTCTGGACGACATTGTGTGGCTGTTAAATATCCGCGGCAATGACGTAGAGTGCAATCCGGTGGTGCTGTCTTATCTCCTGGTAACCGGCAACACGGCCAGACTTTATATCAATCCGGCTGTGGTAAACACAGAAGTGAGAGCGTATCTTTCCGGAATCGGTGTGGAGATTTACCCGTACAATGACATTTATGAAGACGTAAAAGGCCTTCAAAACGAGACGGTTATGCTGGAAAAGAGCCGCGCCAATTTCGCCCTGACCCAGCTTTTAGACGAGACCAATGACATTATAAATATTCAAAATCCCACTGCTCTCATGAAAGCCAAAAAGAACCCGGTGGAGATTGAAAATATGAAAAAGGCCCACATCAAAGACGGTGTGGCTGTCACCAGATACATGTACTGGTTAAAGAAAAATATCGGCAAGATCCCCATGGATGAAATCAGCGTTTCGGATTATTTGTGGGAGCTGTGCAAGGATCAGGAAGGCTGCCTGGGCCTTAGCTTCCCCACAATTTCCGCCTACGGCGCCAACGGGGCTATGTGCCATTATTCCGCCACCCCAGAGACCAATACCAAGCTGGAGCCAAAAGGCTTTTACCTGGTAGACTCCGGCAGACAGTATTATGAGGGGACCACGGACATTACCAGAACAATTGCTCTAGGTGAGTTAACCCAGGAAGAAAAAGAACACTTTACATTGGTTGCCATGAGTATGCTGCGCCTTGGCGCAGTCCGCTTCCTCTACGGCTGCCGGGGCCTGAACCTGGATTATGTGGCCAGAGAACCTTTCTGGAGCCGGAGCCTAAACTTTGATCACGGAACCGGTCACGGCGTAGGATATCTGCTGAATGTCCACGAGCGTCCCAACGGAATCCGTTGGAAGATGGTTCCGGAGCGTCAGGATAACTGCATATTGGAAGAGGGGATGGTTACCTCCGACGAGCCGGGAATCTATATTGAAGGAAGTCACGGCATCCGTACAGAAAATTTAATGGTCTGTGTGACGGACGAAAAAAATCAGTACGGCCAGTTTATGAAGTTTGAATACCTGACCTATGTCCCCATTGATTTGGATGGTATCGACAAGAGCCTGATGCGCCCAGAGGATGTAGAGCTGCTGAATCAGTACCATAAAGACGTATATGAAAAGATTTCTCCCTACCTAAATGGAGAAGAGAAAGAATGGCTGAAGGAAGCCACCAGAGAGATTTAAGCATAGGTAAAAGAAAAGAAGCCGGATTGCTTTTGCTTTACCGCCCCTGATGAGGGCTGGCAGGCGGAGGTATCCGGTTTTTTCATGTCTCTGCTTTTGGCAGGGCGGTCTGGCTGGTATTGCGTTACATATTCATTGGAATTTACACAATGCAGTACGAAAGGGGCTCGTTTACCGGGAAGATTTACAAATCACAAATCCACAAAAATTGGCTCATGATTTACAAAAGGAAGGAATTTCTCCATCAGATCCGCTGTGGGAAACTTCAGACTGGAGGTATTGATACAGGGATGGCAGGCAAAAAACTCCTGATTTTCCACTGCATCCCGGTCAATCAGAAGCTGGACCTGATGCTCTGTATCATTCATCAGTCCCAGGACGCTGACAGAACCAGGAGTGATATCCAGGAGCCGTTCCATATCTTCCGGCCCTCCAAAAGACAGCCGGGAGCTGCCGATTTGTTTTGATAATACTGCTGTGCGGAACTTTTTCTCACCAGGAATCAGCAGCAGGTAAAAACGGTTTTTCTGACTGTTGGTAAGGAAAAGATTTTTACAGATGGAAATTCCCAGAAGAGCATCCACATCCGTGCAGTCATGGATGGTCTTGGCGGCGGGGTGATCCACCCGCTGGTAGAAAATGCCAAGGTAATCCAGGAGATCATAAGTGCGGATCTCTTTTTCCAGGCGGCAGGCGCAGTCAGAGGCGTCGGGACGGCCAAAAGTAAGGGTAAGAGGTTGGGTTAATGCTGTGTGGGACATATTATCAAATCCTTTCTGTATTGTCACAGCTTCTTGTTTTCAATACGTTTTCAGGCTGTAATGGTTATTTTATAGCGAATTATTGAGAATTGCAAGGAAAAAATTGCTGTATGTCTGGGCAGTTATTTAGCAGGAAGCTATTACGTGATTTTTGCATCATGTTCTTGTAAAGACCAGAGATTGGATTTATACTGAAAGGGATTAAAAAGAGGAAAATAAGGAAAGAAAAAGTGAGGATTCATACGTGGAACGGATAGAGAAAAATAGAAAAGGCAACAAGGAAAAAAGTAATGTTCCAAAAGCCAACAGGGAAAGAGGCAGAGCAGGAAAAAGCAGAACAGAAAAAGGCAATATTCCCCAAAGCAGAGAAGAAAGCAGACCAGGCGGAAAAAAGCGTCAGCTTCCCTGCCCGGTGGCAAACCGGTGCGGAAGCTGCCAGTATCTTCATTTAACTTATGACCAGCAGTTAAAAATCAAAAAGGATAAGCTCACCCTTCTTTTAAAAGATATCTGTCCGCTAAAAGGGATGCTGGGAATGGAAAATCCCTACCATTACCGCAATAAGGTTCACGCCGTATTTGGCTGTGACCGGAAAGGGCGGCCAGTCTCCGGTATCTATGAAGCCGGAACCCATCACATTGTCCCTGCAAAATCCTGCCTGATTGAAGATGAGAAATCCGGAGAGATTATAGAGACAATCCGGTCATTAACCCCATCTTTTAAAATCCGCTATTATGATGAGGATACAGGCTACGGCCTGCTGCGCCATGTTTTGATTAAGAGAGGCTTTGCCACCGGCCAGATTATGGTGGTTTTGGTTACTGCCTCCCCGGTTTTTCCTTCCAAAAATAATTTTGTGAGGGCCCTGCGCCAGCGCCACCCGGAGATTACCACGGTTATCCAGAATATTAACGGCCGGGGTACCAGCATGGTGCTTGGGGAAAAGGAGCAAATTCTCTACGGCCCCGGATATATTGAGGACGTGCTGTGCGGATATACGTTCCGAATTTCTTCTAAATCCTTTTATCAGGTAAATCCGGTTCAGACAGAGATCCTTTATCAGAAAGCCCTGGACCTGGCGGCCCTTACAGGAAAAGAAACGGTAATTGACGCCTACTGCGGCATTGGAACCATCGGAATCATTGCCAGCGGGAAAGCAGGAGAGGTAATTGGGGTGGAACGAAATCCGGATGCGGTCCGGGATGCCATCCAGAACGCCAAAAGAAACGGGGTGAAAAATATCCGTTTCTACTGCAATGATGCCGGGAAATTCATGTCCCAGATGGCCGCCGCCGGGGAAAAGGCCCAAGTGGTTATTATGGATCCGCCAAGAAGCGGCAGCACCAAAGAATTTATGGACGCTATAGCCGTTCTCGAACCAGAGAAAGTTGTGTATATTTCCTGCGGCCCTGAAACTTTGGCAAGGGATTTGAAATATTTGAGGACTTTGGGGTATGAGGCGAAAGAGGCGTGGGGATGTGATTTGTTTGGGTGGACGGAACATGTTGAAACAGTCGCTCTGCTGACGAAAAAAGCCCAGTAAATCAATGGTTTCTGCCGACTAAACAAAAAAATGTTGCTGTATTTCTCGTGAAATATGTTTGGTAAGACGGCTTGTTTTCCGGGGTGGGGTTCAAAGATAATTTGTTGAAATGGGGTTTCGCTAAATTGTATGGGTTTCGCTAAATTGTTTGAGTTTCGCTAAAATGTTTAGTGTTTTGCTAAAGCATACGGATAAAAAATGTACAGTCAGGGTATCAGTAGGAGAGTCTGTTATCCTGGCTGTTTTGGTTTGACATCATCACTGCTAATGGAGATTTAAAAATCCACGTTTGACGTGGAAAATGATTTGACATTCCACATTGAACGTGGTAATTTGTAAGTGCAGGCGGAAGAGTTTGCAAAGGAGGTTGGATGATGAAATTTGGGCTGTTTTCTGAATTGTATGATGAGGCAAAAAGTTGTGAGAACGTGGATGTATTCATAGAACGCCGTGAGGATGATGTGGAACTGAAGAAAACACCAGATGATAACATTGTGCTGTTGCTGCGGTTTATATATGATGCCGCTCATATGGGCATTAGGGATATTCGAGAATATTTGGGAATGTTGCGTCCGCAGTTCTGCGAGCAGTATGAGATAAAAATGAGAACACTGGAAGATTGGGAGTACGGGAAAAATCCGGTACCGCAGCGTTTGCTTAAGCTGTTGTCATATACTCTTGTAGAGGATTTCCTGAGCTAATGCAAAATTTTAAGGTCGGTGTGAGGTGCTTCAATAATGAGTGAAAAACTTAACTTTAGATATGCAGAAAGAAAAGATACTTCATTAATCCTAAGTTTTATTAAAGAGCTGGCAGCCTATGAAAAAATGCTGGATGAGGTTGTTGCTGATGAGAAAACACTGGAAGAGTGGATTTTTGACAGAGAAAAAGCGGAGGTTATTTTTGCGGTTGCAGATGGCAAAGAAATCGGGTTTGCTCTTTTCTTCCATAACTTTTCCACATTTCTTGGCAGAGCCGGGATCTATTTAGAAGACTTATTTGTACGGCCAGAGTATAGGGGAAAAGGATATGGTAAAGCCATATTAAAGAAGCTGGCAGCAATTGCAGTTGAGCGCGACTGCGGACGATTGGAATGGTGGTGCCTGGATTGGAATAAGCCGAGTATTGACTTTTATTTGTCCCTTGGCGCAGAACCAATGTCTGATTGGACCGTGTACCGTATTACTGGTGCCACGCTTTCAGAACTTGCTAAGTGATACAGCCTCTTTTTGAATACAGAGTTGTATGGAGTTTTAGATAACAGACCGGGAGGTGGAATAGAGAATGAACAACGATTTAGAGCGGTTTCTGATCGCACAGCAGACTTATTACCGGATTGCCCTGCAGGAGATAAAGTCCGGGCGGAAGAGTAGCCATTGGATGTGGTTTATCTTTCCACAGATTGCGGGACTTGGTTACAGTGAAACTGCTCGATATTATGCAATCAAGGATATGGCTGAAGCGAAAGCATATATGGAAGATTACACACTTAGTAGTAATCTCATTGAAATCTCGCAGGCATTACTGGATGTGGATTCCGATGACGCGACCGCTGTGATGGGATGGCCAGATGATCTGAAATTGAAATCTTCCATGACCTTATTTGCTTTGGTGAAACCGGAGTGTGAAGTATTTCAGAAGGTGCTGGAAAAGTTTTTTCATGGGGAAAAGGACCAGAAAACAATAGAAATTTTACAGGACAAAAAGCTTGGAGCTATGTGGTAAATTGAAAACCGCATGGTTCCAGGCTTTTTTAGTAAATAAACCTATTATGTATTGATGATTATTGGCATACCGTCTCACTGGCTTGCGTACCATAAATTGATACAATGCACCCTTTGAGGGTGCATTTTTAACGATAGCCCCTACTCAAAAAACGATAGGGTGCATTTGCCTTGGATTTATGGTATTCTATGGTAAAACACAGCGATAAAATATGATTTTCAGGAAAGGTAAGGTATTGATCATGAGCAAGGTATTAGTAGCGTATTTCAGTGCCAGCGGCGTAACAGCGAAACTGGCGAAGCGGCTTGCAGAGGCTATCGGAGCAGATTTACATGAGATCCAGCCGGAGGTTCCGTACACGAATGCTGATCTGGACTGGATGAATAAAAAGAGCCGCAGTAGTGTGGAAATGAATAATAAGTCATTCCGTCCTGCTGTTGCAAACAAAGTAGAGAACATACAGCAGTATTCCGTGATTTTCACAGCCTTCCCTATCTGGTGGTACGTCGCCCCGACTATTGTGAACACGTTTTTGGAGCAATACGATCTGACTGGAAAGACGATTATTCCACTGGCAACTTCTGGCAGCAGCGGTATGGGAAACACAAACAAGGAGCTGGCGGTTTCCTGTCCGGGAGCAGAATTAAAGGAAGGAAAGAGATTCTCTGCGGATGCAAGTGCGGAAGAACTGAAAGCATGGGCAGAAGGATTCGGGATTTAAGATACATAGGTAAGACAAACAAAGTTATCAATATAGTCCTATAAAGTTATCTTTCATGACAACGAATAATAAGAAATCTATGGTAACATCCTACCCGTAGTGGTAAATTGTTCTACAGGAAAGGGTGCGAAACATGGAAAATGAAGTATACGAAAAGGACTATGGAGAGGAATTCCGGGAGAGAAGCGATAAGGCAAAGGGAAAGGATTTTCTGGACACCTTGATGGATGTTGGATTCTTTCAGGTGTATAAAGAAGAAATGGACAAAATCCCAAAGCGTGTGGTTCCCAAAGAAAAAGAAGATTATGAATACCTGCTTGGGGAGTGTGACGCTTATGTCAGGCAATTTGGCGGGAAAATCCGGGGCGAGGTGGATTACCAGAAATGGCAGGCGACCATTGATTTGTATCAGTCACATTTTGAGTTCTGTGACAGGGAGGCACTGACGCTGCTAAAAGAAATCGCAGAACGGGCGGAGAATGTAACGTTTTCAATTAAGGACGGGCTGTTGCGGATGACCATATTCATTGGATATTTTGATGAGGTGTATTAAGGATGAGGGCATCTGTCAGTATTGATAATGACTGGCGGGTGCTTTTTTTTCATGAAGATATGGTATGCTGTAAGAAATCAATTAGCCGGAGGTACGGAGCTATGGACAATCAGCGGAATTTACTGGATTATGAGACGATCAAGGGAGCTGTCCACAGTGAAGGAGAAGCAGCCGGATGGAAGTGTGAGAATTTATGTGGATGAGGATTTGAAACAGAAGATAGCATTGAAGCTGCTGGAGGAGATACCAAATTTTCCGTTGGAGGAAACGGAGAGGATAGCGAAAGAGGAAACGGAGGGTCTTTGAAACACACCCATCCTGGGTTCTTTCCCAATCCGCAATCTACGAAGCGGTCTGGAAGAAGCCGGAAGATAAGTGTCAGGCTGCAGTAGTAAATGTGATGAGTAGCATTAGAAGGAAGATCGGGGGTGGCATATAGAGACTGTGGTTGGCAGCGGATATCGGTTTGTGGGGTGGGAATAGAGACAGAGATAGCTTTATGGAGTTATCTCTGCGTTTTTTAGAAATATAACTTGGATATACTCTCTATCAGAGTTAACATAGAAAAAGAGGAAATTTTCCTGTTGTAACATTTCACGGACATTTGCCTGTTATACTATCTGCAAAAAGCAAAGGAAGTGAGAATATGAAGCAGATTTTAATTGTCGAGGACGACAGTTTTTTGAATAAGATGTTGGCCTATAACCTGACCGCAGATGGCTACGGTGTGACTTCTGCCCTAAATTCCAGAACCGCAGCCGAAACCATCCGCCAGCGGGAATTCGATTTAGTGCTGCTGGATATCAACCTGCCGGACGGGAACGGTTTTGAGCTATGCAAGCTGATAAAGCCCCAGCACCCAGACACCATAGTAATTTTCCTGACCGCCAACGATCAGGAGAGCGACCAGATACGGGGCTATGAGGTGGGCGCGGTAGACTACATTACAAAGCCCTTTGTGATCGGAGCCTTGCAGCGGAAAATCAAAGCCATGTTCGCCATGCTGGAACACCACAAACCGGCCAAGGATATTTACGATGACGGGCGGCTGTTTCTGGACTTCTCGGAGCAGACGGCTTCCTTAAACGGCAAGCC